>NZ_JAANCN010000010.1 GCF_011326735.1 Phycicoccus endophyticus
GGCCGGGAGCGCCGGCGGCAGCGCGTCCGCGGTGGTCAGCGCGGTGGAGGCGGCCCGGGTCGCGGCGCCCCAGTGGCGTGCGGCGGCCGCCCAGCCGTGCCGCAGCACCGGCCCGGCGGCCTCGCCCCGCAGCCGCTTCATCAGGTCGCCGGTGTTGATGTGCAATGGGCAGGCGGTGGCGCACAGCCCGTCGACGGCGCAGGTGTCCACGGCGTCGTAGGCGAAGTCGGCCTCGACCTCGCGCAGCGTCGCCTCCTCGCCGGCGCGGCGCAGCCGGGCCATCTCCCGGCGCAGCGCGATCCGCTGGCGGGGGGTGGTCGTGAGGTCGCGGCTCGGGCACACCGGCTCGCAGTACCCGCACTCGACACAGTCGTCGACCTCGTCGTCGACGGCGAGCGGCACCTTGACCGCCGGCTCCGGTGCGCCGGGGCGCGCGATGAGCACGCCCGGGGCCAGGACGCCGGCGGGGTCGCACAGCGCCTTGACCTCACGCATCACGGCGTACAGCTCGGGGCCGTACTGCCGCTCGACGTAGCCGGCCATCATCCGCCCCGTGCCGTGCTCGGCCTTGAGCGAGCCGCCGTGGTGCAGGACGAGGGAGACCATGTCCTCGGTGAACGCGTCCAGGCGCGCGGAGTGCCCGGCCGAGAGGTCCTCGGTGAGCATGAAGTGCAGGTTGCCGTCCTTGGCGTGGCCGAAGACGACGCTGTCGTGGTAGCCGTGCTCGGCGAACAGCCCGATGAGGCGCTCGCACGTCGGCAGCAGCTCGGGGACGGGCACGACGACGTCCTCGAGCAGGGCCGTCGTGCCCCGCGGGCGCGCGCCGGCGACGGTCGCGTACAGGCCTTTGCGGGTGTGCCACAGCCGCGCCCGCGCGCCCGGGTCGGCCGTGAGCTCCGCCGGACCGGACGCGCCGAGACCCTCGAGGGCCGGCCGGGCCTGCTCCGCGCGCCGGGCGACCGCCTCGGCGGTGCCCGCCTGGTACTCGACGAGCAGGGCGGCGTGCTCGCGCACGTCGATGCGGCGCAGCGACGCGTCGGCGCCGGGGTCGCGCTGGCCGACCCGCAGGGCGGCCGCGTCGAGCAGCTCGACGGTCGCCGGTCCGGTGGCGACGATGTCGGGCAGGGCACCGGTGGCCCCGGCGAGGTCGTCGAAGACGAGCAGCCCGGTCATCGCGTGCGGCTCCAGCGGCACCGTCCGCAGCACGACCGAGGCGACGAACCCGAGCGTGCCCTCGCTGCCCACGGCGAGGTGGGCGAGGATGTCGACCGGCGCCGTGTGGTCGAGGAAGGAGTTGACCCCGTAGCCCATCGTGTTCTTCATGGCGTAGAGCCGCTCGATGGTGCGCACCGACCCCGGCGTCGTGCGGACCCGCTCCCGCAGCCGGGCGAGGCCCTCGTGCAGCTCGGGCTCGTCCGCGCGCAGCCGCGCGTCGGCGTCCGGCGCCGAGGAGTCGACCACCGTGCCGCTCGGCAGGACGAGGACGAGCGAGTCCAAGGTGGTGTAGGTGTTCGCGGCGATCCCGCACGCCATCCCGCTGCTGTTGTTCGCCACGACGCCCCCGAGGGTGCACGCGACCTCGCTCGCCGGGTCCGGGCCGAGCTTGCGGCCGTAGCGCGCCAGGCGGGTGTTCACCGCCCGGACGGTCGCGCCGGGGCCGACCCGCACCCGGGCGCCGTCCTCGAGCACCTCGATGTCGCGGAAGTGCCGCCGGGTGTCCACGAGCAGCCCGGTCGTGCTCGCCTGGCCGGAGAGGCTGGTCCCGCCGGAGCGGAAGGTCAGGGGCAGCCCCTGGGCCGCCGCGGCCGCGAAGAGCCGCCCGACCTCGACGGCGTCCACCGGCGTGGCCACCGCCTGCGGGGTCATCGCGTAGTGCGAGGCGTCGTGGGCCATCTTCAGCCGGTCGAGGGCCCGCCGCGAGAGCCGGGCGGGGTCGGCCAGGGCGGCGGCGAGCCGGTCGCGGTCGCCGTCGGGGCGCGGTGTCGTGGGCACGCTCACCCCACGACCATCCAGCCGAGCACCGGTGTGGACTGCAGGAGCACGAGGAGGCACATGAGCAGCAGGAGCAGCAGGCTCCAGCCGAGCACCCGGCGGAAGAGCAGGCTCTCGCGGCCCTCCATCCCGACGACCGCGGCGGCGATCGCGAGGTTCTGCGGCGAGATCATCTTCCCGAGGACCCCGCCGGAGGTGTTCGCCGCCGCGAGCAGGTACGGGCTGAGGTGGGTCTCCTCCGCGGCGGTCACCTGGAGCAGCCCGAAGAGAGAGTTCGAGGAGGTGTCCGAGCCGGTGACGGCGACGCCGATCCAGCCGACGACCGCGGAGAGGAAGGCGAAGAAGCCACCGGTCGAGGCGAGCGCGAGGCCGAGGGTGACCGTCTGCCCGGAGAAGTTCATCACGTAGGCCAGGGCGAGCACCGAGACGACGGTGAGGATCGTGAACCGGAACTGGACGACGACGTCGAGCAGGGCCCGGGCCGCCGCGGCCGCCCTCACCCGGTAGACCAGGGCCGTCACGACGCCGGCGACGAGCAGGGTGGTCCCGGCCGCGGAGAAGACGTTGAGGTTGAAGGTCGCCGCCGCGAGCGGCGTGCCGTCGGAGCCGGCCACCTGCAGCCCGGGCCAGTCGAGCTTCCAGCCGGAGTGGTCGGCGAGGAAGGTCTTCAGCGGGCCGAAGGAGACGGCGGTGAAGAGCAGGACGACGACGAGGTAGGGGGCGAAGGCGAGCAGGGCCTGCCGGCCGCTCACCGCGGTGGTGACGGACTCGGCCTCGGTGGCCGTCAGGGTGGTGCCGCCCCCGCCGGCGCTCGCGGCGGAGGCGCCGGCAGCCGCCGGCTCGCCCTCCTCGGGGGCCTGGTCCTGGAGCACCTGGGCAGGCTGCCACACGCGCAGCAGGAGGACGAGCGCGAGGGCGCCGACGAACGCGGCGAGGATGTCGGTGATCTCGTAGGCGAGGAAGTTCGAGGTCACGTACTGCGTCAGCGCGAAGCCCAGCCCGCCGACGAGCGCGGGCAGCCACGCCTGGCGCAGGCCGCGCCGGCCGTCGACCATGACGACGAGGACGAGCGGGACGATGGCGGCGAGCACGGGGGTCTGCCGCCCGGCCATCGAGGCGAGGTCGGCGGCGTCCAGCCCGGTGATCTTGGCCAGGGTCGTGATCGGGACGGCGATCGCGCCGAAGGCCACCGGCGCGGTGTTGGCGACGAGGGCCACGGCGGCGGCCTTGAGCGGGCGCAGGCCGACGGCGATGAGCATGACCGCGGTGACGGCGACCGGCGTGCCGAAGCCCGCGAGGGCCTCGAGGAGGGCGCCGAAGCAGAAGGCGATGAGGATGGCCTGGACCCGGTGGTCGGGGGAGACGCTGCCGAACGCGCGACGCAGGAGCAGGTCGTAGCCGGTGAGCTCGGTGAGCCGGAAGACCCAGATGGCGGTCAGGACGATCCAGATGATCGGGAAGAGGCCGAAGCCGGCGCCCTCGCTGGCCGCGAGGAGGGACTGCGAGGCCGGCATCCCGAAGGCGAGCACCGCGACGAGCAGGGCGACGAGCAGGGAGGCCAGGCCGGCCTGCCAGGCCTTCCAGCGCAGCCCGCCGAGGAGGGCGAAGAGGGTGAGCAGCGGCAGCGCCGCGACGAGCGCGGAGAGGGCGAGCGACCCGGCGACGGGGTCGGGGACGGGCTGGAACATGGGGGCACTCCTTCGGGCCACCCGCGCGCCGTCGCGCGGACATAGGGATGAACGTAAGACGTGAGAACTTGTCTGTCAATCATCCGAGCAGTTCGTCTGCTGCGATCGCCTAGGATGAGGACCCCGCCGTCGAAGGAGGCCGCCCGTGAAGCTGCGCACCGTCTCGCTCGTCGACGCCCTCACCGACACCCTGCGCACGCGGGTCCTCGACGGCGAGGTCGACCCGGGCGCCGGGCTCACCGAGAACGACGTCGCGGCGGAGTACGACGTCTCCCGGCCCACAGCCAAGGCGGCCATCGCGACCCTCGTCCAGCAGGGCCTGCTGCGGCGCGAGCCGCACAAGTCCGCCCGCGTCCCGGTGCTCACCGAGGGCGACGTCGAGGACCTCTTCCGGGTGCGCCTGCCCCTCGAGCTCGCCGTCGTCCACGCCCTCATGGAGCAGGAGCAGGTCCCGCGGGCCGCGGCGGAGGCGGTCGACGCGCTCGCGCACGTGCCGCTCGACGCGCGCCACAGCGTGTTCGTCCACGCCGACCTCGGCTTCCACCGCGCCCTCGTCGAGGCCGTGGGTAGCCCGCGGCTCTCACGCGTCTACGGCGACCTCAGCGGGGAGATCCACCTGTCGATGATCCAGAACCGCGAGGCGCTCGGGCGCGACCGGATCGCCGCCGAGCACCGCGGAGTCCTCCAGGCGATGGAGCGCGGCGACGGCCCGGTGGCCGAGCAGCTGATGCGCCGCCACCTCGAGGGGGCCTGCGCCGCCCTCGTCGAGCGGCTCCGCCCGCCGGCCTGACCGGCCCGGGGTCAGGCCGGGGAGCTGGTGCGCACGTAGGGAGCCAGCCCGTGCCGGCCGCCCTCGCGGCCGTAGCCGGACTCCTTGTAGCCGCCGAACGGGCTCGTGGGGTCGAACTTGTTGAAGGTGTTGGCCCACACGACCCCGGCCCGCAGCTGGTCGGCCATCCACAGGATCCGGCTGCCCTTCTCGGTCCAGATGCCCGCCGAGAGGCCGTAGGGGGTGTTGTTGGCCTTGGCCACGGCCTCCCCGGGGGTGCGGAAGGTGAGCACCGAGACCACCGGCCCGAAGATCTCCTCCTGGGCGATCCGGTGGCTCTGGGCGACGCCGCTGAAGACCGTCGGGCGGAACCAGAACCCGCTGGAGGGCAGCTCGCAGCCGGAGTCCCAGCGCTCGGCCCCCTCGGCCTCGCCGACGGTGACCATCTCCTCGATCCGCTCCAGCTGGACGCGGCTGTTGATGGCGCCGACGTCGGTGTTCTTGTCCATCGGGTCACCGACCCGCAGCCTCGCCAGCCGGCGCTTGAGCCGGCGGTCGAGCTCCTCGGCGATGTTCTCCTGGACCAGGATCCGGCTGCCGGCACAGCAGACGTGGCCCTGGTTGAAGAAGATGCCGTCGACGATCCCCTCGACGGCCTGGTCGATCGGGGCGTCGTCGAAGACGATGTTGGCGGCCTTGCCGCCGAGCTCGAGCGTGGCCGTCTTGCGGGTGCCGGCGATGGAGCGGGCGATCATCTTCCCGACCGCGGTGGAGCCGGTGAAGGCCAGCTTGTCGACGCCCGGGTGGTCCACGAGGGCCTGGCCGGTGGCGCCCGCGCCGGTGACGATGTTGACGACACCGGGCGGCAGGTCGGCCTGCTGGCAGACCTCGGCGAAGAGCAGCGCCGTCAGCGGGGTGGTCTCGGCCGGCTTGAGGACGACCGTGTTGCCGCAGGCCAGCGCCGGTGCCACCTTCCACGCGAGCATGAGCAGGGGGAAGTTCCACGGGATGACCTGGCCGACGACGCCGACCGGGCGCGGGTCCTCGCCGAGCGCGGCGTAGGAGAGCTTGTCGGCCCAGCCGGCGTGGTAGAAGAAGTGCGCCGCGACGAGCGGGATGTCGACGTCACGGCTCTCCCGGATCGGCTTGCCGTTGTCGAGGGTCTCCAGGACGGCGAACTCGCGGGCCCGCTCCTGGATGATCCGGGCGATCCGGTAGAGGTACTTGCCGCGGTCGGCGCCGCTCGTTCGCGACCACACCCGGGTGTAGGCGGTACGGGCCGCGCGCACGGCCGCGTCGACGTCGGCGGCGCTGGCCTCGGTGACCTCGGCGAGCACCTCCTCGGTGGCCGGGTTGACGGTCTTCAGCGGCGCGCCGCCCTCGGACTGGACGAACTCACCGCCGATGAACAGCCCGTAGCTGGCGGCGACGTCGACGACCGAGCGGGACTCGGGGGCGGGGGCGTACTCGAAGGTGGGCATCCGTGGCGTCCTCGTTCTGCTCAGTAACCGCTGGGGGCGTCGTCGGCGACGTAGTCGGCGCCGGAGTAGGCGCCGGTACGCATGCGCTGGCGCTGGAGGACGAGGTCGTTGAGCAGGCTCGAGGCACCGAAACGGAACCAGTGCGCGTCGAGCCACTCCTCGCCGGCGACCTCGTTCACCGTCACGAGGTAGCGGATGGCGTCCTTGCTCGTGCGGATGCCGCCGGCGGGCTTGACCCCGACCTGCTCGCCGGTCAGCTCGCGCCAGTCGCGGACCGCCTCGAGCATGACGAGGGTCACCGGCAGCGTCGCGGCGGGGGAGATCTTGCCCGTGGAGGTCTTGATGAAGTCGGCCCCCGCGAGCATGCACAGCCACGAGGCCCGGCGGACGTTGTCGTACGTCACGAGCTCGCCGGTCTCCATGATCACCTTGAGCCGGGCCTCCCCGCAGGCCGCCTTCGTCTCGGCAACCTCGTCGAAGACCTGCCGGTAGTCGCCGGCGAGGAAGGCCCCGCGGTCGATGACCATGTCGACCTCGTCGGCGCCGTTGGCCACGGCGTCCCGGGTGTCGGCCAGCTTGACCGCCCGGCTGGCCCGGCCGCTGGGGAAGGCGGTGGCGACGGCCGCGATCCGGACCGTGGAGTGCCCGAGCACCTCCCGCGCGAACGGCACCATGTCGCCGTAGACGCAGACCGCGGCCGGGCTCGGTGTCGTGGGGTCGCTCGGGTCCGGTACGAGGGCGCGGGCGGCGAGGCCGCGCACCTTGCCGGGGGTGTCGGCGCCCTCGAGGGTGGTGAGGTCGATCATCGAGATGGCGGTGTCGACCGCCCACGCCTTGCTCGTCGTCTTCACCGAGCGGGTCGAGAGGGCTGCGGCCCGGGCCTCGCAGCCCACCTGGTCGACCCCCGGCAGGCCGTGCAGCCAGCCGGTGAGGGCGGTGGTGGTCAGGCGCGAGACCCCGAGGATGTCCCGGGCCCGAGCCGTCACGTCGACGTCGGTGGCGGTGCTCACCCGGGGAGTCTACGGGGGCGCGCAGGCCGGGGTCACCGTCGCAGCCCCGTCCCGCGGTGAGTGCGCAGGTGGTGGCCGGGGCGACCGCGCGCGCACTCGAGCCGGGGTCAGGGGCGGGTGGCGGCCTCGAGATCGGTGCGGACGGCGGCCAGCCGGGCCGCGGCACGCTCGCGCGCAGAGCGGAGGTCGCCACCGGCGACGGGCTCGACGACCTCGAGGTACACCTTGAGCTTCGGCTCGGTGCCCGACGGGCGGACGATGACCCGCGACCCGTCCGTGAGGTACCAGCGCAGCCCCTCGGTCGGCGGCAGCCCGCCGTCGCCGCGGGCCAGGTCGTCCACCCGCTCCACGGCGACCCCCGCGACCTGCGCGGGCGGCTGCGCCCGCAGCCGGTCCATGACCCGGCCGATGAGCCCGAGGTCCTCCACGCGGACCGCGAAGGAGTCCGTGGCGTGCACCCCGTGCTCGCCGGCGAGGTCGTCGAGCCGGTCGAGCAGGCTGCGCCCCTCCGCCGCGAGGGTCGCGACCATCTCGGCGACGAGCAGCGCGGCCGTGACGCCGTCCTTGTCGCGCACGTGCGCCGGGTCGACGCAGTACCCGAGCGCCTCCTCGTAGCCGTAGCGCAGGCCCGGTACCCGGCCGATCCACTTGAAGCCGGTGAGGGTCTCCTCGTGGCGGACGCCGGCGGCCCGGCACATCGCGGCGAGCATGCGGGAGGAGACGATCGAGCTGGCGAACACGGCCTCGGCGGAGTCGGGCACGACCCCGCGCGACAGCACGTGCGACCCGAGCAGCACGCCGACCTCGTCGCCGCGGAGCATCCGCCACCCGCCCGGGCCGGGCACGGCGACGGCGCAGCGGTCGGCGTCGGGGTCGTTCGCGACGACGACGTCGGGACCGGTCTGCTCGGCGAGCTCGAGCGCGGCGTCCATCGCCCCCGGCTCCTCCGGGTTGGGGAATGACACGGTGGGGAACATCGGGTCCGGCTCGGCCTGCGACGGCACGGGGACCGGCTCCGGGAAGCCGGCGGCCGCGAACGCGCGCCGAACCGTCTCCGACCCCACGCCGTGCAGCGCCGTGTGCACGACCGTGACGTCGCGCGGCGAACCCGGCGCGAGGACCGTGACGGCGTCGGCGAGGTAGGCCTCGAGCACCTCGTCGCCGAGGGTCTCCCAGCCGTCGTCCGCCCGCGGCACCGACGCCACCGACCCCACCGCGGCGATCCGCTCGGCGATCTGCCCGTCGACCGGGGGCACGATCTGCGAGCCGTCGCCGACGTACACCTTGTAGCCGTTGTCCTCGGGCGGGTTGTGCGAGGCGGTGACCATCACTCCGGCGTCGGCGCCCAGGTACCGGATCGCGTACGCCAGCACCGGCGTCGGCAGCGGATGGGGGAGCACGACCGCACGCCCGCCCATCCCCGTGACGACCGCGCAGGTGTCGTGGGCGAAGACGTCGCTGTTGGTGCGTGCGTCGAACCCGACGACGACGAAGGGCTCGGCGTCGAGGGTCTGCAGGTACGCCGTGAGCCCGGCCGCGGCCCGGATGACGACGGCGCGGTTCATCCGGTGCGGGCCGCCGCCGAGGCGGCCGCGCAGCCCGGCGGTGCCGAACTCGAGCATCCCGGACATCGCGTCGGCGAGCTCGGCGTGCGCCGCGGTGTCGCCGCCCTGGGCGGCCGTGGCGAGCCGCTCGAGCTCGGCGTGGGTCACCGGGTCGGGGTCGTCGTCGGCCCAGGCACGGGCGGCGCGGAGGAGATCCTCGAGGTCGCTCATCGCGGCGCTCTCAGGCGAGCCGGACGACGTCGGCGAGGAGGCGGCCGCAACGGTCGGCGGCCGCGCGTCCGGCGGCGAGGACCTCCTCGTGGCTCAGCGGGTCGGGCGAGATGCCGGCGGCGGCGTTGGTCACGAGCGAGATGCCGAGCACCTCGAGGCCGGCCTGGCGGGCGGCGATGGCCTCGAGCGAGGTCGACATGCCGACGAGGTCGCCACCGAGCACCTTGGCCATCCGCACCTCGGCCGGGGTCTCGTAGTGCGGCCCGCGGAACTGCACGTACACGCCCTCGTCGAGGGTCGGGTCGACCTCCTGGGCGAGCGCGCGCAGCCGCGGGGAGTACAGGTCGGTGAGGTCGACGAAGTGCGCGCCCTCGATGGGGGAGTGCGCGGTGAGGTTGATGTGGTCGCTGATGAGCACCGGCGTGCCGGGCGCCCACTCCGGGCGCAGGCCCCCGCACCCGTTCGTGATGACGAGGCTCGAGCAGCCGGCGGCCGCGGCGGTGCGCACGCCGTGCACGACCGACCGCACGCCCCGGCCCTCGTAGAAGTGGGTGCGGGTGCCGTAGACGAGCGCCCGGCGGCCGGTGTCGCCGACCGCGACCGAGCGCATCGTGCCGCTGTGCCCCTCGACCGCGGCCTTGGCGAAGCCTGGCACGTCGGTGTTCTCGATGCTCGCGAGTGTCTCGCCGACGAGGTCGCCGGCCTGCCCCCAGCCGGAGCCGAGGACGAGGGCGATGTCGTGCCGGTCGGCCCCCGTGCGCTCGCGGATGACCGCGGCGGCGGCCTCGGCGACCGCGAACGGGTCGGTCGCGGGGTCGGTCAGGTCGTGGGCGGCGGCGTCGGTCACGGTGGCGAGCCTACCGACGGGCGCGGCTCAGTCCGCGACCGCGAGGGCAGCGTCACCCCGGGGAGCCAGGTGCACCCGGTCGCCGGGGCGGTAGCGCGTCACGTCGGTGTTCGCGACCTGCACCGAGACCTCCTCACCCTCCGGCGTGCGGGCCACGACCCGGCCGTGCCCGCCGAGGAAGCTCGCGCTGACCACGGTCGCGGGCGCGGGACCGTCGCCGGGCTCGACGACGATCCCCTCCGGACGGACGAGCACGACCGCCTCGGGACCGTCGGCGGACCCGGGCAGCACGGGGATGCTGCCGCCGAGAACCTGCGCCCGTCCGTCCTCGACCCGGGCGCGCAGGCGGTTGGTCAGCCCGACGAAGTCGGCGACGAACGGCGTGCGGGGTGCGCTGTACAGCTCCGCCGGGGGTGCGACCTGCTCGAGGCGGCCCACCGACATCACCCCGACCCGGTCGGCGACCGCGAGCGCCTCCTCCTGGT
Source organism: Phycicoccus endophyticus (assembly GCF_011326735.1). Classification (GTDB taxonomy): domain Bacteria; phylum Actinomycetota; class Actinomycetes; order Actinomycetales; family Dermatophilaceae; genus Phycicoccus; species Phycicoccus endophyticus. The sequence goes on from NZ_JAANCN010000010.1 coordinate 10,048, forward strand.
CGTGGGTGACGAAGAGCGTCGTCGTGCCGACCTCGAGCTGGATGCGGCGGATCTCGTCGCGCAGCTGGGCGCGGACCTTGGCGTCGAGCGCCGACAGCGGCTCGTCGAGCAGGAGCACCTGCGGCTCGATGGCGAGCGCCCGGGCCAGCGCCACCCGCTGCTGCTGGCCGCCGGAGAGCTGGTGGGCGTACTTGTCGGCGTGCACCGAGAGCCCGACGAGCTCGAGCATCTCCCCGGCGCGGGCCCGCCGGGCGCTCCTGTCCCGGCCGCGCAGCTCGAGGCCGAACTCGACGTTCTGGCGGGCGGTCATGTGCGGGAAGAGGCTGTAGGCCTGGAAGACCATCCCCATGTCGCGCTTGTTCGTCGGGACGCCCGTGATGTCGCGGCCGCCGACCTCGATCGACCCCGAGTCGGGGTCCTCCAGGCCCGCGAGGCAGCGCAGCGCGGTCGTCTTGCCGCACCCGGAGGGTCCGAGCAGGGCGACGAGCTCGCCGGGCTCGAGGTGCAGCGTCAGGCCGTCGAGCGCGGCGACCCCGCCGTAGACGCGGCGCAGCTCGGTCAGCTGCACCGCGATGCCGCGGGTGCTCGGGTCGGTCGGGGCGGGTGTGGTCGAGGTCATGCAGGGTTCTCCTTGCGGGGACGGCGCCGCCGGGCCAGGCGCCCGGTACCGGCCGGGCGGGTGCCGACGAACGACATCGCGAAGAGGACGACGAAGCCGAAGACGAGCGCGGCGAGCCCGACGGCGACCGAGATCTGCGCGTCGGACTTGCCGAGCTCGTACATGGCCACCTGGAGGTTCTTCTTGCTGAACAGGCTGGCGATGGTGAACTCGCCGAGGACGAGCGCGACGGACAGGAACGAGGCGGACAGCACCGCGGTGCGCAGGTTGGGCAGCACGACGCGCCACATCACGGTGAGCCAGCCGGCGCCGAGCGAGCGCGCCGCCTCCGAGAGGGTGCGGACGTCGATCGCCCGCAGGCCGGCGTCGAGCGAGCGGTAGGCGTAGGGCAGGACGAGCACGACGTAGGCGAGCGAGAGCCACAGCGTCGAGGCGCCGAACAGGTAGTACACCCAGGCGTAGACCGGCGTGAGGCCGACGACGAGGACGATCGCCGGCACCGTGAGCGGGAGGAGGCAGACGAACTCCACCGTCCGCGACAGCCCCGGCAGCCGCAGCCGCACCCAGGTCATCGTCGGGACGAGCAGCACGAGCATCGCGAGCGGGGTGATGACCGCCAGCCCGACCGAGGCGAGGAAGCCCTCCTTGAGCGCCGGGTACTCGACGGAGACGGTCGAGACGTCGGCGAGCGTCCGCCAGGTCTGCGCGGTGCGGCCCTCGCCGCCGGGGCCCTGGGTCGTGTAGTCGAGCATCCCGAGCAGGGGCAGGAGGAAGAAGGCGAGCAGCACCGCGAGGGTGACCCACCGGAAGACCCGCTGGCGGCGGCGGAACACGGACCGGCCGCTCACCGCATCCACCGCCCCGCGCGCCGGTCGAGCCACGCGTAGAGGACCATGACGACGGCGACGACGAGGACCATCTCCAGGGCCATCGCCTTGCCCGCGTTCTCCTGGCCGAGGATGACCTCCGAGGAGAGCGAGCTCCCGATCTGCAGCGGCAGCAGCGGGTTGGCCTGGGAGACGAGCGCCTTCGCGGTGGAGTAGGCCGAGAACGCGTTGGTGAACAGCAGGAGTGCCGCGCCGACGAAGGAGGGCATGAGGATCGGGCCGGCCACCCGGCGCCAGTAGGTCCACGTCGTGCCGCCGAGGGTCTCGGTGGCCTCGCGCCACTGCGGGCGCAGCCCCTCCACGGCCGGGAGGAAGACGATGAGCATGAGCGGGATCTGGAAGTACAGGTACACGAGCACCAGGCCGCGGTCCCACTCGTAGAGCCACAGCCCCGAGCCCGTGCCCAGCCCGACCCGGCCGAGGAGCACGCTGAGCAGCCCCTGCGCGCTGAACGACGCGATGAACGCGAAGGCCAGTGCGACACCGCCGAACTGCGCGAGCACCCCGCACAGGGAGGTGAAGAACCGCCGGGTCACCGACCCCTCCCGTGCGGTGCTCACGGCGTAGGCGAGCACCCCGCCGACGAGGGCGCCGACGAGCGAGGTGACCGCCGAGAGGATGACCGACTGAGTCAGGCCCCGCACGACCGAGGGCTCGGTCAGCGCCTCGAGGTTGCCGAGGGTGAAGCGGTTGTCGGCGTCGAGGAAGGCCCCGATGACGACGACGGCCGTCGGGACGATGAGGAAGACCGTCGTGTAGGCGAAGAACGGGACCACCCCGGCGAGGGCGCCCGACGGTCGCAGCCGTCGCAGCGCCCCCGCGCGCGGGGGGGCCGCCGGCTCAGCCAACGGCGTTCGCCCAGTTCTTCGTCAGGTAGGCGCTGCCGGAGTCGGCGTCCTCCTGGGTCGGCACGACCGGGGTCCCGGTGACCTCCGGCAGGGCGGCGGCGGCATCCTCGTCGAGGGTGCCGGCGCTGTGCATCGCGTCGAACCGGACCGGCCGGGCGCCGCCCTTGAGCCACAGGTTCTGGCCCTCGTCGCTGTAGAGGAACTCCTCCCACAGCCGGGCCGCCGCCGGGTGCGGGGCGTCGGCGTTGACCGCCTGGTAGTAGTAGCCCGCGACGACCGCGTCGTCCGGGACGACGACCTTCCAGCTCGGGACCTGGCTGCTCAGGCCGGCGTTGAGGTAGTCCCAGTCGATGACGACGGGGGTCTGGCCGGACTGCACGGTCGCCGGCGTGGGGTCGACGGGCAGGAAGTTGCCGGCCTCCTTGAGCCGCTTGAAGAAGTCGACGCCCTTGGCGAGGTCGCCGGCGCTGCCGCCCTCGGCGATCGAGACCATCTGGACGCCCGCGAACGCGGCCCCGGCCTCGGTCGGGTTGCCGTTGAGCGCCACCTTGCCCTCGTAGTCGGACTTCAGGAGGTCCTGGACGCTCGTCGGGGCGGGGACCTTGTCGGAGTCGTAGCCGATGCTCATGTAGCCGCCGTAGTCGTTGACCCAGGTCCCGTCGGGGTCCTTGAACTCCTCGGGGATGTCCTCCCACGTCGAGACCTGGTACGGAGCGAACATGTCGGTGTTGACGAGGGCGACCGACGCGCCGAGGTCGAAGACGTCCGGAGCCCCGGACTGGCCCTTGAGCCGCTCGGCGGTCGAGATCTCGTCCGCGCTGCTGGCGTCCGGCTGGTCGCTCGTCACCTCGATGTCGGGGTACTTGGCCTGGAAGGCCTTGATCACCTCGCCGTAGTTCGCCCAGTCCGGCGGCAGGGCGATGACGTTGAGCGCACCCTCCTCGGTGGCGGCGTCGACGAGGGCGTCCATCCCGCCGAGGTCCTCCGCCGAGGTCGCGCTCGCGGCGGAGCTGGCGCCATCCTCGCCCGAGTCCCCGGAGTCGCTGTCGGTCGGCGGGGAGCAGGCGACGAGCGCGACGGCGGCGAGCCCGGCGACGGCGAGAGCGCCGGCGCGGCGGCCGAAGGGACGGGACATGGTGACCTCCTGGAAGGACGGGCGGCCGGAGCCGGGGGCCGGTGACGGTCCCGCAGGCACTCTAGGGACTCCGGCGGCGGCGCGGAACGGGACGGGGGGAGGCGTCTCGCGCGGGCAGGCCCGGAGCGGGGCGCGACGGGTGGTTGGATGGGGGCCGTGAACGTGCGCTCGAGCAGAGTCGTCATCCTCGGCGGCGGCCCCGGTGGCTACGAGGCCGCGCTCGTCGGCGCCCACCTCGGGGCCGAGGTCACCGTCGTCGAGCGCAGTGGCGTCGGGGGCGCCGCGGTGCTCACCGACTGCGTCCCGAGCAAGGCGCTCATCTCGACCGCCGACTACATGAGCGACTTCGAGACCGCTGCCCACCTCGGGGTGCACCTGCAGGACCACGAGGGCGACGAGGTCACCGACGCCGTCGCCGACCTGCCCGAGGTCAACCGGCGGGTGCTCGACCTCGCGGGGGCCCAGAGCGCCGACATCACCGCGCGGCTCGGCGAGGTCGGGGTGCGCGTCGTCGCGGGGGAGGGCCGGCTCGTCGCGCCGACGACGGTGCGGGTGACCGGCGGCTCCGACGGCGGAGAGTCCGCGGACGCCGAGCCTGCCGCTGGCGCCGGTGACGGCTCGGGCGGCCGGGACATCGAGGCCGACGTCGTCCTCGTGGCGACCGGTGCCTCGCCCCGGGTCATGGACACCGCGGTGCCGGACGGGGAGCGCATCCTCACCTGGCAGCAGATCTACGACCTGCGCGAGCTGCCCGAGCGGCTCGTCGTCGTCGGGTCCGGGGTCACCGGTGCCGAGCTCGCGCAGGCCTACCTCGGGCTCGGGAGCGAGGTCGTCCTCGTCTCCTCGCGCGACCGGGTGCTGCCGGGGGAGGACCCGGAGGCGGCCGCCGTCATCGAGGACGTCTTCCGCAAGCGTGGGATGGAGGTCCTCTCGCGCTCGCGGATGGCGGCGGTGCGGCGCACGGGCGACGGCGTCGTCGTCGAGCTCGAGGACGGTCGTGAGGTCACCGGCAGCCATGCGTTGCTCGCCGTCGGGTCGGTGCCGCAGACCCGGGGCATCGGCCTGGAGGAGGTCGGCGTCGAGCTGGCGCCCTCGGGGCACGTCGCCGTCGACAAGGTCTCGCGCACGTCGGTGCGGGGCGTCTACGCCGCGGGCGACTGCACCGGCGTCCTGCCGTTGGCGTCCGTCGCGGCGATGCAGGGCCGGATCGCCATGTCGCACGCTCTCGGCGACGCGGTCGCACCGCTCAACCTCGGGGTCGTCTCGGCGAACATCTTCACCGACCCGGAGATCGCCACCGTGGGCATCTCCCAGCGCGACGTCGACGAGGAGAAGGTCGACGCCGAGGTGCTCATGCTCCCGCTCTCGCGCAACCCGCGGGCGAAGATGCTGGGCATCACCGACGGGTTCGTCAAGCTCTTCGCGCAGAAGGGGTCGGGGGCCGTGGTCGGCGGTGTCGTCGTCGCGCCGCGGGCCTCGGAGCTGGTCTTCCCCGTCACGCTGGCGGTGCAGCATCGGCTCAACGTCGACCAGGTCGCCTCGACGTTCACCGTCTACCCCTCGCTGTCCGGTTCGGTCGCCGAGGCGGCGCGGCGCCTGCACCCCATCCACGAGTGAGCGGCCGCGGGCGGAACTCTCGTGCCGGCGGTGGGGTTCTCTCTAGAGTGAGACCCGTGGAGGACGAGCAGCTGACACTTCCGACAAGCGCCGACGCCGGCCCGGACCATCCGCACGCGTCGACCGGGTCGACCGGCTCCGGGCCACAGGCGCCGACCGCGAGCGAGCCCGGCCCGCAGAGCCCGTCGGACCCGAGCGACCCGGACCCCGACGTCGAGGAGCCGTGGACCCCGCACGAGCCGGACGACCCGGCGCCGGTGGCACCGAACCCGGCACCCGGCACCGGGGACGACCCCCAGCCGCGTCGCCAGGTCGGCTCCTCCGCCCCGATGACCCCCGGTGAGCGAACCCCCGCTTGACCCCCGGCCCCTGACCCCGGACGCCTGGCCCCTGATGCACTGATGCACTGATGCGCTGACGTCCCGTCCCCCCGTCACTGATTCGACCAATAGGTCACGTCAGGTACGTCCGGGCCGGGGTGGGCGTCACTGATTCGACCAATAGGTCACATCGGGCACGGTGTGGACCCGGTAGCCGTGCCTGACGTGACCTATTGGTCACGGGAGAGACGGGGCGGGCGGTTCCGGCGTCACCGGATTGACCTATTGGTCGATCCGGTGACGCGAGGTCACGCACCGGGCCCGTGGGCCGGGTTCGTTCCCGGGCGGGTCAGAGGTCTCCGGGTCAGGGATCTCCGAGTCAGGGGCCTCCGGGTCGGGGGTCTCCGGGTCAGGGATCTCCGAGTCGGGGGTTTCCGGGTCGGAGGGCCTCCGGGTCAGGCGTCGGCAGTCTCGGCGTCGCCGTCGGCGTCCTTGAGGTCGCAGATGACCGCACCGTTGCTCACCGTCGCGCCGACCTCGGCCTTGAGGCCGGTGACGACGCCCGCCTTGTGCGCCGTGATCGGCTGCTCCATCTTCATCGCCTCGAGGACGACGACCTGGTCACCGGCGGCGACCGTCTGGCCCTCCTCGACGCTCACCTTGACGATGGTGCCCTGCATGGGCGCGGTGAGGGAGTCGCCGGAGGCCGCGGCCCCGCCGGAACCACCGCCGGAGCGCCGCGGCGCCTTCTTCTTCGCCGACCCGCCCCCGCCACCGAAGGACAGCCCGCCGGGCAGCGAGACCTCGAGCCGCTTGCCGCCGACCTCGACGACGACGCGCTGGCGCTCCTCGGCCTCGGGGGCGTCGCTCGTCGGGCCGCCGTAAGGCTCGATGTCGTTGATCATCTCGGTCTCGATCCACCGGGTGTGGATGCTGAAGTGCTCCTGCGGGTCGGCGGGCGCGAACGCCGGGTCGGAGACCACCTTGCGGTGGAACGGGACGACCGTGGGCATCCCCTCGACGACGAGCTCGTCGAGCGCGCGGCGGGCCCGCTCGAGCGCCTGCTGGCGCGTGCGCCCGGTGACGACGAGCTTGGCGATCATCGAGTCGAACGCGCCGGCGATGGTGTCGCCCTCGACGATGCCCGCGTCCCACCGCACGCCGGGGCCCTGGGGGACGACCATCCGGCTCACCGTGCCCGGCGCCGGCAGGAAGCCGCGACCGGGGTCCTCGCCGTTGATGCGGAACTCGATGGAGTGCGCGTGCGGCTCGGGGTCGGGGTAGTCCAGGCTCTCGCCGTCGGCGATCCGGAACTGCTCGCGCACGAGGTCGACGCCGGTGACCTCCTCGGAGACCGGGTGCTCGACCTGGAGGCGGGTGTTGACCTCGAGGAAGCTGATGTCGCCCTGCGGGCCGACGAGGAACTCGCACGTGCCGGCGCCGACGTACCCCGCGGTGCGCAGGATCTCCTTGGACGCCCGGAGCAGCTCGGTGTGCTGCTCCTCGGTGAGGAACGGCGCGGGCGCCTCCTCGACGAGCTTCTGGTTGCGGCGCTGGAGGGAGCAGTCGCGCGTCGAGACGACGACGACGTTGCCGTGCTGGTCTGCGAGACACTGGGTCTCGACGTGCCGGGGGTGGTCGAGGAAGCGCTCGACGAAGCACTCGCCACGCCCGAAGGCGGTGACCGCCTCGCGCACGGCCGAGTCGTACAGCTCGGGGATCTCCTCCATCGAGCGAGCCACCTTCAGGCCGCGCCCACCACCGCCGTAGGCGGCCTTGATGGCGACCGGCAGGCCGTGCTCCTCGGCGAAGGCCACGACCTCGTCGGGCCCGTCGACCGGGTCCTTCGTGCCCGGCACGAGCGGCGCGTTGGCGCTGAGCGCGATGTGCCGCGCCTTGACCTTGTCACCGAGGGAGTCGATGGCCTCCGGGCCCGGCCCGATCCACGTCAGGCCCGCGTCGATGACCTTCTGCGCGAACGGGGCGTTCTCGGCGAGGAACCCGTAGCCGGGATGGATGGCGTCGGCGCCGGAGGCGTGCGCCACCTCGATGAGCTTGTCCTGGAGGAGGTAGGAGTCCCCCGGAGTCGAGCCGCCGAGGGCATGGGCCTCGTCGGCGACCTTGACGTGCAGCGCGTCCCGGTCCGGCTCGGCGTAGACCGCCACGGAGGCGATCCCGGAGTCGGTACAGGCACGGGCGATGCGGACGGCGATCTCGCCGCGGTTGGCGATGAGGACCTTGCTGATCGGCATGTCTCGAACTCTATCGGTCCGGGGCCCCCGGGCCGGGGTGGCCCTCGGAGGTTTGGCTCACACGTCCGGCCGCGGCCGGTCCTCCAGGGGAGCAGGCTGGCGGCCCCGGCGTAACGCATCTCACGGCGGGCTGCTCAGGGCTGCGGGAGACTGGAACCGTCCCGCTCCCGGGACCCTCCCGAGGAGGATGCGATGTCTGCGCACTCCACTTCTCCCGCAACCGAACCCGAACCACGCGACGAGACCTTGACAGGCCCCACCGCGACCAGTGCGGCGGCACCCGCCGGGTCACCCGCGGCCCGGGCCGCCGTGAGCCCGCGCCAGCTCGCCTGGCTCGAGGAGCAGCTGGGCGAGTGGGCTGCCGACGGGCTGCTCGACGAGCAGGCCGTCGCCGCGGTCCGTGCCCGCTACCAGGTCCACCGGAGGGTCACCCTCACCGGCACCGTCCTCACCCTCGGCTCGCTCTTCGTCGGGGTCGGCCTGCTGTGGGCCGTGGTGGCGAACATCGAGGCGATGTCGCACCTCGTGCGGCTCGTCCTCGTCCTCTCCCTGTGGCTCGGGCTGCTGGCCACCGCCGAGCTCCTCGCCCACCGGCGGGCCCGGGCGGGAGACCTCGCGTCACCCGCCGTGGGCGCCCTGCGCCTGCTCGCGGCCGCGGCGCTCGGCGCGGTCGTCTTCCAGGGGGCACTGGCGGCCGAGGTGGCGACCGGCACACCGGGGCTGCTCGGCCTGTGGGCCCTCGGGGCGCTCGGCTACGCCTACGCCGTGGCAGCCCTCGGGCCCACCGTCCTCGGGGTCGTCCTCGGGGCCGGGTGGCTGCTCTGGGAGGTCGGGGAGCGCGCCGACGACGTGCTCGCGGTGACGACGGCGATCGCCGCCGCGGCGCTCGTGACCGTCGCCGCGGGGATCCTCCACCGGTACGCCGGCCGCCGCCGGGCCGCCTGGGCGTCACTCGGCCTGCCGTGGCGGGAGGTGGGGGCGGTGCTCGCCCTCGCGGCGCTCTTCGGTGCGGCCCTGCCGCTCGCCGAGGACCCCCCGCGGCCGCTGCCCGTGCTGCTCTGGGTGGCCCTCGCGGCCGGGGTCGTCCTCGGGGCGCTGGCCGCCGCCTCGGGCACCGGCGTGGACCGGTACGAGGTGGGCCTCGGCGCCGCGGCACTGGCGCTGACCCTCGTCCTGGCGCTGTGGCGCGGCCGGGCCGACATCGGCACCGTCGAGGACCTGACACCGCCCGACCTCGCCCGCGCGGTGACCGCGGTCGTGGTCTACCTGCTCCTCGCGAGCGGCTACGCGGTGCTCGGCGCGCTGCGCGGCTCCGACCGGCTCACGGCGGTGGCGGCGGCGGCGCTGGTGCTCTTCACGACGACGCAGGCGTTCGCCGTCTTCGCGCCGATCCTGCCCGGCGGCGTGCTCTTCGTCGCCGTCGGCGGCGTGCTGCTCGTGACGGGCCTGCTCGCCGACCGGGGCCGCCGCCGGCTGCGCGCCGCACGCGGCTCCCGCGACCGGCGCGGCTGACCCCGGCCCCCGGACGTGCAGCGGGGCCGCCGCGGCCCGAACGGCTCACGACGGCCCCGCTGGTTCGGGGGAGGAGGGTCAGCAGGTCGACTTGTAGGCCGCGTCGCCGCCCTCGCCGGAGAGGTTGTCCTTGGTGATGATGGTGAACCCGGTCTGGATCTCCTTCTCGACCGAGCCGCCGGTGAGCGCGGCGTCCGCCTGCTCGACGCCGTCCATGCCGATGGTGCTCGGCTGCTGGGCGACGAGCGCCTGGACGGTGCCGTCCTGCAGCGCCTTGATCTGGTTGGGGCCGGCGTCGAAGCCGACGATCGTCACGTCCTTGGCCCCGGCCTGGCGGACACCGGTCGCGGAGCCCTCGGCGGCGAAGAGGTTCGTCGCGAAGATGCCGACGATGTCCGGGTCCTTCTGCAGCGCCGCGGAGACGAGGTTGGCCGCCGTCGCCGGGTCGTTGTGGCTGTACTGGACGCCGAGGTAGGTGAAGGAGCTGTCGCCCTTGGTGGCCTCCTCGAAGCCGTCGACGCGCGCGTCGACCGTCGAGATGCCGGGGTCGGTGGAGATGACGAGCACCTTCCCGCCGTCCGGCTTGGCCTCCTGGATGGCCTCGAAGGCCGCCTTCCCGCCGCCGATGTTGTCCGAGCTGATCTGCGAGACGGCGAAGGACGGGTCGTTGACCGTCGTGTCGACGAGCACCACCTTGATGCCGGCCGCCGCGGCCTGCTCCAGCGGAGCCTGCATCGCCTGGACGTCGGTCGGGGCGACGAGCAGCGCGGCCGGCTTGGACGCGGTGACCGAGTCCACGATCGGCTTCTGCAGGGTCGGGTCGAACTTCTGCGGACCCTGGGTCGTGACCGTGTAGCCGAGCTCCTTGGCCTTCTCCTCGATCCCGCACTGCATGGTGATGTAGAACTCGTCGCCGGCGACGCCCTGGACGAAGGCGATCGTCTTGTTGTCACTGCCACCGCTGTCGCCGCTGGAGTCGGCGCTCGGTGCCCCGGACGAGCACGCCGCGAGGGCGAGAGCTGCGCCGAGGACGGCTGCGGTGGACCTGAGGGTGCTTCGCATGGGTCCTGCCTTTCTGTGGTGACTTCGTTGTCGTGGTGCAGGTGTGTGGGGGCTAGCCGGCCCGGACGGCGGCGGCCCGCCGGTGCTGGTCGACGTAGACCGCGGCGATGAGGATCGAGCCGACGGCGACCGTCTGCCAGTACGGGGAGACGCCGATGATGACGAACCCGGCCTGGAGGACCGCCGGGATGAACAGGCCGACCATCGAGCCGAACATCGAGCCCTGGCCGCCGAAGATCGAGGTGCCGCCGATGACCACCGCCGCGATGACGTTGAGGTTGGTCAGCGACTGCCCGGCGATCGTCGTCGTGCCGTACTGCGCGAGCGAGAGGATGCCCGCGACGCCGGCGAGGAAGCCGGAGAAGGCGTAGATCTCCACGAGCTTGCGGTCGACGTTGATGCCGACCCGGCGGGCGGAGACCTCGTTGGACCCGATGGCGTAGGTGTACCGGCCGAAGCGGGTGCGGTGGAGGATCACCCCGCCGATGACGACGATGACGAGCGCGATGAGCGTGATCGCCGGGACGCCGGCGAGCCGGCCGTAGCCGATGGAGTCCTGCAGCACGCGCGGGGCGGAGCGGATGTCGAGGCCGCCGGTGAGGATCTGCGCGCTGCCGAGCGCGACGGAGAGCGTCCCGAGGGTCACGATGAGCGGGGGGACCTTCGCCTTGGCGACGAGCAGCCCGTTCAGGCCACCCCAGAAGACCCCGACGACGACCGAGAGCACGAGGCCGACGAGCGCCGTGCCCCACCCGGTGTCGCCCATCGACTCCATGACCTTCGCCGCGACGACGGAGGAGACCACGAGCACCGAGCCGACGGACAGGTCGATGCCCGCGGTGATGATGACGAAGGTCATCCCGACCGCGAGGACCGCCCAGATGGAGACGTTCTGGGCGATGTTGGTCAGGTTGCCCGTCGTGAGGAACGTGCTCGGCTGCATGACGCCGAAGATGGCGACGATGACGACGAGCACGCCGAGGATCCACACCGACTGCATGGCGCGGACCCGGTCGGCGAGGCTGTCGTGGGTGGCCTTGGTCTCGATCCCCGAGGCCGGCCTGTCGCTCGTGGTGGTCGTGCTCATGCCGCACCCTCCTTGATCTCCAGTGCTCCGGTCATGGCGCCGACGAGCTCCTCGACGCTCGTGCCCTTGCCGGGGTAGGTGGCGACCCGCTTGCCGAGCCGCAGCACCTGGATGCGGTCGGCCACCTCGAGCACGTGCGGCATCGAGTGCGAGATGAGCACGACGCCGAGCCCGCGGTCGCGGACCCGCTTGACCATGTCCAGGACGTTGCGGGTCTGCACGACGCCGAGCGCGGCGGTCGGCTCGTCGAGGAAGAGGACCTTGTCGGCCCAGGCCACGGCGCGGGCGATGGCCACCGACTGCTTCTGGCCGCCGGACATCGACCCGACCGGGGTGACGACGCTGCGCACGGCCGACCCGAGGTCGGTGAAGGCCTGGGCGGCCTCCTGGCGCATCCGGGGGGTGTCCATGAACCCGAGCCGGCCGAGCAGGCCACTGCGCATGACCTCACGGCCGAGGTACATGTTCTGCGCCGCGTCGAGGTGTGGCGCGAGGGCGAGGTCCTGGTGGACGACCTCGATGCCGGCGCGCGAGGCGTCCTGGGGGGTGTGGAACGTCACCGGGGTGCCCTCGAAGAGGACCTCCCCCTCGTCGAGGTCGAGGTTGCCGGTGAGCGCCTTGACGAGCGTGGACTTGCCGGCACCGTTGTCGCCGATGAGGGCGACGACCTCGCCGGCGGAGACGTCGAAGTCCGCACCGTCGAGCGCCTGGACCCGGCCGAAGCGGCGGCGCAGCCCGCGGGCCTCGAGCAGGGCGCTCATGCCGCGCTCTCCCGGTACGAGCGGGCCCGGCCCTCGATGATGGCGCGGTACTCGTCGAGGCGCCGACGCCCGGTGTCGGAGAGGAACGCGACGCGCTCGGCGTGGTCCATGGCGACCGCCTCGCGCCACACCGACCGCCCGGCGATGAAGCCGCTGGCGCCGCCCTCGTCGCAGCTGATGCGCAGCACCTCGGAGAACTCGTCCGAGGACACACCGGCCGAGAGGACCGCCCAGGGTGAGGAGATGCGTTCGGCGAGACGCCGGCACGCCTCGGGGCTGCCGGGGTACTCGAGCTTGAGCAGGCTGGGGCTGAGCTGGTCGATGAGGACCGCGGCCTCGATGATGGCGTCCGCGCGGGCCGCGGGGGAGAGGGGCTCCTCGCCGGCGAGCGGGAAGATGAGGTTCTCGATGACCGAGGGCACGCCGACCTCGGCACAGTCGGCGACGAGGGTGCGCATGACCTCGACCGCCTCGGCCGTCGTGTCCCGGCCGTCGGCGCCGGGGCGCCGGTCGGCGCGGACCTGGACGAGGAACTTCATCGCGTCGGCACCGCTGTCGCGCACCCAGGCCGCGTCCTGGGCGGGGTCGAGCGCGACGACGGGCTCGCCGTCGTGCGTGCCGCGGCTCGCGGGCTCGGCGGCGAGCAGGAGGCCGAAGGGGGAGGATGCCTCGGCGGCCTTGGCGGCGGGCAGGCCGAAGGTGGGGTCGACGAGGAAGGCCGAGGCGCTGCCGGCGAGCGAGGCGATCATGTCGCGCTTGAGCGCGGTGATCTCCTCCTCCGTCGTCTCGCTGCGGTCGACGGCGGCGAGCATCCGCCGCAGGGTGCCTCGCTGGTCCATCGCGAGGACGGCGAAGGTACCTGCCTCGGTGGCGATGGCGTCGAGTCCGGTCGTGGTCGTCATGCGGTTGCCTCCTGGGTGGACTGGCGGTCTGGGGTGTTCTCGTGGGTGAACCACGGGGCGGGTGGCCGGCGGTCGGCGCCGGCGTCGGTGGCGTGCAGGGCCGCCCACGCGCCGAAACGGGCGGCCCCCCACGTCCCGGGCAGCTCGACGTCGGAGACCTCGACGGTGGGGGCGAGGTCGCGGCGGGCGGCGAGCACCGAGCGCATCCGCGTCCAGCCGCCGGCGACGACGAGCCGGTCGACGGGGACCCCCGCGTCGTGCAGCGTGCCGAGCAGCTGACGCCCACGGGCCGTCCCGCCGTCGAGGGCGGCCCGCCAGACGTGGGCGGGGGTGTGGGTCTCGGAGTCGAGCTCGATGCGGACCTCGTGGTCCTCCATCGCGTAGCCGGTGACCCGTACGTCGGCGGTGTCGCCGGGGGGCAGCCGCAGAGTCTGCTCGTCGAGGGCGCTGCGGGCGGGGTCGTGCTCGGCGCCGAGGACGCGCTGGACCCGCTTGAGGACCAGGCCGGTGCGGGTGCCGCCGATGAACCCCGTGGTGCCGCGCACGACGTGGGGGTAGACGGAGATGCCCTGGCCGGCGAGGTCGCGCACGACGTCGGGCTCCGGGACGTGGGTGCCCGCCGCGAGGTAGGCCTCGGCCGTGCCGAAGCTGTCGAGCGCCGACCCGGGCAGGGCGCAGCCGGTGGCCGCGGCCGCGACGGCGTGGTCGTGCCCGGCGACGGTGAGGACGGCGCCACGGGCCGCACCCACCGGGTGGTCGGCGCGGACCCGGCCGGCGGGCTCGCCGGCGGCGACGATCTCGGGCAGCAGCTGCGGGCCCGACCCGAGGTGCTCGAGGGCCGGTTGCCAGGCGCGCCCGGTATGCACGTCGAGCAGCCCGGTGCGCCCGAGCAGCGACAGCTCGGCCACCCGCCGCCCACCGAGGCGCAGGATGACGAACTCGGGCAGCGAGAGCCACTGCAGCCCGCGCAGGTCCAGGCCCGCGTCGCGCAGCCACAGCAGCTTGAAGAACGAGGCGACGTGGCTGACCGGTAGGCCGGTCCGGGCGGGGAACGCGTGCGCGAGCGGCGCGGGCAGGGCCGCGGCCTGCTCGGTGCCGCGCGGGTCGTACCAGGCGATGACGGGGGAGCGGTCCACCCCCGCGGCGTCGACGAGCACGCCCGCCTCGGCCATCGAGGTGAAGCCGAGGGAGCGCATGGCCGCCCCCGGGCCGAGGGCAGCGCCCACCTGCTCGAGGAGGTCCTCGACGGCGTCGACCACCGAGGACGGGCTGCGGTCGACGCGCCCCTCGCCGGTCTCGCGCCACGCGGTGTCGACGGCGCGGTCGAGCAGGCGGGTGCCGTCGGCCGCGACGGCGCTCACCTTCGTCACGGTCGTCCCGAGGTCGAAGCCGAGGTCGACGACGGCGCTCACGGGAGCGACCTCGGGGCGAGCTCGCCCGAGCCGCGGGCGAGGAGCATCGTCGGCATGACCATGTCGAGGACCTCGGCGTCGGGGTCCTGGATGCGGCGGGACAGCAGGTCGAAGGCGGCCTCCGCGAGCGCCGTGGGGCGCTGGTCGACGACCGTCGTCGGCGGGGTCATCAGGTCGGCGGCGGGGTGGTCGCCGAAGATCACGACGGCGATGTCCTGCCGGTGGAGGCGCTGCTGGGCGCGCAGGATCGCCAGGCCCATCATCGGGGAGGCGGCGAAGACGGCGGTCGGCGCGTCCGCCGTCGCGAGCATCGCCAGGGCGTGCGGGTAGCCCTCGTCGGCGGACCACGCCCGGGTCTCGACGATCCGGGGGTCGACCTCGAGCCCCGCCTCGGCGAGCGCCTTCTCGTACCCGACGTAACGGTCGGTGAGCGTCGTGAAGGCCGAGGTCTTGCCGAGGAACCCGATCCGGCGGTGGCCGCGCGCGGCGAGGTGGCGGACGGCCTCGACGGCGCCCTCCTCGTCGGTGACCCGGACGACGTCCTTGTCGGTGACGCCGCACTTGCGGTCGATGACGACGACCGGCACCTCGTCGGGGAGGGCCTCGGCGACCCTGCGCTCGTCGCCGAACGGTGCGACGACGAGACCGGCGACCCCGCGGCGCGCGAGCCGCTGGATCTGGGTGCGCATGCGCGACTCGTCCATGCCCGTCGAGGCGACGAGGACGTCCATCCCGACGTCCATGGCCCGGCCCTCGATGACGGCGACGACCTGGGCGAAGAACGGGTCGTCGATGGAGTCGACGACGACGCCGACGGTGGGCAGCTTGCCGCCACCGAGGCGCTGGGCCGCCGGGTCGGGGTGGTACTGGAGCAGGTCGATGGCCGCCTGCACGCGGGCCACGGTCTCGCGGCGCACGTTGGGGGCGCCGTTGATCACCCGCGAGACGGTCTTGATCGAGAAGCCGGACTCGCGCGCGACGTCGTAGATGGTCGGCCGGGTCATCGCGCCACCGGGTCCGGGAGGGCGGCGAGCGCCGGGGCGACGAGGGCCGGGTCGAGCATCCCGCCGGTCTCGTGCTGGACGGCGGCGGCGGCCACCGCCATGCCGGTCCGCACGGCGACGACGTCGGGGGCGCCGGCGAGCAGGGCGTCGGAGGTGCCGGCGAGGAAGCTGTCACCGGCACCGATCGGGTTGGCGACCGGCACCCGCGCGGCGCCGAGCCACCAGGTGCCCTCGGCGGTGGTCAGCGCGGCGCCGTGGGAGCCGGCGGTGACGACGGCCCGCCGCGCGCCGCGGGCGTGCAGCTCGCGGGAGGCCTCGAGGCAGCGGTCGAGGAGGTCCTCGCCGGACTCCTCGACGTTCTCGTCGGTCCGCCCGTGCAGGAGCGCCTCGGCCTCGCCGACGTTGGGGCTCACCAGGTCCGGGCCGAAGGGGAGGGTGGCCTCGAGCACGGCCGGGGCGGCGTCGACGTAGGCCTCGACGCCGGCCGCGTGTGCGGCCTCGACGACCCGGCCGTAGGTGTCGGGGGCCAGCCCGGGCGGCAGCGACCCCGAGCAGGCGACGGCGGGAGCGCCGGCGAGCTCGGCGCGCACCGTGGGCAGCAGGGCGGAGGTGTCCCACTGCTCGGGCTCCGGGCCGCGCCCGTTGACGACGGTGACCCGGCCGGCGTCCTCGAGGAAGATCATCGCGAGCCGGCCCTGGCCGTCGTGGTGGACCGGGACGAAGGCGCAGCCCTCGGCCGCGAGCAGCTGTTCGAGGCGGGCGTCCTCGCGGGGGGCGAGCCCGACGAGCCGGTGCGTCCGCCCGAGCGTGCGCAGCGTCCGGCAGACGTTGACCCCCTTGCCGCCGGCGGTCGAGACCGTCCGGGAGGAGCGGCTCACCGTGCCCGGCACGAGCGTGGCGAGCCACGTCGTCACGTCGATGCACGTGTTGGGGGTCACGACGAGCAACGGGGGCCTCCTTGCCCAGATCGACAGCGCTGTCATTGGTGGAACGCCCCTTGTCCGGGCGGTTCGCTTCCCGTACCGTAAGGCGCTATGACAGCGCTGTCAACACCCCGGACCCCCACCCCTTCGACGATCGGCCACCACCGGCGCCTCGCCCGGATCTGCGACCAGGCCGGCCACATCCGCACGATGGCGATCGACCACCCCGAGAACTACCTGACCCTCTTCGACCCCGACCCCTCGGCCGTGGCGTTCGAGGAGGTCGTCGAGTCCAAGCTCGAGATGGTCCGGGCGCTCGCGCCGCACTCGACCTCGGTCCTGCTCGACCCCGTGTGGAGCTTCGGACAGGCGGTGGCGACCGGCGCCGTGCCCGGGGACGTCGGTGTGATCAGCGGCATCGAGGACCTCTACTACGCGCCGAGCAGCGCGGTGGGGTTCGACACCGAGCTGCGCCTGCGCCCCGGGTGGGACCCCGCCGTCCTCACGACGCTCGGCGCGGACGCCGCCAAGCTCGTCGTCTTCCACCGCGAGGACCAGCCGGAGGCGGTGCGTGCCCAGCAGCACGCCGTCGTCGCCGAGGTCGCCGACCGCTGCCGCGCCCACCAGCTGCCGCTCGTCGTCGAGCCGCTGTGGTTCCCGACGGGGGAGGAGGACACCGCCGACCCGGCGGTGCGCGAGGTGCGCCGCCGCAGCGTGTTGTCCGCCGCGCACTCCTTCCGGGCCGCGGGAGCGGACGTCATGAAGATGGAGTTCCCGCTGCTCGACCTCGAGGACCTCGACGCCGCCCACGAGGCGTGCGCCGCCCTCGACGCCGCGGTCGACGGGCCGTGGGTGCTGCTCTCCGCGGGGGTCACCTTCGAGGGATTCCGCACCCAGCTCGACGTCGCGGCCGACCACGGCTGCAGCGGGTTCATGGCCGGGCGGGCGATCTGGGGCGACGCCGTGGGCCGGCTCGACGCGCCGGCCCGCGCCGCCGGTGCCGCCCTGGCCGCCGACCGGCTCGACGAGCTCGCCGCGGTGCTCGAGGGCCGCGGCGCCCCGGCCTACACCCCCGCCGAGCCCGCCGAGGTCGCCTCGCTCATCGGCGCCGAGTGGTACCGGACCGCGACGGAGTGAGCGCCGTCGCGGGGCCCGGGCTCGTCTGCGTCGGCGGCGCGCCCGGGGCGGGGAAGACCACGGTGGGGGCGCTCGTCGCCCGCGGGCGCCGCGCCGCCCTCGTCGACCTCGACAGCGCCACGACCCCGCTGCTCGAGGCGTTCGCCGCCGAGCTCGGGGAGCCCGCCGACCTCGACGCCCCGCGCCTGGCCGCCGTCCGGGACGCGCGCTACGCCTGCCTCGCGGGGGTCGTCGCCGACTGCCTGGCCTGCGGCGTCGACGTCGTCGTCGTCGCCCCGTTCACCCGGGAGGGCGCCGATGCCCGGGTGTGGCGCGCCTGGGGCCTCGCGCTCGGGGCGGGGAGTGTGACGACCTGCTGGCTCACCGTCGACCCCGCCGTGGCGGCGGCCCGGCGGGCCGGCCGGGGCGCGCCCCGGGACCTCGCGGGGTCCGGCGCGCACGCGGGGTCCGCGGCGGCCGACCTCGAGGGGGTCGACGTCGTGCTCGACGCCAGCGACGCCACCGCCGAGGAGCTCGCGGCCCGGCTCGCCGGGGCCTGGCCGCCCCGCTGACCGGGCGGCCCGGGGGTGGCACGATGACCGGATGAGCGAGGACGCGGTCGAGCGGGCCACCCGAACCCTCGAGGAGGGCATCGTCCGCGACGACGGCACCGCGATGTCCTACGCCGACTATCTCGACCTCGGCACCCTCCTCGCGGCCCAGCACCCGCGCAGCGACCCCCCGCAGCACGACGAGCTGCTCTTCATCGTCCAGCACCAGGTGAGCGAGCTGTGGCTCAAGCTGCTCGTCCACGAGCTGCGCTCGGCGCGGGCGCTGCTCGCCGAGGACAACCTGTCCCAGGCGCTCAAGCGGCTCGCCCGCGTCAAGCACGTGCAGCGCCAGCTCGTCGAGATGTGGGACGTCCTGGCCACCCTCACGCCGAGCGAGTACGCGCGCATCCGGCCCTTCCTCGCGACGAGCTCGGGCTTCCAGAGCGACCAGTACCGAGCCGTCGAGTTCCTCCTCGGGAACAAGAACGCCGACCTGGTCCGCGTCGTCGAGCACGACGACCGCGCCCGGGCCTCGCTCGAGCAGCTGCTCGAGGAGCCGACGCTCTACGACGAGCTGCTGCGGCTGCTCGCCCGCCGCGGGTACGCGGTGCCCCCGGGGGTGCTCGCACGGGACGTGCGCGAGCCGTACCGCCTCGTCCCCGAGCTCGTCGAGGTCTTCGCGCTCGTCTACGCCGCTCCCGAGGAGCACTGGGGCGTCTACGAGACGTGCGAGGAGCTCGTCGACGTCGAGGACCTCTTCCAGCAGTGGCGCTTCCGCCACCTGCAGGTCGTCACGCGCACCATCGGGGCCAAGCCCGGCACGGGGGGCTCCAGCGGCGTCGGCTTCCTGCGCCGTGCCCTGGACCTCACCTTCTTCCCCGAGCTGTACGCGGTGCGCGCGCAGGTCGGGTGAGCCCGCCCGCGACGGCGCGGCCGCCGGCCACGGCGGGTCACTAGGGTCGGCGCATGGCCGCCCCCCGCGTCATCCACACCGCCCAGGCCCTCGTCGACGCGGTCGTCGAGGTACCCCGCCTCCCGGCCCGCGGGGGCAACGTCATGGCGACCTCCTCGCGCCGGTACGCCGGGGGAGCGGTGACCACCCTGCTCGCCGCGGCCCGCTCGGGTGCGCGCGCGGTCCATGCGGGGTCGGTCGGCACCGGCCCGAACGGCGACCTCGTCCGGGCGGTGCTCGAGGCCGAGGGCGTCGCGCTGAGCGCGCCCCGGGTCGACGGGCTCGACACCGGGGTCTGCCTCGTCCTCGTCGAGCCGACCGCCGAGCGCAGCTTCGTCACGACCGAGGGGGCCGAGCGGCAGGTCACCCCGGCGTCGCTGGCGACCAGCGCCCCCGCGGCCGGGGACTTCGTGTGCGTCAGCGGCTACTCGCTGGCCGGCGCCACCCGTGACCCGCTCCTGGCGTGGCTGGAGTCGCTGCCCGCGCACGTGCACGTCGTCCTCGACCCCGGTGCCGCCTTCGCCGAGGCCGCGCCGCGGGTCCGGGAGGCCGTCCTGGCGCGGACGGCGGTGTGGACGGGCAACGCCGAGGAGGCCGAGACGCTCGCCGGGGTGCACGGACTGGCGGAGGCGGCGCAGGTCGTCGCGGGCCTGCTGCCCCCCGGGGCGGTCACCGTCGTGCGCGACGGCCCCCGGGGGTGCCTCGTGCGCGAGGGCGGGCGCGAGAGCCGGCTGCCGGGCCACCCGCAGCGCCCGGTCGACACCAACGGGGCGGGTGACACCCACACCGGCGTCCTCCTCGCCGAGCGGGTCGCCGGGCTGGGCTGGCCGCAGGCCGCCGTCCGGGCCAACGCCGCCGGCGCGCTCACCGTCACCCGGCGCGGGCCGGACACCGCCCCGACGCGCGCCGAGATCGACGCCTTCCTCGAGCGCGCCCGCTGAGCGCCGGTCAACCCAGCCGGGCCAGGTCCTCCCGGCAGCGGCGCTCGAACCCGTCGAGCTCGGCGAGGGCAGCCTCGAGGTCGCGGCGGCGCTGCTCGAGGTCTGCCCGGCGGTCGTCGATCTGGGCGAGGACGTACTCCAGCTGGCTGCGCCGGCCACGCGGGGCGTCGTAGAGGTCGATGATCGTGCGGATCTCCTCGAGCGGGAAGCCGAGCCGGCGCCCCCGCAGGACGAGGGCCAGCCGGGTGCGGTCGCGCCGGTGGTAGACCCGCGTCGTGCCGCGGCGCTGCGGGGTGAGCAGGCCGAGCTCCTCGTAGTGGCGCACGGTGCGGTGGGTGACCCCGAACTCCTCGGCCACCTCGGCGATCGACCACGTGCGCTCGCCCGGGGGAGCGCTGGGGGCTGGCATACCGGCGAGTATTGCTTTACGTTGACGTCAACGTCAAGGACCACCGAGCGGCCCCGACCGGGGACGCCCGCAGCGCGAAGGGGCGCCGATGTTCGAGCTGAGCAAGGACCACGAGGACTTCCGGGCCGTCGTGCGCGAGTTCGCCGAGCAGGAGGTGGAGCCGCACGTCGCCGCGTGGGACCGCGCCCACCACTTCCCGGCCGACCTCGTGCCCCGGATGGGCGCGCTCGGCCTCTTCGGGCTCGTCGTCCCGGAGGCCTACGGCGGCTCGCTCGAGCACTCCGAGGGCGGTGCCTTCACGAGCCTGTGCCTGGCCATCGAGGAGCTCGGCCGGGTCGACCAGTCGGTGGGCATCACGCTCTCGGCCGGCGTCGGGCTCGGCATCAACCCGATCCTCACCTACGGCAGCGACGCCCAGAAGGAGCGCTTCCTGCCCGACCTCGTCGCCGGCCGCGCGCTCGCCGGGTTCGGGCTCACCGAGCCGGACGCCGGCTCGGACGCCGGCGCCACCCGCACCCGTGCGGTCCTCGACGAGGACACCGGGGAGTGGGTCGTCGACGGCGCCAAGGCGTTCATCACCAACTCCGGCACCGAGATCACCTCGGTCGTCACCGTGACGGCCCGCACCGGCACCCTCGAGGACGGCCGTCCGGAGATCTCGGCGGTCATGGTGCCCTCCGGCACACCGGGGCTCACCGTCGAGCCGGCCTACGAGAAGATGGGCTGGAACATCTCCGACACCCACGGCCTCTCCTTCGACGGCTGCCGTGTCCCGGCCGACCACCTCCTCGGGGAGCGGGGCCGGGGCTTCCACCAGTTCCTCAAGACCCTCGACGACGGACGGGTCGCGATCAGCGCCCTCGCGCTCGGCCTCATCACCCGGATGCGCGAGGAGGCCGCCGCGTACGCGCGCACCCGGACCGCCTTCGGCCGGCCGATCGGCGCCAACCAGGGGGTCGCCTTCCCGGTCGCCGACCTGGCGGTCATGGAGGACGCCGCACGGCTGCTCACCTACCGCGCGGCCTGGCTCAAGGACGAGCAGGAGGCCGGCCGGCGCTCGGTCGCCGAGGTCAAGCAGGCGGCCGCGGCGGCCAAGCTCTACACCTCCGAGGCGGCGGTCACCGCGACCCGGGTCGCGACCCAGGTCTTCGGCGGCAACGGGTTCATGGAGGAGTACCCCGTCGCCCGGTTCTACCGGGACGCCAAGATCCTCGAGATCGGCGAGGGCACCTCCGAGGTGCAGCGCATGGTCCTCGCCAAGGGCCTGGGCCTGCCCGCATGAGCGACACCGACCCGCGCGTCGCCGACGTGCGCGCCCGGCTCGAGGCCGCGCACGCGGCCTCGGCGGCGCCCTCGGAACGGGCCGCGGCCAAGCTCGCCGACCAGGGCAAGCTCTACGTCCGCGAGCGGGTCGCCCTGCTGCTCGACGACGGCTCCTTCGTCGAGGACGGCCGCTACGCCAACGCGCGCGCGGCCGGGCTGCCCGCCGACGGCGTGGTCACCGGGCGCGGCACCGTCGAGGAGCGGCCGGTCGTCGTCATCGCCAACGACCCGACGGTCAAGGCCGGCTCGTGGGGAGCGCGCACGGTCGAGAAGATCGTCCGGGCCACCGAGGCCGCGCTGCGCGAGGAGCTGCCGGTCTTCTGGCTCGTCGACTCCGCCGGCGCGCGGATCACCGACCAGGTCGAGATGTTCCCGGGCCGCCGCGGCGCCGGGCACATCTTCCACAACCAGGTGGCCCTCTCCGGCAAGGTCCCCCAGGTCTGCTGCCTCTTCGGCCCCTCGGCGGCCGGTGGTGCCTACATCCCGAGCTTCTGCGACGTCGTCATCATGGTCGAGGGCAACGCCTCGATGTACCTCGGCAGCCCCCGGATGGCCGAGATGGTCGTCGGCGAGCACGTGTCGCTCGAGGAGATGGGCGGGGCCCGGATGCACTGCACCGTCTCGGGCGTCGGCGACCTGCTCGCCGCCGACGACGCCGAGGCCATCGAGCTCGCCCGCCTCTACTTCTCCTACCTGCCCGACTCGTGGCGCAGCCCGCTCCCGACCTACCACCCGGAGGAGCCGGTCGCGCCGCTGTCCCGCGCCACCGTGCCCGAGCGCGAGAGCCAGCCGTTCGACGTCCACGAGCTCATCGAGGGCCTCGTCGACGCGCACAGCTTCTTCGAGGTCAAGCCGCTGTTCGCGCCCGAGCTCGTCGTCGGCTTCGCCCGGATGGCCGGTGAGAGCGTCGGCATCGTCGCGAACAACTCCGCGGTCAAGGGCGGGGTGCTCTTCAGCGACTCGGCGGACAAGGCGGCCCGGTTCATCTGGCTGTGCGACGCCTTCTCCGTCCCGCTGCTCTACCTCGCCGACGTGCCGGGCTTCATGATCGGCTCCGAGGTCGAGCGCGCGGGCATCATCCGGCACGGGGCCAAGATGGTCTCCGCCGTCGCCTCCGCCACCGTCCCGCAGCTGTGCGTCGTCGTCCGCAAGGCCTACGGCGCGGGCTTGTACGCCATGGGCGGGCCCGGTTTCGAGCCGGACGCCACCCTCGCCCTGCCGACCGCGCGGATCGCGGTCATGGGTCCGCAGGCCGCGGTCAACGCCGTCTACGCCAACCGGATCGCCGAGGTCGAGGCCGCCGAGGGCGAGCAGGCCCGGGCGGACTTCGTCGCCGCCCGCCGGGCGGAGTACCTCGCGGACGTCGACCTCGAGCGGCTGGCGGCCGACCTCGTCGTCGACCAGGTCCTCGAGGCCGAGGACCTGCGGGCCGAGCTGCTGCGCCGGCTGCGCTACGCGGCGCGCCGCGAGCGGCACGGCGTGGCCAAGCGCCGCGACGTGCCCCCGGTCTGACCGGGCCGCTCAGGCCCGCTCGCGCAGGTCGTGCCAGGCGAGGCCGAGCTCGCCGAGGAGGTCACGCAGGAGCGGCAGCGAGACGCCGACGACGGTGCCCGGGTCGCCCTCGATGCCACGCACGTACGGCCCGCCCAGACCGTCGAGGGTGAACGCGCCGGCCACCCGCAGCGGCTCGCCCGTCGCGACGTAGGCGGCGACCTCGGCGTCGCTGAGCTCGGCGAAGTGGACCAGGGTCGAGGCGGTCGCCCCGAGCGTGCCCCCGCTGCCTCCCTGGCCGCGGGGTCGCAGGTCGAGCAGCCAGTGGCCGGTGTGCAGGACCCCGGAACGGCCGCGCATGCGCCGCCACCGGGCCTGCGCCTCGGCGGCGTCCGCCGGCTTGCCGTGGACCTCCCCGTCGAGCTCGAGGACGGAGTCGCACCCGAGTAGCAGGTCAGCGGCGGGGCCCTCGTCCCCTCCGGCGAGACGATGGGCGACGTCGTCGGCCTTGGCGCGGGCGAGCAGCAGGGCGACGTCCGCCGCCGCCAACGGGCCGTGCTGCGCCTCGGCGGCCGCGAGCGTGGCCTCCTCGTCGACCCCCGAGACCTGGACGAGGGGCTGCACGCCGGCCGCCCGCAGCACCGCGAGCCGGGCCGGCGAGGCGGAGGCGAGCAGGAGGCGCAGCGGGCCGGTCATGCGCTCAACCTAGCCCGCGGGGCCGCGTGCGCAGGGGAGGGCGTCGCTCGTCCGGCAGCCGTCCACTACACAGCGTAGTATTCGGGGTGGGTCCGCGTCCGCCGGACCCACCCAGGAGGCGCCGACGTGACCGACCGCGAGCGAGACCTCACCCCGCCGGCACCGCTCGGCCTGGGACGTACCCGGTCCGGGCCGGTGCGCAGCCAACGCCCGGTCTACGTCGACCTCCTCCCGCCGTGCAACGCCGGCTGCCCCGCCGGCGAGAACATCCAGGCCTGGCTCGGCCTCGTGCGGGACGGCCGCGACGAGGATGCCTGGCGGCAGCTGACGGCCGACAACCCCTTCCCCGCGGTCCACGGACGCGTCTGCTACCACCCGTGCGAGAGCGTCTGCAACCGTGGCGAGCTCGACGGGGCGGTCTCGGTGCACGCCGTGGAGCGCTACCTCGGCGACCTCGCCGTCGAGCGCGGGTGGCGCTTCCCCGCGCCGGCCGTGCGCACCGGACGCCGCGTCCTCGTTGTCGGCTCCGGCCCGAGCGGGCTGTCGGCGGCCTACCACCTGGCGCGGCTCGGGCACGACGTCGTCGTGCGCGACCACGGCGAGCAGCCCGGCGGGATGATGCGCTACGGGATCCCCGCCTACCGCCTGCCCCGCGAGGTGCTCGACGCCGAGGTCGCCCGGCTGGCCGACCTCGGCGTCGTCCTCGAGCAGGGCCATCGCGTCGAGGACCTCGAGGCCGAGCGGCGCGCGGGCGGGTTCGACGCGGTCTTCGTCGCCGTGGGCGCGCACCTCTCCCGCCGGGTCGACATCCCCAACCAGGACGCGGGCCGGGTCCTCGACGCCGTCTCCTTCCTGCGCGGGGTCGCCTCGGGCGAGCAGGAGGCCCTCACCGGACGGGTGGCGGTCTACGGCGGCGGCAACACGGCCTTCGACGCGGCCCGCGTCGCCCGGCGGCTCGGAGCGCAGGACACGGTCATCGTCTACCGCCGCACCCGCGAGCAGATGCCCGCCCACGCGGAGGAGGCGCTCGACGCGGAGGAGGAGGGGATCCGGGTCAGCTGGCTGCGGACCATCGCCTCGATGGGCGAGGGCGACCTCACCGTCGAGGTCCAGGAGCTCGACGACGACGGCCGCCCGCACGGCACCGGCCGGTTCGAGACGCTCGCCGCCGACACCGTCATCCTCGCGGTCGGCCAGGACAGCGACACCGGCTTCCTGCGGCGGGTGCCCGGTGTGACCTTCGACCGGGACGTCGTCGTCGTCTCGCCGGACACCCTGATGACGGGGGCGCCCGGGATCTTCGCCGGCGGCGACGCCGTCCCGAGCGAGCGCACCGTCACCGTCGGGGTCGGGCACGGCAAGAAGGCGGCCCGCAGCATCGACGCCTGGCTGCGTGGTGAGCCGCTCGAGCGCGCGCCCAAACACCCCCGCGCCGACCTCGACCTGCTCCACCTGTGGTACTTCGGCCTGCACGAACGCCGCCGCCAGCCCGCGCTCGACCCGGGCGAGCGGGTGCAGGGGTTCGCCGAGGTGCTCGCCGGCCTCGGCCCCGAGCAGGCCCGGTTCGAGGCCGGGCGGTGCCTGTCGTGCGGCAACTGCTTCGAGTGCGACGGCTGCCTCGGCTCCTGCCCCGAGGGCGCCGTCGTCAAGCTGGGCCCGGGGCTGCGCTACGCGTTCGACGACGACCGCTGCACCGGCTGCGGCACGTGCGCGCGCCAGTGCCCCGTGCACGCCATCGAGCTGGTCCCGGAGGTGCAGGCCTGATGCGCGCGACCGTCGACGGCAACGAGGCCGCGGTCGACACCGCCTACCGGCTGACCGAGCTGTGCGCCATCTACCCGATCACGCCGTCCTCGACGATGGCCGAGCTCGCCGACGAGTGGTCCAGCCACGGCCGGGCCAACGTGTGGGGGACCGTGCCGTCGGTCGTCGAGATGCAGAGCGAGGGAGGGGCCGCCGGCGCCATGCACGGCGCCCTGCAGGGCGGGGCGCTCGCGACGACGTTCACCGCCTCGCAGGGGCTGCTGCTCATGGTCCCGAACATGTACAAGATCGCCGGTGAGCTGACCTCCACCGTCTTCCACGTCGCCGCCCGCTCCCTGGCCGCGCAGGGGCTGTCGATCTTCGGGGACCACTCCGACGTCATGGCCGTGCGCCAGACGGGCTTCGCGCTGCTCTCCTCGGCGTCGGTGCAGGAGGCGCACGACCTGGCCCTCGTCGCGACGGCGGCCACCCTGCGCACCCGGGTGCCCTTCGTGCACTTCTTCGACGGCTTCCGCACCTCGCACGAGCTGAACACCATCGAGCTGCTCCCGGACGACGTGCTGCGGGCCCTCGTGCCCGAGGAGCTGGTGCAGGCGCACCGGCTGCGGGCGATGAGCCCCGAGCGGCCCGCCGTGCGGGGCACCGCGCAGAACCCCGACGTGTACTTCCAGGCCCGGGAGACGGTCAACCCCTTCTACGCGAGCGTCCCCGCCGTCGTCCAGGAGACGATGGACGCGCTCGCCGCGCACACCGGCCGCCCGTACCGGGTCGTCGAGTACAGCGGCCACCCCGAGGCCGAGCGCGTGCTCGTCCTCATGGGCTCCGGTGCCCAGACCGCCCGCGAGACCGTCGCGCACCTCACCGCGCGGGGGGAGCGCGTGGGCGTCGTCCAGGTCCGGCTCTACCGGCCCTTCCCGGCGGCCGAGCTGATCGCCGCGCTCCCGCGCAGCGTGCGCTCCGTCGCGGTCCTGGACCGGACCAAGGAGCCGGGCTCGGAGGGCGAGCCGCTCTACCTCGACGTCGTCGCTGCACTCGCCGAGGCCCACGCCCGCGGCGAGCAGTCGGCGCTGCCCCGGGTCGTCGGGGGCCGCTACGGGCTCTCGTCCAAGGAGTTCACGCCGGGGATGGTCGCCGGGGTGCTCGGCGAGCTCACCCGCGAGCGGCCCCGGCCGCGCCTCACCGTCGGCATCCTCGACGACGTCGGCGGCACGAGCGTCGACTGGGACCCCGCCTTCGACATCGAGGAGCCGGAGACCTTCCGGGCGGTCTTCTTCGGGATCGGCTCCGACGGCACGGTCGGCGCGAACAAGAACACCATCAAGATCCTCGGCGCCGACCCGCACGTGCACGCCCAGGCCTACTTCGTCTACGACTCCAAGAAGTCCGGCGGGCTGACCGTCTCGCACCTGCGCTTCGGCCCGCACGAGGTCCGGGCGCCCTACCTCGTCTCCCGGGCCCGCTTCGTCGGCTGCCACCACCTCGGGCTCCTGGACAAGGTCGACGTCCTCGGGGTCGCCGAGCCCGGGGCCACCCTCCTGCTCAACGCCCCCTACCCGGCGGACGAGGTGTGGGACCACCTGCCCGGCCCGGTCCAGCAGCGGATCCTCGAGGCACGGCTGCGCGTGTTCGTCGTCGACGCGACCGCGGTGGCCCGGGAGGCCGGGCTGCCGGGCCGCACGAACACCGTCCTGCAGACGTGCTTCTTCGCCGTCTCCGGGGTCCTGCCCCGCGACGAGGCGCTCGAGCGGGTCAAGGCGGCTATCCGGCACACCTACGGCCGTCGGGGCGAGGAGGTCGTCCGGCGCAACGAGGCCGCCGTCGACGCGACCCTCGCGGCCCTGCACGAGGTCACCGTCCCTGGTCGGCGCGCCGAGGGCCACCCGTTGCCCCCGCCCGTACCGCCGGACGCGCCGGAGTTCGTCCGCCGGGTCACCGGCGAGATGATGGCCGGCCGGGGCGACGCGCTGCCGGTGAGCGCCCTGCCGGTCGACGGCACCTTCCCCAGCGGCACGACCGCCTACGAGAAGCGCCGGATCTCCGACCTCGTCGCGCAGTGGGACCCGCAGACCTGTATCCAGTGCGGCACGTGCAGCTTCGTGTGCCCGCACAGCGTCATCCGCTCGAGGTTCTACCCGGCCGAGGCGCTCGAGGGCGCCCCCGAGGAGTTCCGGTCGGCGCCCCTGGTCGCCGCGGGCCTGCCGGGCTCGCGCTACACCCTGCAGGTCTACGCCGAGGACTGCACCGGCTGCGGCCTGTGCGTCGAGGCCTGCCCGGTCAGCCCGCCCGGCGCGCCCGAGCGCAAGGCGGTCAACCTCGCGCCCCTGGAGCCGGTGCTCGACGCCGAGCGCGAGAACGTCGGCTTCTTCGAGACCCTGCCGCTCAACGACCGTTCCCGGGTGGACTTCGGGACGGTGCGCGGCGCCCAGTTCCTCCAGCCGCTCTTCGAGTTCTCCGGCGCCTGTGCCGGCTGCGGCGAGACGCCCTACCTGAAGCTGCTCACCCAGCTCTTCGGTGACCGGCTCACCGTCGCCAACGCCACCGGCTGCTCCTCGATCTACGGCGGCAACCTGCCCACCACGCCGTGGGCCGCCAACGCCCAGGGGCGGGGACCGGCCTGGTCCAACAGCCTCTTCGAGGACAACGCCGAGTTCGGGCTCGGGCTGCGGCTCGCGGCCGACCTGCACACGGCGATGGCCCGGGAGCGGCTCGGCGCGCTGCGCGAGGAGGTGGGGCCCGAGCTCGTCGACGCCGTTCTCGACGCCGGGCAGATCCGCGAGTGGGAGCTCGAGGAGCAGCGGGCCCGGGTCGCCGAGGTGGCCCGCCGGCTCGACGGCATGCCCGGCCCGCTGGCGGCCGACCTGCGCAGCGTCGCGGACCACCTGCTGCGCCGCACCGTGTGGATCGTCGGCGGCGACGGCTGGGCCTACGACATCGGCTCCGGCGGCCTGGACCACGTGCTCGCGAGCGGGCGCAACGTCAACGTCCTCGTCCTCGACACCGAGGTCTACTCCAACACCGGCGGGCAGTCCTCGAAGTCGACACCCATCGGCGCCGTCGCCAAGTTCGCGGCCGCCGGGAAGACGACGCCGAAGAAGGACCTCGCGCTGCAGGCCATCGCCTACGGCAACGTCTACGTCGCCCGGGTCGCGATGGGTGCCGACCCGCACCAGACGCTCACCGCGTTCCGGGAGGCCGAGGCCTACGACGGGCCCTCGCTCGTCATCGCCTACAGCCACTGCATCGCCCACGGCATCGAGATGAGCGCCGGGCTCGACCAGCAGCACCTCGCCGTCGCCTCCGGGCACTGGCCCCTCGTGCGGTACGACCCGGCGGTGCGGGCACGCGGGGGCAACCCCTTCCAGCTGGACTCCCCCCGGCCCCGGGTGCCGCTCGGCGACTACCTGTACAACGAGCTGCGCTACCGGATGGTGCGCAACGCCGACCCGGCCGAGGCCGAGCGCCTCCTCGGGCTGGCCCAGGCGGCGGTCGACCAGCGCTGGCAGACCTACGAGGAGATGGCCACCCGCGGCGCCGAGCGCTTCCCGGCCGACGCGAGGAGGACCCGGTGACCGACCTGTCGACCCGCTACCTCGGGATGACGCTGCGCTCCCCGCTCCTCGCCAGCTCCTCACCGGCGACCCTCGGCGTCGAGCGGGTCCGGGAGCTCGCCGACGCCGGGGTCGGGGCGGTCGTGCTGCCCTCGCTCTTCGAGGAGGAGGTGACCCGCGAGCAGCTGCGCGACCTCGCGCTCACCGAGGGCACCGAGCACGGCGACGGCGAGGCGGCCTCGTACTTCCCCCGTGTCCCGAGCGCCGGGGGCGCCGAGGCCGGCGCCGCGTCGCGCCACCTGCGGCTCGTCGAGCAGTGCGCCGCCGCCGTCGACGTGCCGGTCATCGCCTCGCTCAACGGGAGCACTGCCGGGGGATGGACCGGTTTCGCCCGCCGGCTCGTCGACGCGGGCGCCGCGGCGGTCGAGCTCAACGTCTACCTCGTCCCCGGTGACCCGGCGAGCAGCGGTCGCGAGGTCGAGGACCTCCACGTCGAGGTGCTCGAGCGGGTGCGCGAGGTCCTCGAGGTCCCCGTCGCGGTCAAGCTGAGCCCGTACTTCAGCGCCACCGGGGAGATGGCCACCCGCCTGGACCGCGCCGGCGCGCACGCGCTCGTCCTCTTCAACCGCTTCCTCCAGCCCGACGTCGACCCGGACACGCTGCGGGTCACCACCGCCGTCGAGCTCTCCAGCCCCGCGGAGGCCCGGCTGGCGCGCACCTGGGTGGCCCTGCTGCACCGTCGGGTGCGGGCCGACCTCGCGGCGACCACCGGGGTGGAGAGCGCCCGGGACGTCGCCGCCTACCTGCTCGCCGGGGCGGACGTCGTGATGACGGCGTCGGCGCTCGTGCGGCACGGCACCGGACACGCTGCGACCCTCCTGCAGGGCCTGACCCGGTGGATGGAGGAGCACGGCTTCGCGGACCTCACGGCGGTGCGCGGGCGGCTCGCGGTCCCGACCGACGTCGACGCCTCCGCCCACGGCCGCGCCGGCTACGTCGCGGCGCTCGAGCGCGCCCGGCGAACCTACGGCGACCTCGCCGCGGTCCGTCAGCCGAGCACCTGATCGACGAAGCACCACCGCCACGCCTCGCCCGGCTCGATCGAGCGCATCACCGGGTGGCCGGTCCGCTCGAAGTGGCGTGAGGCGTGCCGCCCGAGCGAGGAGTCGCAGCAGCCGACGTGCCCGCACGCGGTGCACGAGCGCAGGTGCACCCAGGTCAGCCCCTCCGCCCGGCACTCGGGGCAGCCGTCGGTCTCGCTCGGCGGGTGGGGTGCGGCGTCGTCGGCCAGGTGCTCGCAGGCGCCGGCGACCCGCGCCGGCGGGCGCAGCTCGGAGTCGCGCACGTCGGCGGTCTGGGTCGCGCTCGAGACCAGCGCCGTCTCCTCGGCGTCGAGCTGGCCGAGCACCCCGGTGAGCACCGCGTGGTCGACCCGGCCCTGCGAGCGGATGCGCAGCAGCTCGCGGCGCTCCTCGCGGATCATCTCGATGCGCAGCCGGGCCCGGGCCTCCGCGGGGCTCTCCCGGTCGCCGGGGCCGAGCGTGCCGAGCCGCTCCCAGCTGCGGTTGACCCGGTCGGCGGCCTGCTGACGGATGACCTCGACCACCGCCGGGTCGGCGCCGGGGTCGTCCTGGAGCATCCGCAGCCCGGCGCCGGTCGTGGCGCCGAGCACGGTCGCCTCCTGGAGGGCGTCCTCGCGTGGGTCCGGGCCCTGCACGCCGAGGAGACGGGCGAGCGCCGGCAGGGTCGTGCCCTGGAGCAGGAGCGTGCCGACCGTCACGACGAGCGCGACGAGGACGAGCTCGGGGCGCAGCGGCGTCTCCTCGGGCAGGGTGAGCGCGGCCGCGAGCGTGACGACCCCACGCATCCCGGCCCAGCCGCTGAGCAGGGACCAGCGCAGCACGGCCCGCCGCTCGCTCGTCCCCCGCAGGACCTGGACCACGCCCTGGCCGAACAGCCACAGCGGGCGCAGGACGAGCACGGTGAGCAGCACGGCCGCGGCGACGAGGACGGTGCGCCCCGTGCCGAGCTCGCCGGCCCGGGTGTCGGTGACGAGGCCGGAGACCTGCAGGCCGATGAGCAGGAACACGGCGTTCTCGAGGACGAAGGTGACGCTCGACCAGTTGGTGCGCTCGGCCAGCCTGGAGGGGGCGGACTGCAGCACCGGTGCCCGGTGGGCGAGCAGGAGGCCGGCGGTGACCACGGCGAGCACGCCGGAGGCGCCCACCGCCTCGGCCGGGGCGTAGGCGAGGAAGGGGGCGATGAAGGACAGCGCGGTGTCCGCCGGGACCTCGGTGAGGCGCCGGCGCAGCCAACCGACGACGAGGTGGGCCACCACGCCGACCGCGACACCGCCGAGGGCCGCGAGGAGCAGGTCGAGGGCGACGGTCGCGGGGGTCACCTGTGCGAGCAGCCCGTCGGTGCCGTGCGCTGCGAGCCCGGCGGCGGCCAGGGCCGTGCGCAGCGAGACCAGGGCCGTGGCGTCGTTGAGCAGCGACTCTCCCTCGAGGACCGTCGTGATCTTCCGCGGCAGCCCGATACGGCGCGCGACGGCGGTCGCCGCCACGGCGTCCGGGGGCGCGACGACGGCGCCGAGCGCGAAGGCGACCGCGAACGGCACCGGCAGCAGCCACCACGTGACCAGGCCCACACCGGCCGCGGTGAACAGGACGAGCCCCACCGAGAGGCTGAGGATCTTGGAGCGGTAGGCCCGGAAGTCCACGAGCGAGCTCGTGATGGCCGCCGAGTACAGCAGCGGGGGCAGCAGCCCGTAGAGCGCGACCTCGGGGGAGAGGCGCACCTCGGGCATGCCGGGCAGCGCCGAGAGCACGGCGCCGACGACGAGCAGCGCCACGGGTGCGGGCACCCGGGCGGGCGCCGCGAGGCGGCTCACGATGATGACGACGAGGACGATGGCGACGACGAGCTCGGCGGTCTCCACGGGAGGATTCTCACCCCTGCGAGCGGGTGCGAGGGCCCCGGGCGCCCGGCGGCCCCGTGCGGACCGGTGCGGGGGCGGGCGTGGCGGGGCCGGCGGCGCCCGTCAGGTGGCGGTGGGGCCGTCGAGCACCGCGGTGCGCAGGACGTCGAGGCCGACCGACCCGACGTCGAGCGCGCGCCGGTGGAAGTCCTTGAGGGAGAACGCATCCCCGTCGCGGGAGCGGACCTCCTCGCGCAGCTGCAGCCACAGCCGCTGGCCGACCTTGTAGCTCGGTGCCTGGCCGGGCCAGCCGAGGTAGCGGTCGAGCTCGAACCGCAGCGTGGCCTCGTCGTTGCTCGCATGCGCGGTGAGGAACGCCCACGCCTTGTCGTAGGTCCACGCGCCGCCGCCGACCTCCGCGGGGGCCTCGAACCCGCAGTGCACGCCGATGTCGATGACGACCCGCGCCGCCCGCAGCGACTGCGCGTCGAGCATCCCGAGGTAGGTGCCGGGGTCCTCGAGGTAGCCGAGCTCGGCCATGAGCTGTTCGGCGTAGAGCGCCCAGCCCTCACCGTGCCCGCTGACCCAGCACATCATCCGGCGCCACCGGTTGAGCAGCTCGCGCCGGTGCACCGTCTGCGCCACCTGGAGATGGTGGCCGGGGACGCCCTCGTGGTAGACGGTCGTCAGCTCCTTCCACGTCCCGAACTCGGTGACGCCCTTGGGGACCGACCACCACATCCGGCCCGGCCGGGTGAAGTCGTCGCTCGGCCCCGTGTAGTAGATGCCGCCGGTCTGGGTCGGCGCGATCCGGCACTCGATGGTGCGCACCGGGTCGGGGATGTCGAAGTGGGTGCCGGCGAGGTCGGCGATGGCCTCGTCGGCGCGCACCTGCATCCACGCCCGCAGGGCCTCGGTGCCGTGCAGCCGGTAGGCCTCGTCGCCGTCGAGGCGCTCGACGGCCTCCGCGAGCGTGCCTCCGGGCACGATGCGCTGCGCCGTGGCCGCCATCTCGGCGGCGACCCGGGCGAGCTCCTCCTGGCCCCAGGCGTAGGTCTCCTCGAGGTCGACCCTCGCCCCGAGGAAGGCCCGCGAGGCCAGCTGGTAGCGCTCGCGGCCCGCAGCGTCCTCCCGCGGTGCGCGCTCCAGCAGCCGGTCGGCGAGCTCGGTGCCGGCCTGCTCGTATGCGGCGGCGGCCCCCTCGACCGCACGCTGCAGCTGCGCGGCGAGCGGGCCCTCGAGCGGCGCGCCGTCGACGCGGGCGTCGGCGAGGAAGGTGGCGAAGTAGCCGTCGGGCGCGGTGAGGTCCGCGCACTGCCGGATGCACGCCTCCACCTGGCGACGGGGCGTGACGAGCCCGCGCTCGGCCGACTCGCGCAGCGTGCCGAGGTACTGCCCGAGGGCGCGGGGCACCTGGCCGAGGCGCGCGGCGATGGTGGCCCAGTCCTGCTCGGTGTCGGTGGGCATGAGGTCGACGACGTCGCGGCACGCCTGCAGCGGTGAGGCGATGACGTTGAGCTCCATCCGGTCGTAGCCGGCCTCGTGCGTCTCGAGCTGCAGGCCGAGGCGCTCGCGCATCGCGGCGACGGTGACCTCGTCGACGGCGTCGACCGGGGTGGCGGCGTCGAGGCGGGCGAGGGTCTCCCGGGCCAGGTCGGCGTGGGCGGCGTAGCCGGCGGGGGAGAGGTCGTCGAGCTCGTGGTCGTGGCCGGGGACCCCGAGGTAGGTGGCCTCGATGGGGCTGAGCGCGACGGCGGCGTCGAAGTGGGCGTCGGCGACGGCGTCGACGGCGGTCGGCCGGCGCGGGAGGGTGGGCTCGCTCATCTGCCGGACGCTACCCGAGCCGTCCTCCCATCGCCCGGCCTCCCATCCACGCCCCGTGTCGCCGTGTCCAGATCGACCAATAGGTCACGTCAGGTACGTCCCGCCCGGCGTTGGCGTGTCCAGATCGACCAATAGGTCACGTCAGGTACGTCCCGCCCGGCGTTGGCGTGTCCAGATCGACCAATAGGTCACGTCAGGTACGTCCCGCCCGGTGTTGGCGTGTCCAGATCGACCAATAGGTCACGTCAGGTACGTGCCGCCCGGTGCTGCCGACGCCGGGGGCTCGGGCCGCTGTCCACGGCGTGGGCGAGACCCCCACGGGCGGCACGCCGTTGCGCCCGGCCGGCGTACCCTCGGTCGGTGGCCGCACGCATCCGCTCTGTCAACGTCGGCGTCGCTCGGGACGGCATCGGGACCAAGGGCCGGCCCAGCGCCATCGACAAGCGCCCCACGGCCCGGATCGACGTGCGCGACCCGGGCCCCAAGCGCGGCGGGCTGGGAAGTGGCGTTCTCGGTGACGACGTCGTCTCCCGCAAGCACCACGGCGGCTCACGGCAGGCGGTGTACGCCGTCGCCCGTGAAGAGCTCGACCACTGGGCGGACGAGCTCGGTCGCGAGCTGCGCGACGGCATCTTCGGGGAGAACCTCACGACCGAGGGTCTGGACGTCGACGGCGCCGTGCTCGGGGAGCGTTGGGCGGTGGGCTCTGCGTTGCTCGAGGTGACCGGCCCGCGCACCCCGTGTGCGACGTTCGCTGCCTGGATGGGCGAGAAGGGATGGGTGCGGCGGTTCGCCGAACGGGGTCGTACGGGCGCCTACCTCGCCGTGGTCCGGCCGGGGACCGTCGCGGCCGGCGATGCCGTCGACGTCGTCGACCGGCCGGGGCACGGAATCGCCGTTCCCCGGGTCTTCCGTGCATTCTGCGGCGACCTCGAGGCGGCCGAGGAGGTGCTGGCGGCCGACGTCCTCGGTGCGGACGACCGGGCAGACCTGGCGCGGGCCGTAGCGCGCCGTCGGCGCTGAGCGGACGCTGTCAGGCGGCGATGCGCTGGACGCGGAAGTGCGCGCGCCACGCATCCGACAGCGTGCTGGGGACGCTCACTCCGGCGGCCCGTAGTTCGCTCAGCAGTCGATCGAGGAGCGCGGCGGGGTCGACGTAGAGGTCGTCGCCGGTGACGAGGACGAAGGTCCAGCCCTCGGTGTCGGTCAGGTGAGCACGCCGTGCCTCGTCGTGCGCTCGCTGCTCGGGGGAGTCGTGCCACCGCCCGTCGTACTCGACAGCGACCTTGGGCCCCTCGTACCCCAGATCGAGGCGGAAGCGCACGTGCCCGTCGGCGTCGCGGAGCTCCACGTTCACCGTCGGCTCCGGGAGGCCGGCCAGCACCATGAGGAGCCGCAACGCCGTCTCGGGCGAGGAGTCGACGCCCTCTCGCACGAGGCGCGCGGCGGCCAGCGCTTCCCCCCGGCACTGGCCGGCCCACCCCTCGGCGTAGGCCACGAGGTCGCTCGTGCTCAGCCGGTGCTTGCGGACGAGGCTGTCGCCGAGGGCCACCAGGTCGACGAGCCCGAGGAAGCGGGCGAGGTGGCAGAAGGTCTGGCCCGGCGAGGTGACGGGAACCCCGTGCCGCCGCACGACCTCGAGGCGGTGCCGATGGCGGTGCGTCCGCACGCCACGTACGCGGAAGCGGACGTCCCGCATGAAGGCCACGTGGACCCACTCGCTGTCGGGGACTCGCCCACCCCACAGCCGGGCCGCCGTCCAGTGGCTCACGACCGCTCCCTCGGGCGCGAGCAGGAGTGCCGCGCGGGCCCGGACGGCAACGGTGTCGGGGACGAGGGCGGAGACCATGACTCCGGGCAGCACCTGCCGGTACCGGGGCCCGGTCAGCGCGCGGACCGGCACCCCGAGCAGGGCCGCCTCCCGGCGGAGGAACGGCCATGACGGAGGTGGGCGCGTCTCGGACATGACCCGAGAGTGGCACGGACGGCCGCGCGCGACGTGGCGTCATCCACAGGCTCGCTCGGGCCGTGCCGGACGTGACCTATTGGTCACGTGAGGTACGCCGGGGGCTGGCCGGGGCGTGTCTGAAGTGACCTATTGGTCGAATCGGTGACGCGGGGAGGACGGGACGGCGCGGGTCAGTGGCGGTAGGTGGTCTGCCAGGCGCCGGGGCCGTGGGCCACGGGGGCCCGGACGGCCGTCGTGTGCGCGGCCCACGTGGAGACCGGGCGCGCGGGCGCGGGTGGCTCACCGCCGGCCGCGGCCAGCACGAGCACGAGGGCCGCCACCTCCTCCGGGGTGGCCCCCGCGCTCACCCGCAGCGCGGGCACCTCGGGGACCTCCGGGGTCGAGGACCCGCTCATCGCTCGCTCCTTGTCCGCGCGCGGCCGCCCGCGCGCCCCAGCTGCCCGGCCCGGCCCATCACAGCGGGATGTTGCCGTGCTTCTTCGGCGGCAGGGCCTCGCGCTTGGTGCGCAGCGCCCGCAGCGCCTTGGTGACGTTCATCCGGGTGTTCGACGGCGTGATCACGGTGTCGATGTAGCCCCGCTCCGCCGCGACGTAGGGGTTGGCCAGCGCCTCCTCGTACTGCTGGATGAAGGCCGCGCGCGCCTCCTCGACCGACTCGCCGGCCTCGGCGGCCCGCTTGAGCTCCTTGCGGTAGAGGATGTTCACCGCGCCCTGGGCGCCCATGACCGCGATCTGCGCCGTCGGCCAGGCGAGGTTGATGTCCGCGCCGAGGTGCTTGGACCCCATGACGTCGTAGGCCCCGCCGTACGCCTTGCGGGTGATCACCGTGACGAGCGGCACGGTGGCCTCGGAGTAGGCGTAGAGCAGCTTGGCGCCGCGGCGGATGATGCCGTCCCACTCCTGGTCGGTGCCGGGGAGGAACCCGGGGACGTCGACGAAGGTCAGCACGGGCACGTTGAACGCGTCGCAGGTGCGCACGAACCGCGCCGCCTTCTCGGAGGCGTCGATGTCGAGGGTCCCGGCGAGCTGCATGGGGTTGTTGGCCACGATGCCGACCGAGCGCCCCTCGACCCGGCCGAACCCGGTGATGATGTTCGGCGCGAACAGCGGGGCGACCTCGAGGAAGTCCCGGTCGTCGAGCACGCGGGTGAAGACGTCGTGCATGTCGTACGGCACGTTGGGGGAGTCGGGGATGATCGAGTCGAGGAACAGGTCCTCGTCGTTGACCTCGAGGTCGAGCTCGTCCCCGAACAGCGGGGGGTCCTCCATGTTGTTGCTCGGCAGGTAGGACAGCAGCGCCTTGACGTACTCGATGGCGTCGTCCTCGTCGCTGCCCATGTAGTGGGCCACCCCGGACTTGGTGTTGTGCGTCCGTGCGCCGCCGAGCTCCTCGAAGCCGACGTCCTCGCCGGTGACCGTCTTGATGACGTCCGGACCGGTGATGAACATGTGCGAGGTCTGGTCGACCATGACGGTGAAGTCGGTGACGGCGGGCGAGTACACGGCGCCGCCGGCACACGGGCCCATGACGAGCGAGATCTGCGGGACGACGCCGCTGGCGTGCACGTTGCGCCGGAAGATCTCCCCGTAGAGCCCGAGCGAGACCACGCCCTCCTGGATGCGCGCGCCGCCGGAGTCGTTGACGCCGACCACCGGGCAGCCGACCCGCATCGCGAAGTCCATGATCTTGACGATCTTCTCGCCGAAGACCTCGCCGAGGGACCCGCCGAAGACGGTGAAGTCCTGGGCGAACACGGCGATGGTCCGCCCGTCGACGGTGCCGTAGCCGGTGACGACGCCGTCACCGTAGGGCCGGTTCTTGTCCTGGCCGAACGCCACCGAGCGGTGGCGGGCGTACTTGTCCATCTCGACGAACGACCCCTCGTCGAGAAGCAGCTCGAGGCGCTCGCGCGCGGTCTTCTTGCCGCGCTTGTGCTGCTTCTCGACGGCGCGCTGGGAGCCAGCGTTGGCGACCTCGGCGACACGGCGCTTGAGGTCGGCCAGCTTCCCGGCGGTGGTCGTCGTGTCGATGTCTGCGGGGACGTCGGTTCCCCCGATGGAGTGCAGGTCGCTCGTCGACATGTCTCGAGCCTAGCCTTGGCCACGTGGAGGACACGCCCCAGACCGGCTCGCTCGGCGCGGTATCCGTCACACCTGGGGACCCCTGGGGTCCGGTGGAGGTGCGCGAGCGCGTCGGGTCAACCAACGACGAGCTGCGCCGCGACCCGCGACCGTGGCGCGTGCTCGTCGCCGACGTCCAGGAGAGCGGGCGCGGGCGGCTCGGGCGGGCGTGGACGACGACGCCGGGGACGGCGCTCGCGGTCTCGCTCGTCGTGCCCGTCCCGACCTCCGGTGCCGGCTGGGTGCCGCTGTTCGCCGGCCTGGCCCTGCACCGCGCGGTCGCCGAGGTCGCCGGCGTCGAGACCCGCCTGAAGTGGCCCAACGACGTCGTCGTGCCCGCCGACGGCGAGCGCAAGCTCGCCGGCATCCTCTGCGAGTGGACCCCCGGCGGGGTCGTCGTCGGCGCGGGCGTCAACGTCGACACCCCGCGCAGCGGGCTCCCGCTGGACACCGCGACCTCGCTGCGCGCCTGCGGGGCGCCCGGGGTCGAGCGCACCGCGCTGCTCGAGGCCTACCTGCACGACCTCGCCGTCGTGCTCCGGGAGGACCACGGCCCCTTCGGGCCGTCCGCGGCCGGCTACCGCGAGGCATGCGGCACCGTGGGGCGCGAGGTCGAGGTGCACGCCCCCGACGGCTCCCTCCGGCGAGGCCGGGCGACAGGGGTCGACGCGGAGGGCAGACTGACCGTGCGCACCGACGGCGTGACGAGCGCCGTCTCCGCGGGCGACGTCGTCCACGTCCGGCCGCGGTGAGGGAAGGAGGAGGATGACCCAGGCGGAGCCGGACCCCGAGGACGTCGTCCCGGTCCCTCCCGCGGAGCCTGCGGCGGGCGACCTGGCCGCCCGCATCGAGCGCTCGCTGCTCGGCCGTCCGGCGTCGATGGCCCGGGCCGAGGTCAGCGAGTCCGCGGGCGTCGACCCCGTCGCGGCGCGCAGGTTCTGGCACGCCATGGGCTTCCAGGTCGTCGAGGACGACGAGGCGATGTTCACCGAGGCCGACCGGGAGGCGCTGCGCCGGGTCACCGACCTCGTGCGGCACGGGGCGGTCAGCGAGGAGCTCGCCTACGGCATGACCCGCGCCTTCGCCCGCACCGCCGACCGGCTCGCCGTCTGGCAGACCCAGCTCGTCGCCGAGTCGCTGACCCCCGACCCGCTCGAGGAGCTCGAGGGCAAGGACACCCGCTCGGTCCCCGAGCCGCGGATCGCCGCCGACGCCGCCAACCTGCTCTCCCGCACCGTCGACGAGGTCGAGCCACTGCTCGTCTACGTCTGGCGTCGCCACCTGACCAACGCCATCCAGCGCATGCTCGCCGACGCCGACCCGGCCGTGCGCTCGGACCCCTCGGCGCCGGTGCGGGCCGTGGGGTTCGCCGACCTGGTCTCCTTCACCTCGTTCGTGCGCCGGATGAGCGAGCGCCAGCTGGCCCGCCTCGTCCAGCGCTTCGAGCTGCTCGCGAGCGACGTCGTCGCCGAGCACGGCGGCCGGGTGATCAAGACCGTCGGCGACGAGGTCCTCTTCGTCCACACCGAGGTGGCCGCCGCGTCCGCCATCGCCCTCGACCTCGTCGACGCCATGGCCGAGGACGAGCTCATCCCGCCGGTGCGGGTGGGGCTGGCGCGCGGCCGGGTCGTCTCCCGGCTCGGTGACGTCTTCGGGGTCACGGTGAACAAGGCCAGCCGGATCACGGCGGTGACCCCCTCGGGGTCGGTGTACGTCGACGAGAGCATGGCCGCGGCACTGCGCTCGGTCTCGGGCTTCACCGCCACCGAGCGCCGCCGCCGGACGCTGCGCGGCATCGGCACGGTCACCCTCCACGAGCTGCGCCGCGCGCCGGGAGGGCGCCGTCCCACCGCGCCGGAACCGCCCGCGTGACTACCATCGGCCCATGACCACCGTGCTGCTCGCCGAGGACGACCCGGCCATCTCCGACCCGCTCGCCCGTGCGCTGCGGCGCGAGGGGTACGAGGTCGAGGTGTGCGCCGACGGGGAGTCGGCGCTCGAGAGCGCGCTGCGCCAGCCCGACCTCGTCGTGCTCGACCTCGGCCTGCCCGCGATGGACGGGCTCGAGGTGTGCCGGAGGCTGCGCCAGGAGGGCAGCAGCGTCCCGGTCCTCATCCTCACGGCGCGGGCCGACGAGGTCGACACCGTCGTCGGCCTCGACGCCGGCGCCGACGACTACGTGACCAAGCCCTTCCGGCTGGCCGAGCTGCTGGCCCGCGCCCGGGCCCTGCTGCGGCGCGGCACCGGCGAGGCGACCGAGGACGAGGGCCAGCCGCTCGTCGACATCGACCCGGAGGGGCGGCGGGTCTTCCTGCGCGGCGAGGAGGTGCAGCTGACGGGCAAGGAGTTCGAGCTGCTGCGGGTCCTCGTCGCCAACGAGGGCAAGGTCGTCTCCCGGGAGAAGCTCATGCGCGACGTCTGGGACAGCGCCTGGTACGGCTCGACGAAGACCCTGGACATGCACATCTCCGTCCTGCGTCGCAAGCTCGGCGACGACGCCGCGAGCCCGCGCTACATCACGACGATCCGCGGGCTGGGCTTCCGCTTCGACGCTCCGGTGGACTGAGCGCCGGTGCGCCGCATCGTGCTCGGGGTGGCGCTGCAGGTCGCGCTGCTCACGGTCGTGGCCGTGGGGGCGGCCGCCGCGGCCGTCGTCGCGCTGCCCCGACCCAGCCGGGAGGACCCCGGGTCGTGGGTGCTGCCCGGTGCCGTCGCCGGCGGCGCGCTCGCGCTCTCGGTGCTCGGCGCCCTCTGGCTCGGGGAGCGCAGCGCGGTCCGGGTGTCGGGGCTGCTCGAGACGCTGCGCCAGCGGGTCGAGCGGCTCAACGCCGGCGACCGCCCGGTGCCGCTGGACTCGGGGATCGCCGAGGTCGACCGGCTCGACGCCGAGCTGGTCCGGGGGGCCCAGCAGGGCGCTCGCCGGCTCGCCTCCGAGCGCGACTTCGCCGCGGACGCCTCCCACCAGCTGCGGACCCCGCTCACCGCACTGCTCATGCGGCTCGAGGAGATCAGCGCCACCGACGACCTCGGCGTCGTCGCGGAGGAGTCGGCCATCGCCATCGACCAGGTCGAGCGGCTCAGCAACGTCGTCGACGACCTCATGACGCGCACCCGGCACGGCGCGGAGGCCAACCCCTCGGTCTCGCTGGACTCGGTGATCGCCGGGCTGCAGCGGGAGTGGCAGCCGGCCTTCGCCCAGGCGCGGCGGAGCATCAAGGTGAGCGGTGAGCGGGGGCTTGTCGTGCGCGCGACGCCGGTCGCGCTCGGCCAGATCCTCACGACGCTGCTGGAGAACTCGCTCGCCTACGGGCGGGGCACCGTCGAGGTGAACGCCCGCCGGGCCGGACCCTCGGTCGTCATCGAGGTGAGCGACGCCGGCGACGGGGTCCCGGCGGCGATCGCGCCCCACATCTTCGAGCGCTCGGTGTCCTCCTCCGGCTCCGGGCTCGGGCTCTCGCTCGCGCGGGACCTCGCCGAGGCCGCGGGCGGCCGGCTCGAGCTGGCCCGGGCGACCCCGCCGGTGTTCGCGCTGTTCCTCTCGGTGAGCCAGACCTGAGGGCCGGGGCCCTCAGAGCGGCTCGTGGGCGAAGACGAGCCGCCGGTAGGCCCAGAAGCGGAACAAGGTGCCGAGCCCGATCCCGAGGACGGTGGCGACGTTGTCGGCGAGGGTGGAGTCCAGCCCGAGCGTGTAGTGCGAGAGCGCGAGCACGAGCGCCGAGATCCCGAGCGCGAC
This sequence comes from Phycicoccus endophyticus, assembly GCF_011326735.1. GTDB lineage: Bacteria > Actinomycetota > Actinomycetes > Actinomycetales > Dermatophilaceae > Phycicoccus > Phycicoccus endophyticus. The sequence goes on from NZ_JAANCN010000010.1 coordinate 51,747, forward strand.
GAGGTTGACGCCGAAGAAGAGCCCGACCTCGTGGTGCATACGGCGGCTGCGACGGTGCCGGAAGGTCCACTGCCGGTTCCCCACCCAGGCCACCAGCGTGGCCACGGCGCCGGAGACGATCTTCGCGGTCGTCACCCGGTCGGCGAGGACGGTGTGCCAGAGGAGGTTCGCCAGGCCGAGGTCGACGACGAAGGCGACCGCCCCGACGACCCCGAACTTGATGACCTCCCGGTAGAGGACGTCGAGCGCCTCGCGCAGTGCCGCGACCGCACGGCCGAGGGGCCCCCGGGGGGGTGCGTCCTGGGCAGTCACCCGCGCAGCCTACCGAGGGCGGGCTGTCGATATCCTCACCCGGTGACCACCCCACGCCGCGCCCCCGGGGGCTTCCCCGTCGTGGGCATCGTCGGTGGGGGCCAGCTCGCCCGGATGTGCGCCGGGCCGGCGGCCGAGCTCGGGGTGACCCTGAGCGTCCTCGCCGAGGCCCCCGACGCCAGCGCCGCCCTCGTCGTGCCGAGCGCGCCGGTCGGCCACCACACCGACACCGATGCCGTCCTGCGGTTCGCCTCGGCCTGCGACGTCGTCACCTTCGACCACGAGCACGTGCCGCCCGAGGTGCTCGAGCGGCTCGTGGCCTCCGGGGTGGCGGTCCACCCGGCACCGGAGGCGCTGCGCTTCGCCCAGGACAAGCTCGCGATGCGCGAGCGGCTCGGCGGGCTCGGGGTGCCCTGCCCGCGGTGGGCCCGCGCCGACACGCTCGCCGACGTCGAGGCGTTCGGGCGGGAGGTCGGGTGGCCGCTCGTCGCCAAGACGCCGCGCGGTGGGTACGACGGGCGGGGGGTGCGGGTGGTCTCCGCGGCCACGGAGCTCGCCGAGTGGCTCGAGCGGGCGGCCACGACCGGCACCGGGCTGCTGCTCGAGGAGCGGGTCGACTTCCGGCGCGAGCTCGCGGTGCTCCTCGCGCGCAGCCCCTCCGGCCAGGCGGCGGCCTGGCCGGTCGTCGAGACGGTGCAGACCGACGGGATCTGCACCGAGGTGCTCGCACCCGCCCCCGGGCTCGACCCCGACCTGTCCGCCCGCGCCGTCGAGGCGGGGCTGCGGGTGGCCGGCGAGCTCGGGGTCACCGGTGTGCTCGCCGTCGAGCTGTTCGAGGTCGAGGATGCCGGCGGCGCGCCCGGGTTCGTCGTCAACGAGCTGGCGATGCGTCCGCACAACTCGGGGCACTGGTCGATGGACGGGGCGGTGACCGGGCAGTTCGAGCAGCACCTGCGGGCCGTGCTCGACCTGCCGCTGGGGTCCCCGCGCCCGCACGCGCCGTGGACCGTCATGGCCAACGTGCTCGGCGGCGACTACCCGCAGCTCTACCCGGCCTACCGGCACGTCATGGCCCGCGACCCCGAGGTCAAGGTGCACCTCTACGGCAAAGACGTGCGCCCCGGGCGCAAGATCGGGCACGTCAACGTCTCCGGCGGCGACCTGGCCGACCTGCGCGAGCGCGCGGTCCACGCCGCCGACTACCTCACAGGAGTGGTGACGCAGTGAGCAGCACAGCGCCCGTCGTCGGCGTCGTCATGGGATCGGACTCGGACTGGCCGGTCATGGAGGCCGCCGTCACCGCGCTCGAGGAGCTCGGGGTCGCCTGCGAGGTCGACGTCGTCTCGGCGCACCGGATGCCCCAGGAGATGCTCCGGTACGGCGCGAGCGCCGAGGAGCGTGGCCTGCGCGTCCTCGTCGCCGGCGCCGGCGGTGCCGCGCACCTGCCGGGGATGCTCGCGGCCGTGACCTCGCTGCCGGTGGTCGGCGTGCCGGTGCCGCTGGCGCACCTCGACGGGCTGGACTCGCTGCTCTCGATCGTCCAGATGCCGGCGGGCGTGCCGGTGGCCACCGTCTCGGTCGGCGGTGCCCGCAACGCCGGCCTGCTCGCGGCCCGCATCCTCGGTGCCGGTGAGGGTCCCGAGGCCGAGCGGCTGCGCGCCGCGACGGGGCGCCTGCGGGAGGACCTGCGGGAGACGGCGCACGCCAAGGGCGCTGCCCTGCGCGCCCGCCGTGGGCAGGCCGAGGGCTGAGCCGCCCACGGCCGGCCGCTCAGCGCACCGTCAGCGCACCATGCCGTCGCTGCGCACCCGGGGCCACTCGATCATCGGGCAGGTGTCCATGACGACGGCCAGGCCGGCCCGGCGCGCCCGCCGGGCCGCCTCGGCGTCGACGACGCCGAGCTGCATCCACACGGCGTCGATGGTCAGGCGGTCCTTGTGCTCGATCACCTCGTCGACGACCGCGCCGACGTGCTCGGAGGCGACGAAGCAGTCGACGACCTTGATGTCCTGGTCGGGGATGTCGGCGATCGAGGCGTAGCCCTGCGCACCGTGGACGGTCTCGGCCTTGGGGTGGACCGGGATGATCGGCTTGCCCAGCTCGACGGTCAGCCAGCGCGAGACCGACCACGCCGGCCGGCTGCGGTTGTCCGACAGCCCGACGACGACCCAGATGCCGGGGTCCATGAGCAGCTCGCGGATGAGGGTCTCGTCGTTCTGGTGCTGCAGTGCGCCCATGGCCCACATCATGCCCGCTCCGGCGGCCCGGGAAACAGGTCCGGGAGGGCTCGGCTCAGTCGCTGCCGAAGAGGTCGCGGGTGTAGACCCGGTCGGCGACGTCGGCCAGCTCGGGCACCCGGCGGTTGGCGACGATGACGTCGGCCCGTTCCTTGAGCTCCTCGAGCGAGACGACGGGCGAGCCGTAGAAGGTGTCCTCGCCGAGCTCGGGCTCGTGGACGAGGACCTCCACGCCCTTGGCCTTGATCCGCTTCATGACCCCCTGGATGCTGCTGCTGCGGAAGTTGTCCGACCCGGACTTCATGATGAGCCGGTGGATGCCCACGACCCGGGGCTCGCGCGCGAGGATGTCGGTGGCGACGAAGTCCTTGCGCGTGGTGTTGGCGTCGACGATCGCCCGGATGAGGGTCTGGGGGACGTCGGCGTAGTTGGCCAGCAGCTGCTTGGTGTCCTTGGGCAGGCAGTAGCCGCCGTAGCCGAAGCTCGGGTTGTTGTAGTGCGTGCCGATCCGGGGGTCGAGGCCGACGCCGTCGATGATCTCCCGCGGGTCGAGGCCGTGGGTGGCCGCGTAGGTGTCGAGCTCGTTGAAGTACGCCACCCGCATCGCGAGGTAGGTGTTGGCGAACAGCTTGATCGCCTCGGCCTCGGTGCTGCCCGTGAGCAGGACCGGGACCTCGTCGTCGAGGGCGGCGTCGGCGAGCAGCCGGGCGACGCGCTCGCCGGCCGGGCCGCGGTCGCCGACGACGACCCGGGAGGGGTGCAGGTTGTCGTGCAGCGCCCGGCCCTCGCGCAGGAACTCGGGGGAGAAGATGACCTGGTCGGTACCGAGCTGCTCGCGCAGACCCTGGGTGAAGCCGACCGGCACGGTCGACTTCACGACGACGGTCGCCCGCGGCTCGAGCCCGACGACGTCCCGGGCCACCTGCTCGACACTGCTCGTGTCGAAGTAGTTGGTCTGCTCGTCGTAGTTGGTCGGGGTGGCGACGATGACGACGTCGCTGCCCGGGTAGGCCTCGCGCGGGTCGGTCGTCGCCTGCAGCCGCAGCCCGCCGGACCGCAGTTGCTCCTCGATGTCGGGGTCGTGGATCGGGCTGCGTCCGGCCCGGAGCAGCTCGACCCGCTCCGGGGCGATGTCGTAGGCGACGACGTCGTGCTGGCGGGCGAGCAGGACGGCCAGCGAGAGCCCGACGTAGGAGGTCCCGACGACGCAGATGCGATGGGTCACGGCGCCCAGCGTAGAGGCCCGCGCCGGTCACCGCCGAGACCGCCCCGCACGCGGTGCCCGCGGCCCCCGGGTGCCGGCCACCGTGCCTCGGGCATGATCGGGGGCGGACCCCGACACCGAGGAGATCGCATGAAGTTCGGACTGTTCATCCCGCAGGGCTGGCGCCACGACCTCGTCGGCGTCGACCCCGCCCAGCACTGGGGCGTCATGGCGGGTCTCGCGCGGCGGGCCGACGGGATCGAGGACTGGTCCTCGATCTGGGTCTACGACCACTTCCACCCCGTGCCCCGCCCGACCGAGGCCGGCGTGCACGAGGCCTGGTCGCTCATGGCCGCCTTCGCCGGGGTGACCGGGCGGGTGCGCCTCGGGCAGATGTGCACCTGCATGTCCTACCGCGAGCCGACCTACCTGGCGAAGGTGGCGGCGACCGTCGACGCGGTCTCGGAGGGGCGGCTCGAGATGGGCATCGGGGCCGGCTGGTACGAGCACGAGTGGCGCGCCTACGGCTACGGCTTCCCGGGCGCGGGGGAGCGCCTGGCCCGGCTGCGCGAGGGCGTCGAGGTCATGCGCCAGATGTGGACCACCGGCCGGGCGACGTTCGCCGGGGAGCACTACACCGTCGACGGCGCGATGTGCTTCCCCCAGCCCCTCCAGGGGACCTCGGTGCCGGGGTCGCGGGCCAACGGGATCCCGCTGTGGGTCGCCGGCGGCGGGGAGCGCAAGACCCTGCGGATCGCCGCCGAGTACGCCGACTACACGAACTTCTCCGGGATGCCCGAGGAGTTCAGCCACAAGTCGCAGGTCCTGCAGGAGCACTGCCGGGACATCGGGCGCGAGTACGACGAGATCGTGCGCAGCGCCAACTTCAACGTCGTCATCGGCCGGGACGAGCGCGAGGTCCGGGAGCGGCTGGCCTGGGTGCGCGACCACTACACCGCCGCCGGCCTGCCCGAGGACGTCGTCGAGTCCACCGTGCGCAGCTTCGAGGAGGGCCCGCTCGTCGGCACCCCGGAGCAGGTGCTCGAGGCGCTCGCCGACCTCGAGCGGCGGGGCATGACGTACGCCGTGACGTACTTCGTCGAGCAGGCCTACGACCTCAGCGGTGTCGAGCTCTTCGAGCGGGAGGTGCTGCCCGAGCTCGTGGACCGGGAGCGGCACGGTCACCTGTGGCACCTGCTGCGGGGCGAGTGACGGCTCGGCGTGCCGGCGGTCGGTACCGGCCAGTAACATGGAGGGCATGAGCGGCGCCGCGGACTTCGACACCTACCGGCTCTCCGAGGACCACGAGGCCGTCCGCGAGGCGGTCCGGGCGCTCGCGGAGGACAAGATCAAGCCCTTCGCGGCCCAGGTCGACGAGGAGTCCCGCTACCCCCAGGAGGCGCACGACGCCCTCGTCGCGGCCGACTTCTTCGCGCCCCACGTGCCCGAGCAGTACGGCGGGGTCGGGGCCGACGCCCTCGCGACGTGCATCGTCATCGAGGAGGTCGCCCGGGTCTGTGCGTCCTCGAGCCTGATCCCCGCCGTCAACAAGCTCGGGTCGATGCCGCTGCTGCTCGCCGGCAGCGAGGAGCTCAAGGGGCGCTACCTGCCGCCGCTCGCCCGGGGGGAGTCGACCTTCTCCTACGGCCTCTCCGAGCGCGAGGCGGGCTCGGACACCGCCGCGATGCGCACCCGCGCCGTGCGCGAGGGCGAGGACTGGGTCCTCTCCGGGCAGAAGTCGTGGATCACCAACGCCGGGGTCTCGCAGTACTACACGGTCCTCGCGGTCACCGACCCCGAGGGGCGGCGGGGCAACAACGTCACGGCCTTCGTCGTCGAGCAGTCCGACGAGGGCTTCTCGGTCGGGGAGAAGGAGCGCAAGCTCGGCATCAAGGGCTCGCCGACGCGCGAGCTGCACTTCGACTCCTGCCGCATCCCCGGTGACCGCGTCGTCGGCGAGGTCGGGGCCGGGCTCAAGCTGGCGCTGGCGACCCTGGACCACACCCGGGTGACCATCGGCGCCCAGGCGGTCGGTATCGCCCAGGGCGCCCTCGACGAGGCGCTCGCCTACGTCAAGGAGCGCCGGCAGTTCGGCCGTGCGGTCGCCGAGTTCCAGGGCGTGCAGTTCATGCTCGCCGACATGGCGATGCAGCTCGAGGCGGCCCGGCAGCTCGTCTACGTCGCGGCGGCCAAGTCCGAGCGCGGCGAGCCCGACCTGCCGTTCTTCGGTGCGGCCGCCAAGGCGTTCGCGAGCGATGTCGCCATGCGGGTCACCACCGACGCCGTCCAGCTGCTCGGCGGTGCGGGCTACACCCGGGACTTCCCCCTGGAGCGGATGATGCGCGACGCGAAGATCACCCAGATCTACGAGGGCACCAACCAGGTGCAGCGCATCGTCATGGCCCGCCAGCTCCTCGGGGGCTGAGTCCGCCTCTCGAGGCCGCGCCGGTCAGGAGGTCGAGCAGATGCTCTCGTTGGCCGGCCGGGTCGAGATGGTCGGCTGCGGGGACGGCTCGGTCGCGGTGACCGGCTGGTCGGGCAGCGGCTCGCTCCCGAGCCGGTTGGGGACCTCGACGACCGCGGGCGAGCCCGGTCCGAGCGTCACCCGGACGGTCTCGCCGAGGCCCTCGGCCTTGCGCACCGTCGCGCCCGGGAAGGCGGCCGCCACCGTGCGGGCCGCCTGCGCCTGGCCGGCCGAGTACTCGACGAGCACCCCGTCCTCCACCTCGCCGGAGGCATCCCCGACCTGCACCGAGGCGAAGCCCTGCACGGTCAGGGCCGCGGCGCTCTGCCCGGCGAGCCCGCTGGTGCCCGAGGCGTTGAGCACGAGGACGTCGATGTCGTCGGGCGAGACGCTCAGCGCGCTGGCGCTCGGCGAGGGGGAGGGGGATCGCGTGGCCGCGGGCTCGTTGACCCGGTGGTCCTCGCGCAGCGACTCCCAGATAACCTCGGCGGAGTCCTGCCACTGCACCCGGTTGGGGTCTGCGGGGTAGGTCTCGTTGGGCACGGTGACGAACTCGATGTTCTCGAGGCCGATCTCCCGCACACTCTCGGCGAGGTCGCGCATCGTGCCCAGCCCGAAGTCCGGGTCGGTCGTCAGCGAGCGGGTGGCCGCGTCGAGGAAGCCGTAGAGGGCCGTGGGCCGGAAGAGCAGCCGGCTCGAGGTGGCCTCCTGGGCGACCGAGGACAGGAAGGCCTGCTGGCGCTTGATCCGGCCGAGGTCGGAGCCGTCGCCGACCGACTTGCGCACGCGCACGTAGGCCAGGGCCTGCTCGCCCTGGAGGGTGTGCGTGCCGGCGCTGAGCTGCAGCCCCGAGTCCTCGTCGTCGATCGCCTCCTCGGTGCACACCTCCACCCCCCCGAGCGCGTCGACCATGTCCTGGAAGCCGCGGAAGTCCACGACCGCGTAGTGGTCGACGTAGACCCCGGTGTTGCCCTCGAGGGTGCGGATGAGGCAGCCGATCCCGCCGATCTGGTAGTTGTGGTTCCACTGCCGGGTGACCCACTGGGTCTTCGGGGCGTCCGAGGAGCACTCCGGCGGCGCCGGTGTCATCGAGTCGCGGGGGATGGAGACCACGCTCGCCCACGTCCGGTCCTCGGAGAGGTGGACGAGCAGGTTGGTGTCGGAGTGGTCGCCGGGGTCGTCGGGTGACATGCCGATCTCGTTGTTGCCTTTGCCCTTACGGGTGTCGGAGCCGACGAGCAGGATGTTGACGGCGTCTGGGGCGGCCTGGGTCGGGCGGTCGGTGCCGATGGCGTCCGAGACGTCGACCTTGGTGATGTTCGCGTTGAGCCGCCACGCCGCGAGCAGCCCGGCGCCGCCACCGACGGCGAGCACCGCGACGACGGCCACGGCCACCCGGCGGCGCCACGGGTGGGCCCGTCGCGGGTGGTGGATGTCGCGCCGGCGCGGGTAGGCCTGCTGGAGGTCCGGCGTCGGGTCACCCTCGTGCGGCGTGGCGCCGTCCACCGACCCCTCCCTCCGTGTGCGTCAGGCCCCGCGGGCGCGGGACCGGGCGAGTGTAACGACCGGGGCTGGGGGCCGGCTGAGAGCCCGGCGGTGCCCCGGGGCGGGGTCAGCCGCCACTCGGGACGCCGTCGGTGCCCGCCGGTGCCTTCTCCAGCGGCGTCCCCTCGCGCAGCATGGTGAACAGGTTCGCGGCGCGCTCGTCGTCCCAGAGGACGGAGGACCCGGCCGAGGTCGTGGCGTTGACGTCCGAGACGGGCACCACGAGGCTCAGGGTGTCGCCCGAGGAGACGCTGCGCATCGTCGAGAGGATCCGGTAGGCGTCGAGCAGGCTGGTGTCCTCGCCGACGACGACGCTCGAGGCGGCCGAGTGGGTGAAGCCCCACCAGCGCCAGGGGACGAGCACGGTCGAGGGGGTGGCCGCCTTGGACATCACGGCGCCGAGGAACTGTCGCTGGCGCTCGGCGCGCCCGAGGTCGCCCTTGGGGTCGGAGTAGCGCGCCCGGACGTAGCCGAGGGCGGTCGGGCCGTCGAGGGTCTGGCAGCCCTTCTTGACGTTGAGGTGGGCCAGCTTGTCCTTGATGTTGCGCGGGATGCACAGGTCGACGCCGCCGAGGCTGTCGACGACGTTGGCGAAGCCCCCGAAGCCGATCTCGACGTAGCCGTCGAGGCGCAGGCCGGTGGCCTGCTCGAGGGTCTGCACGAGCAGCTTCGGGCCGCCGAAGGCGAAGGAGGCGTTGACCTTGTTGCTGCCGTACCCGGGGATCGGCAGGTAGCTGTCGCGGGGGATGGAGATCAGCGCGGCCTTGCCCGATCCCGAGGGGACGTGGACGAGGATGATCGAGTCCGTGCGGCGCCCGGCGGCGCTGCCGGTGCCGAGCCGCTTCTTCTGCTGGGCGGTCAGGCCCTGGCGGCTGTCGGAGCCGACGAGCAGGTAGGTGTGGCCGTCGCCCGCGGCGGGCCGGTCGCCGCTCGGGGTCGTGTCCTCCCGGCTCACGGTGGACCAGGCGTGCCAGGGCGCGACGGCGGTGAAGGCCAGCCAGCCGACGAGCACGACGACGAGCACCACCCACGCGCGCGGCCGCCGGCGCCGGCGCCCGGTCGGGCGGGGCGTGCGGGCCGCGGCCGGGGGGACCGGGCGGCCGTACTCGTCGTACGCGGTCTCGCCCGCGGCCGCCGGTGTGGCCGTTGCCGCCCGGGGGCCCGCGGAGCGCGCGCCCGAGCCGCTCGGGGAGGTGGCTGCCCCCGGGCGACGGGTACCGGCGGCGCGGCGGCGCCTGGTGTCGACGACGTAGACGTCGTCGCTCGAGTCCGACCGGCCCCGCTGGGGGATGGGTCGGGGCTGCTCGTCCTCGCTCATGGCTCGCTCTCGGGTCGGGGGCCGACGACCCACCAGTGTGGCACCGGCAGGTGGGCCGGCCCTCGACGGACACCGCGACGCGCCGTCACGCGCGCCCCACGCGCCTCGTCAGCCCCGGCGCGCCTCTGCGCCCGGGCCACCCCGGTGGGTGATACTCGGCGCCCATGGGACCACAGCGGGGCGCGCTCCTCGAGCGCGGCCAGGCGCAGGGGCCGATCCGCATCGACACCCGGGACGCCGGCGTCCGGCGGCGGGGCCGCCGCCGCGCCGTCACCCTCCTGCTGCTCACCGCCGTCCTGCCCGGCGCGGGTCATCTCGCGGCCGGGAGCCGGCGGGTCGGCCGGGTCGCCCTGCGGGTCTGGGCCGGGGTGGTCGCCGGGGCCCTGCTGCTCGGGATGCTCGCCCTCGCCGACCGGCACGCCGCCCTCAGCCTGCTCTCCCACACGTGGGCGCTGGCACTCCTGCAGCTGCTCCTGCTGGCCTTGGCGGCCCTGTGGGCGGGGCTGCTCGTCGACGCGTGGCGGCTCGGTCGGCCGCACACCCTGCCGCTGCGCGACCGGCGCGGTCTCGTCGGGCTGCTCGTCGGGCTGCTCCTGGTCCCCGCGCTCGTGGCCTGGCTCGGGATGGCGGCGGGAACCGCTCGGGCGGCCCTCGGCACGATCTTCACCGAGGGTGCCCCCGCCGGCACCGTCGACGGCCGCTACAACATCCTCCTGCTCGGCGGTGACAGCGGCGCCGGCCGCGAGGGGCTGCGCCCGGACAGCATCCAGCTGGCGAGCATCGACGCCACGACCGGGCGGGCGGTGCTCTTCGGCTTCGCCCGCGAGACCGAGAACATCCACTTCGAGCCCGGCTCGGTCATGGCCCGGCTCATGCCGGAGGGTTGGGCCTGCGGCGACGAGTGCCTGCTCAACGCGCTCTACACCTGGGGGCGTGACCACGCCTCGCAGTTCCCGCGGGGCACCCGCAACCCGGGTCTCGTCGCGACCACCGAGGCGGTCGAGGCGCTCTCCGGGCTCGACGTGCAGTACTACGTGCTCGCCGACCTCCAGGGCTTCTCCAGCCTCGTCGACGCCGTGGGCGGGCTCGACATCACCGTGCAGCGCCGCACGCCGATCGGCGGGGGCTCCACCCCGGTCATCGGCTACGTCGAGCCCGGGGCCCGCCATCTCGACGGCTACCGGGCCCTCTGGTACGCCCGCAGCCGGGAGGGCTCGACCAACTACGAGCGGATGGCCCGGCAGCGGTGCGTCGTCACCGCGCTCGTGCGCCAGCTGGACCCCTCGACGGTGCTCACGAACTTCGGCGACATCGTCGCCGCCACCCGGGGTGTCGTGCGCACCGACATCCCCACGTCGGCCCTGTCCGACCTGGCCGAGGTGGCCCTGAAGACCAAGCAGGAGAAGATCACCTCGGTCAACTTCGTCCCCCCGCTCATCAAGCCGTGGGACTACGACCCCCGGCTCGTGCGCCGGACCGTCGCCGAGGCGATCGAGGCCAGCCGGGGCGCCCCGGCCGCCAGCGAGCCCGACCAGACCGCGGCCGAGAAGACCACCGAGAAGGCCACGGCCACGGCGGGCACGCGGAAGGCCACGGCGGGCACGGCCGGCACGCGGAAGGCCACGGCGAGCCCGGCACCGAGCACGCCGGCGGTCATGGAGCGCCCCGGGTCGGACCCGGACGCCAACACCACCGACCTGGCGAGCGTCTGCGCGGCCGGCTGAGCCGACCGCGCCGGGCCCTCGGCGTCGCCCGGGCGCGCTACTCCTCGCCGCGCATCCGCCGGACGACGGCGTGCGGCTCGTCGTCCATGACGACCCGCCCGTGCTCGAGCAGGATGCCCCGGGTGCACAGGTCGGCGACCATGTTCAGGTCGTGGCTGACGATGACCAGGGTCTTGTGCTCGTCGCGCAGCTCCTTGATCCGGTCGATGCACTTGCGCTGGAAGGGCTCGTCGCCGACGGCGAGGATCTCGTCGACGAGGAAGATGTCGGGGTCGGTGTGCACCGCGACGGCGAAGGCCAGGCGCAGGAACATGCCCGAGGAGTAGAACTTGACCTCGGTGTCGATGAAGTCGGGGATCTCGGAGAAGTCGACGATGGAGTCGAAGGCCGCGTCGATCGCCGCCTCGCTCATCCCGAGGATCGCCCCGTTGAGGTAGACGTTCTCCCGGCCGGTCAGGTCGGGGTGGAAGCCGGCGCCCACCTCGATCAGCCCGGCCACCGACCCCCGCAGCCCGATCCGGCCCTCGTCGGGCGTCAGCACCCCGGAGATGCACTTGAGCAGGGTCGACTTGCCCGAGCCGTTGAACCCGAGGAGGGCGACCGTCTCGCCCTCCTCGATGCTCAAGGTGACGTCGTCGAGGGCGGTGAAGGCGTTGGGCCGCTCGCTCGCCCCGCGGACGGCCCGGGCGGCGATCTCCTTGAGGGAGCGCACGTGCTTGATCCGGAAGGTCTTCACGAGGTCCTCGACGACGATGCTCGCGCTCACCTCACAGCTCCTGGGCGAAGGTGCGCGAGAGCCGGCGGAAGACCCGGTCGCCGACGACGAGCGCGAGCGCGGAGAGGGCCAGGGCGAGGCCCGCGTGCGCCCACAGGTGGTCGACGACGCCGCTCACGCGGTCGGTCTCGGTGGCCGCCCCCCACCAGAAGGCCCGGTGGAAGAGCTCCACGGCGGCGGTCAGCGGGTTGGCGAGGTAGAGCTGGACGAGCCACGGGTGGTGGACCAGGGCGTCGCGGACGAAGGTCCAGGCGTAGAGGACGGGGGAGAACCACACGGCCACCATGAGCACGAGGTCGACGACGTTCTCGATGTCCCGGTAGGCGACGTTGACGGCCGCGAAGAGCAGGCCGAGCCCGAGGGAGAGCGCGAGGACGATGACGACGCCGACGACGAAGGCCGCGAGCCCGACCAGGTCCGGGAGCCAGCCGGAGGCGAGCGCCCCGAGGACGAGGATGACGACCTGTGGTGCGAAGTGCACGAGGGCCACGAACACCGACGAGACCGGGAAGAGCTGGCGCGGCAGGAAGATCTTGTTGACGAGGGGGGCGTTGTAGACGATCGAGCGGGTGGCGTTGCCGAGGATCTCGGTCGCGAGGTTGATCGCGATCATCCCGGAGAACAGGTAGACGGCGAACGGGGAGATGGCCCGTGAGAGCCCGAGGAAGGAGCCCATGACGAAGTAGAAGACGAGGAACTGCACCCCGGGCTTGACGTAGCTCCAGGCCAGGCCCAGGACCGAGGCCTGGTAGCGGACCCGCAGCTCCTTGCGCACGAGCAGGGCGAGCAGGTACCGGTGCGCGCCGATGGCGAGCAGGCCACGTGCCTGCCCCGGCGTCCACATGCCCGCCGGTGCGGCGGACTCAGCCATCCTGGGCCGGGTTCGCGGCGAACGTGGCCTCCCACGCCTCGAGGGAGGTGAACCGTCCGGCCGCCGCGCGGTACTCGCGCCGCAGGGAGGACCACCGGGCGAGCATCGTGCGGTGCAGGAGGATGCTGCGGGTGAGGTAGGCGCGGAAGGTCTCCGGCTCGCGCACGTACATCGAGACCCCGGAGCCGTCCGCGGAGGTGACGAGGGCGGAGTCGACGTGCGAGAGCCGCCACCACTTCGCCGCGGCCGCCGCGACCCGCTCCTCGGGCACCCGCTGGGCCGTGGCGTGCACCGGGCGCAGCTGGCGGGCGCCGCCACCGAGGGCGGAGAGGGCCAGGCGCAGCCCGCTGCGAGGGCGGCTGGGCTCCTTGCCCTTCGGCGGCGGCCGGCGCCGGCTCGGGCGGGGGAAGTCCGCGGGGTCCTTGCTCACGGCGGCGTCGGGGTGGTTCGCCCGCAGCGCCCGGACCTCGGCAAGGGAGGACCCGAGGCTCTCGTGGAGGTGGTCGGGACCGGAGAGCACGTCCTCGAGCCCCTTCAGGCGCAGCTCGACGGCGGAGTACTGCAGCGTCAGCAGGTGCTTGACGTCGGCGGCGAAGCTCTCCCGCGGCAGCGACCCGGGCCGTCGGTACGGGGTGTGCATCAACGCGACGAGCCACCGGTTGCGCTGGTGGTAGTAGGCCTGCCAGTCGATCGAGTCGTCCTTGTCGGTCCACGGCACGTGCCAGACCGCGGCACCCGGCAGCGACACCGTCGGGTAGCCCGCCTCGCGGGCGCGCAGGCTGTACTCGGAGTCGTCCCACTTGATGAACACCGGCAGGGCGAGCCCGATCTCCCGGATGACCTCCACGGGGATCAGGCTCATCCACCAGCCGTTGTAGTCGACGTCGATCCGCTTGTGCATCCAGCGGGTCGCACGCAGCGGCGAGGCGACGAGGTCGTGGGCCGGCTCGGTGTCCGGGTGCGGGCCCCACCACGTCCGGTAGAGGTTGACCTTCTCCCCGAAGGCATGCAGCTGGGACTTGGCGTACATCGAGAACATGTGGCCGCCGACGATCGTCGGGACCCGGCAGAAGTCGGCGAAGGTCACCGCCCGGCGGATGCCCTCCGGCTCGGTGACGACGTCGTCGTCGAGCAGCAGCACGTAGTCGGAGGCGCCGGCCCGGACGGTCTCGGCCATCGCCCGCGAGAAGCCCCCGGAGCCGCCGAGGTTGCCCTGGCGCAGCAGGCGCAGCCGGTCGCCGAGCGCGGCAGCGGCCTCGTCGTAGCCCTCCTCGTCGCTGACCAGCCGGTTCCCCTGGTCGACGACGTACACGGTGTCGACGTAGTCGGCCAGGCCGTCGTCGGCGGCGAACCCCTGCAGCTGGGCCAGGCAGTAGTCGGGGCGGTTGAAGGTCGTGATGCCGACCGAGGCCGTGCCCCGGCGGCGGGCCCTGGCCTCGTCGACGAACCAGGAGGCGCCCTCGAGGACGGCGTCCTCCTCCTTGGCGTGCACGTCGAACCAGTACCAGCCGCCGTCGCCGAAGGAGGTCAGCGGCAGCACCCGCGAGACGGTCCCGGCCTCGGCGTCGAGGTACTCCACGCGCTGGGTGTCGCCGCGGGGGTTGGACTTGTAGATGCCGACCTGCGCGCGTGAGCCGAGGGTGATCCGCAGCTCGACCTCGGTGACGTCGGTCCACGCCCGCCAGTACGAGGCGGGGAAGGCGTTGAAGTACGTGGCGAGCGAGGCCTTGGAGCCGTGGGCGACGGTCAGGGTGTGCCGCCCGGAGAACTCCAGACCGTCGTCGGTGCCGGCGGTCACGACCGGCCGCTCGTCCGTCTGGCGGGGCAGGCCGTTGACGTCGAGCCGGATCGGCTGGATCGTCGTGGAGAGGTCCACGTAGAGCGCGAGGGTGTCCGGGTCCCCGTTCTCCGGGAAGACCACCCGGTGCACCTCGCGCATGGTGGTGGCCGTCGCCGGCCGTTTCGTCGTCGTCGCGGTCACTGCTCGCTCCCCACGCCGGCGCCGAACAGCGGCGCCAGCTTGTTGTCGACCATCGACAGGGCCGAGCCGATGGCCATGTGCATGTCGAGGTACTGGTAGGTGCCCAGCCGCCCCCCGAAGAAGACCTGCGGCTCCTCGGCGGTGCGGGCGCGGTAGGCCTCCAGCCGCTCGCGGTCGGTGGCCGTGTTGATCGGGTAGTAGGGCTCGTCGCCGCGCTCGGCGAAGCGCGAGAACTCGCGCATGATGACCGTTGAGTCCTGCGGGTAGTCGCGCTCGGGGTGGAAGTGCCGGAACTCGTGGATGCGGGTGTACGGCACGTCCGCGTCGGCATAGTTCATCACCGAGGTGCCCTGGAAGTCGCCGGTCGGGAGCACCTCCTGCTCGAAGTCGAGGGTGCGCCACGACAGCTCGCCCTGGGCGAAGTCGAAGTAGCGGTCGACCGGCCCGGTGTAGACGACGGGGACCCGCCCGACGGTGGCGGACTTGTTGACCGGCTGGGACTCGTCGAAGAAGTCGGTGTCCAGCGTGACCGTGATGCGCGGGTGGTCGGCCATCCGCTCCAGCCAGGCGGTGTAGCCGTCGACCGGGAGGCCCTCGTGGGTGTCGTTGAAGTACCGGTTGTCGTAGGTGTAGCGCACCGGGAGCCGCTTGATGATCGAGGCGGGCAGCTCGGTGGGGTCGGTCTGCCACTGCTTGGCGGTGTAGTCGCGGATGAACGCCTCGTACAGCGGCCGGCCGATGAGGCTGACCCCCTGCTCGTCGAGGTTGCTCGGCGTCCGGTCACCGAGCTCGGCGGCCTGCTCGCGGATCAGGGCGCGGGCGGCGTCCGGCCCGTGCGCGCTGCGGAAGAACTGGTTGACCGTGCCGAGGTTGATCGGCATCGGGTAGACCTCGCCGTGGTGGGTCGTGTACACGCGGTGGACGTAGTCGGTGAACCGGGTGAAGCGGTTGACGTACTCCCACACCCGCTCGTTGGAGGTGTGGAAGAGGTGGGCGCCGTAGCGGTGCACCTCGATGCCGGTGGTGGGCTCGGCCTCGGAGTAGGCGTTCCCGCCGATGTGGGGTCGCCGGTCGACGACGGCGACGTCCACCCCGAACTGCTCCGCGAGCCGCTCGGCCACCGTCAGGCCGAAGAAGCCCGAACCCACAACAACGACGTCGCTCACTGCTCACAACCTTCGGACGGGACACTCGATCGGCGATGCGCGGCCCAGCGTAACGGCTCGCGCGCCGCGCGCCGTCGTGACGTGGCCCGGATACACTCGTGCTGCCTTGCGCCGGCGCGCTTTCGGTGCACGCCCGCTCGCCCACGATCCCGAGGAGCCCCCCAGGTGTCCGGTTCTGCCCCGACGAGCACCCCCTCGCCGACCGACGAGACCGGTGCCCGAGGCCGCGACCCCGGTAGTCGCCTGTGGTGGGCTGCGGCGGTCCTCACCGTCGTCGCGACGGCCGCCATCTACTA
Source organism: Phycicoccus endophyticus (assembly GCF_011326735.1). Lineage (GTDB taxonomy): Bacteria > Actinomycetota > Actinomycetes > Actinomycetales > Dermatophilaceae > Phycicoccus > Phycicoccus endophyticus. The sequence goes on from NZ_JAANCN010000010.1 coordinate 67,640, forward strand.
CCTCGTCTCGCTCAGCGCCATCGCCCCGCGCACGCCGTGGGACGAGAACGGGGTGCTCGAGCTCGGTCGCGCGCTCTCCGGCGACGACAACGTCACCCCGATGTGGACGAGCGGGTACTACCCGGGGTGGCCGGTGCTCATCGCGCCGATCTGGTGGTTCACCAGCAGCGCCGCGACCGTCTACCTCGCGGCGAACACGCTGAGCAACGTCATCGGGCTGGCGACGATCGTGCCGCTCGCGCTCATCGGGCGCCGCATCGGCCTGACCACACCCCAGGCGGTCACGGCGGGCGCCCTGACGATGATGCTCCCCTCGAACGCGGGCCTGGCCGACTACGTCCTCTCCGAGCAGCTGCTCGGCTTCCTCATCGTGTGGGCCGCCTACTTCGTCTTCCGGCTCGACTCACGGCCCTCGCTCGGCAACGCGCTCGGCCTGCTCGCCTTCACCCTGGGCGCCGTGTTCACCCACCCCCGGGCCCTCGTCGTCGCCCCCGTCGTGCTCATCTGGCTCGTCGGCCGCGCCGTCCTGCAGCGGCGCAGCCGGCGCACCCTGCTCCTCGTCGTCCTCGTCGTCCTCGTCACGGTGCCGTTGGTCAAGCTCGGGGCCGACGGGCTGGCCTCGCTCAACACCCGGGGCGGGTTCAGCCAGGGCGAGGGCCTGATGCGCACGCTGCGCAACTTCGAGCCCTTCACCTTCGTCAAGGTCCTCTTCACCGAGACCTGGGCCCAGCTCGTGGCCACCCTGGGCCTCATCGCGCTCGGCGCCGTCGCGGTGACGGCCCGCGCCTACGTCGAGGTCGTGCGGCTGCGCACCTTCGGGCCGATGGTGTTCGTCTTCGGCCTCTCCCTGGCCGGCGCCCTGCTGGCGTTCTTCGCCGGGTCGCGCGAGGGTGCGAAGTACTACGGCTCCGAGCCCCGTCTGGACTCCTGGCTCTACACCCGCTACATCAACCCGTTCATCATCGTCGCCGTCCTCGTCGGCGTCGCCGTGCTCTTCAAGGTCGTCTCGGCGCGGCTGCTCGCCGTCTCGATCGCCCTGGCGGCGTTCGTCGCGGGCGTCGTCGTCCTCGTCTTCGCGGACTCGCTGCCCACGTGGGGGTCGACCTACGGGCCGGGGAACGTCGCGGGCCTGCGGGCCTGGGAGGGGATGTGGCCCACCGGCCAGCCCTACGACATCCCCCTGCGGCCGACCCTGGAGAACGGCAGCCGGTTCTGGCTGGTCGCCTCGCTCTTCCTCGGGGTGGTCATGCTCGCCTACGCGGGCTTCACCCGCTCCTCGCGCGTCATGGTGCCGTTCCTCGTCGCACTGACCGCGGTCTACGCGGCGATGTCCAACCCGAGCCTCGCGCGCGAGTACCCCGCGCACATCGAGGCCGCGGTCAAGAGCGCGGAGTCGGTGGCCGGGGACGGGTACCTCTCGCTCGACATCGACATCAAGTGCCGGACGGGCCGCAACTCCCGGCCCACGACGGTCAACTGGCTCGGGTACTGGATGTCGCCGCGCGACGTCGACCTCGTCGACCCCACCAAGGAGGACTTCGACGCCGACCTCATCGTCGCGTGCGTCGACTGGGACCGGGCGCAGTCCCTCGGTGCCCAGCCGCTCGCGGACTCCGAGAACTACGGGTTCCAGGTGTGGGTCCCGGCGGGCAGCCTCCAGGACGAGCTCGAGCAGGCGGGCGAGCTGGCGAGCGCCGGGTAGCTCCGGCGGCCGGCGCCGCGGCCGGCCGCGCCGTGGCCGGGGCATGCCCGCGCCTGGGCTACCCTTGGCGCCGTGAAACTGGTCGTGCAGATCCCCTGCCTGAACGAAGAGCAGACGTTGCCGGCGGTCCTTGCGGGGATCCCCACGTCGATCGAGGGGATCGACGAGGTGGAGATCCTCGTCATCGACGACGGGTCGAGCGACCGCACCGCCGAGATCGCCCGGGACCACGGCGCGACGGTGCTGCACCACGCCGGTCGGATGGGTCTGGCCCAGTCCTTCCGGGACGGGGTGGACTACGCCCTCTCGCACGGGGCCGACATCGTCGTCAACACCGACGGCGACAACCAGTACCCCCAGGACCGGATCGGTGACCTCGTCGCCCCGATCGTGGCGGGCGAGGCCGACATCACCATCGGCGACCGCCAGACCCACAAGATCGAGCACTTCTCCGGCTTCAAGAAGTTCATGCAGCGCTTCGGCTCGTGGGTCGTCAACCAGGCGGCCGGGACCGACCTGCCCGACGCCGCCTCCGGGTTCCGGGCCTACTCGCGGCTCTCGCTCTACCGGCTCAACGTCGTGACCCAGTTCAGCTACACGATGGAGACCATCATCCAGGCGGGGAACAAGCGGCTCTCGATCGCCTCGGTGCCGATCGACACCAACCCCAAGACCCGCGAGTCGCGCCTGTTCTCCAACATGTTCGAGCACATGGCCAAGTCCGGTGGGGCCATCCTGCGCTCGTACTTCATGTTCAAGCCCTGGGGCCTGTTCGGCCTGCTCGGCACGATCTTCGCCATCGGCGGGGCGATCCCGTTCCTGCGCTACTTCGTCCTGTGGGTCAACGGCACCCCCGGTGACCACTTCCAGTCGCTGATCCTCGGGGTGCTGCTGCTCGTCGGTGCTCTGCTCTCGGTCGCCCTCGGGGTGATCTCCGACCTGCTCAAGACCAACCGGGTCCTGCACGAGCACGGGCTGGAGCGGATGAAGACCGAGCAGTACGGCCCGATCTGGGGTGCGGCATCGACGCGCCGATGAGGCTCGGGGTCAGCGCCTCCACCTTCCCCCGGTGGGCCGGTGACGCCGTCCCGGCCTTCGTGCTCGAGCACGTCCGCGCCCTCGCCCCGCGGGTCGCCTCGGTCGAGGTCGTCGCGCCGCACTACCCGGGCGCGGCCACCCGTGAGTCCCTGGGGGAGGTCGCCGTGCGCCGCTTCCGGTACTGGTGGCCGGCCTCCGGGGAGACCGTCGCGTACGGGCAGTACGGCGGCGGCGCGCTCGCGGCGGCCAAGGGTGTCGCGCTCACCCTCGCGCAGGTCGCGGCCATGACCCGGATGATGGGCCGCGTCGACGTCGTCAACGCCCACTGGCTCGTCCCGCAGGGGTTCGCGGCGGTGCTCGCCGGCCGGCTGCGGCGGCGGCCGGTCGTCGTCTCGGTCCACGGCGGCGACGTGTTCACCCTCACCGGCGGGCTCTCGCGCAAGGTCAAGCAGTGGACGCTGCGGCGGGCCGACGCCGTCGTGGCGAACTCGTCCGCCACGCTCGAGGTGTGCCGCTCCCTGCAGGAGCGCGACTACGAGGTCATCCCGATGGGGGTCGAGGACCGCTACGCGCAGCCCGGTGCCGCCCCCGCGACCGGTGGCTTCCGGCTGCTCTTCGTCGGGCGGCTCGCGGACGGCAAGGGCGTGGACGACGCGATCCGCGCCGTCGGCCGGGCCCGGCGCGCCGGCGTGGACGTCGAGCTCGTCGTCGCCGGCGACGGCCCGCTGCGGTCCGACCTCGAGGAGCTGGCGCGGGCCGAGGAGGTCGCCCCGAGTGTCACCTTCCTCGGCTGGGTCGACGCCGAGGACCTGCCCGGCCACCTCGCCGCGGCACACGCCTTCATCGGGCCCTCCCACACGACCGAGCGAGGGTGGCGCGAGGCCTACGGCCTGGTCTTCGTCGAGGCGGCCCTCGCGGCGCGCCCGGCGATCGGCACCCGCAACGGAGGCATCACCGACATCGTCGTCGACGGCGAGACCGGCCTGCTCGTCCCCGAGCGGGACGTCGAGGCGCTGGCGGGCGCCATCGCCACCCTGGCCGCCGACCGGGCCACCGCGCAGGAGATGGGCCGCTGCGCGCGCCGGCGTGCGCTGGCGACGATGACCTGGCCGGCGGTCGCCGAGCGGTACGCGCGCGTGCTCGACCGGGTCCTCGAGGAGGCCTCGTGAGCGCGCCCGAGGTGCGCCCGGCGCGTCGCTGGCTGACCGGCCGGGCGGTGCGCATCGCCTTCTACGTCGCGACCGCGGCGGCCCTGGTCTGGGTCGTCCTGAGCATCGACTGGTCCGAGCTCGGGACGGTGCGCCTCTCGCTGCCGTGGGCGGCCGGGGCCATCGCCACCGGCATGCTCTTCCGCTACCTCGGCGCTCTCGTGTGGCGCTCGGTGCTCAAGGGGCTCGGCGCCGACCACATGCCGCCGGTGCGCGTGCTCGCCGAGATCTACGCGAAGACCTGGCTGGCCCGCTACATCCCCGGCACGGCGCCGTGGATCGCCGGCAAGGTGCTGCTCGCCGCCGAGCAGGGCATCTCCCGCTCGCGGCTCGCGGTCTCCTCCGTGGTCGAGGCGGCGGCGAAGATCGTCGCCTCCGGTGTGGTCTCGCTCGTCCTGCTCGCGCTCGACCCGCGGATCGGGGAGATCTCGACGGCGCTGCGGTGGCTCGTCGTCCTCGGTGCGCTCGTCCTCCTGCTCGTCATGACGCCGCCGGTGTTCAACCGGCTGCTCGCCGTGATGTTCCGGCTGCTGAAACGGGGGAGCCTCGTCGAGGTCGGGTGGCCGGTCATCGGCACCACGCTGACGATGTACGGCGCGGTGCAGCTGGTCTCGGGGCTGGCCAACGCCCTCCTCGTCTGTGCGATCCTGCCCGGCACGGAGGCCTCCGACATGCTCTTCCTCATGGGCGCCTTCGGGTTCTCGGCGGTCATCGGCATGCTCACCCCGCTCGTCCCGAGCGGCCTCGGCACGCGGGACGCGTCGCTGGCCGTGCTGCTCCTGCTCGTGATGTCGCCGCCGGAGGCGGCGCTCGTCGTGCTCGTCAGCCGGGTGTGGAACCTCGCGCTGGACGTCGTGTTCTGGGTGGTCACGCTGCTCGCCAAGAGGACGGTCCACGCCCCGGCCGACTCCGTCGGGGCCGGCGCGCCTTGAGCCTCAGGCGCTGTCGGCGCCGAGCCCCCACAGCCGCACGAGGTCGACCCCGACCAGCTCGCTCGTGGCGGCCACGTCCTCGGCGAACATCGCGTCCAGGCGGGCCCGCGTCCCCGGGTCGAGCGCCTCGCGCTGCTCGGGCCGCAGCGTCACGGCGTGCGCCGTCCGCGACAGCCGCACGTAGAGGCTGCCGGGCAGGAGGCGGTGCGCCGTGTTGCGGACGGCGGGGGCGTTGAGCAGCCGGTTGAGCCTCGCCGACCGGGGCGCCTTGCTGCCGTGCACCTCCCCGACGGTCGGGACGAAGCCGTCGTCGACGCCGAGGAAGCGGTAGACCCGCTGGATGACCCCGATGTTGTCGCCGCGGAACTCGTCGTTGGTGAGGAAGAGCAGCTGGTCGGCGGGGAAGGCGTCGACGAAGCGGGCGAGCTGGTCGTGGTAGCGCCCCAGGTCGCTGTAGAACAGGGCCGAGGGGTAGCGGACCCCCGGCGGCAGCTGCCGGCCCTCGCGGCGGGCGGGCTCGAGGTCGAGCGCCTCCTCGAAGTCCGTGACGTCCTCGACGGCGGAGTTGACGTACTGCATGTGCATCGAGTGCACGAAGTCGGCCGGGTTGCGCAGGATGAGGATGACCTTCGCCGCCGGGTTGTGGGCGGCGATGTTGCCGGCGGCCTCCCGCGAGCGCCCGTAGATGGCGGTCGCCTCACCGCGCAGCTGGCCGGGCTCGCCGTGGGCGAAGCACCGGGCGTACTGCTGCGGGGTGCGGATCTTCAGGTAGCGCGGCGAGCCGTAGTACGCGTCGGACTCGCGCATCAGGTCCGTGGCGAAGAACTCCGGCTCCTTGGGCCGGGAGATGCACACCTGCGGGTGCTGGGCGAGGAAGTCGGCCAGCGCGGTCGTCCCCGACTTGGGCTGGCCGGCCACGACGAAGTCCACGAGCGGCTCAGGCATCGGTGCTCCTCGACTCGCCGCGGTCGGCGTCGGGCTCGTCGGCGAAGCCCCAGACCGCGGCCATGTCGCGGCCGAGGAGGCCCGAGAGCCGCTCGACCTCGGGGCGCAGCTTGCGCTCGAGCGACCGGCGCAGGGCCGGGTCGAGCTGCTCGCGCGGTGCCTCCTTCATGACCGCCCGCGCCACGGTGGAGCGCACCCGGGTGTAGGCGCGCCCGCCGAGGAGGCTGTAGAGGGTCTTCTTCGCACGGGGGCTGTTGAGGACGGCGTTGAGCCGCTTGAAGCGCGGTGCCTTGCTCCCGTGCACCTCGGCGAAGTCCACGGAGACCGAGGTGTCTGCGCCGATGAAGCGCAGGACGCGCTCGTAGCCGCCGGCGTTGTCCCGGCGGAAGTCCTCGTTGACCAGGACGAGCACCTGCTCGGGGCCGAAGACCCGGTGGAACTTCTCGATGTGGTCGGCGAAGCGGACGCGCTCGCGGTAGAAGAGGTAGGAGGGCACGCGGACCCGGGCCGGCAGGCGCCGGCCGGCCTTGCGGTCCTCCTCGGCGGCCAGGGCCTCGGCGAAGTCCTCGATGTCCTCGACGGTCTCGTTGACGTACTGCATGTGCAGGGCGTGCAGCATCGTCACCGGGTTGCGCACCATGAGGATGACCCGCAGGTCGGGGTTGTGGTCGTGCAGGTTGTCCGCGGCCTCGGCGGAGTACGCGTACGACGTCGAGGCGTCGCCGAGCAGCTGGCCCTCCTCGGCGTGGGCGTACGTCGCGGCGAACTGCTCGCTCGTGCGGTAGCTGAAGTAGACCGGGCGGCCGTGGTAGGCGTCGCTCTCGCGGCGGAAGTCGGTGGAGAAGTACGAGGACTCCTTGGGGACCGACAGCGCCACCCCCGGGTGCTCGGCGAGGAACTGGGCCAGGGCGGTCGTCCCGGACTTGGGCTCGCCGACGATCGCGAAGTCGACCAGGGGGCTGCCGTTCCGGTACGTCACAAGTCGGCGATGCTACCAGCGGCGGGTGGGGGCTCTGAGCCGGCGACCCCGCCCGGCCGGGGGCGGACGGGGTCGCCGACACGCGGTCGCACGTGCGGCGGTCGGCCTGCTGCTTTGGTACAAATGACCAGGTCCGTGCCCAGTTCGCCAGAGAGGTCCGCGAATGTCCCGGGGCATCGCCCTCTGCCTGTCCTCCTCCCTCCTCGTCCTGGCGCTGGCCGCGTGCAGCACGACGGAGGACCTCCCGGACCCCACGCGCACCGCCGACTCCGGCTCGGCGACGGCCTCCGCCACGCCGACCGAGCAGTCCCCGACCCCCTCGGAGAGCTCGCCGTCGCCGAGCCCGAGCGAGTCGGCCACCGAGAGCGAGGAGCCGGTCGCCACCGACGAGCCGACCCGGCCGGGGGGCACCGGCGACGGGAGCTCCGAGGTCACCGTCGTGCTCACCCGCCACGGCGTCCGCGACGGCGAGTTCGTCGTCGGCGGCTACGCGGACGGTGTCACCACCGGCGGCGGGACGTGCACCGCGACGCTCACCTCGGGCCAGCGCACCCTCACCGCCTCGGGGCCGGCCGCGACCTCGGCCTCGACGACCAGCTGTGGCGAGGGGCTCGCCTTCGACCTCGAGCAGGCCACCGGGACGTGGCAGCTCGTCCTGTCGTTCACGTCGGCGACCGCCAGCGGCCGCTCGAGCGCGACGACCGTGGAGGTCCCGTGAGGCTGCGCGCGCCCCTCCTCGGCGCGCTCGCCGTCCTGGCGGGCGCGCTCGCGCTGGGCCTGTCGGGCACCGCGCCGGCGGGCGCGGCCTCGGGCAGCGGCTTCAGGGCCGGGCTGATCATCAGCGACGGGCTGTTCTACAACTCGACCGCGATGACCGCCGCGCAGGTGCAGAAGTTCCTCAACGGCAAGGTCCCGCAGTGCCACGAGGAGCGCAGCAAGGGAGCGGACGACCCGATCGTCTGCCTGAAGAACTTCAGCCAGAAGACGACGAAGAAGCCGGCGGACTCCTACTGCTCGGGCTACTCGGCGGTCAAGCAGACCGCCGCGCAGATCATCAACGGGGTCGCGCGCTCGTGCGGGGTGAGCCAGAAGGCGCTGCTCGTGCTCGTCCAGAAGGAGTCCCAGCTCGTCACGCACACCTACCCCAGCCGGTGGCGCTACCAGAGCGCGATGGGCTACGGCTGCCCGGACACCGCCGCCTGCGACAGCCAGTACAAGGGCTTCTTCAACCAGGTGTACAACGCGGCCCGGCAGTTCAGGGTCTACCGGGCCAACCCGGACCGCTACGGCTACGTGGCGGGGATGAAGAACTACATCCAGTACAACCCGGACGCCTCGTGCGGCGGGCGCACGGTCTACATCGAGAACCAGGCCACCGCGGGGCTGTACAACTACACCCCCTACGTGCCGAACACGGCCGCCCTCAACGCCGGCTACGGGACCGGCAACGCGTGCTCGGCCTACGGCAACCGCAACTTCTACCTCTTCTACACCGACTGGTTCGGCTCGACGACCGGGGCGCGCGTCCTCGAGCCCATCCGGACCGCGTGGCAGCGGCTCGGCGGCGCGAACGGGCCGGGGTCACCGCTGGCCGACGCCATCGAGCTCGACGGCGGTGTCTACCAGCGCTTCACCAACGGCTACGTCGTCGTCACCGACAACGGCAAGGCCACCTACCTGCCGGCGGGCGGGGCCATCACCAAGGCGTACTTCGCCAAGGGCGGGCCGCGGGGCACGTGGGGCTGGCCGAAGGGCTCGGCGGTCGAGCGCGAGGGCATCTGGCGGCTGCACTTCACCGGGCTCACCGCCTACAACCGCGACGGTGCGGTCCGCACCTCCGCCATCGCCCTCCAGGGCCGGCTGGTCAAGGTCTGGTACGCCCACACCCTCGCCGAGGTGGGCCGGGCCACCAGCGCACCGTCCGCCGAGTCGGGGAGCGTCTGGCAGGAGCTGGACAACGGCTACCTCTACCGCACCGAGGCGGGCGCGGGCGCCTACCTCGCCTCCGGCTGGCGGATCACCAAGCAGTACCTCGACACCGGAGGACCGGAGGGGGCCTGGGGCTGGCCGACCGGCAACCGCCGCTCCCTCGAGCACGCGAACGTCGTGAAGTTCGACCAGGTCAGCGCCTACGGCTTCGACGGCACCGTGCTCGTCCCGCCGTACCGCTTCGGCGCGGGCGTGTTCGACGAGTGGTACGAGCGCGGTGGCGAGGGCGAGCTCGGCCTGCCGCGGGAGGACGCTGTCGGGCTCGGCTCGGGCTCCTACCAGCGCCTCGCCCGTGGGTACCTCTTCGTGCCCTCCCGGGGGAGCGCCACCTACCTCGCGGCCAGCTCGCCGATCACCGACGCCTACCTCGCCGACGGCGGGCCCGACGGGAGCTGGGGCTGGCCGACGACCCCGCAGTACAGCAGCGGGTCGGTGCGCGTGCTCGAGCTCACCGACGCGACCGCCTTCCTCGAGGACGGGACGGTGAGCGTCTCGACGGTGCCCTTCGGCACCGGCGTCCTCGAGGCCTGGCTCGCGCGCGGCGGGCCGGACGGCCTCGGGCTGCCGAGCGCCGAGGCCGTGGAGGTCGGCGGCGGCGCCTACCAGCTCTTCGGTGACACCTACCTCTTCGTCCCCGGGGACGGCCCGGCGGTCACGCTCGGGGCCGGCTGGCGGATCACCGGGCGCTACCTCGACAGCGGCGGCCCCACCGGGTCGTGGGGCTGGCCCACGGCCGACCCGGTCACCCGCGAGGGCGCCAACGTCGTCACGTTCGCGAAGGTCACCGCGTACGGGTACGACGGGCGGGTCCTGGTCACCGACGACCCGTTCGGCGAGGGCATGTTCACCCTGTGGCGCGAGCGCGGTGGCCAAGGCGCCCTCGGGCTGCCCGACGGGCCGGCACGCACCGCCAGCGGTGGGCGCTACCAGCACTTCACGACCACCGACCTGTTCCTCGCCACCGACGGGTCCGACGTGGCTCTCGGCCGGGGCTGGCGGATCACGCAGCGCTACTGGGACGAGGGCGGCCCGAGCGGCGCGTGGGGCTGGCCGCGAGGTGGACGCAGCTCGAGCGGCGAGACGGCCGTGGTCGAGTTCGAGGGCGCAGTCGCCTTCGGCGCCGACCACCGGGTCCTCGCGGTCGAGGACTCCACCGGCCTGCTCGACCCGTGGAGGGCCCGGGGAGGGGTCAGCGGGCTCGGCGTCGCCGTGGCCCCGTCGGCGGTGCGCAGCGGTGGCACCTTCCAGCGGTTCACGAAGGGGTGGCTGCTCGCCGCCCGCGGGGGGAGCGCGGTGGAGCTGCGCACGTCCTGGTACGTCACCGACCGGTTCTGGGCCGCCGGCGGGCCCCCGGGCAGCTGGGGCTGGCCGGTCGCCGACCGTCACCGCTCCGGCGACGCGATGGTCTACGAGTTCCAGCACGTCACCGTCTACGGGTACGGCAGCCGCCTCGAGGTGGTCAAGAAGTAGGCGGCCCGCCCCGGGCTCACGCCGGCTCGGCGTCGGCGGCCCCGGCCGTCAGGGGCGGCATGGGTCGCCAGCTCTCGTCGTGCCAGATCGCCCGCCCGTCACGCCAGCCCCTCCACAGGGCCCCCGAGCCGCGCAGCGTGTGCTCGACCGCCACGAGGCGCACGACCTCCTTGGCGTAGGTGAGCGCCGTGCCGACCGCGAAGAACGGGCGGTGCAGGGCCGCGTGCGCGGCGAAGTAGCGGCCGACGTAGGCCCGGTTGCGCATCACGTGGTAGCGGGTGAGGTCCGAGGCGTCGTTGAGGTGGCGCAGACCGAGGTCGATCTTGCGCTGGGTGCGCTTGCGGCGCAGGACGAAGGCGTTGACGTAGAGGACGTCGGTGACGTGCGAGGCGAGCCATGCGTACACGGCGTCGTCCCAGGAGATGAAGAAGCGCGGGTCGGGCAGCCCGATCTGCCGGACGACGTCGGCGGAGACGAGCATGCCCTCGAAGGTGCCCGAGTTGGTCACCGCGTGGTCGGCGTCCTTGAAGTCCCCGACGGAGTAGGGCAGCGGCACGCCGAGGTAGTTGTTGAACCGGGCCTGCCAGTAGAAGGGGGTGCCGTCGACGTCGTAGCGCCGGCCGTGGATGCACCCGGAGCGGGAGGTCCACGGTGCGAGCGCCTCGAGCGCGCCGGGGAGGACCTCGACGTCGTCGTCCATGAGCCACATCCACCGGGCGCCCGCCTCGAGCGCGACCCGGACACCCTCGGAGAACCCGCCGGCGCCGCCGGTGTTCTCGGCCAGGACGTGGTAGACGAGCTGGTCGGGAGCGAAGCGTGCGCGGGCCGCCTCGACCACCTCGGGGGTCTCGTCGCCGGAGGCGTTGTCGACGACGACGACCCGCCAGGCGTCGGCGGCGTTCTCGGCCACCGACGCGAGCAGCTCGCCGAGCAGCCGGGGGCGCCGGAAGGTCACGATGACCAGGGCCAGGCGCTCGCTGAGGTCGGTCGTCGGCACCGGATCACTGTAGCCGGGAGGGCGTGCCCTCCCGCGCGGCGGACGGGTCAGCGGGCGGTGCCGGGGGCCTGCAGCTCGACGGTGAGCGGGGCGCCGGTGGCGTCGCGGACCTGCTCCTCGGTGACCCCCTCGGCGAGCTCGCGCAGGACGAGCCCGTCCGGGGTGACGTCGATGACGGCCAGGTCGGTGATGACACGCTGGACGACGCCCTTGCCGGTGAGCGGCAGGCTGCACTCGGCGACGATCTTGTGCGAGCCGTCCTTGGCAACGTGCTCCATGAGGACGACGACCTTCTTCGCACCGTGGACCAGGTCCATCGCGCCGCCCATCCCCTTGACCATCTTGCCGGGGATCATCCAGTTGGCGATGTCGCCGGTGGCGGAGACCTGCATCGCCCCGAGGATGGCGGCGTCGACCTTGCCGCCGCGGATCATCCCGAAGGAGAGGGCGGAGTCGAAGTAGGACGCGCCGCGGCGGACCGTGACGGTCTCCTTGCCGGCGTTGATCAGGTCGGGGTCGACGGCCTCCGGCGCCGGGTAGGCGCCGACGCCGAGGATGCCGTTCTCGGACTGCAGGACGATCTCGACGTCCTCGGGCACGTAGTTCGGCACGAGGGTCGGCAGGCCGATGCCGAGGTTGACGTAGGCGCCGTCCTCGAGCTCGGCGGCGGCGCGGGCGGCCATCTGCTGGCGGGTCAGGGGCATCGCTCAGGCCTCCTCGGTGGCGCGGACGGTCCGCTTCTCGATGCGCTTGTCGGCCGCCTGCTCGGGCGTGAGCGGGAGGACGCGCTGGACGTAGATGCCCGGCAGGTGCACCTCGTCGGGGTCGAGCTCCCCGGGCTCGAGGAGCTCCTCGACCTCGGCCACGGTGACCCGCCCGGACATCGCGCACAGCGGGTTGAAGTTGCGGGCGGACTTGTCGAACACGAGGTTGCCGTGCCGGTCGCCCCGGCGGGCCCGCACGAGGCCGAAGTCGGCGACGATGGCCTGCTCGAGGACGAACTCGCGCTCCTCGCCGCCGGTCCCGAAGACGCGGACCTCCTTGGCGGGGGAGGCGACCGCCACGCCGCCGGACCCGTCGTAGCGCCACGGGAGACCCCCGTCGGCGACCTGGGAGCCGACCCCGGTCGGGGTGTAGAACGCCGGGATGCCGGCGCCGCCGGAGCGCAACCGCTCGGCGAGGGTGCCCTGCGGGGTCAGCTCGACCTCGAGCTCGCCCTCGAGGTACTGCCGGGCGAACTCCTTGTTCTCCCCGACGTACGACGCGACCATCCGCCGGATCTGCCGGCTCTGCAGGAGGATCCCGAGCCCCCAGTCGTCGACCCCGCAGTTGTTCGAGACCACCTCGAGCTCGTCCACGCCCGCCCGGTGGAGCTCGGCGATGAGGACCGAGGGGATGCCGCACAGCCCGAAGCCTCCGACGGCGAGGGTCGCCCCGCGGGTGACTCCGGCCAGGGCCTCGGCAGGGGTGTCGACGACTTTGTCCATGGCGCGACCCTAGCGTCCCCGGCAGGTCCGCATCCGGGTCGCCCAGGATCGGGGCAGGGACAAGTACACCGGTGTAATTCACCGGAACTCCTTGCGCGAGGCCCCTGAGCAGTGGGACAACTTGTGTGCCCGGTGATTCGGCGGTGACGGATGTGACATCTGTGACGACCACCACCGGGTGGCGCCCGGTCCCCTGCCCCGGGCGCCCTGCCGTGTGGATGGAGCCCTTGCGTGACCCTGCCCAGCACCGACCCGACGCCGGTCCGGAGGCTGCCCCTGCGCGCCCTCGGCGCGGTGTCGGCGTCCGTCATCGCCCTCCCGCTCGCCGCGGGCGCCGCGCACGCCTCGAGCATCCCGCTGCCCCAGCCCTCGCGGAAGCTGCCGCGGGCCCTCGACGTCGCGCCCTCCTACCAGCCGGGCACGATGTGCCTGACGCAGAACCAGCCCGGGCCGGTGGCCTTCGCCCAGCTGCTCAACGCGACGTACGGCACCCACGCCTACGGCATCCTGCGCAGCTGCGACCAGGAGCACGGTGAGGGCCGCGCCCTGGACTGGATGCTCGACGCGACCAAGCGCGACCAGCTCGCCCTCGGCAACGCCATCACCCGCTGGCTCTCCGCCCCGGACGCCCAGGGGCGGGCGGGCGCGATGGCCCGGCGGATCGGCATCAACTACATCATCTGGAACCGGCACATCTGGCGCGCCTACGCCCCCGAGCGCGGGTGGGCGGCCTACACCGGGGCCTCACCGCACACCGACCACATCCACCTGTCCTTCACGTGGGACGGGGCGCGCAAGCGCACCTCGTGGTGGACGGGCACGGCGGTGACCACGCCCGCCACCGGCCCTGCGGGGTCGGCGCACGCCCCCTCGACCGACCCCGCGGACTACGTCAACGTCACCCTGCGGCGCGGGTCCAGCGGCACGGCGGTCAAGGTCCTCCAGCGGGTCATCGGCGGCCTGACCCTCGACGGGGAGTACGGCCCGGCCACCGAGAAGCGGGTGCGGGCCTACCAGAAGAGCGCCGGCCTGACCGTCAACGGGGTCGTCGACTCCCGGGTGTGGAAGGCCCTGGTCAACGGCGGGGCGGTGCCCTCCGGCTCGGGCTCCTCGACCTCCACGAGCACCTCCCTGGCCAAGTACGCCGGAACGGTGCTGCGTCGTGGCTCCAGCGGCGCGGCGGTCACGGCGATGCAGCGCGCGATCGGGCGGGTCGCCGTGGACGGTGCCTTCGGCCCGGCGACCGAGAAGCGGGTGCGCGCCTACCAGAAGGCCCAGGGCCTGCCGCAGAACGGCGTCGTCGACAGCCGGGTGTGGAAGGCGCTCATGGGCCAGTCCACGGCCTCGCTGAGCAAGTACTCCGGCGTCACCCTGCGGCTGTGGTCGCGGGGCGAGGCGGTCAAGGCGCTCCAGCGGGCGCTCGGCGGGCTCGTCGTCGACGGTTCCTTCGGGCCGCAGACCCTCGCCCGGCTCAAGGCCTGGCAGAAGTCGGCCGGCCTCGCGGTCGACGGCGTGGTCAACGCCAAGGACTGGAAGGCGCTCGCCGGCTCGTCCTCGACCTCCTCCGCGACCTCGTCCTCCTCCTCGAGCTCCTCGTCCTCCTCGAGCTCTTCCGGCGGGACCTCGCTCAGCGCCTACCTGGGGACCACGCTGCGGCGCGGCTCCTCGGGCGCGGCCGTCAAGGCGCTCCAGCGCGCCCTCGGCGGTCTGGGCGTCGACGGGCACTTCGGCCCGGCCACCCAGGCCCGGGTCGTGTCCTTCCAGCGCTCGGCGGGGATCTCGGCGACCGGCGTGGTCACGCGCAGCACGTGGACCGCGCTCGAGCGCCGCGCGCACCCGCTGAAGGCCTACTGGGGCAAGGTGCTGCGCCGTGGCTCCCACGGCAGTGCGGTGACCGCGCTCCAGCGAGCCCTGCGGATCACCGCCGACGGCTCCTTCGGGCCCAAGACCGAGGCAGCGGTCAAGGCGGCCCAGCGCTCGGCCCACCTCGCGCAGACCGGCGTCGTCGCGACCCTCACGTGGAAGGCCGTCGAGGCGCAGATGCGCTGAGCGCCCCCGGTCGGCCGCCCTCAGGCCGAGCCGGTGACCCCCTCGCTCGCCAGTCGGGAGGCGAGGACGTCCGCACCGGGGGTGCCCCGGCTCAGCACGAGCGAGCCGTCGCCGGCCCAGGTCGCGAGCGCGAGCCGCAGCAGGTGCTCGGTGTCGTCCGTGGCGGTGTGGACGCGCCCGGCCGCCGATGGCGCCGGCACGAGGGCCGCCAGGGAGGTCGTGCCGGCAGCCGTGCGCAGCCCGGGTGCGGTGGGGTCGGGCTCCTCCATGGGGACGAAGACGTCGCCGTGCCTCGCGAGCTCGCGGGCCTCGTCCACGGAGCCCACCGGCACCGGGCTCGCGGCCTGGCGCGCCAGGGCGGCCAGGGTCACCACGACGAGCCGGTCGCTCCCGTCGGCGCCGGTGGGCTCGTCCGTGACGAGGACCTCGGCGGCCTGCGCGGGCGGGCCGCCCAGCTCGACGCAGGCGCCGACCGACCACGCGGCCCACGCCCAGTACAGCGTGCGCCAGTGCGGCGGCAGCGAGAGCCGCACCGTGCTGCCCGGGCCGGCGTCGAGCTCGTCCTGGAGGAGGTTGGCCGCCTTGGCGACCCAGTTGGCGAGCACCCGCGCCGAGAGCTCCACGCGCTCCCCGCGCGTCGGCCCGTCGGTGTCGTCGTAGACGGTGACCCGGGGCCGCGCCGGGTCGGAGGCGAGCAGCCGGGCGAGGACGTCGGCGGGGGTGGGGTCGGTGGTGGCCATCGCGGGCACGGTAGCAACCCCCCGGACGGCTACCCTCCTCGTCCATGAGCGACCACCCGCCGGGCCCGGGCCGCGTCCTGACCCGGGCGGGGACGGCGGCCGGGCTGTGGGTGGCGGGGACGACGCTGCTCGGGGGGCTGTTCGCCGCCGTCGGCTGGTGGACCCCGTGGGTGGGCTGGCCGGTGGCGGCCGTCGTCGCGGCCGGTGCCTTCGCCCTCGTGCGTCCCCTGCCGGGCGTGTCGATGGGGGCCCGGCCCGCGACGGCGCTCGCCGTGGTCGTCCTCGCGTTCGCCGGGTACGCGGGCGCCACCCACTCCGAGCACGTCCTGCCGCGCCGGGACGCCGCGAGCAACCTCCAGGCCGCGGTCAGCCTGGCGGGGACCCACGAGCGGGTCGTGTCGGTCGACGTGTCCGCCTTCGCAGGGGCCGGCCCCCTGGAGCGGGGGGAGGTGACCCTCGCGAGTGCCGCCTTCTACCAGGTGGGGCCGGCGCAGGCGCCCGCGGTGCAGCCGCAGTTCCTCCTGGCGCCGGCGGTCGTCTACGGCTACGGGGTCTGGGCCGGGGGAGCGCGGGTGGCCCAGCTGCTGCCCGCGCTCGCCATGGGTCTGGTCCTGCTCGTGCTAGGCCTGCTCACCGCGCTCGTCGTCGGCCCCTGGTGGGGGGTCGCGGCGGCCGGGCTGACGGGCACCCTCCTGCCCGTGCTCACCGTGGCCCGGGGTACCTACTCGGAGCAGCTCGCGCTGCTCCCGCTCGGGGCGGGCCTGCTCGCGCTCACCCTCGCGCTGACCCGCGAGGGCGGGAGCGGCCGCCGGCTCGCGCTCCTCGGGGGGCTGCTCGTCGGCGGCGCCGGGCTCGCCAGGGTCGACGCGCTGCGGGAGGTCCTGCTCCTCCTGCCGCTGCTCGCGCTCGGTGCCGGCCTGCGCCGCCCCTGGGTGCGCCCGGCAGCGGTCGGGCTCGGCGTCTCGAGCGTGCTCGCCTACGCCCTCGCGGGGGCTCTGTCCTACCGCTACCTCGCCGACATCGCCGCCAGCCTCGTGCCGCTGGCCGGGCTCGCCGCTGCCGTGCTGGTGGCCTCCGTCGCCGGAGCATGGCTGTGGCGACGGGGCCACCGCCTCCCCGCCGGCGTGGCGCGCCGCCTACCGGCCGTGCTGGCCGCCGGCGCGGTGGTCGTCGGCCTCGCCCTGTGGAGCCGGCCGTGGTGGCTGACCGTGCGGGCGGACCCGACCCGGCCGAGCGGCCGCTACCTCGCCGGGATGCAGCAGCGCCAGGGGCTGCCCGTCGACGGGGGACGGACCTACGCCGAGCACTCCCTCGACTGGCTCTCCTGGTACCTCGGGTGGGTCGCCCTCGCCGTGGCGCTCCTCGCCCTCGCGTGGCTGCTGCAGCGGGCCGGTCGGCGCCTCACGGGTGGACGGCTGGCGCCGTGGGTTCCGGTGCTCGTCGTCGGCGCCGGCTCGACGCTGCTCACCCTGGTGCGTCCGGGCATCACCCCGGACCACCCGTGGGCGGACCGGCGCCTGCTCATCGCCCTCGCGCTCGTCGTCGTCCTCACCGTCTCAGCCGCGGCCTGGGCCACCCGCAGGTTGGCCGAGAACCGCTGGGGGCCACCGGTGGTCGTGGTCCTGACGCTGCTCGCCGTGGCCGTGCCGGCGGTGCAGGCCACGTGGCCCTTCCGCGGCGCCGGCGTCGAGCGCGGTTCCCTCGACGCGGTCGCGACGGTGTGCGCGGCCCTCGAGCCGCGGGACGTCGTGCTCATGGTGGACGGCCGCTCGGCCTCGGAGTGGCCGCAGACCGTGCGCGGCATGTGCGAGCGGCCGGCCGTCTCCGCGACGAGCGCGGTGCGGGCCGCGCCGACGCGGCTCGCCGAGGTCGTCGACGAGCTGGCCCGCGGGGCGGCCGCCGAGGGGCACCGGCTCGTCGTCCTCGCCGCCGACGGGCCGGAGGCGATCGAGGGCCTCGGGCTGACCCCGCGCCGGGTGCTCGACGTCCGCTTCGCCGAGGAGGAGCACGCCCTCGACCGGCCGCCGCGCCGAACCGACGTCGGGTCCGCCCGGGTGTGGCTCGCGGCCGTGGGCGGGAGCTGAGTCAGCCGCGGACGAAGGCCTGGGCCGCCCGCCGCTGGACCCCGCCGCAGGTGGCGGCGTCGACCGCGACGACGAGCCCCGGGCGGGTCGAGCGCGGCGTGTACGGCGTGCCGTCGGGGTGGAGGACCGCACCCCCCGCCTCGGTGACGAGCAGGGTGCCCGGTGCGTGGTCCCACGGGTTGGAGCGCGAGTAGACGATGTAGTCGGTCTCGCCCTCGATGAGCTTGGGGTAGTCGACGCCGCAGCACACCCACGACAGCCGCATCGGGGCGAGGCCCTCGAGGGAGTGGCCGCGCAGCGACCACATCGAGGTGACCCCCTCGGGGGCCCGCCCCTCCGGCACCGGCGGGCAGGTCATCCGCTCGCCGTCGCGGTAGGTGCCGGCGCCGGCCTCGGCCACCCAGGTGTGCCCGTGCTCGGGCTGGTGCACCCAGGCCCGTACCGTGGCGCCGTCGACGACCTCGGCCACCATGACGGCGTGGTCGGGGGAGCCGTGGACGAAGTTCTTCGTGCCGTCCACGGGGTCGACGGTGAAGGCGTGCCCGGCCGCGAGGTAGCGCTCCATGAGGCCGTGGTCGGCGGCGAAGGCCTCCTCGCCGAGCACGACCGCGTCGGGGTAGGCCGCGAGCAGCCGCCGGGTGATGACCACCTCGGCCTCGTGGTCGGCGACGGTGACGAGGTCACCGGGGTTCTTCTCCATCACCTCGCCCTCGGAGAGCGAGCGGAAGCGCGGGGTGATGACCTCGGCGGCGACCTCGCGCAGGAGGTCGGTGACGGCGTCGGTCGACAGGGCGGGCATGGACCCAACGCTTCCACACCGGGGCCAGCGCTCCCAAACGATCCCCCGCGACGTGGCGGGAGAGGCGGGGGCCGAGGTGCGTCCTCGCAGGTCAGGAGGGCCACGACGGGCTAGGGTCGGCCCATGGCGAGGCTGCGGCGGGTGTCACCCCGGTCGGTGGGCTGGACCCGGCGGCGCAGTGGGCGGGGGTTCGCCTACCGCGACGCCACCGGCGCGCCGCTGGCCCCCGAGCAGGTCGCCCGGGTGCGCTCGCTCGCCATCCCGCCGGCGTGGCGGGACGTGTGGATCTGCCCGTACCCCAACGGCCACATCCAGGCCGTCGGCACCGACGCCGCCGGCCGGCGCCAGTACCTCTACCACCCGGCCTGGCGGGTCGCCCGCGACGAGCTGAAGTTCGACCGGGTCGCCGCCGCCGGCCGGCGCCTCGCCAAGGCCCGCGAGCGGATCGTCGAGGACCTCTCCGGCGAGGGGATGCCGCTCGCCCGGGCCGCCGCCACCGCGACCCGGCTGCTCGACCTGGGCTACTTCCGGATCGGGTCGGACGCCTACGCCGACGCCAACGGCTCCTTCGGGCTGACCACCCTCGAGCGCCGCCACGTGCGCCGGCGCGGGTCGGACCTGGTCTTCCGCTTCGTCGGCAAGTCCGGGGTCGAGCACGCGGTCACGATCAGCGACCCCCAGGTCATCGAGGCCCTGGAGCACATGCGCCGGCGCCGTGGCGGCTCGGCCCGGCTGCTCGCCTACCGGGAGAGCTCGCGCTGGGCGGACCTGCAGGCCGCGGCGGTCAACGAGTACATCTCCCAGATGGTCGCCGAGGACCTGACCGCCAAGGACTTCCGCACCTGGCACGCGACCGTGCTCGCCGCGGTGGCGCTCGCGCAGTCGCCGGAGCCGGGCGAGACGCTCGCCTCCCGCCGGCGCGCGGTCCGGGCCGCCGTGGAGGAGGTCGCCGCCTACCTCGGCAACACCCCGACCGTCGCCCGGGGCTCCTACATCGACCCGCGCGTCCTCGACCAGTACGAGGACGGCGTGACCATCGCGGCGACCCTGGCGCGTCGCTACCCCGACCCGGCCCGCCGGCAGGCGGCGGTGGAGAAGGCGGTCGCGCGGCTCGTCCGCGGTGCCTGAGCGGGCGCGTATAGGCTCGCGGGCGATGACCGAGCATCCGGTGGCGCAGGAGGGCTCCGAGGCGTCCCTGCGGATCGCGCTCGTCGGCCCCACCCACCCCTTCCCGGGTGGCGTCGCGGCGCACACGACGGTGCTCGCCCACGAGCTGGCGGCCGCCGGGCACGACGTCACCCTCGTCGCCTGGAGCCACCTGTCCCCGACGATGCTCTACCCCGGCGAGCAGGGCCTGCCGAGCGGAGCCCCCGAGGTCGACCCCTTCCCGCGCACCCTGCGTGTCCTCTCCTGGGCCCGCCCGGACACCTGGCTGCGGGCCGGGCGCCGGCTACGCGACGTCGACGTCGTCGTCCTCGTGCACGTCGTCCCCGTCCTCGTCCCCGCCCACCTCGCCCTGCTGCGGGCGGCCGGCGCCGCGCGCGAGGGCAGAGCGCCGCGCGTCGTCGTCATCGCGCACAACGTCCTGCCGCACGAGCCCCACCCGGGCGACCGCCGGCTCGTCTCCTCCCTGCTGCGCCGGGCCGACGCGGTCCTCGTGCACACCGACGAGCAGGCCCGGCTCGCGACCGACGTCGGCGCCTCCCGGGTGCGCGAGGTCGACCTGCCCCCGCACCTGCCGGGAGGGCCGCCGGAGCGACGCCCGCCGCACGACGGGCCGGTCCGGCTGCTCTCGTTCGGCATCGTGCGCGGCTACAAGGGGCTCGCTGCGCTGCTCGAGGCGCTGCGCGAGGTCGAGGGGCTGACGCTGACCGTCGCCGGTGAGCTGTGGGGCGAGGCGGGACGCCGGGTGCGCGAGCTCGCCGCCGACCCGCGCCTGCGCGGCCGGGTCGAGGTGCACGGCGGCTACGTGCCCGCCGACCGGGTGGCCGGGCTCATGGCCCGGCACGACGTCGTCGTCCTCACCTACCGGTCGGGGACCGCCTCGCAGAACGTCGTCCTGGCCCACCGGCACGGCCGGCCGGTGCTCGCGAGCACCGTCGGGAGCTTCCCGGCCCAGGTGCGTGACGGCGTCGACGGGCTGCTCGTCCCGCCCGGGGACCACGACGCGCTCGTCGCGGCCCTGCGCCGGCTCGCCGACCCCGACACCGTCCGGGCGCTCGCCGACGGGGTGCGTCCCCCGGACCTGTCCGGGCCGTGGGCCAACTACGTCGGGGCGCTCGAGGCGCTCTCGGCCGACCCGGTCATGGTCGAGCCGGTGGCCCCCGTCACGGCCGTGCCCCTCGGGGCGCTCGCCCGGGCCCGGACCGCCGTCGCGGGGCTGCGGGCCCGACGGGGCCCGGTCCTGGACCTCGGGCCGCAGGACCTGCCCGAGGAGGTGCGGGCGACCGACCTGCTGAGCGTCGACGCCGAGGCGCTCGCGGCGGCCGAGACCGCGCGCTCCCTCGGCCTGCCGCGGGCGAAGGACCCCGTGGCCGCGTGGGCGGCGCTCGGTGCGGTCGCCGCGCTCGTGCGGGTCCTCGACGACCGCTCCCGCTCGGCGGTGCTCGTCGACGAGTCGGGTGGGGGCAGCCCGTTCTCGCGCTGGGTGCGGGCCCTGGGCTTCGCGCCCGTCGAGCTCGAGCTGACCGGCCGCCGGGCGGCCATCGAGGTCCTCGACGTCGACACCGCGAGCCTCGACGTCGTCGCGCGGCTGCATCCGGGAGGCTGCACCGCGAGCGACGTCGACCACGTCGTCGGGCAGGCGTCGTGGGCCCTGCGCTCGGGCGGCCTGCTCGTCCTCACCGTCCCCATCGGCGACGACGACCCGGACTTCGCCGTGCGACCGGCCGACGTGCGCGGCATCCTCGCCCGCGCCGACGACCTCGGGCTCACCCTCGTCGGTGACGTCGACGGCGACGTGCTCTCCCGGATGCGCGAGGCGCGCAGCTCCTTCGGGGGCGGCGACAGCCCGGCGTACGCCGTCCTGCGGCTCACCTTCCGGTGCCGGTGAGCGGGTCGGCGACCCCGAGGACCCGGCTGCTGACGGCCGCCCGCTACGGCCTGCTCGCGCTCGTCCTCGTCGCGGTCCTGGCCGCCCTGGCGCGCAACTGGGACCAGGTCTCCGCCGAGCTCGCCCGCCTGGGCTGGCCCGTGCTCGGGCTCTCGCTGCTCCTGGCCACCCTGGCCCCGGTGCTCACCCTCCTCGGCTGGCGCCGCATCCTCGCCGAGCTCGGGAGCGACCTGCACCGGGCACCGGCGGCGAGCGTCTTCTTCGTCGGCCAGCTCGGCAAGTACGTGCCCGGCTCGGTGTGGAGCGTGCTCGCCCAGGCGGAGATGGGGGTGCGCCTCGGGGTCCCGCGGCGGCGGATGGCGGTGACCAGCCTGGTGTCGATCGTCCTCGCCGCCCTGTGCGGCGGCCTCGTCGGCGTCGTGGCCCTACCGCGACTGCTCTCCCGGGGGCACACCGGCGCCACCGGGTGGGTCCTCGCCGGAGCGCTCGCGCTCGGTGCGGTCCTGCTGTGGCCACCGCTGCTCAACGGGCTCGTCGAGCGCGGGCTCCGGCTCCTGCGCCGGCCACCCCTGGAGCACGGCCTCGGCGCCGGGGCGGTGCTGGAGACGGTCGGCTGGTTCACCGCGGCATGGCTGTGCGCGGGGGTGGGGGTCGCCGTGCTCGTGCACGAGCTGGCGCCGGCGGCGTCCCTGCTCGACCTCGTCGTCGTCGGCGTGTGCGGGTTCGCGCTCGCCTCCGCCGTCGGACAGGTCTCGGTCGTGCTGCCGGCGGGGCTCGGGGTGCGTGACGGCGTCCTCGCCCTGCTCCTCGTGACCGTCATGCCCGCCTCCGCCGCGGCCGCGGTGGTCGTCGTCGCCCGGTTCCTCACCGTCGTGGCCGACCTCGTCGTCGCCGGCGGCGGATGGGCCTGGGGGCGTCGGCACCACCTCCTAGGCTCGGGGAGATGAGCGGGCGAGGAGCACAGGTGCCGGCAGGTGGTGAGGCCCGCGTCGTGCGGGCCCGCCGGCCGGTGCCCCTCGGCGCCGTCGTCGGGGTCTTCCGTCGTGGTGGGGGCGACCCGACGAGCCGGCGGGAGGCCGGAGGCTGGTGGTTCGCGTGGCGCACCCCGCAGGGCCCGGTCACCCTGTGCCTGCGCCAGCAGGTGACGGCGGCGCAGGAGGTGACCGCGCGCGCCTGGGGCGAGGGCGCGGGGTGGATGCTCGCGCAGGTGCCCGCGCTGCTCGGCGAGGACGACGACTGCTCCGGGTTCGAGCCCGCCGGCCACCGGGTGCTCGCCGAGGAGTGGCGCCGGCACGCGGGCTGGCGGGTGCCCCGCTCCGGGCTCGTCGTCCAGAACCTCGTCGCGTCGGTCATCGAGCAGCGGGTCACCGGCGCGGAGGCCTTCGCCGGGTACCGGCGGCTCGTCCGCCGCTTCGGCGAGCCGGCGCCCGGGCCGGGGGAGGGGCTCGGGCTCACGGTGCCCCCGGCCCCGTCGGCCTGGGCGGCCATCCCGTCCTGGGAGTGGCTCGCCGCCGGTGTCGATCCCGGCCGGGCCCGCACCGTCGCGACCCTCGCCCGGTACGCCGGGCGGCTCGAGGAGTGCACCCGGCTGCCCGCCGACCTCGCCCGCTCCCGCGTCACGGCCCTGCCCGGGGTGGGGCACTGGACCTGGGCCGAGGTCGCGCAGCGGGCGCTCGGGCTCCCGGACGAGGTGAGCTTCGGGGACTACCACGTCGCCAAGGACATCGGCTGGGCGCTCACCGGCAGGCCGGTCGACGACGACGGGCTCGCCGTGCTCCTCGAGCCGTGGGCCGGCCACCGCTACCGGGTGCAGCGGCTCCTCGAGCTCGGCGGGCACCACCGACCGCGGCGCGGCCCGCGGATGCCGGTCCCGGCGCACCTGCCGGTCCGGGCACGCTAGGCGAGGCGCAGGCCCACCGACCCGCCCCGGCGCTCGAGCCCGGAGGCCGTCAGCTCCTCGGCGTGGGCGGCCACCTCGACCCGGGCGACGAGCCGCCCGAGCTCGTAGGGGTCGGCCGCGGCCACGACGAGCTCGGCATGGGTCGCCGTGAGCGCCACGTCGACCGAACCGTCGGGCACCGCGTGCAGGGCGAGCGCGACCACCCGGCCCACCCGGGCGGCGAGCGGCTCGGGCCCGACCGAGGCGACGCCGACCTCCTCCGACGCCGGCGACCCCGGCAGCACCCCGAGCGCGGCGCGCACCGCCTCGAGGTGCCCGCGGGCGAACCAGTCGCCGGCCCCGGTGCGCACGAGCCGGGCGGCGCCCTCGGCGTCCGGGTCGAACCAGCCCCCGGGCAGGCCGCGCACGAGCGCCGCGGGGACGCCGTCGGCCTTGCCCTTGGCCAGGTCGGCGCTCGCCGCGATCTCGTCGGCGAGCGCCCGTGCGGTGACGGCGAGCGGTCGACCGTCGTGGTCCACGCCGCCGCGCAGGTCGTCGAGCACGCGCACGCCGGCCGCGCCGAGGGCGAAGTCGGTCTGCCCCGCGCGCCAGGGGCGCCCGGCGGTGTCGGTGAGGACCACCGCGACGGGCGCGTCCGCACGCAGGCCGCTCGCGGCGAGCAGCGCCCGGCGCAGGCGCGCGGCCTCGGCGTCCGGGTCGCGCGGCAGAAGGAGGACGGACCCGGTGGGTCCGGTGTTCGAGGCGTCCACGCCCGCGGCCGCCATGACCGGCCCGGCGGCGGCCTCGACGACCCGGGTCACGCCCGAGGCGCTCGCCCGCTCCGCGACCACCCGGCGCGTGTGTACGGCCACGGCCGCGGCCCGCTCGCCCGACCAGGTGAGCCCGAGGGCCTTGGAGACCACCTTGCTCGAGACGGCGAGACAGTCACCGGGGTGCAGCCCCGGGCCGCGCACCAGCGCCTCGGCGAGCAGGCCGGCGAGGTCGGCGCCGGGGTGCACCTCGGGCACGCCGGTGAGCCCGTGGACCTCGAGACGGGGCGCCGGTCCCACCGCGCTCACCCCTCGGCGAGGCGGAGGGCGTGCGCGGCGATCCGGCCCGCCGCGGCCACGTCGGACATCAGGAGCGGCTCGTCGTGGACCGCGACGCGGGCGCGAGGCAGGGTCGTGTCGGCGTCGGCGGCGTCGACGAGCCAGGCGTCGAGGAGGTCCTCGTAGAGCCCGGCGACGCCGGCGGCGCTCTCCGGGACGCCGATGGCGCGCAGGCAGGCGTCCGCGTGCCCGCGCACGGGCCGTCCGGAGATCAGGGGGGAGACCCCGACCACGGGAGCCGCCGTCTCGCGCAGGGCCTCGCGCACGCCGGGGACACCGAGGACGATGCCCACCGAGACGACCGGGTTGCTCGGCGGCAGGAGGACCACGTCGGCGTCCCGGACGGCCTCGAGGACCCCCGGGGCGGGCGCGGCCCGGTCGAGCCCGGCGACGACGAAGCGGTGGGCGGGGAGGCTGGCCCCGTGCCGGACCCACCACTCCTGGAAGTGGATGGCCGCTTCCCTCTCGCCGTCGGCGACGACGACGTGGGTCTCGACGGGGTCGTCGGTCATCGGCAGCAGGGTGATCCGCCGCTCCGGCAGCCCCCACCGGCCCGCGAGCCGCGCCGTGACCTGCGAGGGCGTGAGCCCCTGGCCGAGCCACTGCGAGCGGATGATGTGGGTCCCGAGGTCGCGGTCGCCGAGGGTGAACCACTGCGGCAGGGCCCCGTAGGCGGCCAGCTCGGCCTGGACGCGGTGGGTCTCCTCGGCGCGCCCCCATCCCTGCTGCTCCTCGACGCCGCCGCCGAGGGTGTACAGGAGGGTGTCGACGTCGGGGGAGACCCGCAGCCCGAAGAGGGTGATGTCGTCGCCGGTGTTCGCGACGACCGTGACCTCGGCCTCGCCGAGCCCGGGCGTCGCGTCGAGGTGGTGTCGCAGGCCCCGGACGAACCGGGCGCCACCGACACCGCCGGCGAGGGCGGTGATGCGCATGCGGTCCATCCTTGCAGTCGCGCGCCCGGCCTCGGCGCCCCGTCCCACCGGGCCGCGACACGCCGGGGACCGGGGGCGACGCGCCGCGAAATCGGGCCGATAACACCGAACGGCTTGACGTGCGCGGCATGACACGCGTGTAATTCCATGCATGTACTCCGGAGGGACCGCCCGGGGTGCACGGGTCGAGGTCGAGGAGGAAGCGATGCACGAGCTCTTTCTGGTCGAGGGAATGCTGGGCAGTGCCGAGCCCGAGGAGGGGGCGCTCGCCTGGCAGGAGCGCTCGCTGTGCGCGCAGACCGACCCCGAGGCGTTCTTCCCCGAGAAGGGCGGCTCGACCCGGGAGGCGAAGAAGGTGTGCGTCTCCTGCGAGGTGCGCTCGGAGTGCCTCGAGTACGCCCTGGCCAACGACGAGCGCTTCGGCATCTGGGGCGGGCTGTCCGAGCGCGAGCGTCGCAAGCTGAAGAAGCGCGCCGTCTGAGGGGGGCACCCCTCGTGCCTGGCACCCCCGGATGACGCTCGCCCCGCCGCGCCCCGCCGACGCCGCACCGGTTCCCGCCGGCGGCGTCGCTGCCCCCACCGTCACGGCCTTCGTCGTGACCCACCGCGACCCGAGCGGCCTGGCCGCCCTCCTCGCAGCGGTCCGCGCCCAGACCCAGCGCCCCGATGCCGTGGTCGTCCTCGACCGCACCGGTGGCTCCGCGGTGCCCGCCGCGGACGGCGAGGACACCGTCACCGTGGCGGACGTCCTCGAGGACGTGCGGGCGCACGACCTGCCCGTGACGGCGCTGGCCGTCCCGCCCCGCGTGCCGGTCCGGCGGGCCCTGCACCGGGCGGTCGCCGAGCTCGAGCCCGTCGGGGGCGGGCCGGCGCTGGCCTGGTTCCTGCCCGTCGGCACCCAACCCGAGCCGGACGCGCTCGTGCGCCTCGTCGACGCGTGGCGGCGCTCACCCTCGACCGGCATCGTCGGGCCCAAGCACGTCGACCTCGACAACCCGACGCGGCTGCGCGCCCTCTCGATCCGGACCACGCGAGGCGGCCGGCTGCTCGCCCGGCCCGGTGCGGGAGAACCCGACCAGGGGCAGTACGACGCGGTGACCGACGTCCTCGCGGTCCCTCTCGCCGGCTCGCTTCTCGAGCGCGACCTCCTCCTGCGGCTGCGTGGCTGGGAGAGCTCCTTCGGCGACGTCGGCGCCGACCTCGACCTCGGCTGGCGGGCCCAGCTGAGCGGACGCCGGGTCGTCGTCGTGCCCCGCTCGCGGGTGCGCTCGGGCCCGGGGGCGGCCGTGACGTCGGCGACGACGTCGGCGCGGCGCCGGGCGGCCCGTCGGGTGGCCCTCGCCCGCGCCCCGTGGTGGTCGGGGCCCTTCCTCGCCCTGTGGATCGCCGTGACGTCGGTGGTCGCCGCCGTCGGCCTCCTCCTGCTCAAGCGGCCCCGCAGCGCGTGGGCCGAGCTGACGGCCCTCACCTCGCTCGACCCGGTGCGCGGCTGGCGTGCCCGGTGGCGCACGCGGCACCGGGCGGCGGTCCGCCGCCGCGACCTCGGGTCGGTCTTCGAGCCTCGGCGCGCCGTCCTCACCTCGTGGGGAGACGCCGTCCACCACGCCCTCGTCCCGCCGCAGGCCCCGATCGGCGACGCCACGGCCGACCTCAACCCGCGCTCGTGGGTCGTCAAGGTGGTCCGGCACCCCGGCGTCCTCGCGGTGGTCTCCGCCCTCGGCGTCGCCGCCGTGGCCGGCCGCGACCTCGGCCTGGGCGTCCTCACCGGTCTCGGGTCGGGGCTGACCGGGGGCGAGCTGGTCGGCGCGCGCACCGACGCGGCAGGGCTCTGGCACGGCTGGCGCGACGGCTGGACCGGCCCGGGCCTCGGCGGCCCCGAGCAGAGCGGCCCCTGGAGCGCCCTGCTCGCGGCTCCCACCTGGGTGCTCGAGCACCTCCCGCTCGTGCCGTCGGCCGGTTCGCCCGCCGGTCTCGTCGTCGGCCTCCTCGTCGTCCTCGCCATGCCCCTCGGGGCGCTCAGCGCCTACCTCGCCCTGCGGGTCGTCAGCCGGCGCCGGTGGCTGCGGGCCCTCGCGGCGTTCGGGTGGGCGGTCAGCGGCCCCGCCGCGGCCGCCGTCGCCCAGGGTCGCCTCGGTGCCGTCCTCGCCCTCGTCCTGCTGCCCGCGGTCGCTGCCGGCCTGTGGCTCCTGGCCACCGGGCGCTCGACGGCGACGAGCGTGTTCGCCTCGGCGCTGGCGCTCGTCGTCCTCGGGGCGTTCGCCCCGGTGCTCGGCGCCCTCGGCGTGGTGCTCGCCCTCGGCCTCGCGCTCGTGCGGCGCGGTGGGCGCGTGCACGCCCTCCTGCTCGCCGGCGTCCCCGTGGCGGTCCTGCTGCCCTGGGTGCTGCGGGCGGGAGCCACCTCCTGGCCCTCGCTCGTCGCGGGGGTCGGCCTGGCCGACTGGGGCGGCAGCGCCCCGCAGCCCTGGCGGGTCGCCCTCCTGGACGCCGGCGGCGCCGGGACCCCGCTCGTGTGGACCACGGCACCGCTCGCGGCCGCGGGGGTCCTCGCGCTGGCCCGTGGCTGGTCCTGGCGCGGCGCCTCCGCCGCCCTCGGGGCCCTCGTCCCGCTCCTGCTGGCGCTCGCCCTGGCGGCGCCGCGGCTGCGGCTCGGCACGGTGCCGGCCGGCGTCGCGAACGCCGGCGAACCGGTCACCCCGTGGGTGGGCACGCTCCTGCTGCCGCTCGTCCTCGTCCTCGTCCTCGCCCTCGTCCACGGGCTCGACGCCGTGCGTCCCGGCTCGCTCACCGGGCGGGCCCGGCTCGGCGCCCGGGGCCTCCTGGTCACCGGGGTCGCCGCCGTGCTCGCGGGCGCCGCCGGGGTGGCGGCCCAGGGCATCGGCG
Source organism: Phycicoccus endophyticus (assembly GCF_011326735.1). GTDB lineage: Bacteria > Actinomycetota > Actinomycetes > Actinomycetales > Dermatophilaceae > Phycicoccus > Phycicoccus endophyticus. The sequence continues at coordinate 95,911 of NZ_JAANCN010000010.1, forward strand.
GCCTGCTCGAGCCCTGGCACGACCCGCGCCCCGCGGTGGCCGTGGACCAGGCCGAGGGAGCCTTCGCCACCCGCAGCCTGTTCGTCGTCCCCGGCGAGCGCGGTGCCGGGTACCGGTTCGTCGGGCGCGAGGACTCCGTGCTCGTGCGCTCCCTGCCCGAGACGCGCGAGGCCGACGCCGCGGTGGCCTCGGACGTCACCGGCCTGCTCGCGGCGGTGCCGGGCAGCGAGGACCTCGTGGCGGCGACGGCCGCCGACCTGCTCGCCATCCGCGGCGAGCAGGTACCCGAGGTCGTCCGCCGGCTCGACGCCACGGACGGGCTGCAGCGGATCAGCCCGCGGGGCGGCTGGCAGACCTGGCGGCTGAGCCCCACCGACTCCGACTCCGAGGCGCTCGTCGCCTCCCCCCGGCTGCGGCTGGTCACCGCCGACGAGACCAGCCTCGTCGTGGCGACGGGCGCGCACGGTGCCACCGACACCCGGGTCGACGCACCCCGGGGTGCCCGGCTCGTCGTGGCCGAGCCCCGGGCGTGGGCCGAGCACGCCGTCGTCACGGCCGACGGCCGCGCACTGCGCCCGGTGGCCGACGCGCAGTCGCCGACGTACGACCTGCCGACCGGCTCGGTCCACCTCACGGTCGAGCTGCCCGACCCGGACCTGTGGTGGCACCGCTGGCAGCTGTTCGCCGTGGCCGTGCTCGCCTTCCTCGCCGTGCCCTTCGGCCGGCGCGAGACCCGGGTGGTGGGCCGATGAGCCGCCTGCCGCGTCTGGCCGCGCTGGGCCGGGTCCGCCCCGCGCTGCCCGGTGCGACCCGTGTCCTCGCCGTCGCCGGGGTGTCCGCCGCCCTCGTCTGGGGGGCGGGCAGCGCCGCGGGCAGCCTCGACCTCGCCGCGGTCAGCGGCGTCACCGAGGCCCCGGTGGCTCCGGAGAGCCTCGCGACGAGCATCGACGCGATGTGCCCCGGGGACGAGCTGAGCGGCATCGACGGTGTCGAGGACACCGCGGTCACCGGGAGGGTCGCCGCGGCCACCGGTCCGCAGGACCTCCTGCCGGTGCCCGCCTCCGGCTCGGGCAGCGCGGCCGTCCAGGACGGCTCGACCACCCTGGCCCAGCTCGCCGGGCGCCCGGACGCCGCCGGGGCCGACCTGCCCGGTAGCGGGCCGGTCGCGCTGCGGGCGGTGGGCACGCTCGCTCCGGCGGTGGTCGCCGCGCAGGAGTGGCTGAGCACGAGCGCCGACCTGCGTGGGCTCGTGACGACACCGTGCCGCACCGCGGGCTCGGACCTGTGGCTGCTCGGGGGCGGCTCCGGGGCCGGGCGCCAGGAGCGGCTCGTCCTGCTCAACCCGGGCGGGAACCCGGTGACCGCGGACATCACGGTCCACGGGGCGCAGGGACAGGTCGGCACCCCGCGGACCGAGACCGTCCCGCCGGGCGGGCGGGTCGCGGTCCTCCTCGACGCGATGGCGCCGGACGAGGCCGCGCCCGCGGTCCACGTCGTCGCCGACGGGGGAGGCCTGCACGCCACCCTCACCGACACCTGGCTCGACGGCAGCACCGCGCGCGGCGCCGAGACCGTCGTCCCGGCGGCCGACCCGGGGACCGTCCAGGTCGTCCCCGCGGCCGTCCTGGGCGGGGGAGCCACGCTGCGCGTGGCCGCGCCGGGGGCGGACGAGGCGGTCACCAGCGTGACCCTGCTCGGGCGCACCGGGGAGGTCACGACGAGCGCCGACACCGTCCTCACCGTTCCCGCCGACGGGGTCGGCGAGCTGACCCTGCCGTCGGTGCCGGCCGGCACCTACACCGTCCTCGTGCGCTCCGACGTCCCCGTCGTCGCCGGGGTCGTCACCCGGGTCGGGGCCGACTCCGGGCCGGGCGACCTCGGCTGGGCGGTCTCCGCGGCGGCGGTCGAGGAGGTCGCCGGCACGGCGCTCCCGGGCACGCCGGGGGTCACCCGCACCCTGCACCTCGTGAGCACCGGTGGGGCGGTGACCGCCGAGGTCACCGTCGTCGTCGACGGTGAGCCCCGGACCCGCACGGTGAGCCTGCTCGCCGGCCGGCCGGCCGACGTCGACCTCGCCGGGGCCGGTGCCGTCTGGGTCGAGCGGGGCAGCGGCTCCGGTGACCTGCGCGGCGGTGTCGTCTCCACCGTGGGCGAGGGCGCGCAGGCCCTGCTGTCCGAGGTCCCGCTCGACCCGGTCGAGGTCAGCTCACCGGTGAGTCGGGCCTTCCCGCTGCCCTAACCGGCTCAGCCGTCGGGGTCGGCGTCCGGGTCGAGCTCGTGGGCGGGCACGCCGAGGAGCGCCGCCACCTGCTCGGTGACGACCTCCTGGACGATCTGCGCGAGGTCCTGCTCGTCGTGCGCCCGCGCCTCGACGGGCCGGCGGTAGACGACGACCCGGTCGGGGTGGGCGGCGTCGGCCCGCAGCAGCCGCCCGAGCGGGGCGACCTGCTCCTCCCACGGCGCGGGGTCGGTCGGAGGGACCTCCTGGACCGCGAACTGCGTCGCGCCGTAGCGGACCCCGAGGTGCTCGCGCAGCCGGTCGGCGGCGTCGAGGACGAGGTCGTCGAACCGCTCGCGCCGGCTGCTCATCACCGGCAGCGGGGGCCAGGCGAGGGGTCCTCGGCGGCCCCGGTCGCGACGGTCACGGTGGGGGACGGGCACGGCGTCGATGCTACGGCGTGCCTGCGCCCGGGTGTCGCCGCCGGCCCCTAGAGTCACGGTGTGAACCTGGCGCGCAAGTGTACGAAGACCGGCTGCCGGCAGCCTGCCGTCGCGACGCTCACGTACGCCTACTCGGACCGGGCGGCCGTCCTCGGCCCCCTGGCCACCTACGCGGAGCCGCACACCTACGACCTGTGCGCCGAGCACGCGACCCGGCTGACCGCCCCGCGCGGGTGGGAGGTGGTCCGCCTCGCGGTCGACTACCCCGAGCCGCAGCCGAGCTCCGATGACCTGCTCGCCCTCGCCGACGCGGTCCGTGAGGCCGGCCGGCCCCGCCCGGCGGCCCCCGGGCCCACGCCGGGGGAGCCCCTGGCCGGTGAGGTCGCCCGCCGGGGCCACCTGCGCGTCCTGCGCGGCAGCGCGGAGGCCTGACCCGGCCCGGGTGACGCTCGCGTACGCTCGGGGGTCGTGACCCACCGCTCCCTCGCCGACGTCGTCAAGGCCTACGACGTGCGCGGCATCGTCCCCGACCAGCTCGACGAGGAGGTCGCCCGCGCGCTCGGGGCGGCCTTCGCCGAGGTGGTCCTGCTGCCCGAGGGTGCCGACGGGGCGCTCGTCGGGCACGACATGCGCGAGAGTGGCCCGGCCCTGGTCGAGGCGTTCGGCCACGGGGTGCGCAGCCGCGGGCTCGAGGTCACCGTCATCGGACTGTGCAGCACCGACGGCCTGTACTACGCCAGCGGCGACCTGGGCCTGCCCGGGGCGATGTTCACGGCGAGCCACAACCCGGCCCGGTACAACGGCGTCAAGCTGTGCCGCGGCGGGGCGGCTCCGGTGGGCCGCGACAGCGGGCTCACGGCGATCCGTGAGCTCGCCGAGCGGATGCTCGCAGGCGAGGTGTCCGACCCCGACGTGCGCACCGGTGCCCGCGGGGAGCGTGACCTCCTGCCGGACTACGCCGCCTTCCTGCGTGGCCTCGTCGACCTCTCCGGCATCCGTCCCCTGCGGGTCGTCGTCGACGCCGGCAACGGGATGGCCGGGCTGACCGTGCCGGCCGTGCTCGAGGACGCCGCGGGCCTGGCGCCGCTGCCGCTGAGCGTCGAGCGGCTCTACTTCGAGCTCGACGGCACCTTCCCGCACCACGAGGCCAACCCCCTGGAGCCGGAGAACCTGCGCGACCTGCAGGCCGCGGTCCGGGCCCACGGGGCCGACCTCGGCCTGGCCTTCGACGGCGACGCCGACCGCTGCTTCGTCGTCGACGAGCGGGGGGAGCCGGTCTCCCCGAGCGCGATCACCGCCCTCATCGCACGGCGCGAGGTGGCCCGGGCGGTCGCCGAGGGGGCGACACCCGGCGACATCGCCGTCGTGCACAACCTCATCTGCTCGGCCCAGGTGCCGCAGGTCGTCACGGCCGCGGGGGCGCGCCCGGTCCGCACGCGCGTCGGCCACTCCTTCGTCAAGGCGGAGATGGCGCGCAACGCGGCGGTGTTCGGTGGCGAGCACAGTGCCCACTACTACTTCCGCGACTTCTGGTACGCCGACACCGGCATGCTCGCCGCCATGCACGTCCTCGCCGCCCTCGGGGAGCAGGACGGGCCGCTCAGCGCACTCATGGCCGACCTCTCGCGCTACCACGCCTCCGGCGAGGTCAACTCGACCGTGGCCGACGTCGAGGGGGCCACCGAGGCGGTCCTGGCCTGGGGACGGGAGCAGGGGGCCGACGTGGACCGGCTCGACGGGCTGACGCTGCGCCGTGCCGGTGCCGGCGAGGAGGCGATGTGGTGGCTCAACGTGCGTCCCTCGAACACCGAGCCGGTGCTGCGCCTCAACGTCGAGTCCGACGACGCGGGCACCATGGCCCGGGTCCGCGACACCGTCCTGGACATCATCCGGCGCTGAGCGCGCAGCGAGGTCGCAGCGGCGGCGCAGCGCCCGCCGGCAGGCTCGGGCGGGCCAGGTACCACCTCGAGGCCCACCGGGAGGCCGCCGTGACCCACCGCCCCGCCATCGTCCTCGGCAGCGCCGTGCTGCTGGCCGGCCTGTCCGCGCTCCCCGCGGCCGCCGACCCGCTGCCCAGCACCGACGGGCTGAGCGCCCTACGCCAGGACACCGTGACCCGCGCCGACGCGGCGCTGAACAACCCCCGCAAGTTCAAGCTCGCCGGCTCCGAGACGGTCTACCTGAGCACGGTCAAGGCGGCCCAGAACCGCAACGTCCTCGAGCGCAACGGCAGCAACGCCAACCGGAACGTCTACAACCACTACAACGGCAACTCGTGGTGCGGCTCGTTCGTCGCCGCGATGTGGACCGGTCACACGATGCCGAACGCCGCGAGCTACCCGAGGATCCCGAGCAGCTACGAGAGCTCGCAGGCGTGGGCGACCGACCCCAAGGTCGCCGACCTGTTCCACCCGTTCACCGGCGCCGACCAGAAGCTCCCGGCGCCGGGCGACGTGCTCGTGTGGAAGGACGACGACTCCTCGTGGACCGGCCACGTCGGGCTCGTGGTCAAGGTCCGGGCGAGCACGCGCCGGGTGGTCACCGTCGAGGGCAACGTCGACGGCGACGAGATCGCCAAGAAGGTGTACACGTGGGGAGCCAAGGGCCCGCAGCGGGCGGGCAAGACCTTCCGGGGCTACACCTCGCGGCAGTGACCCCGTCGGCGCTCACGCCGGGCCCGGGCTGCGCCGGCGGGCGCCCTGGAGCTGCCCGGCCGAGGCACGCCGCAGTGCCGCCTGCTCCAGGCGCAGCGCCTCGCTCGCGCCGACCGGGTCGCCCCGCGCGTCGAGGACCGCGGCGAGCACCTGGTAGCTGAAGGCGACGCTCAGCGGCCGGTCGAGGGCCGTGAACTCCTCGACCGCTCCCCGCAGGTCCTCCTCGGCCCCCGGCAGGTCGCCGAGGAGGAAGCGGGCGTGCCCGCAGGTGCGCCGGGCGCGCGCGGTGAGGAAGGCGTCCCGGGAGGCGCTCGCGCGCTCCAGGGCCGTCCCGGCCTGCTCGAGGGCGTCCCCGAAGCGGCCGGCGGCCAGGCTGACCTCGGCCTGGGCGTCCAGGGCGTAGGAGTACATGTGGACCGCGCCCACCGAGGAGAGGATCTCCAGGGACTCGTCGACGAGCAGGGTCGCGGCACCGAGCTCACCGGTGCGCCGCCGGGCCCGGGACAGCTCGAGGGTGGCGAGGGCGTAGGCGACCGTGCGGGGGGTCTCGGCGAGGATCTCGCGGGCGCGGGTGAACTCGCGCGCGGACTCGGGCAGCTCGTCGTAGTCGTTGTGGACCGTGCCCCGGGCGATGGCCGCCCACGCGGCGAGCGTCGGGTCGCCGCTGCGGGCGATCTGGGTCTCGGCGGCGGCGATGGCGGCCGTCGCCTCCTCCCGGCGTCCGAGGGAGGTCGCGGCCTGGGCGCTGACGAGCGAGGCGGCCGCCGCGGCCGCGTGCTCACCGAGGAGGGTCAGGCGGGGCCGGGCGGCCTCCGCGAGCTCGCGGGCCTCCCGCGAGGCCGACCGCCGGTCCTGGAGGAGCCAGGCACGGCAGAGCAGGAGGACGGCGGCGCCCAGCCGGCTGTCGTCGTCCGCCCCGCGCAGAGCGCCGGTGACCTCGCGCTCGGCCTCGAACCAGGCATACAGGTCGGTCGAGGCGTCGGTTCCGAGCGCGGTGTCGGCGAGCAGCCGCCACGCCAGGTCGGGGCGGTCCCTCGCCACCGCGCGCGCCAGCGAGACGAACAGCGGTGTCTCGGTGCGGAAGAAGCGCCTCGACCGTCGCCTGACGCGCGGTGGTGGAAGGACCCGCCGTAACCCCTGGGGCCGGGCGGGGACCGGGAGGAAGCGGTAGGGCCGGTCCTCGAGGAAGGCTGCGGAACGGTCGACGGCGGCCTCGGCGACGGCGAGCGTCGCGCTGCGGGTGTCGGGGTGCCCGGGCTGTCCCTGCGGGCCCGCGGCGGCCCGCACGTGGGAGCGGACGAGGTCGTGCAGGCGGTACTGGGTGTCGTGGTCCTCGCGCACCACGGGCTCGAGCAGGCCGGCCTCGACCATGGCGTCGAGCGCCGCCTCTCCCGCGGCGGCGTCCTGCACGGTGGCCGTGACGACCCAGCCGCTCACCGTGTCGGCGGGCAGCTGTGCCACGGCGCCGAGCGCGTGGCGGGTGACCGTGTCGAGGTCCTCCAGCAGCCGACCGAGGCTGTCGCGCAGGAGGGTTCCCTCGGGGGCGCGGCCACCGGTCCCGGGCTGGTCGAGGCGCCCGGCGAGGTCGTCCAGGCCGAGGTCGGGACGCTGCGCAAGCCGACCGGCGGCGAGCCGCAGCCCGAGCGGCAGGCCGCCGGTCAGCCGGACGACCTCCGCGGCGGCCTCCGGCTCCTCGGCCACCCGCTCGGCCCCGACGAGGCCCGCGAGGAGGGCGAGCGCGGGCTCGGTGGTGAGGCTGCGCAGGCGCAGGTGCAGGTCCGTGGCCAGGCCCTCGATCGCCCGGCGTGAGGTGAGGACCGCCATCGACCCTGCGCTCGCGGGCAGCAGGTCGGCCAGGTCGCAGCCCGCGCCCGGCACGCAGGCGACGTTGTCGAGGACGACGAGGACCCGGCGCCCGTCGAGGAGGGAGCGCAAGAGCCCGGCCCGCGCCGGGGGCGAGGAGGGCACGGCCTCGGGGTGGACCCCGAGCAGGGGGAGGAAGGAGGTGAGGACCGCCTCGGTGTCGATGCCGCCCGGCTCGTTCGCCGCGTCGTGGTAGAGGGTGCCGTCGGGGAAGAGGTCGCGCAGGGCGTGTCCCGCCTCCAGGGCCAGCGCCGAGGTCCCGACCCCCGGCAGACCGGTGACGGCGACGACGACGGCGCCCTGGTCGAGCGCCCGCGCCGCGTCCCGCAGAGCGGCGAGCTCCCGGCCCCGGCCGAGCAGGGTGTCCGGGCGCCGGGGAAGCATCCGGGGCACCGGCAGCGCCCTCGGCGCCTCCTCGACCGAGGCCCTCGAGGGGTGCGGCCCGGCCCGGAGGTGCTGGCCGGCCTCCCCGGCGAGGACGACCCGCTGGGCCTCGACGAGGCGCTCGGAGGGTCGGACCCCGAGCTCGTCGTCCAGCCGGGCCCGGGCCTCCTGGAAGACCTCGAGGGCCCGTCCCTGCCGGCCGGTGGCGGCGAGGGCGAGCATCGACAGCGCGACGAAGCCCTCGTGCAGCGGGTGGCGGGCGGTCAGGGCGGCCAGCTCGGCGACGAGACCGTCGAGCGCGCCGGCGCGCAGGGCGCTCTCGTGGCGCTCCTCGAGCACCGAGAGCCGCTCCTGGCCGAGCCGCTCGCGCTCGAGCTCGACCGCGGAGGTCGCCGGCGCCCCCTGGAGCGGGTCGTGGCCGAAGGCCGCCAGCGCGGCGTCGTAGTGGGCGAGGGCTCGGCCGGGGTCCTCGGTGCGGGCGGCTCTCCCTGCGGCCACCGCGGCCTGCCATGCGGCGAGGTCGAGGGCGACCTCGCCGCCGAGCCGGTAGCCCCGCCCCTCGGTGACGACGACGTCCTCGCGGCCCGCCTTGCGCCGGACACCCGAGACGAGGGACTGCACGCGGTTGCGGGCCGAGGCCGGCGGCTCGCCGTCCCAGAGCCAGTCGGCGAGGGAGTCCAGGTCCACCTGGCCCCGCAGCCCGGCGAGGGCGAGCAGCCCGTGCTCGAGCTCGCTCAGCCGCACCCGCTCGCCCCCGACGCTCAGCCGGATGCTCCCGAGGACCTCGAGCTCCAGGAGGGGTCTTCCCGGGGTCAGGGGCACGATGGTGACCCTAGGCACGCCGGGCGGGGCACCACAACCGCAACGGGCAGGACCGCGCCGGTCGGGCCGTGCGGCCGGCGGCCGGCGGGTGTGCGAGGATCGGGCCGTCGGCGACCCCGTTGCGAGAGGACCCCAGTGAGCGAGCCGGTCGCGCCCAGCGCACACCTCGAGCCGTGGCTGCGGGAGATCCTGCGCTGTCCGGCCTGCCGCAGCGAGCTGCGCGACGACGACGGGCCCGGGGGGCCCGAGCTGGTGTGCACGGACGCGGACTGTGGGCTGGCCTACCGGGTCGACGACGGCGTGCCCGTCCTGCTCGTCGACGAGGCCCGCCGCCCGGGCTGACCGGAGCCGCGATGACCTGGCTGGACGAGCAGCGCCTCGAGGACCCGCAGTCCCTCGCGGCGCTCGACAGCCGCGCGACCCTGCGCTCGCTGGCGTCCGCGGGCGCCCAGGTGCGCCGTGGCGTCGTCGCCGCCGACGAGAGCGGGGTCGAGCGGGTCGCGGGCGGTGAGCGCCCGCGCGCGGTCCTCGTCGCGGCCCTGGGTGGCTCCGCCGTGGTCGGCGACGTCCTCGACCTGCTCGCCGAGCCGGGGTCGCCGGTGCCGGTGCTCGTCCGCGGTGCCGGGCCGCTGCCCGGGTGGGTCGGTCCGCTCGACCTCGTCGTCGCCGTGTCGCAGTCGGGGTCGGCCCCGGGCCCGCTCGGGCTCGCGGCGGAGGCCGCCCGCCGGGGTGCCTCGCTGCTCACCGTCGGTGCCGCCGGGTCCCCGCTCGCCGAGGTGGCGGCGCGGGCGCGCGGCGTCCACGTGGAGACCGCCCTGCCGGCGCCGACGTCCCGGACGGCGCTCTGGGGGCTGCTGACGCCCGTGCTCGTCGCAGCCGACCGGCTGGGCCTGCTCGACTGCCCCGGCCCGGTGCTCGAGCGGGTGGCCGACGTCCTCGACGAGGTGGCCGAGGAGTGCCGCCCCGGGTCGGAGGCGTTCGTCAACCCGGCCAAGGTCCTCGCGGTCGGGCTCGACTCCACCGTCCCCGTCGTGCTCGGCGACGGCGCGCTCGCCGGGGTCGCCGCGTGCCGGGCGGCCCAGATGCTCGCGCGCACCGCCCGGGTGCCGGCGACCCACGGTGCGCTCCCCGATGCCGCGGCCTCGGTCGTGGCGACCTTCGACGGCCCCTTCGGCAGCGGGCTCGGGCTCGGCGACGGCGGTGGCCACGACATCTTCGCCGACCCCTACCTCGACGGGCCCGCGCTGCCGAGGCTCGGCCTGCTCGCCCTGCGCGACCCGGCCTCCGACGACGCGGCCCGCGCGCTGGCCGACGCGGTCGTGGCCTCGGCCCGGGACGCCGGGGCGGTCGTCCTCGAGCCGGAGGGACGCCCGGGACATCCCGTGGAGCGCCTCGCGGCGCTCGTCGGGGTCACCGACTTCGCGGCCACCTACCTCGCGCTGGGGCTCGGGCTGGACCCAGCCCTCTCCGAGCACGTCTCGGACCTGCGCGAGCGCACCTCCTGAGCGAGCGGCGCCCCGGGCCGACGGCCCTAGCCGTGTTCGGCGTCGCGCTTGCCCGCCGCCGCCCGACGGGCCTGGTCGAGGGTGCGCTGCTCGACGGCGCCCGGGTCGCCCTCGGGGTCGGGGACGGGAATCGGCTCGACGGGCTCGCCCATGGCCTCCGCCCGGGCGAGCGCCCCGCGCTGGGTCTGGGCGATGTCCTCGGCCTCGGCACGCCACTGCTCGGCAGGCCGGCGCGCCTCGTGCTCGTCCGCGGCCCGCTGGGCCTGGTCGGCTCGGGCTTGGTCCTGGTTGCTCGGCTCCGGCGTCATACTCCCGTCGCTACCCGGTGGCCCGGGCCCGCAACCCCCGACGGGACCGGTCGCGCTCAGCCGACCGGCTGGGCCAGGGCGAGCCGCTCGGCACCGGGCAGCGCGAGCAGGTCGGCTCCGCGGCAGAGGACCTTGCTCCTGCGCAGCCCGCTGCCGACGACGACCTCCGCGGTGTCGGCGACCGCGTCGTCGACGAGCAGCGGCCAGCCGGCGGGGAGCCCGACCGGCGTGATCCCGCCGAACTCCATCCCCGTGCGGCCCACGGCGTCCCCGTGCGGGGCGAAGGAGATCTTGCGGGCGCCGAGGTGGCGGCGCACGACGCCGTTGACGTCGGCGCGGTGCGTCGCGAGCACCATGACGGCGGCGTACGTCTCGACGCCGGCGCGCTTGGCCCGCACGACGACGCAGTTGGCGCTCGCCCCGAGGTCCACGTCGTAGGCCTCGCACAAGGCGGCGGTGTCGGCGAGCCCGGGGTCGATCGCCGCGACCTCGGCGCCACCGACGAGGCCGGCCAGCCCCGCGGCGACGGGGGGCGCGAGCAGCTCGCCGTGCTCGCCCGCAGGCATCCAGTCCAGGGTTCCGCGAGTGGTCGGCATGAGCCCCACGGTAGGCGACCCGGGGTGGCTAGGGTCGGGCCATGGCGAGCGAGGGCGGCAAGGCGGCGATCATGGCGGCGTTCCTGGCCAACCTCGGGGTCGCCGTGACCAAGCTCGTCGCCTTCCTGCTCACGGGGTTCTCCTCGATGCTCGCCGAGTCGATCCACTCGGTCGCCGACACGGGCAACCAGCTGCTCCTCCTGCTCGGCAGCCGGCGGGCGAGCCGCGAGGCGAGCCTGGAGCACCCCTTCGGGTACGGCCAGCAGCGCTACGTCTACTCCTTCCTCGTCGCGATCATGCTCTTCGTCCTCGGGGGGTTGTTCGCGCTCTACGAGGCCTACGAGAAGGTGCGCGAGGCGCTCGGGGAGGAGGACTACGACCCGTTCGCCTCGAGGTGGTGGTGGGTGCCGCTCGCGGTCGTCCTCGTCGCGATGGTCCTCGAGGGCTCGAGCCTGCGCACCGCGGTGCGCGCGTCCAACCGGGTGCGGGGGCGGCGCTCGTGGCTGCGCTTCGTCCGCACGACGAAGTCCCCGGAGCTGCCCGTGGTCCTCCTCGAGGACTTCGGCGCCCTCATCGGCCTGACCGCCGCCTTCCTCGGCATCGGGCTGACCGTCGTGACCGCCGACCCGGTGTGGGACGGGATCGGCTCCGGGGTCATCGGGGTGCTGCTCGTCGTCCTCGCCGTGTTCCTCGCCGTCGAGATGGGCTCGCTGCTCGTCGGCGAGGCGGCCACCCCGGAGCTGCGCGGCGCGATCCTCGAGGCGCTCGCCTCGCCGGGCGCCGTGGACCGGGTCATCAACAGCCGCACGATGCACCTCGGCCCCGACGAGATCCTTGTCGCCGCCAAGCTCGCCGTCGGCGAGACCGACAGCGCGCTCGAGATCACGGCGGCGATCGACGAGGCCGAGCGCGCCGCGCGCGCGTGCGCGCCGGAGGTGGAGATGGTCATCTACCTCGAGCCCGACCTCGACCACGCCCCCGGCAGCCCCAACGTCGACGGGCCGGGGGTCGACCCCGACCCGCGTGAGTCGGCCGTCGAGGACGCCTCGCACGGCTGAGCCGACGCCCGGGCCCGCCCGCGCGGGTGACGCTGGGGTATCCTCGCGGACACTGCCGGCTTGGGTGATGACCCTCGCACTGCGCGGCCCAGATGGGCGACGCCGGTCAACTCGAACGCACGCTGCCCACCAGGAGCTTCCGCATGTCCGTTGACCACCAGGTACGCGACCTCGCCCTCGCCGAGTCCGGTCGCCACCAGATCCGCCTCGCCGAGCACGAGATGCCCGGCCTGATGTCCCTGCGCGCCGAGTACGGCGCCGCCCAGCCGCTCGCCGGTGCCCGCATCGCCGGCTCGCTGCACATGACCGTCCAGACGGCCGTCCTCATCGAGACCCTCGTCGCGCTCGGCGCGCAGGTCCGCTGGGCGTCCTGCAACATCTACTCGACGCAGGACGAGGCCGCGGCCGCGGTCGTCGTCGGCCCGGACGGCACCCCCGAGGACCCCCGCGGCGTGCCCGTCTTCGCGTGGAAGGGCGAGACCCTCCCGGAGTACTGGGACTGCACCGAGAAGATCCTCACCTGGCCGGGCGGCGAGCTCGCCAACATGATCCTCGACGACGGGGGCGACGCCACGATGCTCGTCCACAAGGGCACGCAGTGGGAGGCCGCCGGCCAGGTGCCCCCCACGACGGAGGAGGACTCCGAGGAGTTCGGCGTCTTCAAGGCGCTCGTGCGCCGCACGATGCAGGACGACCCGCAGAAGTGGACGACGGTGGCCGCCGAGATCAAGGGCGTCACCGAGGAGACCACGACGGGCGTCCACCGCCTCTACCAGCTGGCCGAGGCCGGCGAGCTGCTCTTCCCGGCGATCAACGTCAACGACTCGGTGACCAAGTCCAAGTTCGACAACAAGTACGGCTGCCGGCACTCGCTCATCGACGGCCTCAACCGCGCCACCGACGTCCTCATCGGCGGCAAGGTCGCCGTCGTCGCCGGCTACGGCGACGTCGGCAAGGGCTGCGCGGAGTCCCTGCGCGGCCAGGGCGCCCGGGTCATCGTCACCGAGATCGACCCGATCTGCGCGCTCCAGGCGGCGATGGACGGCTACCAGGTCGCGACGCTCGAGTCGGTGCTCGACCAGGCCGACATCGTCGTCACCTCGACCGGCTGCCTCCACGTCGTCACGGCCGAGCACATGCAGCAGATGAAGAACAAGGCGATCCTCGCCAACATCGGCCACTTCGACAACGAGCTCGACATGGCCGGCCTCGCGAAGGTCCCGGGCGTACGCAAGCAGGAGATCAAGCCGCAGGTCCACGAGTGGACGTTCGAGGACGGCGACTCGATCATCGTCCTGTCCGAGGGCCGCCTGATGAACCTCGGCAACGCGACGGGTCACCCGTCCTTCGTGATGTCCAACTCGTTCTCGAACCAGACCATCGCCCAGGTCGAGCTGTTCGGCAAGGACGCCGAGTACTACGACGAGGACGGCCGGCCGACGGTCACGACGCTGCCGAAGCACCTCGACGAGAAGGTCGCCGCGCTGCACCTCGAGGCGCTCGGGGCGCAGCTGACCGAGCTGTCCAAGGAGCAGGCCGACTACCTCGGGGTCGACGTGGCCGGGCCGTACAAGCCCGAGCACTACCGGTACTGAGGGCCGGCCTGCCGGCGCTCAGCGGTCGACGTCGGCGACGAGGCCGAGGCGCACCGCGGCGATGACGGCGCTGGCCCGGTTGTGGGCGCCGAGCTTCTCGTAGATGCGCCCGATGTGCGTCTTGACCGTCGACGGGCTCATGTAGAGCTGGCGGCCGACCTGCGCGACCGAGGCCCCCTCGACGAGGAGGGTGAGCACCTCGGACTCGCGGGCGGTCAGGCTCGCCTGCGGTGCCTCCTGCCGGCGGCGCATCGCCTCGGCGAGCCCGGTGGCGGAGAACTCCAGCGGGAAGTCCGCCGCCCGGCGGACCGCCGAGAGCACCTGGTCGGCCGGCGCGGACTTGCGCACGAGGGCCGAGGCCCCGGCGTCGAGGGCCTCCAGCAGGGTCGAGTCGTCGTTGAGCATCGTCAGGACGACGAGCCCGATCTCGGTGGAGCTCGCGCGCACCGAGCGCACGAGCGCCAGCCCGCTGCCGTCGGGCATCGTCACGTCGATGACGGCGACGACGCGACCCGGCGGCGGGGTGCGCAGCAGCCGCTCGAAGAGCGCGCGGCCCTCGGCGAGCGAGCCCGCCTGACCGACGACGCGGATGTCCTCCTCGCTTCCGAGCATGCCGGCGACGGCCTCACGCACCACGGCGTGGTCGTCCACGAGCACGACACTGATCGTCACGTCCCCTCCTCCTGTGGCCCTACGACGCCGAGTGGAGCGCGGTCGCGGACGCTTGGACGGACAGGTTAACCGTCGTGCGGCCGTTGGGCTCGTTGCGGACCACCAGCGTGCCCCCGAGCTCGTCGAGCGAGGTGTTGCGGTAGGAGCGCCGGGCCCGGCGCGGGTCGCCGTCGTGCGAGACCTCGACGACGGCGGGTTGGGCGGCGGCGGTCGTCAGGCTGACCGAGGCGTTGCGCGCCCCCGAGGCCTGGGCGTCGGCGAGCACGTCCATGACGAGCCGGTGGATGAACATCTCCACCCTCGGGTCGAGCCGGCCCCGGCCCTCGCTCACCGTGACCGTCGTGCGCACGCCGGTCATGCTGCCGAAGCTCTGGACCGCGCCGCCGAGGACGGCTCCGAGCCCGGTGTCGGGGCGTTCGGCGACCCGCAGGTCGGTGATGTGCGTGCGCAGGTCGGCCATGACCTCGCTCAGCTGGGCGCGCACGGCGTCCAGCTCGGTGCGGATGCCCTCGCCCGGCGGGCCGGCCCGCAGCCGCAGGGCGTCGAGGGCGTAGCCGAGGGCGGCGAGCTCCTGGGCGATGCCGTCGTGGATGTCCCGGGCGATCCGGTTGCGCTCCTCGAGGCTCGCCGAGTGGCGCAGCGTGCCGAACAGCAGCCCGGCCTGGACCGTCGGGGCCAGCCGACGGGTGACCTCGCTGACCTCGCGCCGCTCGGCCTCGGTGAACGGGTGGTCCACGCCGCGCTCGAGGACGACGACGGTGGTCGGCCCGGTGCCGTGGGCGACCGGGACGAGGAGGGCGGTCCCCTCCCCGGGGTCCTCGCCGACGGCAACCTCCGTCGGCCGCCAGCCCTGCGGCCCGCGCGCGAGCAGCTCGGCCACGGCGTCGGCGAGGTGCCACGGCGCGCGGGTCGAGCCGCGCAGCGCGACGGGGACGAGGTGCTGGCTGTCCGTCGCGACGAGGACGGCGCTGCGCGAGGAGGGCACCTCGGCCGAGAGCAGGTCGAGGGCGAGCGTGGCACCGGCCGGGGCGTCCAGGCCGGTCGCCATCTCCTCGGACAGGTCGTGCAGGCGCTGGATGAGCTGGATCGCCTCCCGGGCAGCCGGGTCGGCGCTCTCGGCCTCGCGCTCGGCGGTGAGCCGCTGGTTCCACGCACCGAGGGCGCCGAGGGCGACGGCCGCCCCGAGCCAGGCGAGCAGTCCCACCCGCACGCCGGCGTCGGACCCGGTGTCGTGCGCGGCGAGGTACACCCCACCACCGACGACGCAGGTCAGCAGGAAGCCGAGGGGGCCGAAGCGGCTGCCGGCGTGGTAGGCGGGGACGAGCAGGAGCAGCGCGCCCGCGAGCTCGGCCTCGGCGTAGCCCGCCCCCGCGGCCCCCGCGGCGAGGCACAGCAGGGTGAGGGTCACCGTGTCGAGCAGCCCCTGGCGGGAGATCGGCATCCGGTCCAGCGCCGTGACGACGAGGTCGAGGACCAGGACGAGCAGGAGCCAGGGCAGGGTGTCGAGGACGCGCTCGGTGACGACGGCGACGAAGACGCCGAGGACCGCGAACGCGAACCGGAGGGTGGCCGACGCGTCGACGCGCGCCAGGCCGACGATGCGCACCACGCCCCACAGGGTACGACCGTCGCGTTGCTCACCCCCGCCGTTCGTCGGTTCCCGCGGCCGGGTGTGGGATCATGGGCCCCGTCATCGCTCGGGGAAGGACGGGGACAACAGGTGAACGGTCGTGTGCTCGTCGTCGACGACGACCTGGCACTGGCCGAGATGCTCGGCATCGTGCTGCGCGGTGAGGGTCTCGAGGTCGAGCACGTCGCCGACGGCAGTGCGGCCCTGGACGCCTTCCGCCGTCACCGCCCCGACCTCGTGCTGCTCGACGTCATGCTCCCGGGGACCGACGGGCTGGAGGTGTGCCGCCGGATCCGGGCCGAGTCCGGCGTCCCGATCGTCATGCTCACCGCCCGCACCGACACCGTCGACGTCGTCGTCGGCCTCGAGTCCGGTGCCGACGACTACGTCGTCAAGCCCTTCAAGCCGCAGGAGCTCATCGCGCGCGTGCGGGCCCGGCTGCGTCGCGGCGACGAGCCGGCGCCCGAGCGGCTGACCATCGGCGACCTCGCCATCGACGTCGCGGGGCACACCGTCAGCCGGGGTGGCGCCCCGATCAGCCTGACCCCCCTGGAGTTCGACCTGCTCGTCGCCCTGGCGCGCAAGCCGTGGCAGGTCTTCACCCGGGAGGTCCTCCTCGAGCAGGTGTGGGGCTACCGGCACGCGGGGGACACCCGGCTGGTCAACGTCCACGTCCAGCGGCTGCGCAGCAAGATCGAGCACGACCCGGAGCACCCGGAGATCGTCGTCACGGTGCGCGGCGTCGGGTACAAGGCGGGCAAGGCCTGAGCGTGTCCGGGTCGGCCGGGCTCGGCGTGCGTCGGGACGCCGCCCGCGGGCGGGTCGAGGCCGCGCGCGCGGCGGCCCGCGCGCTGGCCCGCCGGGT
>NZ_JAANCN010000011.1 GCF_011326735.1 Phycicoccus endophyticus
GCTCGCGCCGTGGCCGGGCGCGGTGGCGTAGGGCATGCCGGCGTAGGGCGCGCCGGTGGCCGGCGGCGCGGGGTAGCCGGGGGCGGCAGGCGACGCCGCCGCACGCTCGGTGCCGGGGGGCGGGACGCTCTGGGCCGAGCCGGCCGGCGGCGGGGGCGGGACGGTGCCCGTGGGGGAGGAGGTGCCCCGGCTGCGGGTGGCGAGGAACCACCCGACGAGCCCGACCGGCACGAGGAGCCACAGGGGCGCCCCCCAGGCGCTGCCGTCGTGGAGGAAGGAGAGGAGGACGCCGAGGACGACGACCCCGGTGACCAGGGCGAGGACGACCGCCCAGGCGTCGCCGTGGCGCAGGGCCCGTTCGGCGATGACCTCACCGCGGGCGTCGGGCAGCAGCAGCCACAGGAGGAGGTAGACGGGCACGCCGATGCCGCCGGCGATGGTCAGCACGATCGCGGCCGCCCGGATCAGGAGGGGGTCGACCCCGTAGTGGGCGGCGAGGCCGGCGCAGACGCCGCCGAACCAGCGGCGGTCGGCGTCCCTGCGGATGCCGGAGCCGCGCAGCCGGGCGAGGCCGTCGTCGAGGACGCCGGGGCCCGACCCGCCGGGGGGTGTCGAGGTGGTGCTGCTCTGCGTCATGCCCTCACTCTCCCGCCGGGCCGGTGCCGCCGCCATGAGGGTCGACCCTGAGCACCCCCTGACCCCACCCCGAGGCCCTGGGGAAACGGGCCCACGGTGCGTCAGGATGGTGTCGTGCCCACCCCGTACGAGCCCGCCGCGACCCGGATGCGCGCCACCCCCGGCGCCGCGTCCGAGGGTGTCCCGGCGCGGCCGCCGCTCCTGCGGGACCGGGCGGACGGGCCGACCCCGGGGGTGTGCGCCGCGGTGGCCCGCCATCTCGGGGTCTCCCGGCGGCTCGTGCGGATCGCCGTCGTCGTCCTCGCCTTCTCCGGCGGGGCGGGGGTGGCGGCCTACCTCTTCCTGTGGGCGCTGACCCCCGAGGTGGAGGGCGCCACCTGGGCGCCCCCGCCGCCGGCCCGCTCGGAGCGGCGCCGCTGGGGTGTCCTGCTCGTCGCGGGCCTGGCCCTCGTCGTCACCGGGTTCGCGCTGCTCGTGCCCGCCGTCGGGGTCTCGGTGCGGGGGTCGGTGCTCGTGCCCACCTTCGTCATCGGGGTCGGGGCCGTCGTCGCGTGGTCCAACCTCGACGCGACCCAGCGGTCGCGGTGGCTCGCGGGTGGGCCGGACGGCATGGGCTGGGTGCGCGTGGTCCTCGGTGCGGGCCTGACGCTCGCCGGCATCCTCGTGCTCGTCACCCGGGGGCGCTCGGTGAACGACCTCTGGGACGCCGTGCTGGCGGCGCTGGCCGTGCTCGTCGGGGCGCTCATCCTCGCCGCGCCGTGGGCGCTGCGGCTGTGGGGGGACTTCCGGCGGGAGCAGGACGCGGCGGTGCGGGCCACCGAGCGCGCCGACATCGCCGCCCACCTGCACGACTCGGTGCTCCAGACGCTGGCGCTCATCCAGCGCCGGTCCGCCGACCCGGCGGCCGTGACCCGGTTGGCTCGCGCCCAGGAGCGCGAGCTGCGCAGCTGGCTCTACGACGGCCCGCTGGGCTCCCAGGAGTCCCTCGCCGCGGCCGTCACCGAGGTCGCGCACGAGGTCGAGGACGAGCACGGCGTGCCGGTCGACCTCGTGGTCACCGGCGACCGCCCGTTCGAGCAGGACGGGGGCGCCCTGACCCGCGCGATGCGCGAGGCGCTGCTCAACGCCGTCCGGCACGGCCGCCCGCCGGTGACCGCCTACGTCGAGATCGGTCCCGGCGGGGTCGAGGCCTTCGTCCGGGACCGGGGTGACGGGTTCGACCTCGAGAGCGTCCCCGAGGACCGCCTCGGCGTGCGCCGTTCGATCCTGGCCCGCATGGAGCGGCACGGCGGCACCGCCCGGGTGCGCCGCCGCGAGGACGGCACCGAGGTCGAGCTGCGGCTGCCGCCGATCGAAGGAGAAGAGTCATGACCAGCTCCCGTCCCGACCCGACCCCCTCGGGGGTGGCCGTCCGCGTCGTCCTCGTCGACGACCACCGGATGTTCCGCACCGGCGTGCGGGCCGAGCTCACCGACGCCATGGCCGGCGCCGAGCCGGTGTGCGAGTTCGTCGGCGAGGCCGCCGACGTCGACGCCGCCGTCGCCGTCGTCCGGGCGGAGGCGCCCGACGTCGTCCTGCTCGACGTCCACCTGCCCGGCGGCTCGGGCAACGGCGGCGTCGACGTCATCCGCGGCTGTGCCGGCGTCGAGACCCTCCAGGGCCGGCCGGTGCGCTTCCTCGCCCTGTCGGTCTCGGACGCCGCCGAGGACGTCATCGCCGTCATCCGGGCCGGGGCACGGGGGTACGTGACCAAGACGATCGGCGCGCGCGACCTGCTCACGGCCGTCCGCCGGGTCGCCGACGGCGACGCG
The DNA here is from genome assembly GCF_011326735.1 of Phycicoccus endophyticus. Taxonomy (GTDB): domain Bacteria; phylum Actinomycetota; class Actinomycetes; order Actinomycetales; family Dermatophilaceae; genus Phycicoccus; species Phycicoccus endophyticus. The sequence continues at coordinate 2,448 of NZ_JAANCN010000011.1, forward strand.
GTCTTCTCGCCCCGGCTGGCCGGGTTCGTCCTCGACGCCTTCGGCGCCGCGGCCGGTGAGATCGCCGAGGTCGACGAGGAGCTCGACCGGCTCTCCGCCCGCGAGCGCGAGGTGATGCGCCTCATCGCCCGCGGCTACCAGTACAAGGAGGTCGCCAAGGAGCTGTTCATCTCCGTCAAGACCGTCGAGACCCACGTCTCCTCGGTGCTGCGCAAGCTCCAGCTCTCCTCCCGGCACGAGCTGACCGCCTGGGCGATGGGCCGCCGGCTGGTCTGAGCGTCCGGCGCTCAGCCGGAGACGACGAGCAGGGTCCCTGCGAGGACCACGCCGGAGGCGAGCAGGGTGACCGTCGTGTAGCCGAGGATGTCGCGCATCTTCAGCCCGGCGATGGCCAGCAGCGGCAGCGCCCAGAACGGCTGGACCATGTTGGTCCACTGGTCGCCGTAGGCGACGGCCATGACCGCCACCGAGGGGTCCACGCCGAGCTGGTGGGCGGCGTCGAGGAGCACCGGCCCCTGGACGGCGAGCTGCCCGCCCCCGGAGGGGACGAAGAAGTTCACGACGCCGGCCGAGAGGAAGGCGAGCACCCCGAAGGTGCGGGGTGAGGCGACGTCGGTGATCGTGTCCGAGAGCACCTGGATCAGCCCGGAGCTCGTCATGATGCCGAGGATCCCGGCGTAGAGGGGGAACTGCAGGAGGATCTCGCCGACGTTCGAGGCCGCGTTCTTCGTCAGCGCGATGAGCTCGAACGGGTGGCGGACCAGGAGCAGGACGAGGGCGAGGAAGGTCCAGTTGACGACGTCGAGGGTCAGGCTGCCGCCGTCGGCGAAGTGCAGGACGAGGTAGGCCACGAGGAGAAGCCCGAGGGCCAGCGTCGGCACCCGGCTGGCGTCCACCCGGTCGGCCGGGGTGACCACCTCCTCGTCGAGGTCCGGGTCCTGCTCGCGGGCGTCCACCTCGAGCTGCACCACCCGGTCCGCCTGCCGGGGGGAGACCAGCCACAGGGCGCCGGCGACGACGAGGACGACGAGCACGGCGGCGAGGATGTTCCACCCGGCGAACGTCGTCTCGGAGAGCGGCAGGGGGCTGCCGAGCTGCTCGGAGACGAAGGAGTCCGGGGTGGCCGCGGTGAGCGGCGCACTGCCCGAGTAGCCCATGTGCCAGACGACGAAGCCGGAGAACCCGGCGGCGACGAGCATCGGGAAGTGCAGCCGCATCCCCTTCTCCCGGCCCTGGGCGGCCACCTCCTTGGCGAGCAGGGCGCCGACGACGAGCCCCAGCCCCCAGGTGACGAGGGAGGCGACCGCGGCGACGACGAAGACGAAGACGTACGCGACCGCGGGGGTGGACGGCACCGAGCCGAGGGCCCGCAGCAGGCGGCGGACCGGGCCGGTGTGGGCCAGGGTGTGCCCGAGCAGGAGGATCAGGGCCATCTGGGTGATGAACGCGAGCAGCCCCGCCAGCCCGTCGCCCCAGCCGACGACCACCTCACGCGGCCCCGCGTCGGTGAGCACGAGGGCGAGGACGGCGACGACCGCCGTGAGGGCCACGGCGAAGACGAGAGCCGAGGGGATGAACCGCTCGACGACGGTGTTGACCGGGCGCATGACCCGGTCGACGGTGCGAGGTGGGGGCTGGTCGGGCATGACGTCTCCTGGCACTGAGGGCACGACGATGTGGCCCGTCGAGGCTAGCGACGCCCGGCCGGGTGTGCACGGGGGCGCGACGGACGTCCGGGGCCGCCGCCTACCCTGGGGCCATGGACCTCCTCGAGCACGTCCTCGTCCTGCTGCACCTGCTCGGCATGGCGGCGGTCGTCGGCAGCGCCGTCCTCGTCGCCCGGGGCGTCGCCACTCCCGCGCTGCTTTGGGGCGCCCGCGCCCAGCTCGTCACCGGGCTGCTCCTCGTCGGTCTGCTCGAGGCGGGCGAGGGCCCCGTCGACCACGCCAAGGTCGGCGTCAAGCTCGTCGTGGCGCTCGCCGTCGTCGCGTGCTCGGAGATCGCCGCGGCGTCGGTGCGCCGGGGGCAGGGGGAGCGCCCGACGCTCGTCACCGTGGCCGGCTGGCTCGCGGTGCTCAACGCCGCCGTCGCCGTCCTGTGGACCACCGCGTCCTGACGGCGCCCACCGGTCACCGGCGCGGTCGGCCGGCTCAGGGCAGCAGGAGCAGCTTGCCCTGGGTGCGCCGGCTTTCGAGGTCGGCGTAGGCCTGCGGCGCGTCCCGGAGCGGGTAGCGGCCCCCGACGGCGACCTCGAGGGACCCGTCGGCCACCGCGCCGAGGACCTCACCCGCCCGCCAGAGCAGCTCCTCACGGCTGGCGAGGTAGTGGGCCAGGCTGGGCCGCGTCACGAACAGCGAGCCGCCGGTGTTGAGGCGCTGGAGGTCCAGCGGCGGCACCTGCCCGCTCGCCGCACCGAAGAGGGCGAGCACACCCCGGGGGCGCAGGGCGGCGAGCGAGGCGTCGAAGGTGTCCCTGCCGACGCCGTCGTAGGCGACGTCGACCCCGCGGCCCGCGGCGTCGCGCACGGCCGCTGCCGGGTCGTCGACGGCGCGGTAGTCGATGACGTGGTCGGCCCCCATCCGGGCGGCGGTGGCGCACTTGTCGGGCCCGCCGGCCGTCGCGACGACGACACCGCCCCGGGCCCGGACCAGCTGCACGAGCAGCTGGCCGACCCCTCCCGCGGCCGCGTGGACGAGCGCGAGCGTCCCGGGCGTCACGGGGTAGGTGCTCGCCGTGAGGTAGTGCGCCGTCATCCCTTGCAGCATCACGGCCGCCGCCGTCTCCAGGCCGACCTCGTCCGGTACGGGGACGACCTGGTCGGCGGGGACGGCGACGTGGCGGGCGGCGCTGCCGACGGTCATCGCCCACGCGACGCGGGCCCCCGGCTCGAGGCCGGTGACGCCCTCGCCGGTGGCCAGGACCGTGCCGGCCGCCTCGTTGCCGGCGACGAACGGCGTCTCCATCGGGTAGACGCCCTCGCGCTGGTAGACGTCGACGAAGTTGACCCCGACGGCCGCCACCTCGACCAGCACCTCGCCCGGCCCGGGCTCCGGCGCGGGTCGCTCCTCGACGACGAGGACGTCGGTGCCGCCGCTGCGGGGGACGAGCAGGGCCGGGCCGGTGAGGTCGCTCATGCCGTCAGCCTAGGTCGGGCGCGGTCGTGGCGACCCAGTAGCGACGCTTGCCCCGGCGGACGTCCTCGAGGACGCCGCCGTTGGTCTCGATGACGCGGGCCGAACCGAGGTTGTCCTCGTCGCACGTGACGAGCGCCGGGTCGATGCCGAGCGCGGTGCACACGGGGAACGAGGCTCGCAGGGCGGCGGTGGCGACCCCCCGGCGCCGGGCCGACGGGCGCACCGAGTACCCGACATGGCCGCCGAGCTCGAGCAGGAACGGCGTGAGCCGGTGCCGGACCGAGATCGACCCGAGGTAGGTGTCGGGGTCTCCGTCGTCGACGACCCAGAAGAACGTGCAGGGCACGTGCCCGCCGGGTCGCGGTGCGTCCTCGCGGGCCTGGTCCCGGCGCCGGGCGGCGAACCGCTCGAACCCGGCGGGGGTCTCCAGCTCGGCCCGGGTGAAGGCGACGCCCGCGAACCCGGAGTCGTCCGGTTCCTCGACCCAGACGCCGTCGCCGTCGCGGTGTCCCTCGCCGATCGCGACGAACTCGTCGTGGGCGGCGAGGTAGGACTCTCGCATCCGGGCATCGGGTCGGGCGAGCACGATCACGGCGCGACGGTAGCCCGTACGGGGCCGGCGGGCGAACGACTTACCCGCGCAGGGAGAGCAGCACCTCGTCGAGCATGTCCGGGGTGAGCCGCTTGGTGTAGGTGTTGTGGGGGCTCACGTGGTACGAGCCGACGAGGCGGACGCTCCGTCCGTCCGGCAGCCCGAGCGTCGCCTCGGCCGCGTGCCCGAAGCGGGGCTTGGGGCGGGGGACGCCCCACCCCACCGCCCGGGCGGCCGCCAGCGCGCCGTCCCAGCCGATCGAGCCCAGGCACAGCACGGTGCGCAGCCGAGGTGCGGCCAGCTCCAGCTCGCGCTGCAGCCAGGGGGCGCACGTGGCGCGCTCGGCCGGGGTGGGCCGGTTCGCCGGTGGGGCGCAGCGGACGGCGGCGACGATCCGCAGCCCGGTCAGGGCCTGGCCGTCGCCCGCCGCGAACGAGGTCGGCCGGGCGGCGAACCCGGTGCGGTACAGCGCGGCCCAGAGGAAGTCGCCGGAGGAGTCGCCGGTGAACATCCGACCGGTGCGGTTGGTGCCGTTGGCCGCCGGGGCCAGCCCGACGAGGAGCGCCTCGGCCTGTGGGTCGCCGAAGGAGGGGCCGGGTCGGCCCCAGTACGGCTGGTCGGCGAACGCGGCCCGCCGACCGGTGCGGGCCACCTCCTCCCGCCAGCGCACGAGCCGCGGGCAGGCCCGGCACACCGAGATCCTCGCCTGGAGGGCGCCCAGGTCGCCCGCGCTCGAGGCGAGCCGGCGGACCCGGGCCGGGGTGCCCGCCACCGGCGTCCCGGGGCGCGCGGGGTCACCCGGCCAGCCGGCGCCCGGCGGTGCGGGGGAGGGCAGCGGGGTGCCCGTCACCGGGTGCGGGTCGAGGCGGTCCACGAGGCCGACCCTACGGCGGCCCGGCCCGGTCAGTCCTCGCCCCGCGGGCCCGGGCGGCCGCGGGATGCCTTGGTCTCGGCCCGCTGCCTCTTGGCCCGCAGCCGCCGCTCGACGGAGCCGCGGGTGGGGCGGGTCGCCCGGCGTGACGGCGGTGGCGGCGCGAGCGCCTCGCGCAGCAGCCCGGCCATCCGCTCCCGGGCCGCCACCCGGTTGCGCCGCTGCTGGCGGTGCTCGGAGGCGGTGACGAGCAGCCGCCCCCCGTCGGTGCGTGCCAGGGCGCGCCGGCGCTGGGTGTCGGTCAGCCCCTCGAGGGTGCGCACGTCGAGCTCGAGCTCGACCCGGCTGTCGGCGGTGTTGACGCCCTGCCCGCCCGGCCCGGAGGAGCGGGAGAAGCGTTCGGTGAGCGCGGAGGCGGGGATGACGAGGCCGTCCGGCAGGCCGGGGCCCGCAGGCACGACGAGGTCCATCACCCCTCCTCGGGCTGGTCCTCGGGCTCCGGCGGGGGCGCCGCACCCTCGGCCTCGTCGCGCTCGGCCCACTCCAGGAGCGGGGCGAGGTCGAACGCCGCGTCATCGATGCCGGCGTGCACGTCGCCGAGCTCGGCGTACCGCTGCGGCATCGTCGCGATGGTCAGGTCGCCCGGCTCGGCGGCGTCGACCTCGGCCCAGCGCAGGGGGGCCGACACCGTGCCGAGGTCGTTGCCGCGCACGGAGTACGCGGCGGCCAGGGTGTGGTCGCGGGCGTTCTGGTTGTAGTCGACGAAGACCGCGGCCGGGTCGCGCTCGCGCCGCCACCACGCCGTCGTCACCTCGCCCGGCAGCCGGCGCTCGACCTCGCGGGCGAAGGCGAGCGCCGCCCGGCGGACGTCGGTGAACCCGTGCTCGGGCACGATCCGGACGTAGACGTGCAGCCCGTGGCCGCCGCTCGTCTTCGGCCAGCCGACCGCCCCCAGCTCCTCGAGGACCTCGTGGGCGGTGTGGGCCACCCGGCGGACGGTGTCGAAGGAGGCCTCCGGCATCGGGTCGAGGTCGATCCGCCACTCGTCGGGCGTCTCGGGGTCGGCCCGCCGGCTGTTCCACGGGTGGAACTCGACGGTGCTCATCTGGCAGGCCCAGGCGACGTCGGCCAGCCGGGTGACGCACAGCTCGTCGGCGTGCAGGCCGTAGCGCGGGAAGTGCAGCCGCACCGTCTCGACCCACGGTGGTGCACCGCGCGGGAGACGCTTCTGGTGCACCTTCTCGCCGGCGACGCCGTCGGGGAAGCGGTGGAGCATGCACGGGCGCTCGCGCAGGGCCCGCACGATGCCCTCGCCGACGGCGAGGTAGTAGCGCACGAGGTCGAGCTTGGTCTCGCCCCGCGCGGGGAAGTAGACCCGCTCCGGGTTGGAGATGCGCACGTCGAAGCCGCCGACGTCGAGGACGACCGGCTCCCCGTACCCGCCCGCGCGTGAGGCCACGGGCCCACGGTAGGGGTTCGCGCCACTCCCGCGAGCCTGCGGTGCCGTGCCCTTCGGGCCCGGGCCCGAGCCGCCGGCGTCCCGTTGGCGTCACCGGCGTGTCTTTTTTAGACAAACCCTCGACGAATCGTTCTGATACCCCTACTCTGGATCTCGAGACCCCCGCGGCTTGGCGGGCCGGAACCCCTGCACCGGCCTCGCGCCGCGGGGGTCCGCGCGTCCCGGGCGGTCACCGGGGCCACGTAGGCTGGTCCGCGAGATGAGCACCCTCTTCGACGGCCTCGACTTCGGCGGCGCCCGGTCCACCCCCCACGTCGACCCGGCGACGCACGACAGTGCACAGGCGGCCCTGGTCAACGCCGCCGGGGTCCCGACGTGGGCCGAGGCGGCGGCCGAGGGGAGCGCGGGCAGCCCGCCCGGGCGGCCCGACCCCGAGGCGCTGCTGCGGGGGCTCAACCCACCGCAGCGGGAGGCCGTCCTCCACGAGGGCCCGCCGCTGCTCATCGTCGCCGGCGCGGGCTCGGGCAAGACCCGGGTCCTGACCCACCGGATCGCCCACCTGCTCGCCGACCGCGGGGTCCAGCCGGGCCAGGTGCTCGCGATCACCTTCACCAACAAGGCCGCCGCCGAGATGCGCGAGCGGGTGGCGGCGCTCGTCGGCCCCCGGGCCCGGGCGATGTGGGTGATGACCTTCCACAGCGCCTGCGTGCGCATCCTGCGCCGCGAGGCCGACAAGGTCGGCATGCGCTCGAGCTTCTCGATCTACGACGCCGCCGACAGCCAGCGCCTGATGTCGATGGTCGTGCGCGACCTCGACCTGGACCCCAAGCGGTACAACCCGCGCGCCTTCGGCCACCAGGTGAGCAACCTCAAGAACGAGCTCGTCGACGAGGAGACCTTCGCGAGCCGGGTCGCCCAGGAGGGCACCCACCAGGAGCAGGTGCTCGCCGAGGCCTACCGCGAGTACCAGCGCCGGCTGCGCCAGGCCAACGCCCTCGACTTCGACGACCTCATCATGACGACGGTCCACATGCTCCAGGCATTCCCGGACGTCGCGGAGCACTACCGGCGCCGCTTCCGGCACGTCATGGTCGACGAGTACCAGGACACCAACCACGCCCAGTACCAGCTGGTCAAGGAGCTCGTCGGGTCCGAGGAGGCCCGCGGGCGGGCGCACGGCGTCGCCCCGAGCGAGCTCGTCGTCGTCGGCGACGCCGACCAGTCGATCTACGCCTTCCGGGGGGCGACGATCCGCAACATCGAGGAGTTCGAGCAGGACTACCCCGCGGCGCGCACCATCCTCCTGGAGCAGAACTACCGCTCCACCCAGACGATCCTGCGGGCCGCGAACGCCGTCATCGCCCGCAACGAGGGGCGGCGAGCCAAGAACCTGTGGACCGACAGCGGCGACGGCGCCCGGATCGTCGGGTACGTCGCCGACAACGAGCACGACGAGGCGAGCTTCGTCGCCCGGCGCATCGACGCGCTCGCCGACGAGCACGGGGTGCGGCCCGGCGACGTCGCCGTGTTCTACCGGACCAACGCCCAGTCCCGGGCCCTCGAGGAGGTCCTCGTCCGGGTCGGCCTGCCCTACAAGGTCGTGGGCGGCACCCGCTTCTACGAGCGCCGGGAGGTCAAGGACGCCCTGGCCTACCTGCGGGTGCTGTCCAACCCCGCGGACACCGTCAACCTTCGGCGCATCCTCAACGTCCCCAAGCGTGGCATCGGCGAGCGTGCCCAGGCGTGCGTCGCGGCGCTCGCCGAGCGCGAGCGCATCCCGTTCGTCGCCGCCCTCGGCCGGGCCGAGGACGCCCCCGGCATCGCCACCCGCTCGGTCTCGGCGATCGGCGGGTTCACCGCGATCCTCGAGGACCTCGGTCGGGTCCGGGACGACGAGGACACCGGCGTCGCCGACCTTCTCGAGGCCGTCCTCGACCGCACCGGCTACCTCGCCGAGCTGCGCGAGAGCCGCGACCCGCAGGACGAGACGCGCATCGAGAACCTCGCCGAGCTCGTCGCGGTGGCCCGCGAGTTCGACCAGGCCCGCCGCGAGACCGGGGAGGTCGTCAGCCTCGAGGAGTTCCTCGAGCGGGTCTCGCTCGTCGCCGACGCCGACGAGATCCCCGAGAACGACGAGGCGCAGGAGCAGGGTGTGGTCACCCTGATGACGCTGCACACCGCCAAGGGGCTGGAGTTCCCCGTCGTCTTCCTCACCGGGATGGAGGACGGCACCTTCCCCCACCTGCGCAGCCTCGGCGACGCCAAGGAGCTCGAGGAGGAGCGCCGGCTGGCCTACGTCGGCATCACCCGGGCCCGCGAGCGGCTCCACCTGTCGCGGGCAGCGGTCCGTTCGGCCTGGGGCGCGCCGCAGTACAACCCGCCCTCGCGCTTCCTCGACGAGATTCCGGCCGAGCTGCTCGAGTGGGAGCGCGAGCTCTCCGGGGCGGCGGCGGTCGGCCGGCACGACCAGCGGCCCGCGGTGGCGACGCTCGCGGCCCGCCCAGGGGTGCGCTCGCCGGGCAACCGCCCGGTCATCCCGCTCGAGCCGGGCGACCGGGTCACCCACGACACCTACGGGCTCGGCACCGTCGTGCGCACGCTCGGGGAGGGCGAGCGGACCCAGGCCGAGGTCGACTTCGGGGGAGAGCTGGGCGTCAAGCGGTTCGTGCTGCGCTTCGCTCCGCTCGAGAAGATCTGAGCCCGCGGCCGGACCCCGTGTCGGCCGGAGTCGCCGCGGTGAGCGCACCCCCGGGCCGGTCAGGCCGGGGCGGTCACCACAGGCCGTGGTCCTGGAGCCACGGGACGGGGTCGATCGGGGTCCCGTCCTCGGGGGCGCTCTGCATCTGCAGGTGCAGGTGCGGGCCGAAGGAGTGCCCGGTGTTGCCGACGAGGCCGACCTGGTCGCCGGGCAGGACCTCCTGGCCCGCGACGACGTCGATCCGGCTCATGTGCCCGTACCAGGAGGTGCTGCCGTCCCAGTAGAGGATCTCGACCTTGTAGCCGAAACCGCTCGTGTACCCGGCGCTGAGGACCGTCCCCTTGGACATCGCGTGCAGCGGCGTCCCGGTGGCCGCGGCGAGGTCGATGCCGGCGTGCAGGCGCCCCCAGCGGTAGCCGAAGCCGGAAGTGACGTTCCAGACGTCGACCGGGCGGACCCACTTCTTGGCCAGCCGCTCGGCCTCCGCCTCGGCCGCCGCCCTGGCGCGGGCCTCCCGGCGGGCGGCGCGCGCGGCCCGCGCCTTCTCCTCGGCCCGGCCCTGGAAGGCGGCGGCCTCGATGTTGGCGTCCTGGCGCCGGGTGGCGATGTCGCTCGCGGCCTGCTCGTCGGCGGCCTCCTGGGTGCGCACCATCGCCGTCTGCCGACCGGTGAGGTCGAAGCTCTGGGGGGCCGACTCGGCCATCGTGGCGCCCGCTGCGGTGACGACGAGCGCCCCGGCGGCGGCGGTGGGGAGGACGAACCCCGAGCTCAGCGCTCGGGGAAGGCGGGCGCGACGCTGCTGGACGCGGTGGCGTCCGGCGTAGTGACGCCCGGTGTAGCTCCGGGAACTCACGGCGGCGGGAACCTTGACGGGACGGGGGCAGGGACCTGGCGGGGCCGGTACACCGTACCGTGACCGTTCCGTGACGCGCAGGCCACGGTCCGGCCACCGAGCCGGGCGCTCGCGGGTGATCCCGCCGTGGCCCGCGTGACCTGCGCGGATGCCGCCCGATGTGGCCGCCACGCACCTGAGAGACGCCTCAGGAGCGGGGTGGCCGGGGTGCTCGGCGGGCGGTGTGCGCCGCCCCTGGAGAACGCACCGCCGAGGTAAGCCGGCCCCCGCGCAGCGGTAAAGAGTTCCGGTCATCGGGTCAATTCTTGGCAAGAAGTGTTGTCCTCCCCGGGGTCGCGGAGCAGGTTTCCCCTCGTGCCCGGAACCGGGCGTCGCCCCAGCTCGAGGAGAACCACCACCGTGAGACGACTCACCCCCGGCCTCGCCCTCGGCGCGGCCGCCGCGACCATCGTCGCCGGCGTCCCCGTCGCCGCGGCGGCCGCCGCCGCAGCCCCCCAGGCCGCCGGCGCCACCGCCCCGACGGCCCTGCCCGCGTCCTCACCGGGTGCGGACCACGACGCCCTCGGCCTGCCCGCTGCCCAGACGCTCGTGCCGAGGTCGGTGGTCACCGACCCCGACGGCACCCGCTTCGTGCGCTACGAGCGCACCTGGAAGGGCCTGCGCGTCGTCGGCGGTGACCTCGTCCTGGAGAAGAGCCCCGCCGGTGCGCTCCGGCAGGTCCGGTTCAACGCCGGGCACAGGGGCGTGGGGGCCGCGACGACGACCCCGAAGGTCGCCCGCTCCGCCGCCGAGAGCGCCGCCCAGCAGCGCTCGAAGGCCACCGCCGAGAAGAGCCGCGGCGAGCTGGTCGTCTGGGCCGGCTCGGGCACGCCGCGGCTCGCCTACGACGTCGTGACGACCGGGGTCAAGGCCGACCAGACCCCGAGCCGCCTGCACACCATCGTCGACGCCGGCTCCGGCGCGGTCGTCACCAGCTGGGACGAGATCGTCACGGGCACCGGCAACTCGATGTACTCGGGCACGGTGACCCTGCACACGGTCCAGAGCGGGTCGACCTGGCAGCTCAAGGACAGCCACGGCAACTACACGACCGACCTCAACGGGTCGACGAGCTCGACCGCCTCCGGGACGCTGTTCACCGACGCGGACAACGTCTGGGGCACCGGCTCGGCCTCGAGCCGGCAGACCGCCGGGGTCGACGCGCAGTACGGCGCGGAGATGACCTACGACTTCTACGACACCGTCCTCGGGCGCGCCGGCATCTGGGACAACGGGCAGGGCGCGCGCAGCCGGGTCCACTACGGCAACAGCTACGTCAACGCCTTCTGGGACGGCAGCCAGATGACCTACGGCGACGGCAGCGGCAACACCCACCCGCTCACCTCGCTCGACGTGGCCGCCCACGAGATGAGCCACGGCGTCACCGAGAACACCGCCGGGCTGGCCTACTCGGGTGAGGCCGGCGGCCTCAACGAGGCGACCTCGGACATCTTCGGGACGGCCGTGGAGTTCTACGCGAACAACGCGACCGACACGGGCGACTACCTCATCGGCGAGAAGATCGACATCAACGGCGACGGCAGCCCCCTGCGCTACATGGACAAGCCCTCCAAGGACGGCGCGAGCCAGGACTGCTGGAGCTCGAGCACGAAGAACCTCGACCCGCACTACTCCTCGGGGCCGCTCAACCACTGGTTCTACCTCGCCTCCGAGGGCAGCGGCGCCAAGACGATCAACGGCGTCTCCTACAACAGCCCGACGTGCAACGGCTCCACGGTGACCGGGACGGGCCGGGAGAAGGTCGAGAAGATCTGGTACCGCACGCTGGCGACCAAGCTCACCTCGTCCGCGACCTACGCGGCCGCCCGCAACGGCGCCATCGCCTCGGCGAAGGAGCTCTACGGCGCGGACTCGAGCGAGTGCACCGCGGTCGCCGCCGCGTTCTCCGCCATCAACGTCGCCGCCGGCAGCGAGGCGTGTGGCGGTGGCTCCACCGAGCCGCCGCCCACCTCGGGCAACCTGCTGCAGAACCCGGGCTTCGAGTCGGGCGCGACGGTGTGGACCGGCACGAGCGGGCCGATCACGAGCAACACCGGCCGCCCGGCCCGGACCGGCAGCTGGAAGATGTGGCTCGGCGGCAACGGGCGGACGACCACCGAGACCGAGAGCCAGACGGTGACCATCCCGTCCTCGGCGAGCGCGGCCACGCTGAGCTTCTGGATGCGGGTGGACACCTCCGAGACGACGAGCTCGCGGGCCTACGACACGATGAAGGCCCAGGTCGTCTCCGGCGGCTCGACGAGCACGCTCGCGACGTACAGCAACCTCGACGCGACGGGCACCTACGTCAAGAAGTCCTTCGACGTCTCGTCCTACGCGGGCCGGTCCGTGACCGTGAAGTTCCTCCTGTCCGAGGACGTCACGCTGCAGACCTCCTTCGTCGTCGACGACACCTCGCTGGCCACCTCCTGAGGCCGGGGCGACGGCGGCGCGACCACCCGGTCGCGCCGCCGTCGCGCGTGCCGGGATGCCGCTCGCCGCGCCGCTCGGCCGTTCGGGGGTGAGATTGCCCCCATCGGGCACCTCGGGTTCGGCCCGCGCAGACCGCGCGGATACGCTGCCACGGACCACCTTCGCCGACAGTGAGGACGGATCGCCCCGTGGACCTCTTCGAGTACCAGGCCCGTGACATGTTCGAGAAGCACGGCGTCCCCGTGCTCGCGGGGGCCGTCGCGACGACCCCGCAGGAGGCCCGGGCCGCGGCCGAGCGGATCGGTGCCGCGAGCGGCGGCGTCACCGTCGTCAAGGCCCAGGTCAAGACCGGGGGGCGCGGCAAGGCCGGCGGGGTCAAGGTGGCCCGCAGCCCCGAGGAGGCCGAGGAGCACGCGCGCGCCATCCTCGGCATGGACATCAAGGGGCACACCGTGCAGCGGGTCATGGTCGCCCAGGGCGCCCGGATCGCCGAGGAGTACTACTTCTCCGTCCTGCTCGACCGGGCCAACCGCAGCTACCTCGCGATGTGCTCCAAGGAGGGCGGGGTCGAGATCGAGCAGCTCGCCGTCGAGCGGCCCGAGGCGCTCGCCCGGGTGGCCGTCGACCCGAACGCCGGCATCGACGCCGCCACGGCGCGCGAGATCGCCGAGGCGGCCGGCTTCGACGCCGACACCGTCGCCGCGCTCGAGCCGGTGCTCGTCTCCCTGTGGGAGGTCTACCGCGACGAGGACGCCACGCTCGTCGAGGTCAACCCGCTGGTGAAGACCGAGGAGGGCGCGATCATCGCCCTCGACGGCAAGGTGACCCTCGACGCCAACGCCGACTTCCGCCACCCGGAGCACGCCGAGCTCGAGGACACCGCGGCCACCGACCCGCTCGAGGCGGCGGCCAAGGAGAAGAACCTCAACTACGTCAAGCTCGACGGCTCGGTCGGCATCATCGGCAACGGCGCGGGCCTGGTCATGAGCACCCTCGACGTCGTCGCCTACGCCGGGGAGGAGTTCGGCGGCCAGAAGCCGGCGAACTTCCTCGACATCGGCGGCGGCGCGAGCGCCGAGGTGATGGCCAACGGGCTGCACATCATCCTGTCCGACGAGCAGGTCAAGGCGGTGTTCGTCAACGTGTTCGGCGGCATCACGGCGTGCGACGCCGTCGCCAACGGCATCGTCGGCGCGCTCGACGCCCTCGGCGACGAGGAGGACCGCGCGCTCGTCGTCCGGCTCGACGGCAACAACGTCGAGGAGGGCCGGCGGATCCTCGCCGAGCGCAACCACCCGCGCGTCATCATCGAGGACACGATGGACGGCGCCGCGCGCCGGGCCGCCGAGCTGGCCTCCCAGAACTGACCGAGCGAGCGAGAAGAGAGAACAGACACCCATGGCCATCTTCCTCACCGCCGACTCCAAGGTCATCGTCCAGGGCATGACCGGCTCCGAGGGCATGAAGCACACCCAGCGGATGCTGCGCTCCGGCACCGCGATCGTCGGCGGCGTCAACCCGCGCAAGGCCGGCACCGACGTCGAGTTCGAGGGCGGCGTCACCGTCCCCGTGTTCGGCACCGTCGCCGAGGCGATGGCGGCCACCGGGGCCGACGTCAGCGTCGTCTTCGTGCCCGCCGCGTTCACCAAGGCCGCCGCCGTCGAGGCGATCGACGCGGGCATCCCCCTGCTCGTCGTCATCACCGAGGGCGTCGCGGTCAAGGACACCGCCGAGTTCTACAGCTACGCCGCGGCCAGGGGCACCACCCGGATCGTCGGCCCGAACTGCCCGGGCCTGATCAGCCCCGGCGCCTCGAACGCCGGCATCATCCCGGCCGACATCTCCGGGGGAGGGCGCATCGGGCTGGTCTCCAAGTCGGGCACCCTGACCTACCAGATGATGTACGAGCTGCGGGACTTCGGCTTCTCCTCCGCCGTGGGCATCGGCGGCGACCCCGTCATCGGCACGACGCACATCGACTGCCTCGAGGCCTTCCAGAACGACCCCGAGACCGACGCCATCGTCATGATCGGCGAGATCGGCGGTGACGCCGAGGAGCGGGCGGCCGCCTACATCCAGGAGCACGTGACCAAGCCGGTCGTCGGCTACGTCGCCGGCTTCACCGCCCCCGAGGGCAAGACGATGGGCCACGCGGGCGCCATCGTCTCCGGCTCCTCCGGGACCGCCCAGGCCAAGAAGGAGGCCCTCGAGGCCGCCGGCGTCAAGGTGGGCAAGACCCCGTCCGAGACCGCGCAGCTCATGCGCGAGATCATGCAGGCCCTCTCCGCCTGACCCGCCCACTCGGCGGGGGATGCGGCGCGGCACCCGCGGCCGGGGCGGCCGGTGGCGCAGACTGACCACGATGACCGTCGTCGACCGCCTCCGCTCCGCGCTCCCGGGTGCCACGACCGCGGACGAGGGTGGGCCGTCCTTCTGGGCGCCCGGCTGGCGGCGCTCGGCCCTCCTCGGCGTGGCGACCGGTACGGTCTCGCTGCTCCTCGTGCTGGTGCCCGTCCTCCTGGCCTGGAACGGCGACTCCCGCACGAGCGCCGGCCTCGGCGGCGCCCTCGACGTCGGGTCGTCGCTGTGGCTGCTCGCCGGCGGCGCCCGGCTCGGCAGCGGCGCCGCGACCATCGCGCTCACCCCGCTGCTCGCGACCGGGGTGCTCGTCCTGCTCGCCCGGGTCGGGGCGCGCGAGGGCATGGTGCGGGTGAGCACCGACGGCCCGTACTGGGCCGGTCTGGTCCCGCGCCCGCTCGCCACGGCCGCCGCCTCCTGGTGGGCCGGCTACGCCGCGGTCGTCGCCGTGGCCTGGCTGCTGGCGCGCGACGGGGTGCTGCCGCCGCACCCGGCCACCCTCCTTCTCCCCGGCCTCGTCGTGCCCGTCGCGGGCCTCGTGCTGGCCCTGCGGCCGGTTGCCCGCGAGGACCCCGACGTCCTCGGCCCGCGGGCCCGGCTGCCGCTGCCGGACCTCGTGCGCCGCGCCGTCGGCCCGGGGCTCGCGGGGGCGGGCCTGCTCGTGCTCCTCGGCGCGCTCGTCGTCGCCGGCGCCGTCGTCCTGCAGTGGCCACGGGTCTCCGCCGTCCAGGCCGAGCTCGGCGCCGAGGGGGCCGGAGCGGCCGTGCTCTTCGGCGGGCAGGCCGCGGGGTTGGCCAACCTCGGCCTGTGGGTCGTCTCGTTCGTCGCCGGGCCGGGGTTCTCCGTGGTCCAGGGCGCCAGCGTGACGTGGGACGGCGTCGAGAGCGGGCTGCTGCCGATGCTGCCCGTGCTCGCCGCCCTGCCGCAGCCGGGTCGCTTCCCCGGCCTCGTCGCGCTCGCCTGCGTCCTGGTCGTCGTGGCCTGTGGTGCCTGGGTCGGCCACCGGGCGGTGCGCCGCCTGGCCCGGCTGGCGCGGCTGCGCTCCAAGCTCGCCGTCGCGCTCTCGGCATGCGCCACCGCGGCCCTCGCACTCGGGGCGCTCGACGTCCTCGGCGGTGGCTCCCTCGGCCAGTTCCGGCTCTCCTCGGTCGGCGCCCCCGCGGGGCGCCTCGTGCTCGCGGTGTTCGCCGAGCTCGCCCTCGGCGCGGTCTGCTACGTCCTGCGCGACGCGTGGAGGCTGCGCCGGTGAGCGGAGGTCCGCTGCGGCTCGCGGTGCTCGTCTCCGGTTCGGGCACCAACCTGCAGGCGCTGCTCGACGCGCCGGCCGCCCCCTTCGAGGTCGTCGTCGTCGGGGCGGACCGCGAGGACACCGGCGGTGTGGAGCGGGCCCGCGCGCGGGGCATCCCGACGTTCGTCTGCCGAGTCGCCGACCACCCCGACCGGGCCGGCTGGGACGCCGCCCTCGCGCGGTCCCTGGCCACGCACGACGTCGACCTCGTCGTCTCCGCCGGCTTCATGAAGGTCCTCGGGCCGCAGGTGCTCGCCGCCCACCGGGTCGTCAACACCCACCCGGCGCTGCTCCCGAGCTTCCCCGGCGCACACGGGGTGCGGGACGCGCTGGCCCACGGGGTGCGGGTCACCGGCTGCACGTGCCACTGGGTCGACGCCGGTGTGGACACCGGGCCGGTCATCGACCAGCGCGCCGTGCGGGTCGAGGACGGCGACACCGTCGAGACGCTGCACGAGCGGATCAAGGTGCAGGAGCGCGCGATGCTCGTCGAGGTGCTCACCCGGCTCGCGAGCGACCGTTCCTGGCGCTGAGCCCCCGGCGGCGCGCGTCGCCGGGCGACCGCGGGTCGCTAGACTCGGGCACGACGACTGGCGAGGGTGGGTCACCACCGGGAAGTCTGCAGTCGGGGCATCGCCCGCCTGGGTGCCCCGGGACCCACCGTCGTCACCCCGAGGAGCACCCCGTGCCCGTCACCGCCCCCGGCCCCTCCGAAGACGTCCGCCCCGTCCGGCGGGCCCTCGTCTCCGTCTACGACAAGACCGGTCTCGAGGACCTCGTCCGTGGCCTGCACGAGGCGGGCGTCGAGCTCGTCTCGACCGGCGGCAGCGCCGCGCTCATCGCCTCCCTCGACCTCCCGGTCACCCGCGTCGAGGACCTCACCGGCTTCCCGGAGTGCCTCGAGGGGCGGGTGAAGACCCTCCATCCCCGGGTGCACGCGGGGCTGCTCGCCGACACCCGCAAGCCCGAGCACCTCGCGCAGCTCGAGGAGCTCGGGGTCGCCCCGTTCGAGCTCGTGGTCGTCAACCTCTACCCGTTCGCCGAGACCGTCGCCTCCGGCGCGAGCCCCGACGAGTGCGTCGAGCAGATCGACATCGGCGGGCCCTCGATGCTGCGGGCGGCCGCGAAGAACCACCCGAGCGTCGCCGTCGTCACCGACCCCGCCACCTACCCGCAGACCCTCGAGGCCGTGCGCGCCGGCGGCTTCACCCTCGAGCAGCGCACGCTCCTCGCGGCGGAGGCGTTCGTGCACACGGCGACCTACGACGTCGCCGTCGCGTCGTGGATCACGACCGTCCACGCCGACACCAGCGACGGCACCGGCTTCCCGGCGTGGGCCGGCGCGACGTGGCAGCGCGCGGCGGTGCTGCGCTACGGGGAGAACCCGCACCAGCGGGCCGCGCTCTACACCGCCGGGTCGGCCGGGCAGCCGGGGCTGGCGCAGGCCCGCCAGCTGCACGGCAAGGAGATGTCCTACAACAACTACGTCGACGCCGACGCCGCGATGCGCGCCGCCCACGACCACGGCGACCAGCCGACGGTCGCGGTGGTCAAGCACGCCAACCCGTGCGGGATCGCCGTCGGGGCCGACATCGCCGAGGCCCACCGCAAGGCGCACGCCTGCGACCCGGTCTCGGCCTTCGGCGGCATCGTCGCGGCCAACCGCCCGGTGACCGCGCAGATGGCCGAGACCGTCGCGGAGATCTTCACCGAGGTCGTCCTCGCCCCGGCGTTCGAGCCGGAGGCGCTGGAGATCCTCACCCGCAAGAAGAACGTCCGGCTCCTGGAGTGCGCGGCACCCGTGCGCGGCGGCCTGGAGACCCGCCCGGTCACCGGCGGGATGCTCCTGCAGGAGCGCGACCTGGTCGACGCGGTCGTCCGGGACGAGGACGGTGCGGTGACCGGCGGCGACGACGCGGCCCACTGGCGCCTCGTCTCGGGCGAGGCCGCCGACGACGCGACCCTCGCCGACCTCCAGTTCGCCTGGCGTGCGGTGCGGGCGACGAAGTCCAACGCCATCCTGCTGGCCCACGACGGTGCGTCCGTCGGGATCGGCATGGGGCAGGTCAACCGGGTCGACTCCTGCCACCTCGCGGTCTCGCGCGCGGGGCAGGAGCGGGCCCGGGGAGCCGTCGCCGCCTCGGACGCCTTCTTCCCGTTCGCCGACGGCCTCCAGGTCCTCCTCGACGCCGGGGTACGTGCGGTCGTCGCCCCCGGGGGCTCGATGCGCGACGCCGAGGTGGTCGAGGCGGCCACCGCCGCGGGCGTGACGATGTACTTCACCGGGACCCGGCACTTCTTCCACTGAGAGCGCGGGCTCCCGGCGCCCGCCTGCGCCGACGCCGGGCCGGTCGGAAGCGCCCGCTCAGGGGCGGTAGCCGGTGGGGTCCGGGCCGAGGTCGACGACCGCGGCGACCGGGCCGCCCCCGTCGGGCCCCTGGTGGGCGGCCGAGACCGAGACGAACACCGCCGGGTCGCCGGTGACCGCCGCGGTCACCCCGCCGACGGCGGCCTTGATCTGCCGGTGCCAGTGCACGTCGGAGTCGTCGAGCATTGCGTTGCGCCGGCCGTGCACCCTGCCGTCCTGGCTGGCCTCGCACTTGAGGAAGACGTTGACGAGCCGGCCGTCGAGGTCGCTGGGGTGTGGCCGCTGCGGCAGCTCGAGGCCGGCGTCGCGGATCGCGGCCCAGATGCCGTCCTGGTCGAGGGCGTCGGCCATGACCGCGTGGCCGATCCGGTAGCGCCCGCCGACCCCACGGGCGTTGCCCACGACGACCACCTGCGCCCGGTCGAGCTCGACGCCCGAGGAGCACGAGGCGACCGAGGAGTACAGCGACCTGTCGCGCAGGACGTCCTCGTCCCGTGGCAGGTCGATCTCGCCGAGGGCGTAGGCGACGCCGAGCGCCGTGCCGCCGTTCGAGACGTCCATCGAGGTCAGGGTGTCCTCGGTGAAGACGTCGTGGCCGCGGCTCTTGGCGTCGCGGATGGTGTCGATCGTGAGCAGCGGCGTCTTGGTCTGCACGTAGTGGACGTCGGCCGCGTCGGTGATGCCCGCGCGCCCCATCGCGACGCGGACGGCCTCGGCGACCTTGGTCACCATCGCCTGGCGCCCGATGTCCTCGGGCAGCAGCTGCTCGCTCATGGCGAACCCGACGGTGAGCCGCGGCTCGTCGCTCGGCTCGACGCGCTCGGGCGGGACGGTCGCGAAGACGGTCGCATGCGGGCTGATCACCCCGTCGGTGCCACCGGACCAGACGATGGGGATCTCCCGGACGCGCTGCGGGTCGGCGCCCTTGGCGACGAGCAGCTCGCGGAAGGCACGGTCGGCGATGATGCGGGTGTAGTCGTTGACCCCGCCGTTGCCCTCGGTCTTGCCGATGACGGCGACCACCCGGTCGGCCTCGACGACACCGTCGTCGATGAGCCGGCCGAGCTCGGAGGCGTCGGACACGGAGTGCAGGGGGACCTTGCGGACCTCGATGGCGTCGGGCACGGGTGTTCCTCTCAGTCGGGTTCGACGACGGTGCCGTAGCCGCCCTCGACGGCCTCGGCGATGTGGGTGAGCGAGGTGACGACGCCGCAGGAGCCCCCGGCACCGACGAACCGGGTGACGGCCTCGACCTTGGGCGCCATCGAGCCGGCGGCGAACTCCCCGGCGGCCGCCAGGGCGCGCAGCTCGGCGAGGGTGACGTGCCGCAGGTCGCGCCGGGCCGGGGTGCCCCAGCCGGTCGCCACGTGGTCGACGTCGGTGGCGACGACGAGGACGTCGACCCCAAGGGCCCTCGCGAGCAGCGCGGCGGTGAGGTCCTTGTCGACCACCGCCTCCACGCCGCCCAGCCGGCCGTCGGGGGAGCGGGCCACGGGAACGCCGCCTCCGCCGGCGGTGACGACGACGAAGCCGGCCTCGAGCAGCGTGCGGGCAGGCGCCAGGTCGAGGACCTCGACCGGCTCCGGGCTCGCGACGACCCGGCGCCACCCCCGCTCGCCGCGTTCCTGCCACACCTGGCCGTGCTCGGCCATCCGCTGCGCGGTCGCGGCGTCGACGTACCGGCCGACCGGCTTGCTCGGGGTGGCGAAGGCCGGGTCGCCCCGGTCGACGAGCGTGCGGGTCACGAGCGCCGCGAGCGGGCGGGGCGCCCCGACGGCGGTGAGGGCGCCGTCGAGGGCGTCGAGCAGGGCGACCCCGAGGGTCCCCTGGGTCTGGGCGCCGCACCAGTCGAGGGGGACCGGGGGGACGACGTGCGCGGCGAGCTCGTTCTTCACGAGGAGGTTGCCCACCTGGGGCCCGTTGCCGTGGGTGAGGACCAGGTCGTGACCGGCGGCGACGAGCCGGGCCGCCTCCCGCGCGGCGGCGGTGACCGCGGCGATCTGGGCCGCCGGGGTGGCACTGCCGTCCGGCCCGGTCATCGCGTTGCCCCCGAGGGCCAGCAGCACCCGCATCGTCACCTCGCTCCGCCGTCGCCCGGCGCACCCGGTGCCCGGACCTCGACCCTAGGGACGTGGCGCGCGCTCCCGCGTCGTCAGGTTCTGCCCAACCGGACGGGCCCCGTTGGCGGGCGCCCCGCTGCGGCCCCGGCGCCGGCCGGGACCTAGCCTGGGCCCTGCCGCTCCCGCGGCGCGACCCCGACCTCGAGGAGCACCCGTGAGCGCTTCCCCCGCCGTCCGAGCCGACCGCACGTGGCTCGTCGCCCTCGCCGCCTCCCTGTGGGGGCTGTCCTCGCTGTGGCGGGACCCGCTGGCGCAGCGCTACCCCTCGCTCGCCGTCGTCTTCTGGGAGCACCTCGTCCTCGTCGCGCTCACCCTCCCGTGGCTCGTGCCGGCCCTGGGCCGGGTGGCCCGGGCCTCGGTGCGCACCCGGGTGAGCGTGCTCGTCATCGGGGCGGGCTCCTCGGCCCTGGCGACGACGCTGTTCACGGCCGCGTTCCGCTACGGGGACCCGATCACCCCGCAGGTGCTCCAGAAGCTCCAGCCGGTCATCGCGGTCGCCCTCGCCGCCGCGCTGCTCGGGGAGCGGCTGCGGCGCAGCTACCTGTGGTTCGCCGTGCCGGCGCTCGTCGGTGCCTGGCTGCTCGCCTTCCCCGACCCGCTCGGGGTGAGCGTGGCCACCGCGCAGGCCGCGCTGCTCGCCGTCGGCGCGGCGGCCCTGTGGGCGGCGGGCACGGTGTTCGGCCGGGCGGCGAGCGCCGAGCTGCGCTTCGCCGACCTCACGGCGCTGCGCTTCGGGGTGGGCCTGGTGACCCTGACGGTCATCGCCGGCGTGACCTCGACGCCCCTGGGCCTCGGGCGGGACGCGGCCCTGGACATCCTCCTGCTCGCGCTCGTGCCCGGCCTGCTCGCCCTCGTCCTCTACTACCGGGCCCTCGGGCGTACCCCGGCCTCCCGGGCGACGCTCGCCGAGCTGGCCTTCCCGCTCTCGGCGGCGGTCGTCGGAGTCGTGGCGCTCGGGGCACGGCCCACGGGCAGCCAGTGGCTCGGCCTCGTCGTCGTGCTCGCGGCCGTCGTCGGGCTCGCGCTCCACGAGCAGCGCAGCCGGCGGCCGGCGGTCGTGGCGCCCGTGCGGGCCGAGGAGGCACTCGCCGGGGCGCGCTGACCGGGGCGCGGCCCGGCCTCCGGGCCGTCCGGGCGGTTCAGGCGCCGCCGTCGGCCTGCTGGGCGATGCCTCCGGTCTCGTCCGCGTCGGCCCGGTCCAGCCAGGCCCGCACCGCGGCGCCGTGCTCGTCGAGGCCCGGCGGGGGCAGGTGGGTGGGTCGCCCCCCGGCATAGGGGAGGTCGTCGAACCGCAGCGCCGGACCGGGCAGCTCGATGCGCCCGAGGACGGGGTGCTCGACGTCGACGACGAGCCCCTGGGAGCGCGTCTGCTCCCAGTCGTAGACCTCACCGATGTCGCGGACGCGGCCGGCCGGGATGCCGAGCTCGACGAGGCGGGCGAGCAGGTCGGGCGCCGACCACCCCGAGAACGCGGCGTCGACGACCGCCAGGAGATGGTCGTGGTGGGTGACCCGCGCCGCGTTCGTCGCGAGCAGCGGGTCCTCGGGGTCGATGTCGAAGGCCTCGGCGAAGCGCACCCACAGGCCCTGGGAGCCGACGGCGAGCTGGACCGGCTCGTCGGCGGTGTGGAAGAGCCCGTACGGGGCGAGTGCGGGGTGGTGGTTGCCGCGGGCGCGGCCGACCTGCCCGGCCACGGTGTACGCCGTGCCCTGGAAGGCGTGCACCCCGACGACGGAGGCGAGCAGCGAGGTGCGCACGACCCGGCCGCGCCCGGTGAGCTCGCGCTCGTGGAGCGCGGCGGTGACCCCGAGGGCCCCGTGCAGGCCGGCGAGCAGGTCGCCGATCGGCACCCCTACCCGCTGGGGGTCCTCCGGGCCGGAGCCGGTGACCGACATCAGGCCGGCCTCGCCCTGGGCGATCTGGTCGTAGCCGGCGCGCCCGCCCTCGGGGCCGTCGTGGCCGAAACCGCTGATCGAGAGGACGACGAGGCGGGGGTTGAGGGTGTGCAGGTGCTCGACGTCGAAGCCCAGACGGTCGAGGACGCCCGGGCGGAAGTTCTCGACGAGGACGTCGGCGTGCCGGACGAGCCGGGCCAGGGTGGCGGCGCCGTCCTCGCTCTTGAGGTCGAGGACGATCGACTCCTTGTTGCGGTTGCACGCGAGGAAGTAGGTCGAGACCGGGTCCTCCTCCGGGCCGACGAACGGGGGGCCCCAGTGGCGGGTGTCGTCGCCGGTCCCCGACTCCACCTTGACCACCCGGGCGCCGAGGTCGCCGAGGAGCATCGCGGCGTGCGGGCCGGCGAGGGCGCGCGAGAGGTCGACGACGGTGATGCCGTCTAGCGGTCCGGGCACGGGCGCTCCTCGAGGCGTGCGGGTCGGGTGGCGCCAACCTAGCGGCCCGGCTCGGCCGGGCCATCGGCGTGCCCGGCCGGTCCCGGGCCCGCGGGGATGTCACCTTCTGCCAGCCGGCACGGGGGTTGAGCAGTTGCTCAACTTGAGCATATGCTCAAACCATGACCGAGCCCTCCGGTGTCCCGCCCGTCGACCCTGCCGACCCCTCGATGCCGCCGGACCCCCCGGCACGCCGCCGCTCCCGCACGGTGCTGCTCGTCCTTCTCGTCGCGCTCGCCGGGCTGGCCGGGGTCGCAGGCGCGGCGGCCACCGACCGCCTCGACACCGCCGTGCTGTTCGTCGGCATCCCCTGCCTGCTCGCGCTCGGCATCGGTGTGGTCCCGGGGAGCGGCGGCTGGGGTGGCGTCGTCCAGACCGTCACCGTCGTGCTGCTGCTCACCTCGGCGCTGCTCGGCGAGGCGGCTGTCTGCGTCCTGCTTGCGGCACCGCTCGTGTACGGGGTCGCGGGGCTCGTCTACGCCGCCGTGGGCCACGCCCGCCGGGTCACCGGGTCCTTGGCCCTCGTGCCGGTCCTCGCCATCGTCCTCGTCGAGGGCGTCCTGCCGGGGACCCGGATCCATCCCGAGCAGACCGCCACGGCCTCGCGGGTCGTCTCCTCGACGTGTGCCGGGTTCGAGGCGGCGCTGGCGCGCGGCCCGCGGATCGACCCCGCGGCCGACCGCGGCGTCCTGCTGCGGGTCTTCCCCTACCCGACGCCGACGGCGGCGCAGGGCAACGGCCTGCGCGTGGGTGACCGGTGGCGGCTCACCACCGCCGGCGGCGAGCTGACCACCCGGGTCACCGACCGTGCGGACCGGTCGGTCGGCTTCGCCGTCGAGACCGACTCGAGCAGGCTGGGGCGTTGGGTCACGGTCCGGGAGGGTCGGCTGTCCTGGCGTCCGGACGAGGACGGGTGCCGGGCGACGATGACCGTCGGGTACGAGCGTCACCTCGACCCGGCGCTGTACTTCGGCCCGCTGACCGACGTCTTCATGGACGCTGGGGTGGCCGCCTTCCTCGCCGGGGTGGACTGAGGTGTCCGTCGCGCTGCTGCGCAACCTCACCCTCGTGGTGCCGCTGCTCGCGGTGGTCGGGGCCGGCGCCGCCCGCGCGCGGGTCGGCGGGCTGCGACCGCGGGTGCCCGCTGCGGCGCTCGCCACCGGGCTCGCGTGGGTGGGGCTGGTCGCCGTCGAGGCCGGTGGCGGCTGGTGGCTCTTCCCCGAGGGGCCGACGACCGTGCTCGGCGTGCCCGTCGAGACCAGTCTCGGCTGGGCGCTTACCTGGGGCGCCCTCCCAGTCCTCGCCGGCGGGCACGTGGGGCTGTGGTGGTGCGGGTTCCTCTGGGCCGACGTCCTCGTCGTCCCGCGGCTCGACCCGCTCGTCCACCTCGGCCCGCGGTGGCTGGTGGGCGAGCTCGTGCTTCTCCTCCTCGTCGCGGCGCCTGCTCTCGCGCTCGGCAGCCTCACGGTGACCCGCCGCGCGCTGCCCGCCCGGGTGGCCCTCCAGGGGGTCACCTTCGTCGGGCTGCTCGGCTGGGCCGCACCGACGTTGGCGCTCGACCGCAACGGTCTGGGGTGGCCCGACGTGCTCGACCACGGCCTGGCCGTGCGCGTCCTGCTGCTCGCCGCAGCCGTCGTCCTCGCCGTGCCGCCCCTGGCCGCGGTGGCAGAGCTGTGGCGTGTCGGGCGGGGGACACCGTTCCCCTGGGACCCGCCGGACCGGCTCGTCGTCAGCGGGCCGTACGCCTACCTGCACAACCCCATGCAGGCCGGCGCGGTCGGCCTCCTCGTCCTGCTCGCCGCCGCCGCCGGGTCGGTGACCCTGCTGCTCGGCGTGGTCTTCGCGGGGCTGTTCTCGGTCGCCGTCGCCGAGCCGCACGAGCGTGGGTCGCTCACCGCGCGCTGGCCGGGGTACCGGGGGTACCGGACCCGGGTGCGCGGGTGGTGCCCGCACTGGCGCCCCGCCGTGGCCCCCCCGGCGACCCTGTGGGTCTCGCGCACCTGCGGGCTCTGCGCCAGCACGGGCACGGCGGTCCTGCTCGCGAGGCCGTCGGGGGTGGTGGTACGAGCCGCCGAGGACGCCCCGGTGCGGCTCACCCGGATGCGGTGGCAGGGGGTGGGCACCTGCGAGCGCGGGGTGGCGGCGCTCGCCCGCTCGCTCGAGCGGGTCTCGCTGCCGTGGGCCTGGGTCGGCTGGGCGCTGCGGCTCCCGGGCGTGGACCTCCTCGTCCAGGTTGCCGCCGACGCATGCGGCCTCGGCCCGCGGGAGCTGCCGGACCGGGCGGGTACCGTGACGCCGTGAGCCGGGCGACGCGCGAGAACCTCATGGACGCGGCGGTGCGGCTCACGGCGTCGGCGGGGGCGCGCGGGCTCACCGCGCGGGCCATCGGCGCCGAGGCCGGGGTGAACCAGGCGCTGATCTTCTACCACTTCGACGGGGTCGAGGGGCTGCTGCGGGCCGCCTACGAGCGCGCGACCCGGGCGATGGTCGAGGACTACGCGGCGGCCCTGGAGAAGGCGTCGAGCTTCGCCGACCTCTACGCGGTCGGCGAGCAGCTCGGTGCGCGTTCGCGGGCCGACGGCAGTGCCGCCCTGCTCACCCACGTCATGGCCGCCAGCCACCACGACGCCCTGCTGGCCTCAGCCGTGGCCGATGCCCTCGGCGTGTGGCGCCGGGTCGTCGCCGACGCGGTCGACCGGGTCGTGGCGGCGCACGGGCTCGAGGGGACCCTCGAGGTCGACGCGCTGGCCCGGGCGCTCGCGGCGTCTACCATCGGGATGGTCACCGTCGACGCGCTTCCCGGGGCGCCCCTCGGCGAGACGATGCGCGGGCTCGACCCGCTGCCCCGCGTCGCCGACGCGCTCGCCTCGCGCTTCCCGCGGGCCCTGGCCCGGCGCATCGCGCGGGTCGCCGGCCGGGGTCAGAGCCAGTCGACCTCGGCCGCGGTGGCGCCGCCGGACAGGCGCGCGTAGCCCGGTCCCCGGTCGAAGAACGGCCGGTCGCCGCGGTCGGCACGCAGCCGCTCGCGCAGGGCGTCCGAGGCCGGCCGGTCGAGCACCGGGTCCTCCCGCGTCCCGCTCGCGACGACGCCGTAGTCGGCCCGCGCCCCCTCGAACGAGACCTTGCCCCAGCGCAGGTCGCGCTCGACCTCCGCGTACGGTCGCTCGAGCGGGTCCCCCCAGCCTCCGCCGCCCGTCGTGCGGATGCGGATGACCTCCCCCGCGCGCACCGGCTCGGCGTCCGCGAGGGCGTCGACGACCCGCTCGTGCGGGCCACCGAGGTCGACAGTCACCTCGAACGGCCTCCCTGCCCGGCCGCCCTTGACCCCCCAGCACGCGAGGATCGAGCGGTCGGCGATCGACATGAAGTGAGCGTCCCGCAGCATCCGGATGTGCTTCTCGTACCCCAGGCCGCCGCGGTGGCGGCCCGGCCCCCCGGAGTCGACGGCGAGCCCGAGGCGCTCGACCCGGAACGGGAAACGGCTCTCGGTGAACTCCGTCGGCAGGTTCCGGGAGTCGGGCACGACGTGGATGGTGTCCTCACCGTCGGCGTAGTAGCGCCCGCCCGACCCGCCGCCGAGGACCTCGCGCATGAGGTAGGGAGCGCCGGAGTCGTCGATGCCGTGGACGCCGGTGTAGCGGATCGTCTCCTGGTCCGCGGGCATCCGGCCGTCGACCGCCTTGGCCACCGCGCCGGCGAGCACCCCGAGCAGCCGGAGGATGACGAAGGTGCGGGCGTTCGTCGGCGCGGGGTGCACCGGGGTCAGCAGGGTGCCCGGGGGCGGGAAGCGCATCTCGATGAGGGGGACGACGCCCTCGTTGACGTCGAGCTGGGCCATCCGTTCGGGGGAGTCGGCGAGGTTGCGCAGGATGGGGGCGAGCCACTTGACGAGGAAGTTGCCGCCGACGTAGTCGCCGCAGTGGTTGATCGGTCCCTTGGCCTGGGGCGCGGTCCCGGTGAAGTCGATGACGAGCCGGGGGCCGCCGTCGCCGGGCCCGGGGCCGCCGGTGCTCGTCTTGGTCAGCGTGATCCGTTGGGTGTGCAGGCGTGGCTCGTCGACCCCGTCGTGCTCGGCGTAGTCCTCCCAGACGTAGGTGCCGTCGGGGATGCGCCCGAGGACCTCGCGCCGGTAGGTCTCGGTCGTGGCGTCGAGGATGGCGTCGAAGGCGGCCTCGACGGTGTCGCGCCCGTAGCGCCCGAAGAGCTCGGCGAGGCGGCGCGCACCCATGAGGCACGCGGAGCACTCGGCGTCGAGGTCGGCGGCGAGACTGTCGGGCATCCGGCTGTTGCGGGTCATGATGCGCAGCGCCGCTCGGTTGGGAACGCCCCCGTCCCACAGCTTGATCGGCGGAACGGCGAGCCCCTCCTCGTAGACGCTGCGGGCGGCGCTCGGCATCGACCCCGGGACGGCGCCCCCGATGTCGTCGTGGTGCCCGAAGGCCTGGACGAAGGCGACGACCTCGCCCTCGTGGAAGACCGGGACGGTGACGCACAGGTCCGGCAGGTGCCCGATGCCGCCCTCGGAGGCGTAGACGTCGTTGTGGAAGAAGACGTCGCCCTCGCGCATCTCCTCGCGCGGGAAGTCGCGGACCACCGGGTGCACGAGGGCGGAGTAGGAGCGGCCGGTGAGCTTGCGCAGCTGACGGTCGTGGATGCCGGCGCGGAAGTCGTGGGCGTCGCGGATCATCGGACTGCGGCTCGTGCGCGCGATGGCGGTCTCGACCTCCGCCTCCACGCTCGCGAGGGTGCCCTGGACGATCTCGACGAGCACAGGGTCGACGGTGCCGCCCTCGGGCGTCAGCCGGCCGCCGTGCTCATAGCTCGTCGGCAGGCCGGCCGGGTTGGCCGGCGGGCTCGCGAGGTAGCCCTCGAGGTCGGTGAACGGGTCGGGCGCGGTGGTCATCGAGCCTCCAGCGGTGGGGTCAGCACGAGGTTGCCCCAGGGGTCGACGCGCATCTCGACGCCCGGATGGACCGGGACGGTCGAGCCGAACTCCTCGACGACGGCCGGCCCGACGAGGCGGTCGCCGGCGCGCAGCTCCGGCCGCCACAGGACGGGGGTGTCGACGTAGCCGACGTCCGGGTCGAAGCACACCGGCCGGACCGAGCGCTGCCCCGGCAGCGCGCCGCCCCCCCGTCCTCCATTCGACCAATAGGTCGATTCGGGTACGTCGGGGGAGGTGTCGTGTTCCTGAGGTGACCAATAGGTCGATTCGGGTACGCGTCCCCGTGCTTCAGGTGACCTATTGGTCGATTCGGGTACGTGGGGGGAGGTGTCGTGTTCCTGAGGTGACCTATTGGTCGATTCGGTTACGCGTCCCCGTGCTTCAGGTGACCTATTGGTCGATTCGGGGACGGAGGGGGGAGGGGTGGCGCGCTCGGGGAGGCGCTGGAGCTCGGGGCGGATGATCGGGCCGACGCCGGTGACCCTCAGGTTGACCCACTCCACGTGCTGGCTCGGGTCGCCCCGGAAGTCGTACCCGTACAGCTGGCGGTGCTCGTCGTGGAACCGGCCGGCGACCCGCTGCGCCCAGCCCGCGTCGACCGGGCCCGGGTCGGCGGGGACCCGCACCTCGTAGGCCTGGCCGACGTAGCGCAGGTCGGCGCTGCGGACGAACTCGTGCTGCTCCGGGGCGAACCCCTCGGCGAGGAGCGCTCCGGCCGCCCGGGCGGTCAACCCCTCGAGGACCGCGGACACCGCCTCGAGGTCGAGCCGGTCGTGGCGGGCGACGTGCGTCTGGACGTCGTCGATGCGCACGTCGACGGTGAGCAGCCCGAAGGCGCTGAGGTTGCCGGGGTTGACCGGGACGACGGCGCCGGCGAGACCGAGGACGTCGACGAGCCGGCAGGCGAGCAGCGAGCCGGACCCGCCGAAGGTCGTCAGGACGAACTCGCGTACGTCGAGGCCGCGCTTGACCGACACCTGCCGCAGGGCGTTGGCCTGGTTCCACGCGGAGATCTCCAGGATGCCGCTCGCGCAGTGCTCGACGTCGAGCCCGAGCCTCCGGCCGAGCGCGGCCACCCCGGCGCGGGCCGCCTCGACGTCGAGCGCGATCTCGCCGCCGAGCAGGTGGGCGGGGATGCGGCCGAGGACGACGTGCGCGTCGGTCACCGTCGGCTCGGTGCCGCCGCGGCCGTAGCACAGCGGCCCCGGGTCGGCCCCGGCGGAGCGCGGCCCCACCTTGAGGGTCCCCTCGGGTGAGACCCAGGCGACCGAGCCGCCACCCGCGCCGACGGTGACGACGTCGATCATCGGGATCTTGCTCGGGTAGGCGCCGACCGACCCCTCGGTCGTCAGCGTCGGGCGGCCGTCGAGGACGACCGAGACGTCGGTCGAGGTGCCGCCACCGTCGCAGGTGAGCACCTTGGCGAACCCCGAGCGCTCCGCGACGAGCGCCGCGCCGAGCGCCCCGGCCGCCGGGCCGGAGAGCACCGTGGTCACCGGCTGGTGGACCACCTCGGCGGCCGAGAGCACGCCCCCGTTGGACTTCATGACCGAGAACGGCACCGGCCGGCCGGCGAACCGCTCGAGCCGCTCGCGGATGTTCGTCACGTACCGCGCGACGTCGGGCTTGACGGCGGCGTCGACGAGCGTCGTCATCGCCCGCTCGTACTCGCGGTACTCGCGCAGCACCTCGCTGCTCAGCGAGACGACGGCATCCGGATGCTCGCGCCGCAGCACCTCGAGCATGGCGCGCTCGTGCTCGTCGTTGGCGTAGGAGTGCAGGAAGCAGACGCCCACGGTCGTGATGCCCCGGTCCCGGAAGAAGCGGGCCGCCGCGACGGCGTCCTCCTCGCAGAACGGACGCACCTGCGCACCGGAGGCGTCGAGCCGGCCGTGGACGGTGCGGACGGCGTCCGCGGGGACGATGCGCGGAGGCTTGACCCAGAAGTAGGAGTTGCCGTAGCCGTCGGGCACCGCCTGGCGGGCGATCTCGAGCATGAACTCGTAGCCCTCGGTCGTGACGAACCCGAGCCGCTCGACCTTCCCCTCGAGCAGCTTGTTCGTCGCGACCGTGGTCCCGTGCGCGACCGCCGCGAGGTCCGCGCCCGAGGCACCCATCGCCTCGAGGACCTTCTCGAGCCCGGTGACGAAGCCGTCGGCGGGGTTGGCCGGGGTACTCGGCGTCTTCGTCGTCACGACCTCCCCGGAAGCCTCGTCGACGGCGACGACGTCCGTGAAGGTGCCGCCGGTGTCGATCCCGACCCGGATCCGCCGCTGCGCTCGCGCCATGCGCACGATCCAACCGGCCCTCCCCGGTGGCCCGCGCCGGCAGATGCTGCCGACGGGTGGGTCGGCCGACGGCCATCCTCGCCAGTGGCGCCGACCACTGTCCGCTGCCCCATGGCCCGCTGCTGGTGTCCGCCGACCCGTGCCCCGCGGCCCGCCACCGGCGCGACCGTGGCGCGGGCGCTCAGCCGGCGGCGACGACGTCGAGGTCGACCGGCCCGTCGATGCCCTCCACCCGAGCGCGGCTGCTCACCTGCCACCACGCCCAGCCGTCCTCGCTGGGGCGCAGGAGGATCCGCCGGACCCACCGCTCGCGGTCGGCCAGCTCGTCCGGGAGCGGGTAGCGCTCGGCGTAGGAGTCGATGACGTAGAGGCGCACCTGCTGGCCGGTCTCGTCCTCGACGGCCGTCACGAGGTCGAGCAGCCGGGTGGCCACGACCTCGGTCGAGGGGCGCGCCGAGCAGTTGCCGCTCAGCTCCAGGTCGACGACGGGCGGGAGGGCGGTGTCGTCGGCGTCGACGCCGCGCAGCTGGGTCAGCAGGTTCTCGGCCTGCGCGGTGCCCTCCTTGCACAGGGTGAAGAAGTGGTACGCGCCGACGTCGAGGCCGGCCGCCTGCGCGCCGGCCCAGTTCTGCGCGAACCGGTCGTCGACGAAGGTGGCTCCCTCGCTCGCCTTGAGGTAGGTGGCCTCGATGCCGTCGCCGGCCACCGCGGACCAGTCGACCTCGCCCTGGTGGGCCGAGACGTCGATGCCGTAGCGCTCGCCGTCGTGCAGCGCGGGCCGGTGGTGCGGCAGCACCCAGGTCAGGGCCACCCACCCGGCGGCTCCCAGGAGAGCGGCCACGGCGGCCGCCGCCACCGTCCAGCGCAGGAGTCGTCGCACGCGAGCAGGGTAGACGCCCCCGGGCGCCGCTCGGTCAGGCCGAGGGCGCCGGCGGCGGGGTGCCCGGGCCCACGCGCAGGCCGGCGACGAGCAGGTCGACGAGGCGCAGGGTCTCCGCCCGCCCGATCCGGGCCGCGCCGATGCACAGGTTGCCGACGCCGAACATCAGGTGCTGGGGGTCGACGTCCGAGCCCACCTCCCCGGCGGCGCGGGCGGCGCGCAGCAGGTCACCGCAGACGGGGACGAGCCGGTCGAGGAACCATTCGTGGAGGGAGGCGAAGGCCGGGTCGTCCGAGCGCAGGGCCTCGGCGAGACCGTGCTTGGTCACGAGGAAGTCGACGAACAGGTGGATCCACGCGGTGAGAGCGGCGTGCGGGCTGGGGCTCTCGGCGAGCAGCCGGGGGCCGGCCGCGGCGCAGGACTCCACCTGGTGGCGGTACACGGCGACGACGAGGTCGGCTCGGGTGGGGAAGTGCCGGTAGATGGTCCCGACGCCCACGCCCGCGCGCCGGGCGATGTCGCGAACCGGGGCGTCGACCCCTGCCTCGACGAAGGCGGCGGCGGCGGCCTCGAGCAGGGCCTGCTCGTTGCGCCGGGCGTCGGCGCGCTTGCGCGGCGGCGCGCTCGGCTCCTGCGTAGGCATGTGGTCACCTCCGTTGACAACCGGAACACTGTTCCGTTACGTTCATAGCGGAACGGCGATCCGCTTTCTGGACCTACCCTGCCAGACCGGCCCGCCTCCGTCCACGACCCCGACCTGTTGGAGGACCCCGTGCAGTACCGCACCCTCGGCGACACCGGTGTCCGGGTGAGCAGCCTGGCGCTCGGCGCGATGAACTTCGGCCCCATCGGCGACACGACGCAGGAGGAGGCGAGCGCCATCGTCGACGCCGCGCTCGAGGCGGGCGTCACCCTGGTCGACACCGCCGACTTCTACGGCGCCGGTGTCTCCGAGGAGATGGTCGGGCGCGCCCTGGCCGGCCGGCGCGACGACGTCGTCCTCGCGACGAAGGCCGGGCTGCCGTTCGGCGAGGACCCCCTGCACCGGGGTGCCTCGCGGCGGTGGCTGACGCGCGCGCTCGAGGCCAGCCTGCGCCGGCTCGGCACCGACCACGTCGACCTCTTCCAGGTCCACCGCTGGGACCCGCTGACGAGCGACGAGGAGACCCTCGCCGCGCTCACCGACCTCCAGCGCGCCGGCAAGGTGCGCTACGTCGGCACCTCGAAGTACCCCGCCTACCGGATGGTCGAGGCCCAGTGGACCGCCCGCGAGCGGCACCTGACCCGGTTCGTCACCGAGCAGCCGAACTACTCCCTCCTCGGCCGCGGCGTCGAGGCCGACGTGCTGCCCGTGGCCGAGCGGTACCGCCTGGGCGTGCTGTGCTTCAGCCCGCTCGCCGGCGGCTGGCTGACCGGGGCGATCCGGGAGGGCCGCGAGGTGAGCACCCGACGCTCCGGGGTCGCCTGGCTGGCCGACCGGTTCGACCTCTCGCTGCCGGTCAACCGGGCCAAGCTCGCCGCCGTCGAGCAGCTTGCCGCGGTCGCGGACCAGGCGGGGCTCACCCTCATCGAGCTCGCCCTCGGCTTCGTCACGGCCCACCGCGGGGTGACGAGCGCGCTCATCGGCCCGCGGACCCTGGAGCACCTGCGCTCCCAGCTCGCCGCGGCCGACACGGTGCTGACCCCCGACGTGCTCGACGCGGTCGACGCCGTCGTGCCGCCCGGCACGGAGATCGCCCCCGCCGAGGCGAACTTCACCCCGCCGTCGCTCGCCGACGCGGCCCTGCGCCGCCGCGGCGCAGGCGCCTGATGTCGACCCGGCCGAGCGTCGGCATCCTCACCCCGCCGACGAACGTCGCCTACGAGGACCTGCTGCGCGTCTGGGGCGAGGCCGACGCGGTCCCCGCGATCGGGCAGGCCTGGCTCTTCGACCACCTCATGCCGATCGGCGGCGACCCCGACGGGCCCGCCTTCGAGGGGTGGACGCTGCTGGCGGCCCTCGCGGCCCGCACCGAGCGGCTGCGGCTCGGCCTGCTCGTCACGAGCAACCGCATCCGCCCACCCGCGCTGCTCGCGAAGATCGCCGCCACGGTCGACGTCGTCTCCGGCGGCCGGCTGGAGTTCGGGATCGGCGTGGGCTCGCGTCCCGACGTCCCGACGGCACGGCGGGAGTACCTCGGCCACGGGCTGCCGTACGTCGACACCGGCGACGCCGTCGCCCGGCTCGCGGAGTCGCTCGCGGTCATCCGGCGGCTGTGGACCGCGCCGGTGCCCTTCGACTGGGCCGGCGAGCACGTGCGGCTCGTCGGCGCGTGGGGCAACCCCAAGCCCGTCCAGCGGCCCCACCCGCCCGTCGTCGTCGGCGGCCGCTCGACGCGGGTCCTGCGCATCGTGGCCGAGCACGCCGACGTGTGGAACCTCCCGAGCGGCGACTTTGCCGACCTGGCCGAGCGGGGCGCGGTGCTCGACCGGTTCTGCGCCGAGCTCGGCCGCGACCCCGCCTCGGTCGTGCGGTCCCTGCCGGTGCCGGTCGACCTCGACCGCCCCGAGGCGGCACGCGAGACGCTCGAGCGCTCTGCGGAGGCCGGGGTCGGGCACGTCGTCCTCGTCCTGCCGGCCCCCTACCCCACGGGCCTGCCGCAGTGGGTTGCCGACGAGGTCGTCACGCCCGCGCTCGGCCGGGCGTGACGGGCACGACGTCAGGCGTGCGGGAAGGCGCTCTTGGCGGGAGCCTCGAGGTCCTCGCGGTAGCCCCGGATGAGGTCGAGGTTGCGGTCGCGCAGGTGGTCGAAGCCCTGGCCGACGTTGGAGCCGGGGGTCAGCGAGGCCAGGGCCTCGGCGGGGTCGAGCCGCGCCGAGACCCACCCCTCGTGCGAGGCGGCCTTGGCGACGATGTGCCCGACGGGGGTGACGACGTGGCTGTTGCCGAAGTAGTGCACGCCGGCGGAGTCGGTGCCGGTGGCGTTGGCGCCGACGACGAAGACGTGGTTGTCGTAGGCCCGGGCCCGGGAGGTCAGCTCCCAGACGTCGGCCGAACGCAGCAGGGCCGAGGGCCGCACGATGACCTCGGCGCCCTGCACGGCCTGGATGCGGGCGAGCTCGGGGTAGTCGCCGTCGAAGCAGATGATCATCCCGATCCGGCCGAGCGCAGTGTCGACGACGGTCACCGTGTCGCCGGGGGTCACCCAGCCACCGCCGTCGACCGCCTCGGAGCAGAACGGGTGCGTCTTGCGGTAGACGCCGACGACCTCGCCGCGGGGGTCGAGCAGCACCGAGGCGTTGTAGACGACCTCGGGGGTCGGGCCGCGCTCGTAGGTGCCGACGACGAGGTGGACGCCGAGCTCGGCGGCCAGGTCGGCCAGCCGCCGGATGACCGGCCCGGGCACCTCGGAGACGAGCTCCCACAGCCGCTCGGTGGGGCAGTCGGGCGTGAACCCCGTCGTGCACGACTCCGGCAGGACGACGAGCTCGGCCCCGGTGGCCTCGACGCAGCGGCGGGTGAGGTCGAGGCAGCGGTCGATGTTGCGGGTGACCACCTCGGGCGTCAGCGGCTCGGGAACGGGTGCCACCTGGACGGCGGCGGCGGTGAACGGGCGCATCATCGGCCTCCTAGCCTGCGGCCGAGCGCGACGCCGGCGAGCGCGAGCAGCCCACCGAGGAGGACTCCGGCGGCGAAGCCCGCGCCCGAGTCCAGGCTCAGCGACGCGCTGGCGTTCGCCGTCGCCCGGCGCTCCCCACGGTAGGTCGCCGCGCTCTCCTCGGGAAGCCCCGCGCCCTCGGGAGCCCCGGGCGCGGCCACGGCTGCCCCGGCCGGGCCGCCCGCGGCGAGGTCGGCGTCGAGCGCGCCGAAGAACTGCCCGGCCATCTTGCGGCCGACGCCGGCGAGCATCCGCTGGCCGACGCCGCCGACGGTCCCCCCGACGGTGGCGTCGGCGTCGTAGGCGAGCTCGGTGCCGCCACCTTCGGTGGGGGAGAGCAAGACCCGCACGTCGGCCTCGACGGTGCCCGGCGCGCCGGCGCCCGAGGCACGCAGGGTCAGGCCCGAGGGCGCCTCGAGGTCGGTGAGCGCGACCTCGCCGGTGTACGTGCCCTTGACCGACGCGACCCCGGCGGTCACCGTCATCGCGTAGCGGTCCTCGCCGATGGTGTGCAGCGACTCGCACCCGGGCAGGCAGCGGGCGAGCACGGCGGGGTCGAGGAGGGCCTGCCACACCTGCTCGGGCGGCGCGGCGAGCGTCGAGCTGCCGGTGATCTTCATGACGGGCCTTCCTGCGCGGTGACGGTCCCGGCGGCGTGCTGCTGGCGCAGCGCCCACAGCTCGGGCGGGCTGATCGGCATGGAGCGGATCGGGATGCCCTCGGCGTCCTCGATGGCCGAGGCGATGACCGCCGAGACCGGGATGGTGCCGGCCTCGCCGGCTCCCTTGAGCCCCAGAGGGTTCAGCGGGGAGGGTGTCTCGAGGTGGTCGGTCTCGACGTGCGGCACCTCCGAGGCGTAGGGCATGAGGAAGTCCATGAACGAGGCGTTGAGCAGCTGGCCGCCCTCGTCGTAGACCATGCGCTCGTAGAGGGCGCCCCCGACGCCCTGCGCGACGCCGCCGTGGACCTGGCCCTCGACGATCATCGGGTTGACCATGACGCCGCAGTCGTGGACGACGCAGTAGCGCAGGATGCGGACCTCGGCCGTGACCGGGTCGGTCTCGACGACCGCGGCGTGCATCCCGTTGGCGAAGGTGGCCTGGGTGGGCGAGTAGAAGTCCCGGCCCTCGAGCCCCGGCTCGTCGTCCTCCGCGACCGGTGGCCGCTGCGGGTCGAAGGTGCCGGCGAACTGGGTGGCCGCCTGCGCCGCGGTGTCGAAGGCGTAGCGCAGGGGGTTGGCCAGGACCGCGACCGTCCCGAGGTCGACGGCGGTGCCGGGGGCGCCGCGGACCGAGACGACGCCGTCGGCGATCTCGAGGTCGTCGGGCGAGACCTCGAGGGCGTCGGCGGCGATGCGCAGCGCCTTGGCCCGCACGACCCGGGCCGCGAGGGCCACGGCGTTGCCGGACATCACCGCCCCCCGGGAGGCGAACGTGCCGACGGCGTAGGGCATCGCCCGGGTGTCCCCGGTGGTCACGTGGACGTCCTCGAGGCGGACGCCGAGCTCGTCGGCGACGACCTGTGCCAGGACCGTCTGGTGCCCCTGTCCCTGGGTGGTCAGCCCGGTCGCGACGTTGACCCGCCCGTCGGTCTCGACGTGGACGTGCCCGCCCTCGTACGGCCCGACGCCGGTGCCCTCGACGTAGCAGCCGATGCCGAGCCCGACCCGCCGCCCGGCGCGCTCGGCCTCGGCGCGGTAGCCCTCGAAGTCCTCCCAGCCGACGAGCGCCTTGAGCGCCGCCAGCGACGCGGGGAAGTCCCCGGAGTCGTACTTCAGCGGCCGGCCGTCCTGGAACATCAGCCCCTGGTCGTAGGGCATCTCCTCGGGCTGGATGAAGTTGCGGCTGCGCACCTCGGCGCGGTCCAGCCCGAGGCGCGCGGCGATGGCGTCCATCGTGCGCTCCATCGCGAAGCAGCCCTGCGGGCGGCCGGCGCCGCGGTAGGGCGTCACGAGGACGGTGTTCGTGTACAGCGACCAGAACTCGACGCGGTAGGCGCCCGGCTTGTACGGCCCGAGCAGCTGGGTGGCCGTGATGATCGGGACGATGATGCCGTAGGGGGTGTAGGCGCCGTTGTCGTGCCAGAACCGCACGTCGAGGGCGAGCAGGTGGCCCTCGTCGTCGAAGCCGACGGTGACCTCCTGGAGCTGCCCGCGCTCGTGCGCCGCGGAGACGAAGTGCTCGCGGCGGTCCTCGGTCCACTTCACGTCGTGCCCGAGGACGCGCGCCGCCCAGGGCACGAGCACCTCCTCGGGCCAGGGGTGGACGATCTTGACCCCGAAACCGCCCCCGACGTCCGGGGTGACGACCTCGACCTTGGCCAGCGGCAGGCCGAGCTTGGCGGCGACCGCGGCCCGCAGCCCGGTGCTCGTCTGGGTGGAGGAGTACAGCCGCAGCGAGCCGTCGTCGGTGTCCCAGCGGGCGAGGACGCCCCGGCCCTCGAGCGGGGTCGAGGCGCTGCGTTCGACGGCCAGGTCGAGGGTGAGCCGGTGGGGTGCCGCGGCCATCGCGCTCTCGAGGTCGCCCACCTCCTGCAGGAGGGTGGCCGCGACGTTGCCGGGGACGTCGTCGTGGACGAGCCGGGCCGCCTCCCGGGCGGCCGGGATGCCGACGACCGGGGGCAGCGGCTCGTAGTCGACGCGGATGCGCGCGCAGGCGTCCTCGGCGAGGTAGCGGTCGCGGGCGACGACCATGACGACCGCCTCGCCGACGTGGTTGACCTCCTGCGTGGCCAGGCAGTACCCGGTGCGCGGGTGGGTCAGCGCGGGGTGGGGGATGAGCACCGGCAGCGGCTCGGCGACCCGGCCGGGCAGGTCCTCCCAGGTGTAGACCGCCTCGACGCCCTCGAGCTCCCAGGCGTCGCCGATGTCGATGTCGAGGATGCGGGCGTGGGCGTGCGGGCTGCGGACGAAGGCGGCGTGCAGGGCGCCGCGGCCGAGGTCGTCGACGAAGCGGCCGTTGCCGGTGAGCAGCCGGGGGTCCTCGCGGCGCTGGACCTTCTCGCCGACCTGGCGGGTGCTCACGGCGTCGGCTCCGGCGTGGCGCCGCGGCGCAGCTCGGCGGCCCGCAGGACCGCGGAGACGATGTTCTGGTAGCCGGTGCACCGGCACAGGTTGCCGGAGATCGCCTCGCGGGCCTCGGCCTCGGTGGGGTCGGGGGTGTCCTCGAGGTAGGCCGTGACCGTCGTGAGGAAGCCCGGCGTGCAGAACCCGCACTGGAGGGCGTGGCACTCGAGGAACGCGCGCTGCACCGGCCCGAGCGCGCCCGGGTCGGACCCGAGGCCCTCGACCGTGGTCACCTCGTGGGGCTGGGCACTCACGGCGAACACGAGGCAGGCGCGTGCGGGCTCGCCGTCGAGCAGGACCGTGCAGGCGCCGCAGACGCCGTGCTCACAGCCGACGTGCGTGCCGGTCAGGCCGAGGTCGTGGCGCAGGAAGTCCGAGAGCAGCCGGCGGGCGGGGACGCCGGCGGTGCGGCTGACCCCGTTGACGCGCAGGGTGACCTCGAGCAGCTCCTCGGCGCCCGGCGCCCCGGCGGCGGAGCCCGCCTGCCCGCTCACGCCGCACCCGCCCGCGCCTCGTCGCGCAGCCCGCGCAGCGCGCGCACCGTGAGCTCGGCCGCGAGCATCCGCCGGTACTCCGCGGGGGCGTGGATGTCGCTCTCGGGGTCGACGTGGCCGCGCACGAGCTCGGCGACCTCGCCGGCGGGCAGCTCGGGCAGGGCGAGCCCGGCGAGGACCGGGGTCAGGTCGAGCACGTCGGGGACGGGCGTCACCGAGACGAACGAGGCTCGGGCGGCGGTGACCTCCTCGCCGGCGAGCGTCACGGCGAGCGCGACCCCGGCGAGGGCGTAGTCGCCCCGGCGTCGCGCGGACTCGGCGAAGGCGGTGCGCGTGCCGGCGGGGAAGCGCTCGAAGCGCACGGCGACGGCGAGCTCGTCCGGCTCCAGGGTGGTCTCCATCGGCCCGGTGAAGAGGTCGGCGGCGGCGACCTCGCGCCCGCCCCGGGGGCCGGCGACCTCGACGGTGCCCCGGCACAGGGCGAGCACCGCGGGCATCTCACCGGCCGGGTCGGCGTGCGCCACCGAGCCGACGGTCGTGCCCCGGGTGCGGATCGCGGGGTGCGCGACGTGCCGGACCGCCTGGCGCAGCAGCGGGAGCGCGTCGGCCGCCTCGGCGTGCCGCTCGAGGCCGGCGTGCCGCACGAGCGCCCCGACCCGCACCCCGGCCTCGTCGACCTCGACGGCGTCGAGCCCGGCGACGCCCCCGATGTCGACGAGGTGGCCGGGGGTCACGAGCCGCATCGAGAGCAGCGGGACGAGGCTCTGCCCGCCCGCGAGCACCTTGCCGTCGTGCCCGACCTGCGCGAGGACGGCGACCGCCTCGGGCACGGTGCGGGGCGCGTGGTGGACGAAGGGCGCGGGCTTCACCTGCTCGATCCTGCCTCTCGGGACGGGCCCGCGGAAGGGTGCGGGCGGCGGGGTCTGCCGGGAGCGGTCAGGGACGCCGGTCGCGCCCCGGGTCACGGGGCCCGACCGCCCCGGGGTAGCCCTCCTGGTAGAGGTCGTCGACGCCGTCGCTGTCGCCGTAGACGTGGTCACCGAGGGTGATGCCCGCGCCGTCGGCCTGGGCGCGCATCTCCGCGGGGGCGATGGCCCGCGCGAGGTGCCAGCCGGCGACCGTGACGATGGTGCCGAGCGCGATCCCGCTCAGCGAGAAGTCGTCGGTGAACTGGAGGCTGACGTCGCCGATGCCGATGATGACGCCGGCCGCGACGGGCACGAGGTTGATCGGGTTGCCGAAGTCGACCCCGTTCTCCTTCCAGATCTTCGCGCCGAGCAGCCCGATCATCCCGTAGAGGACGACGGTGATCCCGCCGAGCACCCCGCCGGGGACGGAGGCGACGAGCGCGCCGAACTTCGGCGAGAGCCCGAAGAGGACCGCGACCGCCGCGGCGACGTAGTAGGCGGCCGTCGAGTACACCCGGGTGGCGGCCATGACGCCGATGTTCTCGGCGTAGGTCGTCGTGGGGGAGCCGCCGACCGAGGTGGCCAGGACGGTGCCGACACCGTCGGCGGCGATGGCCCGGCCCATGACCGGGTCGAGGTCATGGCCGGTCATCTCGGCGACCGCCTTGACGTGACCGGTGTTCTCGGCGATGAGCGCGATGACCGCGGGCAGCACGAGCAGGACGGCGGCGACCGAGAAGCTCGGGGCGTGCCAGCCGACGACCTCCTGGCCGTCGGCGGCCACGGTCGTCTGGTCCGGGAAGCCGAGCCAGGCCGCGCTGCCGATGCCGGAGGTGTCCCAGCGCAGGTGGTCGGTGGCCTCGGTGGCGCCGGCGAGGACGGAGTTGATCTGGCCGAGCGTGGAGTCGAGCAGCCACGACAGCAGGGTGCCGAAGACGAGCGCGAGGAAGACCGCGATCCGGCCGACGAAGCCGCGGAAGGCGACGGCCACGACGACGGTGAAGAGCATCGTGAGCACGGCGACCCACTGGTCCTGGGGCCAGTAGGTGCCGGCGACCACGGGGGCGAGGTTGAAGCCGATGAGCATGACGACGGCGCCGGTGACGACGGGCGGCAGGACCTCGTGGAGCATCCGCGACCCGAGCAGGTGGATCGCCACACCGACGAGCGCGAGGACGACGCCGGAGACGAGGATGGCCCCGGTGACCTCGGCGGAGTCGCCGCCCTGGGCGCGGATCGCGGCGACCCCGCCCACGAACGACGCGGACGTGCCGAGGTAGCTCGGGACCTTCCCCTGGACGATGAGGAGGAAGGCGATCGTCGCGATGCCGCTCATCATGATCGCCAGCTGGGCGTTGAGACCCATGATGAGCGGGAAGACGAAGGTCGCCCCGAACATCGCGACGACGTGCTGGGCGCCGAGGCCGATGGTGCGACCCCACGAGAGGCGCTCGTCGGGGGCCACCACCTCTCCCGGGGCGAGCGAGCGACCGTCGCCCTTGAGCTTCCAACCGAGACCGAGGGACATGCGGGGACCTCTTCTGCCAGGCGGTGCCGGCGGCACCACTCACAGGGACCGTGATACCGGGAACCTAGTGACCCCGCTCCACGACCCCCCCGGCAATGGTTGACAGCCGCCGCCCCGGCCGGTTGGCAAGGTCGCCCCGGCCGGGGGTGTGCGTCACGGGCGGGCGTCGGCAAGGTGACGAGCGTGTTGCGCAGACCGGTCGCGCCGGCCCTGGAGGCGTCACGCCGGTCCGTCTGGGCGCTCGTCCGGGGCGTGCGCACCCTGTCGGGTGCGCGGGCACGTAGCGTCCTCGCATGACGGTGCAGCAGTTCGAGTTCGCGTTCGACTCCCGCTACCGGGTCGCCGGTCTGCCGTTCGGCGTGGTGCCGCGGACCGCCCGCGTCGAGGTGGGTGAAGGCCGCCTGCGCTGCCGGTTCGGGCCCTGGCACCTCGACACCCCGGTCGACAACGTCACGCAGACCTCGGAGACCGGCGGCTACGGCTTCCTCAAGACCGCCGGCCCGCCCCACCTGTCGTTCACCGACCGGGGCGTGACGTTCGCGACGAACGGGGACCGCGGGGTCTGCGTCCGGTTCGCGGCGCCGGTGCGCGCCATCGACCCGACCGGCCTCATCCGGCACCCCGGCGCGACCTTCACCGTCGCCGACGTCGACGGCCTGCGGGCCGCCCTGGAGCGCGCGTCCTGAGCGGGTGCCCGAGCGGTCGGCGTGGTCACAGGCCCTTCATCCGGTGGACGCGCAGGGCGAGGGCCAGGGTGAGGCGCAGCTGGGGGTCGGTGGTGAACGGACCGAGCATCCGCTCGAGCTTGGCGATCCGGTAGCGCAGCGTGTTGTAGTGGAAGAAGAGCCGGCGCGCGGTCTCGGCGACGTTGAGGTTGGTGTCGATGAGCACCGCGAGGGTGTGCCGCAGGTCGGCGTTCTCCGGGGCGTCGTCGCTCGCGAGCTCGCCGAGGGACTCGGTGACGAAGCGGCGCAGGTCGGCCGAGTCGGGGACGAGGGCGAGCAGCCGGTCGATGCCGAGCTGGTCGAAGTGCGCGAGCCCCGAGCCGCCGTGGACCTGGCGCCCGACC
Organism: Phycicoccus endophyticus; assembly: GCF_011326735.1. Classification (GTDB taxonomy): domain Bacteria; phylum Actinomycetota; class Actinomycetes; order Actinomycetales; family Dermatophilaceae; genus Phycicoccus; species Phycicoccus endophyticus. The sequence continues at coordinate 43,865 of NZ_JAANCN010000011.1, forward strand.
CGCACGGCCGTCAGGGCCTCCTCGTAGGCCCGGGGCAGCTCGGCGAGCGAGGTGACCACGCGCGAGACGCCGGCGGTGAACGTGCGCCGGCCGCCGCCGCCGTCGCCCCGCACGACCCGGACGAGCTCGCCGACCGCGCGCAGCACCGTGTCCGGGTCGGCCGCCGGGTCGACCGGCAGCAGGACGACGACCTCCTGGCTGAAGCCGGCGACGGCGACCGAGGTGTCCCGGGCACGCACGGCCTGGGTCCAGGCGCGCACGAAGCGCTCCTGGAGGGAGCGCACCTCCTCGGCGGTGCGCGTGGTCTCGGCGTCGTTCTCGTCGGTCTCCGCGGCGACGACGACGAGGGGGCGGTCGATGTCCCACCCGAGCGAGCTGGCGTGCGAGGCGGCGTCGGCCGGGTCGCCCGCCCGCCCGGCGAGGGCGTCGCGCAGGAACTCCGCGCGGTAGCGGCTCTCGACCGCGGCGACCGCCTGGTCCTTGGTCATCACGAGGGCGGCGACGGTCGCCGCCCGCTCGAGCAGGTGGACGTCGGTGCGGGTGAGCCCGGGGCCCGGGGAGAACGCCCCGAGCACGCCGAGGTCGGAGGAGCCGGCGACGATCCGCACGAACGCCCGGGTGGGGTCGGCCGCCCGGGCCGGGTCGCGCCACCCGACGGGCTCGTCCTCGACGACGAGCCGGCCGGTGCGGTCGAAGCAGGCCAGCTGGGTCGGGGAGGTGCCCTCGAGGGTGCCGGCGCTCGCGAGGACCCGGCCGTCGGTCGTCGTCACCGTGGCGGCGCCGCCGACGATGCCGGCCACCGCGGCCGCCACCTCGGCCAGCCCGCCACCGTCGAGGACCACCCGGACGAGGACGCGGTGCACCTCGTCCTCGCGGGCGAGCAGGGCGCGCTGGTGCTCGACGAGCTCGGCGAGCGCGGCACGGTCGGCGCCGGGCTGCCCGGCCGGCGCTCCTGGCAAGGTCTGTGCGCCATCCGGGCCATCGTTGGCAACTTCGACCATCCGGCCACTGTAACGGCGTCACTAGCGTCGGCGTATGTCGTTCTCCCGCTCCGACACCGCGCGGCGGGGGCCCGCTGCGCCGGTGCTGCCGGGGGCCCTCTCGCCGCTCACCGCCGACCTCGTGCACGGCCCGCGGCGCGTGGCGGTCGTGCTCGGCGCCTACCGGGTCGGGGTCTACCTCGGCGTGGGCGGCCGGGTGCTGCCGGTGCTGGCCGCCGACGGGCTCGCACTGCCGGGCGCCCTGCGGCTCGCCGAGACCTCGGCGGCTCTCGACCTGGGTGCCGTGGCCGGTGACCGGGTCGTCCTCGGCGCGGGCACGGTCGGGCTGGCGGGTGTCACCGTGCGGGGCGTGCGCACCTGGCGGCCGGCCCGGGTGCGCGCCGGGGCCGTCTCCGGCGGCGCCCGGCAGGGGCGGGCGGTCCGCTCGCTGCTCGACGGGGCGAGCGCCGAGGCGCCGGGCTGGCTGGCCCGCGGTGTGCGGGGCGCCCTCGGGGGCGGGGACCCGCACGCGGCGGTGCACGCCCTCGTCGGCCGTGGGCCGGGCCTGACCCCGAGCGGTGACGACGCCCTGGCCGGCGGTCTCCTCGTCCGTCGCGCGCGCGGAGCGGCTCTCGCCGCCGGCGACCCCCTGCTGCACGCGGTCCGTGGCCGGCTCGGTGCCACGACGGCGGTCTCCGCCTCCCTCCTCGCCGCCGCGGGCGGCGGGTGGGCCACCCCCGAGGCCGTCCGGCTCGTCGACGCCGCGGCGCGGGCGGACCTCGACGCCGTCGAGGCCGCGCTGCCGGCCGTGCTCGCCCTCGGGCACACCTCCGGGCGCGACCTCGTCGCCGGGGTCGCGGCGGCCCTCGGCGCGCTCGACGTGACGTCCAGGAGCGCCGCGTGAGCGTCCACGTCGAGCTGCGCCCGGGTGCCTACCACGACTCGGTGAGCCTGCTGCAGGTCTCGCGGGTGGTGGCGGGCGCCGCTGGGGTCGAGGCGGCCCAGGTGGCGATGGCGACCGAGCTCAACGTCGAGGTGCTCACGGGCATGGGCTTCCTCGTCCCGCCGGACGCCGGCCCGAACGACCTCGTCGTCGCGCTGCGGGCGGCCGACGACGCGGGTCTGGGCGCCGGTCTCGCCGCGCTCGAGGACGCCCTGCGCGGGCTGTCGACCACGGCCTCCCGCACGACGGGCGAGGAGGTCCCGCCCGCGACCCTCGGCTCGGCCGTGCGGCGTGCCGGAGCCGGGCTGGCCCTGGTCTCCGTCCCGGGGCCGCACGCGGTCACCGAGGCCTACGACGCGGTCGCCGCGGGGGCCTCGGTGATGCTCTACTCCGACAACGTCCCCGTCGAGGACGAGGTCGCGCTCAAGGACGCCGCCGCGGCCGCCGACGTGCTCGTCATGGGGCCCGACTGCGGCACCGCCCTCGTCGGCGGGGTCGCCCTCGGGTTCGCCGACGTCGTCCGCCCCGGGCCGGTCGGCATCGTCGCCGCGTCGGGCACCGGTGCGCAGCAGGTGATGTGCCTGCTCGACGCCGCCGGCGTCGGGGTCAGCCACTGCCTGGGCGTCGGCGGGCGGGACCTCTCAGCGCGGGTTGCCGGCCGCTCGACCCGGCAGGCGCTGCGGGCGCTGGCCGCCGACGAGGCGACCGGCTGGGTCCTCGTCGTCGCCAAGCCACCGGACGAGGAGGTGCTCGAGGCGATGCGCGCCGAGGCGGCCGCCCTCGGCCTGCGGGTGCACTGGGCGACCCTGGGCGCCGGGCGGCCGGACCTCACGGCCGCGCTCGAGAGCGCGCTGACCGCCGAGGGGGTGGCCGTCCCGCAGTGGCCGGCCACGTTCGCGGCGCCCGAGGACCCCGACCTCGCGCAGGGCCGGTCCCTGCGCGGGCTGTTCTGTGGCGGGACCCTCGCCGCGGAGGCGGCGATCGTCGCGGCGGAGACGCTCGGCCCGCTCGCGAGCAACCTCGGCCACGGCACCGCGCTCGGGCCCGACCTGCGGGCCCCCGGCCACCTCGTCGTCGACTTCGGCGCCGACGAGCTGACCCGCGGGCGGGCCCATCCGATGATCGACCCCACGCTGCGGACGGAGCGCGTGGCGGCGGAGGCCGCGGACCCCGGGTGCGGGGTCCTCCTGCTCGACCTCGTCCTCGGGCACGGCGCCCACCCGGACCCGGCAGGCGAGCTCGCCGAGGCCGTCGAGGCCGCTCGCGCCACCGCGCGAGCCGACGGGCGCGCGCTGCCGGTCGTCGTCTCCCTCACCGGCACCGACGCCGACCCACAAGACCGCGGGCGGTGTGCCGAGGTGCTCGCCGCCGCCGGCGCCTCGGTTCTCCTGTCCAACGCCGCGGCCACCCGGCACGCCGTGGCCGCCCTCGGGGGTGCCCGATGAGCGTCCCGCTGCACGGGCTGCTGGCCACCGACCCGGTGGTCGCGACCTCCGGGGTGGCCCTCTTCGCCGACGCCCTGCGGGCCCAGGCGGTGCCCGTCACCGAGGTGGCCTGGCGCCCGCCGCCGGCCGGCACCGAGGGGCCGCTCGCCCGGGTCATGGCCGACCCGCGGCGCGCGGGCGCCAACGCCGAGGCGGTCGCCCGGATGACCGCGGCCGGTGCCGAGCTCGTCGACGTCGCCCCCGCCGCGGAGGTCCTCGGGCTGCGGCCGGGCACGTTCCTCCACGCGGGGCCGCCCATCGACTGGGAGCGTGCCTCCGGACCGCTGCGCGGCGCGCTCGTCGGGGCGGTGCTGCTCGAGGGCCTCGCGCAGACCCCGGAGGAGGCCGAGCGGCGGCTCGCGGCCGGTGACGTCGACCTCGAGCCCTGCCACCACCACGGCGGCGTCGGGCCGATGGCCGGCGTGGTCAGCCCCTCGATGTGGGTCTACGTCCTGCGCGACGAGGTGCACGACAACCTCTCCTGGTGCAGCCTCAACGAGGGCCTGGGGAAGGTGCTGCGCTACGGCGCCTACGGCCCGGAGGTCATCAAGCGGCTGCGGTGGATGGGCTCGGTCCTCGGGCCGATCCTGCGTCAGGCGCTGCGGTCCGTCGGCCCGGTCGACGTCCGGGCGGTCATCGCGCAGATGCTCCAGATGGGCGACGAGGGGCACAACCGCAACCGGGCCGGCAGCCTGCTGCTGCTGCGCGAGCTGCTGCCGGGGATGGTCACCGCCGACGCCCCGAGCAGCGACGTCGCCGAGGCGGTGCGCTTCTCGGGGGCCAACGAGCACTTCTTCCTCAACCTCGGGATGCCGGCGTGCAAGCTGGCCACGCTCGCGGCCGAGGGCATCCCGGGCTCGAGCGTCGTGACGACGATGGCGCGCAACGGCACCGACTTCGGCATCCGGGTCTCCGGGACGGGCGAGCAGTGGTTCACCGGCCCGGCGAACACGCCCGAGGGCCTCTTCCTCGGCGACTACGGGCCGGAGGACGCCAACCCGGACATCGGCGACTCGGCGATCACCGAGACCGCGGGCATCGGGGGGTTCGCGATGGCTGCCGCCCCGGCCATCGTGCGGTTCGTCGGCGGTGACGTCCCGTTCGCGCTGGCCGCGACCCGGCGGATGTACGAGGTCACCGTGGGGGAGCACCCCGCCTACCAGGTGCCGGTGCTCGGCTTCCGCGGGACGCCGGTGGGCATCGACGTGGCGTCGGTGGTCCGCACCGGCGAGCTGCCCCAGATCAACACCGGGATGGCCGGGCGGGTCGCGGGCACCGGGCAGGTCGGCGCCGGCCTCGTCACGCCGCCGGCGGAGTGCTTCGTCGGTGCGCTGGAGGCTCTGGCCGCGGCCGTTCCCCGCTGAGGGCGGCCCGCCGCGGGGACGGCGGACGGCGGCCGGCGGGCAGCCTGGCCAGGCGCAGCACCACCTCGAGCGGCCCCGTGCCCCACGCGTGGTCGAGCAGCCAGCACCCGCCGAGGACGACGACGAGCGCCACCGCGGCGAGCCCCCAGCCGCGGGTCGCCCCGTCCCCGCGTGCGGCACCGTCGACGGCCAGGGTGAGCGCGAGGAGGGTGTACCCGGTGAGCGGCAGCCGGCCGCCGGCGAGCAGCGGGGAGAGCAGCGCCGGGCCCGCGCGGCGGCCCTCCAGCAGGCCGGTGAGCGCGCAGGCGGCCGCGACGACGCCGGCGGCGAGGAACGCGCCGGCGGCGAGCTCCGCGCTCGTGTCGGCCTGGCCGCCCTCGGTGGCGCCGCCGGCGAGCACGAGGTCGGCCGCGCTCGTCGCGACGAGGATGGCCGAGACCGCCAGCGCCCGCCGCCAGGCGCCCAGGTGCGGGACGAGCAGGGCGAGGACGAGGCCGGCGAGGGCCGCCGGCAGCAGGGAGACCACGCGGTGGGGCTCCCCGGCCGCGAGCCAGCCGAGCAGGTCGCGCGCCACGCGGCCGGTGCCCGGGTGGGCGAGCAGGTGCTCGCGGGCCCGGTCGACGGCCAGCGGGGCGAGGACGGCCGCGGCGGTGGCCAGGCCCACGGTGAGCACCTGGAGGTGGCGCAGCAGCACGGTGAGCGGGGCCAGGACGAGGACGAGCAGGCCGAGCACGGGCAGGAGGTCCTCGAGCCGGTCGGTCAGGGCGCCGAGCAGGACGCCGAGGACGAGCAGGAGGACCCCGCGGACGGCGGTGTCGGCGGCGAAGCGGGCGGCCCGCATCCCGTGCCGCTCGAGGGTGAGCCCGGCGGCGGCGCCGAGGCAGAGCACGACGAGGGGGGCGGCGAGGTGGCGCACCGCGGTCGTGGCCTCGCCCGGCGGGGCGGTGAGCCCGAGGACCATGAGTACGAGGGCGACGCCGCGGGCGACGTCGAGCCCGGGCAGGCGCGGCCCGGTACTGCCGGGGGCCACCCGGGCCGGGACCGACACCCGGCCGCGCGAGCGGTGGCGACCCGAGCGGCGGGAGGCGGGCTCGTGCGTCACACCAACCACGCTAGTCACTCCAGCGCCAGCGCGGGGGAGGGTTGGGGCAGCCCGGTGGTGTCGTGCCCCGGCACGAGCGGGCCGCTGCGGCGGGGATGGGAGGATGGCGCCCGTGACGGCGCAGACTCTCGACGGCAGGGCGATCCTCGCGACGATCAAGGAGGAGCTGCGCGGGCGGGTCGCGGCGCTCGCCGAGCGCGGCGTCGTGCCGGGGCTCGGCACCGTGCTCGTCGGGGAGGACCCCGGCAGCCGCTGGTACGTCGGCGCCAAGCACCGCGACTGCGCCGAGGTCGGCATCCACTCGATCCGCCGCGACCTGCCGGCCGGCTCGAGCCTGCCGGAGGTGCTGGCCGTCGTCGGCGAGCTCAACGCCGACCCCGCGTGCACCGGGTTCATCGTCCAGCAGCCGACCGGGCTGGACGAGAACGCCATCCTCTCGGCGGTCGACCCGGCCAAGGACGTCGACGGGCTGCATCCGACGAACCTCGGGTGGCTCGTGCTCGGGCGGCCCGCGCCGCTGCCGTGCACTCCGGTCGGGTGCATCGAGCTGCTGCGCCGCTACGACGTGCCGATCGCCGGGGCGAAGGTCGTCGTCGTCGGGCGTGGGCTGACCGTCGGCCGGCCGCTCGGGCTCATCCTGACCCGCCGCTCGGAGAACGCGACCGTCACCCTGTGCCACACCGGGACCCGCGACCTCGCGGCGGAGGTGCGCCAGGCCGACATCGTCATCGCGGCCGCCGGCGTGCCGGGCATCGTCACCGGCGAGATGGTCAAGCCCGGTGCCGCGGTGCTCGACGTCGGGGTCTCCCGGGTGCTCGACCCGGAGACCGGCAAGGGCCGGGTGGCCGGCGACGTCGCCGACGACGTGTGGGAGGTCGCGGGGTTCGTCAGCCCGAACCCCGGCGGCGTCGGCCCGATGACCCGGGCGATGCTGCTGAGCAACGTCGTCGAGGCCGCGGAGCACGCCGCCGCCGGTTGACCCCGACCGGTGGGTGCCCCGGCGGCGTGGTACCTCAGATGAGGCCGAGGGCGCGCACGGCGTCGCGCTCGGAGGCGAGCTCGGCGACCGAGGCGTCGATCTTGCCGCGCGAGAAGTCGTCGATCTCCAGCCCCTGGACGATCTCCCAGCGGCCGTCGCGGACGGTGACCGGGAAGGAGGAGACCAGCCCCTCCTCGACCCCGTAGGAGCCGTCGGAGCGGACCGACATCGACACCCAGTCGCCCTCGGGCGTGCCCTGGGCCCAGGTGCGGACGTGGTCGATCGTCGCCGAGGCGGCGGACGCGGCCGACGACGCGCCCCGGGCCTCGATGATCGCCGCGCCGCGCTTGGCCACGGTGGGGATGAAGGTGTTCTCCAGCCAGTCCTGGTCGCCGACGGCCTCGGCGGCGGTGCGGCCACCGACCTCGGCGTGGAAGAGGTCGGGGTACTGCGTCGCGGAGTGGTTGCCCCAGATCGTCATCTTGCGGATCTCGGTGACCGGCACGCCGAGCTTGGCGGCGAGCTGGCTGATGGCGCGGTTGTGGTCGAGGCGGGTCAGGGCGGAGAAGCGCTCGGTGGGGATGTCGGGGGCGTTGCTCATCGCGATGAGCGCGTTGGTGTTCGCGGGGTTGCCGGTGACGGTGACCCGGATGTCGTCGGCCGCCACCTCGCCCAGCGCCTTGCCCTGCGGGGCGAAGATGCCGCCGTTGGCCTCGAGCAGGTCGCCGCGCTCCATCCCCGGGCCGCGCGGGCGGGCGCCGACGAGCAGCGCGTGGTTGACGCCGTCGAAGACCTTCGTCGCGTCGTCGCCGATCTCGACCTTCGCCAGGGTCGGGAACGCGCAGTCGTCGAGCTCCATGACGACGCCCTCGAGCGCCTTGAGGGCCGGGGTGATCTCGAGCAGCCGCAGCTCGACGGGGGTGTCCGGACCGAACAGCGCGCCGCTGGCGATGCGGAACAGGAGGCTGTAGCCGATCTGGCCGGCGGCGCCGGTGACGGCGACCTTGACGGGCGTGCTGCTCACGGTGGTACCCCTTCGGACGAGCGTGGATCGTGTCGTCTCGACGCTATCAGCGGCCCGCCGCCGCGGGGCGGGCGGACAGGGGTGGGGTTGGTTACGTCAGCGCGGCGCGTCGGGGTCGACGCCGTCGGCGACGAGGGCGTCCTCGGGGCGGACGTGGCCGGTGATGTCGCGGTCGCGCCGGTCGACCCCGGTGACGAGGTGGAAGGTGGCCCCGGCGATGGCCGCGCCGGCGAGCGGGGCGAGCCAGAACAGCCACAGCTGCGCGGGGGCGTCGCCGCCGCTGAAGAAGGCCACCCCGGTGGCGCGGGCCGGGTTCAGCCCGCCGCCGGAGACCGGCAGGGCGACGAGGTAGGCGAGCACGTAGGTGCCGCCGATGGCCAGCGGCTCGAACCCGTCGGGGGAGCGGGTGTCGGTGACCCCGAGGACGACGTAGACGAGCACCGCGGTGAGCACGACCTCGAGGACGAGCACGGCGAGCAGCGTGTACCCGCCGGGCGACCCCTCGCCCCAGCCGGTGGGGGCGACCGGCCCGTCCGCGCCGCCGAGCCGGCCCCGGGCGACCGACCAGACCGTGAGCCCGGCGAGCAGCCCGCCGAGCACCTGGGCCACGACATAGCCGGGCACCTCGGCCCAGCCGAACCGCCGGGCGACGGCCGCGCCGAGGGTGACCGCGGGGTTGAGGTGCGCCCCGGAGACGTGCCCGAGCGCGTACGTCATCGCCATGACCCCGAGCCCGAAGGCGAGGGCGACCCCGAGGTAGCCGACCCCGACGGTGACCGCGGCCCCGCTGACGATGTTCGGGGCGACGGCGGAGGCGGCGAGCACGGCGGTGCCCACCCCGGCCAGGACGGAGACGAAGGTGCCGAGGAACTCGGCGGCGAGCCGGCGCGGCATCGGGGGTGTCATGGGGTCAGTGTGCCGTGCCGCGGGGTGAGGCACACCTGAGCGCGCCGATCTGGCCGGCCTCGGTACGTTGGGAGAGAAGCCCGACCCCAGGAGGAAGAGATGACCGACCACGGCCCGTCCCCGTTCGTCACCAACATCGAGGCGGCGACGCTCGGCAACGACACCTACCGCACGACCCTGTGGACGGGGGGCAACCTCCAGCTCACGGTGATGGCCATCGAGCCCGGCCACGACATCGGCCTCGAGGTGCACCCCGACCACGACCAGTTCCTGCGCGTCGAGGAGGGCACCGCCCGGGTGCAGATGGGGCCGGCCGAGGACGACCTGTCCTTCGACGAGACCGTCAGCGAGGACTGGGCGGTCTTCGTGCCCGCCGGCTCGTGGCACAACCTCACCAACGTCGGCGCCGAGCCGCTGAAGCTGTACTCGATCTACTCCCCGCCGGAGCACCCGCACGGCACCGTGCACGCCACCAAGGAGGAGGCCGACGCGGCGGAGGCCGAGCACCCCCACTGACACCAGCGCTCTACGCGTCGTCGAGGCTCACCGTGGCGCCGCTGCGCGCCGACTCCAGGACCGCCTCGGCGACGCGCACCGTGCGCAGACCCGCGCGCATGGTGACGATGTCCGCCCCCCTGCCGAGGAGCGCGTCGCGGAACGCCTCGTGCTCCGTGCGCAGCGGCTCCGGCTTGGCGATGGCGTAGCGCACCATGTCGCCCTCGGACACCCCGCGGAAGCGGGAGACCGCCTCCCAGTCCTGGCGCACGTTGCCGTTCGCGTGGAAGGTCAGATCGGCGGAGAGCGTGTCGGCGATGAACGACCCCTTCTCACCAGTGACGACTGTGGTCCGTTCCTTGTACGGGGTGAGCCAGTTGACGAGGTGGTTCGTGATCGCCCCACCGGAGAGCTGGCCTACGACGCTCACCATGTCCTCGTGCTCGCGGCCGGACCGGTTCGCGGTGCGCGCCGCGACGGCCGTGTACTCCTGCTGGGTCACCCAGGTTGTGAGGTCGATGTCGTGGGTGCCGAGGTCCTTGATGACGCCGACGTCTGCGATCCTCGCGGGGAACGGGCCCTGGCGCCGCGTGACCACCTGAAAGACCGTGCCAAGCTCGCCGGCCTCGATGCGTGAGCGGGCCTGCTGGAGAGCCGGGTTGTACCGCTCGATGTGCCCGACGGCGCCCACGAGCCCACGTGTCTCGAACGCCTCGGTGATGCGCTCGGAGGACGCCACGTCCTGGGCCAGAGGTTTCTCGACGAGCGCGTGCACGCCGGCATCGGCGAGGCGCAGGGCGATCTCCTCATGGTGCATGGTCGGGACGGCGACCACGCAGTAATCGAGGCCGTGGTGTAGCAGGGCATCGACGGCTGACTCGACTGGACGACCCCCGGCGACCCCGTGCACGTCACCCCCGGGGTCGGCGACTGCGACGAGCTCGACGCCCTCGAGGCTCCCAAGCACCCGCGCGTGGTGGCGGCCCATCATCCCCAGACCGATGAGCCCCGCGCGCAACGCCGACATCAGGCACCAGCCTTGGCCAGCTGGTTCACCGCGGACGCCACTCGGTCGAGGTCGTTGGGCGACAGCGAGGGGTGCACCGGGAGGGACAGGCACTCGCGCGCCGCCCGTTCGGTCTCGGGCAGGTCGACATCGGCGCGGAACGGCGCGAGCCGGTGGTTGGGCACCGGGTAGAACATGCCCGAGCCGACCGCGTACTCCTCGCGCAGGGCCGCCGCGAAGCCGTCACGGTCCTCTGGCACGCGCACCGTGTACTGGTGGTAGACGTGTACCGCGCCGGTGGCGACGGGCGGGGTCGTCACCCCGTCGAGGTGTGCGTCGTAGAAGGCGGCGTTCTCCTGCCGCTGTGCGGTCCACCGGGCGACCTTGGTCAGCTGTACGCGTCCGATGGCGGCGTGGATGTCGGTCATCCTGTTGTTCAGGCCCACGAGCTCGTTGTGGTACTGCCGATCCATGCCCTGGTTGCGCAGGAGCCGGACCCGCCGCTCGACCCCGGGGTCGGCGACGGACACCATCCCGCCCTCGCCCGAGGTCATGTTCTTCGTCGGGTAGAGCGAGAACATCCCGAATGTCCCGAAGGAGCCCACCGGGACGCCGTCAAGGGAGGCCCCGTGCGCCTGCGCAGCGTCCTCGAAGACCTGGAGGCCGTGGCGCCGCGCGACCTCGCACAGCGCGCCCATCTCGGCGGGGTGGCCGTAGAGGTGGACGGGCATTATGCCGACCGTGCGGTCGGTGACCGCGGCCTCGACCGCCTCGGCGGAGAGGCAGAAGTCGTCGGGGTGGATGTCGGCGAACACCGGCGTGGCGCCGGTGAGGGCGACGGAGTTCGCGGTCGCGGCGAAGGTGAACGACGGCACGATCACCTCGTCACCGGGGCCCACGCCGCTCGCGAGCAGGCCGAGGTGCTGGCCGGAGGTGCCGGAGTTGACGGCGACGCAGGGACGGCCCAGGCCGAAGTGGCTGGAGAACTCCTCCTCGAAGGCGGCCACCTCGGGCCCCTGCGCGAGCATTCCGCTGCGCAGCACCCGGTCCACGGCGGCCCGTTCCTCTTCACCGATCAACGGCTTGGCGGGAGGGATGAAGTCGTTCACCGAGAGACCTCCGTCAACATGTCGTCACGCTCCAGGTACCGGTCGCCCGTGCGCGGGCAGCGCCAGGCCCTGGGGTCGCCCGCCGGCTCGAGAGGTACCCCGGCGCGCCCGACCCACCGGATCCGGCGAGCAGGCGTCCCGGCGACGAGGGCGAAGTCGGGTACGTCCCTGATGACGACCGCCCCCGCGGCGACCATGGCCCACCGGCCGATGACCACGGGCGCGACGCACACGGCGCGCGCACCGATGGATGCGCCCTCACGGCAGGTGACGCCGACGGCGTCCCAGTCCTCCGACGACTTCAGCCTTCCCTCGGGCGTGATCGCGCGCGGGCGGTGGTCGTTGGTGAACACCGCTGCGGGGCCGACGAACACGCCGTCCTCCAGCAGCGCCGGCTCGTAGACGAGGGCGTAGTTCTGCAGCTTGCAGTTGTCGCCGATCCGCACGCCCATGCCGACGTAGGCGCCGCGGCCGACGACGCACCCAGCGCCGAGCACGGCACCCTCGCGTACCTGGGCCAGGTGCCACACGGCGGAGCCGTCTCCGATCGCCGCGTCGGGGGAGACGTCGGCGGACGGCGCGACACGGACGGACATCAGCGGGCCACCGCCTGCCCGACGCGCAGGTATTGCGCGGTGGGGAACCGCGCCGGGTCGACCGTCCCCCGGCCGTCGACGACTGCCCGGACCCCGGGGAAGTCGTCCTCGCCGAGGGCCGTGTATTCGTGGTGGTCGGCCTGCACCACGACGACGTCGACAGGGCTGCCGAGATCGTAGGGCTCCCAGCCGAGGGTCCGGAGCTCGTCGTGCGAGTAGAGGGGGTCGTGCACGGCCACGTGCGCCCCCTGGGCGCGCAGGGCGTCGACCGTGGCGAACACGCCGGAGAACGCCGTCTCCTTGACCCCTCCCCGGTACGAGGCCCCGAGCACGGCGACGCGGCGTCCGGAGAGGTCGCCGCCGAGTGCGGCGGTGGCGAGGCCGACGGTGTACTCCGGCATGGCCGCGTTCGCCTCGCGGGCCGCGCGCACGACGGTGGCGTCGGGGTCGTTCCACAGGTAGAGCCGCGGGTACACGGGGATGCAGTGCCCACCGACGGCGATGCCCGGGGAGTGGATGTGGCTATACGGCTGAGAGTTGCACGCCTCGATGACGGCGTGGACGTCGATGCCGTTGGCGGCGGCGAAGCGTGCGAACTGGTTGGCCAGGCCGATGTTGACGTCGCGGTAGGTCGTCTCGGCGAGCTTCGCCATCTCCGCGGCCTCGGCCGACCCCAGGTCCCACACGCCGTTGGGCCGTGCGAGGTCGGGCCGGTCGTCGAACTCGATCACCCGCTCGTAGAACTCCACCGCCCGGGCAGCGCCCCGGGGGGTCAGGCCGCCGACCAGCTTCGGGTAGCGGCGCAAGTCAGCGAACACGCGCCCCGTGAGCACGCGCTCGGGCGAGAAGACGACGAAGAAGTCCGTGCCCTCCGCAAGATTCGAGCCCGCCTCGAGGCGGGGCTTCCACCGCGTCCGGGTGGTTCCGACGGGAAGCGTCGTCTCGTAGATCACCAACGTGCCGGGTCGCAGGCCGCGGGCGATGTCATCGGTGGCGGCGTCCATCCAGGCAAAGTCGGGTCGGGCCGCATCGTCGACGAAGAGCGGGACCACGACGACGACGACGTCGCTCGCCCCCACGGCTGCGGCCGTGTCAGTGGTGGCGGATAGCACACCCGCCCCGACCGCCTGCCTCAGACGCTCGTCGAGGTCGGCTTCACCAGGGAACGGAGCCCGGCCGGCGTTGACCGATTCCACCGTCTCGGGGTCAACGTCCGCACCGAGCACCTCGTCGACCGACCGGGCGAAATGTGTGGCTAGTGGAAGGCCAATCTTTCCAAGACCGACGACGGTGACAACCAACGCGTACCCCTCTCGAGTCCAAAGGACGCTCGATCATCCCATCGGTGAGGAGAAACGACGGGCTGTTGGCGCCTGTGTGCAGCGCGTCTCACCCCTGTCACACAACACTCACGGAGGATCTGCGCGATGTCAGGCTCAGGCTTTGAGCGAGTCGAGGATGGCGTTGAAGGTCGCGCTCGGGCGCATGACGGCGGCGGCCTTCTGCGGGTCCGGGCGGTAGTAGCCGCCGATGTCGGCCGGGCTGCCCTGCACGGCGATGAGCTCGGCGTCGATGGTCTCGGACTGGGCGACGAGCTGCTCGGCCACGGGGGCGAAGATCTCGGCGAGCGCCGGGTCCTCGGTCTGGGCGGCGAGCTCCTCGGCCCAGTAGCGGGCGAGCCAGAAGTGGCTGCCGCGGTTGTCGATCGAGCCGACGCGCCGCGCCGGTGACTTGTTCTCGTTGAGGAGGGTCTCGGTGGCCCGGTCGAGCGCGTTGCCGAGCAGCCCCGCGCGTGCGGTGCCGCGCTCGGCCTCGTGCCGCAGGGACTCGGCGAGGGCGAGGAACTCCCCGAGGCTGTCCCAGCGCAGGTAGTCCTGCTCGAGCAGCTGCTGGACGTGCTTGGGGGCCGAGCCACCCGCGCCGGTCTCGAACAGCCCGCCGCCGTTCATCAGCGGCACGACGGAGAGCATCTTGGCCGAGGTACCGAGCTCGAGGATCGGGAAGAGGTCGGTGTTGTAGTCGCGCAGGACGTTGCCGGTGACCGAGATGGTGTCCTCGCCGCGGCGGATGCGCTCGACGGACAGCTTGGCCGCGTCGACGGGGGAGAGGATGCGGATGTCGAGGCCGTCGGTGTCGTGCTCGGGCAGGTAGGCGTTGACCTTCTCGACGAGCGCCCGGTCGTGGGCGCGGGTGTCGTCGAGCCAGAAGACCGCGGGGGTCTGCGAGGCGCGGGCGCGGGTGACCGCCAGGCCGACCCAGTCGCGGATCGGGGCGTCCTTGGTCTGGCAGGCGCGCCAGATGTCGCCGGCCTCGACGTCGTGGCTCATGAGCACCTCGCCGGCGGAGTCGACGACCTCGACCCGGCCCGCCGAGGGGATCTCGAAGGTCTTGTCGTGGCTGCCGTACTCCTCGGCCTTCTGGGCCATGAGGCCGACGTTGGGCACCGAGCCCATCGTCGTCGGGTCGAAGGCGCCGTGGGCCTGGCAGTCCTCGATGACGGCCTGGTAGACGCCGGCGTAGGAGGAGTCGGGGATGACGGCGAGGGTGTCGTGCTCCTCACCGTCGGGGCCCCACATGTGCCCGGAGGTGCGGATCATGGCGGGCATCGAGGCGTCGATGATGACGTCGCTGGGGACGTGGAGGTTGGTGATCCCCTTGTCGGAGTTGACCATCGCCAGCCGGGGCCCGTCGGCGAGGCCCTGCTCGAAGGCGGCCTTGATCTCGGCGCCGTTGGGGAGGGCGTCGAGGCCGTCGAGGATGGCGCCGAGGCCGTTGGTGGGGGAGAGCCCGGCGGCCGCGAGGTCGGCCCCGTAGCGCGCGAAGACGTCGGGGAAGAACGCGGTGACGACGTGACCGAAGATGACCGGGTCGCTGACCTTCATCATCGTCGCCTTGAGGTGCACGGAGAAGAGGACGTCGTCGGCCTTGGCCCGGGCGATCTGCTCGCGCAGGAAGTCGTCGAGGGCGGCGACGTGCATGACGGTGCCGTCGACGACCTCGCCCTCGAGGACGTCCAGGCCCTCCTTGAGGACCGTCGTCGTGCCGTCCTCGGCGACGTGGCGGATGGTCAGGGTGTCGGCGGCCGGCAGGACGACGGACTTCTCGTTGCTGCGGAAGTCGTCGGCGGCCATCGTCGCGACGCGGGTGCGGCTGTCGGCGGACCACTCGCCCATCGAGTGCGGGTGGCTGCGGGCGTAGTTCTTCACGGCGACCGGCGCGCGGCGGTCGGAGTTGCCCTCGCGCAGGACGGGGTTGACGGCGCTGCCCTTGACCTTGTCGTACCGGGCGCGGATGTCGCGCTCCTCGTCGGTGCTCGGCTCGTCGGGGTAGTCCGGGAGGGCGTAGCCCTGGGCCTGGAGCTCCTTGATCGCGGCCTTGAGCTGGGGCATCGAGGCGCTGATGTTGGGCAGCTTGATGATGTTCGCCTCGGGCGTGGTCGCGAGCTCGCCGAGCTCGGTGAGGGCGTCCCCGACGCGCTGCTCGTCGGTGAGGTGGTCGGGGAAGAGCGCGAGGATGCGACCGGCGAGCGAGATGTCCCGCGTCTCGACGGCGACCCCGGCCGAGGAGGCGAAGGACTCGATGACCGGGAGGAACGAGTACGTGGCCAGCATCGGCGCCTCGTCGGTCAGGGTGTAGATGATCTTCGTGGCCATGGTCGTCGTCGACACTCCTCGGTCGTCACGGTTATCTTGACGTCAAGACAAATCCTATCGGAGGTTTCGCCACTCGGGAAGTTGAGCCCCCTACCAGCGAGGTGGGCCGACACGGTGCGCGGGGGGAATGCCGGAGCACGGTCGAACTCGAAGAGGTTGTCAGGGCGCCGCCCGGTGTGTTGGCTCGTACGCCGTGGGACACGAGCGGGGGACCTTCGAGGAGACCGCCGACATCGCCAGGTCGGTGCTCGTCACCGGCGCCATCGTCTCGGCCCTGACCACCCACGTAATCGCGGTGCCGCGCAGTGTTCCCTTCGCCGGTGCCGCGTTCGCCCTGGTCGGCATGTTCGCAAGCCGGTTCGTCATTCGTACGTGGCGCTGGCGCGCAGCCTAGTGGACAGGAGCGTGTCGTCGTCTTCGGCGCAGGCGAGGCCGGCCGGCGGCTGACCCGCAGCCTGCACCGGGACGCCGACAGCGGCTATTTGCCGGTGGCCCTGCACAACGACGACCGCAGCCAGAGCAGGCTGCGCCTCGAGGGCATCCGGGTGCGTGGTACTCGCGGCGACACGGCGGCCGTCGCCGACAAGTACGGCGCCTCGACCCTGATCGTCGCCCTCCCCTCGCCACGGCGGCCACGATCCGCGAGCCCGAGGCCTGTCAACTGGTGCTAGAAGCCGCCTCGACCTGGCTGCGCTCGTTCATGCGGCGCCACAGCAGTCTCGACGTGCAGGACCATCGCCCCTCGCGCACGTTTCGCGTCCCCCGCGGCGGCGGGATCGGCTGTCTGGGGGCGCCGCACCAACGTCCCCGAGGCCCTGTCGCCCGCTGGGGAGACCATCGACTCGTACCACGAGCTCTGGCACGTCGAGGCGTCCTTCGGGGATGTCCAGGACCGACCTGCGTGCCCGGAAGATCCTCCAGCACACCCGCCCGAAGCGATCGAGGCACACCCGAGCACGACCTCACCGCTCCCTGACATACCCCGGTGGCACGAGTCGGATCAGAGGACCACGCCCCCTACCCGGCCACCGACACGCCGGCGGTTGCTACACCCTCGTGGGGAAGGAGTTCCCACAGGTGTGTCAGGAGGACCAGAGGAACTCGGTGTGTGCGGCGGCTCTCATGTTCTTGGTACTACCGGGGTAGCTCGGGGCCGGCGCCCCTGCTCCCACCTGCGGTGCCGTGCTCCGCAAGCTGAGGGCGACCCTCAGGCAGGGGGGCGCCGCGCCGGACAGCGCGAGATGCCACGAAGGCGGCAGCGAGCCCTAGGAACCGCGCCTTCTTGCGAACCAACGAAAACCGGTACTTCATGAGAATCCCGACGCGGCTCCACCTGCCTCGCGTGAAGGCCGCCAAAATCTCTCGGTCCTCCGTCCCATGGCGAGCAAACCTCAGCGAGTTGTACACCTGATCTTCTAAGAACCCGGAGCGCAGCATCCGCCACTTGCGCCGCATGGCTCCCAGGCCGCCCTGCGACATTCCACCGTACTGGCTGTCCGCATGAATCCGGTACTTGATCAGAGCTTCCGGGGCGGCCCATACGTTGAATCCGTCGTGCCGGGCGAGAA
Source organism: Phycicoccus endophyticus (assembly GCF_011326735.1). GTDB lineage: Bacteria > Actinomycetota > Actinomycetes > Actinomycetales > Dermatophilaceae > Phycicoccus > Phycicoccus endophyticus. Next base: position 61,074 of record NZ_JAANCN010000011.1, read on the forward strand.
AGTAGATCACCCAGTCGTGCGAAATTCGACGCACGCCGCTCAAGTCCGTGTGCCGCAACACGTCTTGGAGGTGAGCAAAGAACCGTGCCGACAGGACGTACGTGCAGCCTGCACTGCCTCCACCAAAGAGATGATCGCGCGCTCGGGGCGGTCGCGCCCTGGTGACGATGCTCAACTCCGTGAGGCCCCCGTCCCATGCCACCAGGTCCGAGAAGTACAAGTCGGCGTCATTCTCCATGAGTGCATCAACCGCACGTCGTAGCTTGTGTGGGAGCCACACGTCGTCCTGGTCCGACAAAGCCAGGAAATCGTGACCACTGGGAAGCCTGGTCGTGTTGCGGAAGATGTTCAGTCCGGTACCCCCCGAATTCACGCTACTCTCGAAGATGCTGAAGGACTCCGGATGCGCCGCTGCGTACCTGGACAGCAAAGGCACCGTGCCATCGGAACTGCCGTCGTCGAAAACGTAGATGTGAACTGAAACGCCAACCTGAGCGAGCAAACTATCCAACTGCTCTTCCAGATGGTCCTGACCGTTGTAGGTCGTCAAGATCACGCCGACGCTGGGATCGGGTACTGAGCGGTGCTCGCTGTCGGCAGTCATGTCTATACACCCGAGAGGACTTGGTGGAACCGGACGAAGTACACAGGTACATACACCAAAGCGAGTAGGAGCGTCACCGGAACTCGTCGCGGAATATCGATTCGCTGCGCAATGCAGGCGATCAGCACCAGCGGGAACAGGCGGGTCCCGACGACCGGGTTGATCTGATAGGCGCCCACGTAGACCCCCATGAGTACGAGGATCGGGAAGTTCTTGCGGAAGTCGATGCTGATGGCCGCAAGGACGAGGTACGTCAGGATGCTCGCGACGTATAGAAGCAGGAACGAGTCCGAGGTCCGTTGGTCAGCAGTCTGAGCGTAGTAGGACAGAGTTCCCACGATGTACTGGGCATAACTGGACTCAAGGGCAAAATACCCGACTATGGCCATGACGCCGACCGCAAGAACCTTCCCGATTGGCCGGAGGTCCTTGACTTTCATCGCGACTACGAGTGGAGCCAAAGAGGCGTGAAATAGAGGAAGCAGATAATGCGTGAGACCGAACTTACTGCGATTGCCCACCACGAGAAAGAGAAAGCACGCGGCAACGTATGCCGCCCCTGCCTGGATCCACACCAGCGCCATGACGGGATAGAAGGTCAGGAATAGGACAACTTTGACCTGAGGGCTGACATTCGTGAGATACGCGAGCCACAGGAAGAATCCCGTTACCACGATGAAGTGCAGGTAGTAGATCAAAGCGATCTGCTGGTGAGAGTCAAGACCATCGAGCATAAGAATGGCCTGAAACAGGACTAGTCGGTAGGGCTCGAAAAACAACTCTCTCGGAATGCTACCGACCTGCACCTGCTGAAAAGCAGCATAGTAGGGGGAAAAGTCTCGGACCGCATCCACAGGGATCGACAGCCTGATCCCGACGGACAGAACGACGAAGACCGCGGCGAGCAGCGCCCAGGCGTTGGTCCGCTTATGAAGGGTCAGGGCGACGAACGTGACGGCGTGCAGGCCGAACCAAGCGAGCGAGACATCGTCAATCATGACGAAGTCTCTCGAGAACAGGAGTCAATCGCTTGAGCGCTTCGGCTTGCGAGACGACATCGTAGATCTGTCGGTTGGTAACCGTGCTGACTTCTTCTAGACCGCCCAGATCGACATCCTCGCCGAACCCGTACAGGATGCCGGACTTGTTCGACCTAAAATGCTCGTCGAAGTCGCCAATTCCTTCATTCATCAGAGGCACGAGGCCTGACGCCACATAGTCGGCGACCTTGATGGGCGAAGCGATTCTCGACGAGGGTGTCGGCCGTACCACGGAGACACCAATATGTTTGTCCGCCAGCGCGCCCGGAAGGTCTTCGTACCTTACGTAGTCAACGGTGAGGCGGGCGCAGTCGATTGCCCCGAACGTTTCGCGGACCATGTCGTGAAATTTGGGAAGCGTGTATACGAACAGCTCGACGCGCTCCGGGCCCAATTGTCGCGCGGCCTGGGCGGTCACCCGCGCGACCTCGTCCATGGGGTGCCAGTAGTTGAACGTCCCGAGGTACACGATGCGCACCGGGCCATCCGTTGGCAAGAAGCTCTGTGAGCCGGTGAAGGGGAGACTTGTAGTGTTGTAGATGGTCACGTAGGTCGGCCCGTTCCCGAACACGTGCTCGTAGAACTGCTTGAAGCGTTCCGACGTAACGATGGTGCTGCTGGAATGCCGGACGAGACGCTTCTCCACTCGTTGGAGGAGGCCGCCGACGCCTCGGGGGCGCCCCGCCTCACGCCACTCCACAGCGAATGCTCCACGCGGGTCGTAGACGTACCGAGCCTTGCGGAGCATCCCAAGGCGGCTGAGCCAGAAGAAGGCGCCCGTGGCGAAACCCCGCAGGTGATACACGGCCTGCGGATGGGAGAACCGCAAGCGAATCAACGCGATGAGGAGATTGGCATAGGAGGTCACGCCACGTCTAGAGGTCCCGAAGGACCTGACGTTCGCCCAGGATGCCTGGCTGCTGTCGGCATGAGGCATGACGCCGTTGCACAGCAACATGACATCGGTATCGAGGTCCAGCGCCTCATAGCTTTGCAGCAGCTGGGACGTGAGCAGGTGGTGACCCAAGGGGTTGTTTGCCACGAGGACGACCGGGCGCTTCGACGTGGGCTTCATGCAGTCGGCATCTTGTCGTCAAGCATCCAAGACCTGGCAATACAACTCTTTGAGGCGGTCAGTCTCCAAGGACGTATTGTGCCAGAGCAGGCTGAAGGTCCCTCTGACAGAACGGCACGCGTCCTTCAGGGCCGCAAACTTCGCGAACGCTTGCTCTCCCTCTCCTAGCGCTAGGTAGCGCGATGCTATTACTGTCGCCTCCATGGCGACAAGGGGCCTGATCCTGAGCCGAAGTGGCTCATTGCTGACTGGATCGAACGCGGGGTACTCGATGCAGGTGCCGGATCGGAACCCGGGAGCATCTGCGTAGCTCAATGTGTTGTCGTAGTCGAGTCCCGCGTCGTTTAAGGCGCGCCCAGTTGCCGCAGAGTCCCAACGTAGGTAGTGCATGCGCCCGCCCCACTGCGATTGCGCGATCCCCTCCTCCATGCACACCTGCCGCAGCCGCTGGAACTCGGCCGCAACTGCGTCGGGCGCTCGGTATGTGCCGTAGCTGGGATGCAGGCCTATCTCGTGTCCACGATCGTGGATCGCGCGCATCAGGAATCGGATGCGCGGGTCTTCCGGGTCGTAGTACGCGTCCAGCGTGGGATGGGTTCGCCCGCAGAGGAAGTGGAAGGCGCTCGTGAGGCCACGCTGGTCCGACTGCTCCATGATCCAGTCGAACGTGTTTGCCGGATCGTTCGGCTGCAACGAATGGCGGCTCCGTGCCCTCAGGACCACGCCCTTGGCCGCGGCTCCGACATCGCGTCGACGCACCACATCGAGAGCCAGCATCCGGGCAAGCGGCTTGAGGCCACCGAACGCGTAGCGGCTCGGGTTGTCGGCATCGTGTGACACTTGAGTGGCGAACCTACGGGTCCGCAACTGAAGGCCCGGCCATTGGCGCAGAAGAGTCTGCCCGAGAATCTCCAACCACTCATCGACGATCGGGCGGTCCAAGTAGCCGTGCTTGAACGCATGAGAGGCGACCGCGGGGAAGCGATCCCTGTCGTCGAGGTCGGTGCGCCCGAGCTCTTCATGACGCGTGAGCGACCAGAACGCCAACTCGAGCACGTCGTAGCCGAGTTCCCACCCGTCGCTACGCTGCTGGGCGAGCGGGTGCGGCACCATCGGGCACCCCGGGGCGGGCAGGACCGACATTAGCGGCGCCTCGAAGCCTTCATCTGACGCGTCCCAGCGGGCGCACGCCGGGTCGGTGCCACGAAGAGCCGTTGTATTCCTGGCGATGGTCACGGCGCCGTCGGCGTGCGGTATCCGCAGAGCCCACTGCTCATCCGAGAGGTCGAGCACCAACTCAGTGGTGAATCGCTCCCGCACGAGCCGTTCGAGCCATTCCCGTTTCGCCTCGAGGACGCGTGGTGCGTCAGAGGTCATAGCCATATGCCACCGCTAGGGTCGCGACGCGGGCGAGGCCCGACCGGTCGGCGTCCGACCAGTACTCGTACGTCGGAAAGGTCCCCGAGATCTGTTGGTTCACCGGCTTAAGGGCTCCCTTGGCCATTCTGGCGAGCAGATCCGCGTCGCCGCCCACGCCAATGAATTCCATCACCGATGTCAGGGCCGAGGGACCGCGGAATAGTGCCTCGCTACGCATCGTTAACACGCGATCTCCTGGAACTGACATCTTGAATGACTCAATGAAGCCGTTGATCTCATTCCACTCCCAGCCGATCTTCTCCACCGCCGAATAGGACTCCCATTCCGCATGGCAGGCAGGCTGCAATCGCTGGTGCTGCACCACGCCATCCGCGTAGTAGCCCCGGCGCACTCCGCTGCGCACGAATTCGGCGGGATGACGAACGAGGTGGATGAATCGCGCGTTCGGCAGCAGTCTGGCGGCCGCCGGGGCGAAGAACGTGATGCGGTTGTTGGTCTCGACATATGTGGTGCCCGACCGGTAGGAGTCGACGAACAGGTCGAAGCGTGCCGCGAGCAGCGCGAGATCGAGGGCCTCGGGCTCGGGAACGTTCCGATGGATGAGGCTAGACACGTACTCGAGCTCAGGCTTGGGGGCGTGGTGGACCGACAGCTTCTGGCTGTTGGCGAGGAAGGCCGTGAGGAACGCTGTTCCGGAACGTCCGGTTGACAGGACGAAGACGTACGGCGCGGCCAGCACCTCCTCCGGCGGAGGGAACAGCGGCAGTCCCACCAAGCGCCGCTGCTTGCCCTCGCGCCTCTCCACGAGAAGCCTCCGATGCCAGGCCGTCTGTAGTTCGAGGTACCGCTTCACCTTGCCGATCACGGAATGCTCAGCCCCCCTCGGCGCTCGCGTCAGTCAGGTTCATGCCCAGCCGCCGAAGCAGGGTGACAACCTCGGTCACCGTTGCCTCGGACAAGTTGGTTTCGAAGAACTCCTTGCTCGCCCGGAGCGTCGTCACGTCCCACTCCCACCACCGGACCTGCTCGAGCAGCGCGATCATCTCATCGCTGAACCGCTTCTTGATCACCCGGGCGGGGTTCCCCACTGCCACGGCATACGGCGGGATGGACTTCGTGACCACGCTGCCGGCTCCTATGACCGCGCCGTTGCCGACCGTGACTCCTGGCAGGATGATCACCGAGTCGCCAATCCAGACGGCGTTGCCGATGACGACCTCTCCCTTGGACTTGCCGGCGACGGCAACGTCCGAGCCGATAACCTTGACCTGGGCCCAGTCCTGAATGTTCGGATAGCCCATGTAGTGGTCAGTGCTCCGCACGACCAAGCGTCCACCGATGGCACAGTAGGCGCCGATCGTGCAATTGCCGATCTCCGACGCGCGGTTGATCCTCGTGCAGTCGCCGATCACGGCCCGCCGATCGACCCGAGACCCCAGGGCCACATGAATGTTCCGACGCCACAAGCCGACGCGCCGGATGGCCAGGAGGAGCGAGCCTGCGATCCTTCGCATCATGGTCGGGATGTCCCCTTCGTGTGCCAGAGCCGCATCCACGGGCGCCGGAGGGTGCGGTGCCAACCCCGCGGGGCCACCCGGCTGGCGAAGGCGCGAGCTTCGGTCTCGGTGAAGATCACCGGAATGGCGATCTCGACGTAGTCGATCCCGCCGATGGGTTCCAGCGCGTCGATCATGGCCTCGGCGACCGTGACCTCCGTGCCATTCGTCGTCAATGAACAGCTGATCCTTCGCGCCTCGGACATTTCGTCGACCACCTGCCGGAGCAGAGCCTCGGCACCCATGTTGGCGACTTGCGTCGTGTGCGCATCGCCGCGCAGATGATCCTTGACCGCTGCATTGCCTTGGTTGTCGGTGCGGAAGAAGTCGATTGCTTCGACTCCACCGTCGGCTGTGACCGCAGCTTTCAGAGCTGTGAGATTCGTCAGCCGGTTGATGTCGCGGTGATGCTCGACGAAGCCGTTCTCGTCGATCGGTTCGATCGCGTAAACCCCTCCGTGGTCAACGACCCGCTGAGCAGCCATGACCGCGACGTACCCTCGGAAGGCTCCGATGTCCAGGAACACATCCCCGGGCCGCAGGTTCATGGTGCGCAAGGACTGGCACGGGTAGGCGCAGAATTCGGCAACGTACCGATTCACGATGTTGTCGAGCAGCGCATAATGCGCGTCGGTGAATCCGGTCAGGTCCAGTCCAGCCGCCCCAGCCATTCTCTTCATCTGGGCGACTCTTTCCGGGGCCGAGTTCCATTGCGCCGGCTCTGCGGGGCCTGATAAATCAAATGTCATGAGGAATGGTCAGGCTCGCGGTGCCCTGGCCGGCGAGGCAGCCGCTGGTCGGTTGAGAGACTGTCAGCCCGCTCAGCCACCGTTCTGCCGCACTCGCACCGGGTGTGTACCCAGCGCGCTGTGTAGCCCGCGCGTGGAGCCCTTCATGTGCGTCCAAGGCGCGGTAGCCTGCGCTCTTGACCATCGCCCGGCCTCTTTTGTGAATCCCTGGCATCTTTCAATCTCCCTCATCCTCATCGTGCGGGCGCAGCAAGGTCAGATCGCCGTGCCGCCATACCCACGTACATCATGAACCCCAGGTACAGAGCGGCATTGGCGAGGCCAAGGATCAGGAACATGCGCTCGGGCGGAAACCCAAGGTGTCCACCGCCGACGATCACCAGGATCGTGGTGCCGAGCAGCGCGAGGTTGAATAAGAAATGGGCACCGTGCCGCTCGTTGACATGATTCATCAGAACCAGGGGTGACGCAGCGAACCGGGCGGCGATCATCGGGATGAGGAACTGGGCGTAGGTTCCCGTCGTGCGCCACGGTTCTCCGAAGACGAACGCGAACAGCGGCTCAACCACGAAGTACAAGGGCACAAAGATGATGACACTGGAGGCCAGCAGTGCGTTGCGGGCCTTTCGCATCTCCGGGTAGGCACTGCCCTTCGCACGCTTGGCCTCACTCGCACGCTGGAAGAACACCTGGCCGATCGCATTGCCCAGCAGTTGCAGGGGAGCGCCGAGCGCGCGCTGTGCCAGAGAGTAGAACCCGAGGGTTGCGGTCGAGTAGAAGCTGGCGATCAGGACGCTGCTGAGGTTGTTCGCGAGCGTGTTCGCGAGCGTGCTGGGCGTGAGGAACGCGGACATCCGCGCGTACCGCTTGGCGAGCAGCTTCATCCGGTCGCGACTGACGATGGCGCGTAGATTACGGCCCCGCGCTGCATTGCGAGACAGACGGCCGTTCCCAGCCACTAGGGAACCAATGTGCCCGACGATCAGGCCGACAGCGTCGAGCTTCAACGCGCCGGCACCCATCTGCAATACCGCCATGACGGCCGACTTGAACACGTTGGACGTGGCGAGGTCCTTGAACTGCTTCGCCCGAGTATTGAGATACGTCAGCACAGTGAACGTCGTCGTGAGCAGCACGGACAGCGGCACGAGATACAGCCACGGCTGAATGCCACTGTTTCCGACAAGATGCGCTATGGGGCCACCAGCAACCACCACGACCGCCAAGAGCATCGCCGCCACCGTTCCGGCAATGATGAGCGACAGTGCTGCGACGTTGATTGCATCATCGTCGTCGTCTGCTAGCTGGATCGCCAACTCGTAGCGGCCGCTCGCGATCGCCGCAGGAATGGCGGTGAGGGCCACGAAGAGCGCCAGCAAGCCCATCTGGGACGGCTCGTACAGGCGCGTGAGGATCGGGCTGATCGCCACCGGGATTGCCTGGGCCATGGCAGTGCCAGTCATCAGCGTCAGCACGTGCCTCGCCGAGCTACCCGATCGGAGAGTGTGTCTCACGTTCACGGCTCGAGGACGTCGTTCATGTCGCGGACGGCCTCGATGACGCGTTCGACTTCCTCGTCGCTCATGCTGCTGTAGCCCGGGAGGGACAGGGACCGCTGGTAGAGATCCAAGGCGACGGGAAGGTCCTGCGGTGTGTAGCCGTACGTCGTGCGGTAGTAGCTGTGCAGGTGGAGCGGGATGAAGTGCATGCTCGTCCCGATGCCCGCGGCTGACAGCATGTCGATGGCTTGGTCTCGCTTCGCCTCAGATGCGCCCGCGGCGAGCCGAAGGACGTACAGATGCCACGCCGACACGCGGTTGTCAGGAACCACGGGCGTTTCGAGGCTGGTCAGGTCGGAGAAGGCGGCCGTGTACCGCTCGGCGATCTCTCGGCGTCGGTCCCGCATCTCCAGGGCGCGTCCTAGCTGGGTCCGCCCCATGGCCGCGGCTAGGTCTGTCAGGTTGTACTTGAACCCGGGTGCCACGATGTCGTACTTCCACGTGCCGCCGGAGTACCGGTTCCACGCCTGACGACTCAGGCCGTGCAGGCTCATGACGCGCATCCGACCAGCAAGGATAGGGTCATTGGTTGTGACCATGCCGCCCTCACCGGTGGTGATCGTCTTGGTGGCGTAGAAGGAGAAGCAACTCGTGCCGCGGATATCGGGCGGGATCGTCCCGATCGGCGCACCTGCATAGGATGCCGGAAATGCGTGCGCGGCGTCCTCGACGACGGCGAGGTCGAACTCGCGGGCGATCTCCCACAGGCTGTCCAACTCGCACGCCACTCCCGCGAAATGGACGGGGATGACAGCCTTGGCCACACCGAGGTGCCTCGATACCTCGATCGCCAGTCGGAGTGCGTCGGGGTCGAGATTGTGTGTCACCGGGTCTACATCGACGAGGATGGGGCGCGCACCGACGTACCGGACCACCTCGGCCGATGCGGCGAAGGTGTAGGTGGGCACGAAGACCAGGTCGCCCCGGCCGACTCCCAAGGCCTCGAGGCTGAGGTGGAGCGCTGCCGTGCACGAGTTCAAAGCCAGTGCGTGTTCTGCGCCGATCGCGGCAGCGAACTCACGCTCGAATGCCTGACACTCGGCCCCAGAGGTCAGCCACCTTGACCTGAGGACTGCGGTCACGGCGTCCACCTCGGCGTCCGTGATGTCCGGAAGAGCGAACGGAATCCTCTCAGGCATCCGGGCTCCGAATCTCGTCAAGAGGCCGCCGGTACCCCAACTCGACCTGGAGTTCGCCGATCTCGGTGTCGAGGAGCCGGAGCTCGGCCTCGTCGAGCGAGGACCGGCTGCCATGGCCGCCCGTGATGGTAGCCGCGCCACGGCGGAGATCCTCGTCGCGAGGCTCGAGTCCGCTGAACTCCAAGACGAGACGCAACACGCGAGCCGGATCCGCGACCAGGTCTTCGTAGCGGACCTCGACGTGGGGAATCTGGTAGTCGCGGAAGTCAGCCAGCGCGAGGGTGACGGAGTTAGCCCACTGACGTGCGCACACCGTCAGCAGTCTCTCGGTTACCACGTCGGAGTCCATACCCGGGTACCTAGGGCCCCAACTCGCGACGCGGTCGTCTCCGCGGAGACGTTGCGCCACATTCCATCGCACGAATCGACGCCCATAGCTGGCGAGGAGCCGCAGCGGGAAGTGCCTAACCTTCTCGCGGAGGTATCCGAGTTCGGCGGGCGCGAGCCACTGCCGGCGCGAGGACTCCGCCACGTCGACACCGTCGCGGATCAGGTGTACGAAGCTGGCACCCGGCATCAACGTTGAGACATATCCGACACGGAGCGACGTTCCCACGGTCTTTTCGACGAGCCGGCCATCGGCGTTCGCGTACCGGCGGAAGAACGTGTGGACCATACGCGAGGTCTTCGGCTTGGCGTGTGCGGGCAGCTGCCGGTCGTGCGGCATGGCGTCATTGCCGTATCGCCAGACGTAGGTGACGTCGTAGGGGACGGCGTCGACGCCGGAGGCCATCGCCAGAGCGTCGCGCAACGCCTTGGTGCCGGACCGAGCCGCGCCCACAAGAATGATCGGCTTCAGGTCCAATGCTCTCGGTCTCCTTCGTGGACACCACGCAAGTAGTCGCGCGCAGTGGCGAGCTCCCACCGACTCCTCGCAGCGAACATCGAATCCAGCCTGAAAATGCTCGCCACAGTTCGCATGACCAACTCGCCGTAGTAAGCGACTGACCTGTGGCGCACATACACCAGATCGAGCGCGATCTTACGAGGGAGTATCGTCGCGAGATAGGTGGTCCTTGCCTGCTCGGGGTCAGTCGGCAGCGACGACTCATCCGCGAAGTAGCTCAGCGAGCCTGGGCCGGTGATCCCCGGCCGGACAGTCAGTGACTCGAGCATGAACGGCGTGTACCCATCCCGAACGATCTCGATGTCCTCGGGACGTGGACCGACCATGGACATGTCACCGCGAAGCACGTTGATGAGCTGCGGCAACTCATCGACCTTGAGTCGTCGCAGCAGGCGGCCCCATGGGAAGACGCGCGCGTCCCGGGACGCCGTGATTGGCCCACTGCGGTCGGCTCCGACCTCCATGGTCCGGATCTTCAGCATCGAGAACGGTTTCCCGTCTCGACCGGCACGGGACGCTTTGAAGAGCACCGGGCCAGCGCTTGTCAACTTGACGCCAACAGCAGCGAGGGCGAGCAGCGGTGACGTCAGGACCAACCCGAGCGCAGCCAGCGCAACGTCGAGGACCCTAGTCATCGGTCTTCCTCGCGCCTTCCGCTCCCCGGACGGAACCTTCGAGTGTGAGGTCGGCCGCGCGGCAGCGCCCACGAGTTCGGCGTGCTTCCGGTCGTCCCCAGCTCGGCGTTGTCCTGGAAGACTAGGAGGTGGCGCCGGGGCAGGTCGGTGCCGAGCATTGTCCAGGACGCTCTCGGTGCTGACGGACGGGACGGCAGCGCCAGAGGCCCCCGGTCTGGTCTGGAAGCGCGGCCACTCGAAGCACGGTAGCGGATGCACTCACAGGCGGGGGCGAGCCTCGTGGCCGTGGGTACGACGACGGGACCGAGCACGCCACCGACCGCCGCTCCGGCAGCAGCTCTCACGCCGACCTGGGCGAGTAGCCGAGGGACGGGCTGCAGCCCGCGGATGTCGTCCGTGAGCCCCACGAGGCCCAGCACAACTGCCGCGCCCAGCAGCATCCACGCGTCGGTGGGCCACGCCGGGCCGAGCAGGGTGCTCAGTGCAGCGACGGCCGTGCCGGCGATGATGGCCAGGCCTCCACCGCGCGGGGTCGGCACGGTGTGCGACGAGCGATGGTTCGGGACGTCGAGCCGGTCGGCGCGACGCAGACGGGGGATGAGCAGCGCGGCGGACAGCGCCGTCGCCGTCGCGCACACGACGCCGGTGACTAGCAGGGAGGTCACTGTCTGGAGCCCACCGACCCCAGTGCCGAGTAGGCGACGAGCCATGACCGGGGGTCGTCCTCCGGATGAGGTGGCTGGAGATCGTCCTGGTCGAGGCCAGGGACTGCAACGCTCGTGATGAGGGGGTGGCTAGAGGGGCGCACATCCTCGTCGGGGCTGAACAGCTCCTCGGTGAGCTTCTCGCCCGGACGCAGCCCGGTGTACTCGACCTCGACGTCGGAGCGGCCGGACATCTGGATCATCGAGCGGGCGACGTCGTCGATCTTCACCGGAGTGCCCATGTCGAGGACCATGACCTCGCCGCCCTCGCCGATGCTGCTCGCCTGGAGGACGAGCTGGCAGGCCTCGGGGATGAGCATGAAGTAGCGCTCGACGTCGGGGTGGGTCACCGTCACGGGACCACCCTGCCGGATCTGCTCGGTGAACGCGACGACCACCGAGCCGCGCGAGCCGAGGACGTTGCCGAACCGGACGCTCAGGTACCTGGCACCCGGCTCGTCGGCGTCGACGGCAGCCGTCAGCCGTTCGGCGACCCGCTTGGACCAGCCGAGGACGCACGTGGGGTTGGCGGCCTTGTCGGTGGAGATGTTGACGACCGTCGATACCCCGGCCTTGCGGGCGGCCCGGAGCACGTTGCGCGTGCCGAGCACGTTGGTCTTGAACGCCTCCGCCGGGTGACGCTCGAGCATCGTCAGGTGCTTCAGGGCCGCCGCGTGGAAGACGACGTCGGGGCGGGTGCGGGCGAAGACGGCGTGCAGCTCCTCCTCGTCGCGGATGTCGCACAGGACGAGCTCGTCGCTGTCGAGCAGGGCACGGCCCTCGATCGACATCTGGGTGGCGTGCAGGCCCGACTCGTCCCGGTCGAGCATGAACAGCTGCTCGGGGAGGAACTGCGCGATCTGCCGGCACAGCTCGGAGCCGATGGAGCCCCCGGCACCGGTGACGAGGATGCGGCGGCCGGCGAGGTGCTCGGCGATGGCGGCCGTGTCGAGCTCGACCGGCTGGCGGCCGAGCAGGTCGGCGACGTCGAGGTCGCGCAGGTCGGAGGCGCTGGGCCGCCCCCCGATCATCTCGCGGACCGGCGGCAGGATGAGGACCGACAGCCCGGCCGCCGCGGCCAGCGCCGACAGCTCGCGCACCAGCTCGGCCGACGCGCTCGGCACCGCGATGACGAGGGTGTCGGCGCCGAAACGCTCGGCCACCCGGGGCAGGTCGGCGCTGCGCCCGCGGACCCGCACCCCGGAGATGGTCAGGCGCGCCTTGGCCGGGTCGTCGTCGAGCAGCGCGACCGCCTGCACGCCGCTGGCGGGGTCGTGGACGAGGCTGCGCACGAGGATCCGTCCGCCGTCCCCGGCGCCGAAGACGACCGCGCGGCGAGCGCCCTTGATCCGGCGGACGCGCCTCGTGCGGCGTGAACGCACGACGAACCTCAGGGCGAACATCGAGGTCAGCGCCAGCACGGTGGCGGTGACCGGCACGCTGCGTGGGATCTGCACGAGGTCGGTGAGCGCGGCGGCGAAGGCCAGGACCAGCCCGGTGGACACCGTCGCGCGGGCGAGCTCGCCCGTCTCCTCGAACGAGCCGAGCTCGTGGCTGACGGCGTACGGCCCCCACACCCAGCCGACGGTCGCTTGCAGGACCACGGCGACGACGGCGGCGACGACAAGGCCGTGGAGGAACTGGGTCGGGATGGCGAAGTCCAGCCGCAGCGAGGTGGCGACGACCAGGGCGATCACCCAGAGCGCGGCATCGGCCGTCGTCCACCGCAGCCGCGTGTGCAGCTGGTGGCGCCGGCGAGCGCCGAGTGACGACTCCACGTCCATGTCCCCTCGCTTCCGTCGCGGCTACAGTGGGCGCGCTGCGCACGCCCACCCCGTGACGGCCGCCCCTGTCGGCCACACCGGGCTCGAGGATAACCCAGGAGGTGCCTTTGCGGAGGTCAGGCGCACTTTTGGTCGTGTGCACCGGCAACATCTGTCGCTCCCCCTACATCGAGCGCCGGCTGCGCCAGGAGCTCGCCGGCACCGGCGTCGAGGTCTCCAGCGCGGGGACCGCGGCGCTCGTCGGACACGAGATGGACCCGGGCACGCGCTCGCGCCTCGTGGCCCGTGGAGCCGACATCGAGGGGTTCCGGGCCCGGCAGCTCACCGTCGCGATGCTCGAGGACGCCGACGTCGTCGTCACCGCCGCGCGCTCCCATCGGGCCGAGGTCACCCGGCTGTACCCCGCCTGCCTCCGCCGCACGACGACGTTGCGCGACCTCGCCGACCTGCTCGACGGTGTGCCGGCGCACGACCTCACTGGCGCCGCACCCGAGCAGAGCGCCACGGAGTGCGTCCTCGCCGCGGCACTCGACCGGCGAGGGCTCGTCGCCGCCCGTCAGGAGGGGGTCGACGTCCACGACCCGGTCGGCGGGGGCCCGGCGGACTTCTACCTCATGGCCGCCCAGGTGGAGGCGGCGCTGCCGCCGGTGGTCGCCGCGCTCCGAGCCGCGCGAGGCGGCTGAGCGCGGCTCAGGCCTGGCTGACCCGCGCGCGCTCCCGCCGCGTCGCGGCGTGTTCTGGGGTTTCGTAGGAGTAGTGCCCGTACGCCTCCAGCGCCCTCGGCGGCACGCGGTTGAGGACGACCCCGAGAGCACGGCCACCAACCGACCCCAACGTGTCCAGGGCGTGGGATACCTGGTCCCGGTCGACGATGCCCGCCCCGACGACGACGATGGCGCCGTCGGTGACCTTGGACAGCACAACGGCGTCGGTGACCGGCAGGGCGGGCGGCGCGTCGATGACGACGTAGTCGAAGCGCACCCGCAGCTGCTCCAGCAACGTCCGCATCGCCGAGGAGCCGAGCAGCTCCGAGGGGTTCGGGGGGATGTGGCCGGCGCCGAGCACCCACAGGCTCGTCCCGCCGTAGGGCTGGACGAGGTCCATGACGTCGGCGCGGTCGATGAGCGCGTCGGTGAGCCCGACGGCTCCCTCGAGGCCCATGTAGTCGAGCACCTTCGGCCGGCGCAGGTCGCCCTCGACGAGGCAGACCCGGGAGCCGGCCTGGGCCATCGTCAGCGCGAGGTTGGCGGTGACGGTGCTCTTGCCCTCACCGGCGACCGAGGAGGTGACCGCGATCGTCCGGGGGTGGGTGGCCGCGTCGACGAACTGGAGGTTGGTCCGCAGCGACCGGAAGGCCTCGGCCCGCGGCGAGCGTGGGTCGACCTCGACGATGAGCGGTCGCTTGGGCGTCTCCGGGTCGAAGGCGATGCTGCCGAGGACCGGCACGTCGGTGATCGCCTTGACGTCCTCGGCGGTCCTCACCCCCTTGTCGAGCATCTCGCGCAGGACGGCGGCACCGAGGCCGAGCAGCAGGCCGAGCACCACCCCGAGGGCGAGGTTGCGCACCGGCTGCGGGCTCGCCGGGGAGGTGGGGGTGGAGGGGGCCTGCACCACGGTGACCTTGACCGGGCTGCTCGCGCCACCTTCGGGGCTCTCCAGCTCGGAGACCGCCGAGGGGAACTCGGCCGCGATGGCCTCCCCGATGGCGGTGGCCCGGGCGGGGTCGGGGTCGCGCACGGCGACCTCGATGAGGACGGTGTCCGGCGGGGAGGTCGCCGTGACCTCGCTCGCGAGCGCGTCGGCCGACCCGCCGACCGCCTCGGCGACGGGCTCGAGGATGCGGGGCGTCGTGAGCAGCTGGGTGTAGGACTTGACCCGCTGCTGGGTGAAGGTGCTGCCCTGGAGGAGCGAGCCGCTGTCGTCCGAGCCGGTCGTGGAGACGAAGTACTGGGAGGTCGACTCGTACTGCTTGGTCGCGGCCAGCGTCGCTGCCGCGGCGGCGGCCACGGTGACGAGGACGACGAGGAGGATCACCCGCCACCGCTTGCGTACGACGTGCAGGTAGTCCTGGAGCTCCACGGGCCGTCCTCGAGGTCTTCGGAGAGGCGCAGGTCACAGCCTCCCTACATCGTGGATGATGGTAGCCGTCCAGTGTCGGGGGCGGGGCCCGGCGAGCGGTCGCAGGCGTGTCGGAGGAGGGGAGCACCGTGAAGCCTTCGGGCCGGGCCCGGCGGGCCCTCGCGACGGCCGGTCTGGCCGCCTTCGTCGTCCTCGACCTCGTCCTCGTCGTCCTCGCCGTGCGCTCCACCGCGCTCAGCGTGCCCTCGGGCGCCGCGTCCTCACCCGCGCCGACCTCCGCTGCCCCGGCCACGACCCCCGCGTCGCCGGGCCCCTCGACGAGCGAGCCCACGCAGGCGCCGGCAGAGACGGCGGAGCCCGCCCGCAGGACCGTCGCCGCCGCCGGGAGCGAGAGCGTGTGGGCGCTCGACGTCGGCCGCTGCGGGCAGCCCGGTCGCGTCCACGTGAGCACCGACGGTGGGGCCTCCTGGGCCTCGCACGACGCGCCGGGTGCCGTCACCCGCGTCCGTCCGACCGGGGGTGCCGCGGCCTTCGCCGTCGGGGGCGACGAGGAGTGCCGGTTCCTCCTGTGGAACACCGCCGACGGCGGTGCCTCGTGGAGCGACGCCGGATCCGCGGCCGCCGCCTGGGGCCGTGACCCCCAGAACCCCGGGCTGCTGCACCGACCCGGTGGCGACCCGGTGACCCCCTGCGACGGTGCCGACGTCGTGGACCTCTCCGGGCTGCGGGGCGGTGTGGGCGCGGTGGCCTGCGGTGACGGCACGCTGCGCTCCACGCTCGACAACGGGGACACGTGGGCGGTCACCCTCCGCCTGGACGGGCTGGCCGCGCTCTCGCTCACCGGGCCGGACGAGGGAGTGCTCGCCGCCGTCGGGGGCGACTGCCCCGGCGTGCGCCTCGTGCAGCTGAGCACCGGGACGGCGCGCGAGGCCCGCTGCCTCGAGGACGCCCGGCCGGCCGCGGGGCGGATGTCGGTCTCGGTGGCCGACGACACCGTCTGGGTCCTCGCCGGGGACGAGCTGCTGCGCGGTGACTCCGCCGAGGTCGCGCAGGCGACCTTCGAGCCGGTCGGGGGCTGGCCCGGCCGCTGAGGCGCCGGGACGCGGGGCTCAGGCGAGCCCGGCCAGCGCCCCCCGCACCTCGTCGTCGACCTCCGCACGGGCCAGCACGAGGTCGGGCAGCCACGGGTTCTCGCGGTTGTACTCCAGGGGCGAGCCGTCGAGGCGGGTCGGTGCGAGGCCGTGGCCGATCGCCACCGCGACCGGCGCGGCGGAGTCCCACTCGTACTGACCGCCGGCATGGACGTAGGCGTCGACGGTGCCGTCGATGACCGCCATCGCCTTGACGCCGGCCGAGCCCATGGCCACGAGCTCGGCACCGAGACGCTCGGCGAGGTCGACGACGAAGGCCGGCGGCCGGCTGCGGCTCACCGCGAGGCGGACCGGGCCCTCCGGCCGGGGCGGGAGCGGCTGCGGGCGGTCCATCCGGTGCACGACGCCGCGCGCCGGCAGGGCCACCGCGCCGGCGACGAGCCGGCCCTCCTGCCACAGCGCGACGTGGACGGCCCAGTCGTCCCGGGGCCGCTCGGAGAACTCGCGCGTGCCGTCGAGCGGGTCGACGATCCACACCCGGGAGGCCTGGAGCCGGCGCAGGTCGTCGGCGCCCTCCTCGCTGAGCACGGCATCCTCGGGCCGGGCCTGCCCGAGCAGGGCCACGATGCGCTCGTGGGCCTCGCGGTCGCCGAGGTCCTTCAGCGCCGAGCCCTCGAGGTCGGCGTGCTCGGCACGCACGTCGACGAGCAGCCGGCCCGCCTCCTCGGCGACGGCGGCGGCGACCTCGTGGTCGTCGGGGGAGGGGGTCATCGGGGGGTCCTCTCGTCGGGATGGGGGTCGGGGTCCGGGTCGGGTGCGGCCTCGGGGCCCGGGTCCGGGTCGAGGTCCGGCCCGTCGCCGGAGCGGTCACCGCCGCCGAAGGCGGGCAGCCCGTGCGCCTGGCGCAGCATCGCCCAGGCCAGCGGCCCGAGGACGAGCAGCCCCGCGCCGATGGCGCCGACGAACTCCGGCGGGACGCGCAGGAGGCTCAGGGCGGTCAGGGTGAGCACGATGACGATGCCGCGGCGCACCGCGCCGGAGGGGACCCAGGCCGAGAGCCGGGCCCCGAGGAAGGTGCCGGGGGCGCCGCCGAGCACGAGCGGCACGAGCACCGCCCAGTCCACCCCGGTGACGACGACGTGGCCGACGGCCGCGGCGACGACGAGCGGGATGGCCTGCACGAGGTCGGTGCCCACGAGGCGCTTGGCGGACATGCCGGGGTTGAGCAGGAGCAGGGAGATCATGATGATCGAGCCCGCGCCGACACTCGTCAGCCCGACGAGCACCCCGCCGACGACGCCGACGACGACCGTCGGCACGACCTTGACCTGGCGGCCCGAGTCGCTGCCGCTGCCCCAGCCGTGGAAGGTCGAGCCGTAGACCCGCAGCGTGTACGTGGCGGCGGTGAGCAGCAGGGTGGCCCCGAGGACCATCCGCAGCGCCTCCTCGGCCTCGTCACCGGTCCCGAGCCGGCCGGTAAGCCAGGCCCCGAGGAACGCCCCGGGCACCGAGCCGGTAATGAGCAGCCCGGCGAGCCGAAGGTCGGGCGAGCCCTGGCGGGCGTGCACCGCCGCACCGACCGACTTGTTCACCGCCGCGGCCACGAGGTCGTTGGCGACGGCAGCCGTCGGGGGGATGCCGAGGAAGACCAGCGCGGGCGTCATCAGCGCGCCACCGCCCATCCCGGTCAGGCCGACGACGACGCCGACCGCGAGGCTGACGACGAGGACGGCGGCGGCGTCGCCGCTGAGCAGGGCGTCAGGCATCGAGGTTCTCCCGGACGCTGTGGACGAGGGCGAGGACCTCGTCGGCACACTCCTGGACGGAGCGGCCGGTGGTGTCGAGGCGCAGGTCGGGCGCCCCCGGGACGTCGTACGGCGCGGAGATGCCGGTGAAGTCGGGGATCTCGCCGCGCCGCGCGGCCGCGTAGAGGCCCTTGCGGTCGCGGCGCTCGCACTCCTCGAGCGGCGTGGCCACGTGGACGAGGAGGAAGCGCCCGCCGCGCTCGGCGACGAGGGCGGCCACCTGGCGACGCACGGTGTCCTCGGGCGCGATCGGGCTGCACACGGCGATGCCGCCGTGGTGGGCGACCTCGGCGGCCACCCAGCCGATGCGCAGGACGTTGGTGCGCCGGTCGGCGGGGGAGAAGCCGAGCCCGGCCGTCAGGTGGCGGCGCACGATGTCGCCGTCGAGGAGAGTCAGCGGCGAGCCCTCCTCGACGAGCCGGATCGCCGCGGCGCGGGCCACCGTGGACTTGCCCGAGCCGGACAGGCCGGTGAGCAGCACGACGACCCCGGCGCCCCGGGGCGGCGAGGCAGCGGCAGTCCCGCCGGAGGCCGGGAGGTCGGTGGGGTCCAGCCCGAGGGTGCGCAGCAGGGCCTCGCGGCGCTCGGCGTCGCCCGGCGGGAGGGGGACGACGTGGACGCTCGCGCCGGATGCGGCGGCGGCGACGGCCGCCCGCACGGTGTCGGTGCCCGCCGACGGCCCGTCGAGCGAGGTCGAGGCGATGACGAGGATGTGGGAGCCGTCCGCCGGCGCCTCCGGCACGTCCGCCGGCGACTCGACGAGCCGGACGTCCTCGCCGGAGAGGTCGACGGGCCCCTCGAGGAGCAGCCGCTCGAAGGGGCGCTCGGAGGGCCACGAGAGCCACTGCGGCTCGCCCTCGACCCGCCCCTCGCCGGCGTCCCGGAGCTGCTCGACCCGGGCGACCGGGACGCCCTCGGGGTCGACGACCTGGAGCGCGCCGGCCGTGAGGGCCCGGGCCGCGAGGTCACCCGAAAGGTGGAGGGGACGCATGCGCGCGTCCGGGCCGTAGAGGCCGCGGCGGAGGAGGACGAGGTCGTCGAGGTCGGCCGGTGACGGGGCGACGGACGGCATGGTCGGGCTCACCCGCCACAGTGTGCCGTGTTCCGGGTCATCCCGGATGCGGTGGCCCCGGATCGGGGCCGGCTGACCTCGGGTAGGGTTCTGCGCGTTCCCCGGGACGGAGAGGATCACCCGTGCAGACCCATGCCGAGTATCGGCTCTCGCACCTCGACGAGCTCGAGGCCGAGTCGATCCATGTCTTCCGCGAGGTCGTCGCGGAGTTCGAGCGGCCCGTGCTGATGTTCTCGGGCGGCAAGGACTCCATCGTCATGCTGCGCCTCGCCGAGAAGGCCTTCCACCCCGCGCGGCTGCCCTTCCCGCTGCTCCAGGTCGACACCGGGCTGGACTTCCCCGAGGTCCTCGAGACCCGGGACCGCTGGGTCGGGCGCCTCGGGGCACGGCTCGTCGTGGCGTCGGTCGAGGAGGCCATCGCCAAGGGCGTCGTCGTCGACGACGGCAAGACGAGCCGCAACCGGATGCAGACGGGCACGCTGCTCGACGCCATCGAGTCCCACGGGTTCACCGCCGCGTTCGGTGGCGGCCGGCGCGACGAGGAGAAGGCCCGGGCCAAGGAGCGGGTCTACTCCCACCGCGACGAGTTCGGCCAGTGGGACCCCAAGAACCAGCGCCCCGAGCTGTGGTCGCTCTACAACGGCCGCCTCCACGAGGGCGAGCACATGCGGATCTTCCCGCTGTCGAACTGGACCGAGCTCGACATCTGGCACTACATCGCCCGAGAGCAGATCGAGATCCCCTCGATCTACTTCGCCCACCAGCGGCGGGTCTTCGAGCGCGACGGGATGCTGCTCACCGAGAGCCCGCTCAACCCGTGCCGCCCCGGCGAGGAGGCAGCCGAGCGCACCGTGCGTTTCCGCACGGTCGGCGACCTCACGCTGACCGGCTGTGTCGAGAGCGAGGCCTCGACACTCGACGCCATCGTCGAGGAGATCTCGGTGGCGCGGGTCACCGAGCGCGGGGCCACCCGCGGTGACGACCGGTTCTCCGAGGCTGCCATGGAGGACCGCAAGAAGGAGGGCTACTTCTGATGGACCTGCTGCGATTCGCCACGGCGGGCTCCGTCGACGACGGGAAGTCCACCCTCATCGGGCGGCTGCTGCTGGACTCGAAGGCGATCTTCGAGGACCAGCTCGAGGCGGTCGAGGTCACCTCGACGGCCCGCGGCTACGACTACACCGACCTCGCGCTGCTCACCGACGGCCTGCGCTCCGAGCGGGAGCAGGGCATCACGATCGACGTCGCCTACCGGTACTTCGCCACCCCGCGGCGCAAGTTCATCATCGCCGACACTCCCGGGCACGTGCAGTACACCCGGAACATGGTCACCGGCGCCTCGACGGCCGACCTCGGCCTCGTCCTCGTCGACGCCCGCCAGGGCCTCACCGAGCAGTCGCGCCGGCACGCCGTCCTCCTGTCGCTGCTGCGGGTGCCCCACCTCGTCCTCGCGGTGAACAAGATGGACCTCGTCGACTGGTCCCAGGAGGTCTTCGAGCGGATCCGGGACGAGTTCGTCACGTTCGCCTCCCGGCTCAACGTGCCCGACCTCGAGGTCATCCCGATCTCGGCCCTCCAGGGCGACAACGTCGTGACCCGCAGCGAGAACATGCCGTGGTTCGAGGGCTCCTCCCTCATGCACCACCTCGAGAACGTGCACATCGCCTCGGACCGCGACCTGCGCGACGTGCGCTTCCCCGTCCAGTACGTCATCCGCCCCAAGTCCGACGAGTACCACGACTACCGCGGGTACGCGGGCCAGGTCGCCAGCGGCGTCCTCAAGCCCGGCGACGAGGTCATGGTCCTCCCGAGCGGGCTGACCAGCCGGATCGCCGCAATCGACGCCTTCGACCACGAGATCGACGAGGCCTTCCCGCCGATGTCGGTCGTCGTGCGGCTCGAGGACGACATCGACGTCTCGCGCGGCGACATGATCTGCCGGACCCGCAACGCGCCGGAGCCGACGCAGGACCTCGACGCGATGATCTCGTGGATGACCCGCGAGCCGCTGCGCCCGCGCCAGAAGCTCGCGATCAAGCACACGACGCGGGTGGCCCGGGCGGTCGTGCGCGACATCCAGTACCGGCTCGACATCAACACCCTTCACCGGGACACCGACTCCCAGGAGCTCGGGCTCAACGAGATCGGCCGGGTGAGCCTGCGCACGACCCAGCAGCTGCTCGTCGACCCCTACGAGCAGAACCGCACGACCGGCTCCTTCATCCTCATCGACGAGGCCACCGGGGTCACGGTCGGCGCGGGGATGATCAACTGACGGGTGCTCCTCGCATCCGCCAACGTCAACGGGATCCGCGCCGCTCGCCGGCGCGGTGGGGTCGAGTGGCTCGCTGCCTGCGGGGCTGACGTGGTCACCCTCCAGGAGGTGCGCGCCGACGACGCGCAGCTGCGCGCCGCCGTCGCCGGGACCGGCCTGGAGGGCTGGGAGGTCGCGCACAGCCCGAGCTCGACCAAGGGCCGCGCCGGGGTTGCGCTGTTGACACCGCACCCGCTCAAGGAGGTCCGCACCGACGTCGGCGCGGAGTTCGACGGCGCGGGGCGCTGGGTGGAGGCCGACGTCCTGCTCGACGGGGCCTGCGTCACCGTGGCGTCCGCCTACGTACACACCGGTGAGGCCGGGACACCGCGCCAGGAGGAGAAACAGCGCTTCCTCGAGGCGGTGGGGGCGCGGGTCGCGGCGTGGGCCCGGGAGGGGCGGCTCGCGGTCCTCACCGGTGACCTCAACGTCGCCCACACCGAGCACGACCTGAAGAACTGGAAGGGCAACCGTGGCCGCGCCGGCTTCCTGCCCGAGGAGCAGGCCCACCTGACGCGGTGGGCGGCCGAGCACGGCCTCGTCGACGTCCACCGACGCCTCCACGGCCCGGGCCCGGGCCCCTACACGTGGTGGTCCTGGCGCGGGTCGGCGTTCGACAACGACGCCGGGTGGCGGATCGACTACCAGCTGGCCACCGCACCACTTGCGGCGCGTGCGGTCCGCGCGCGGGTCGGCCGGGCCGCGACGTACGCCGAGCGCTGGAGCGACCACGCACCGGTGCTCGTCGACTACGACCTCTGACGGGCGGTGCCTGCGGGCTACTTCGCGACCAGGTCGGCGGGCGGAGCCACGACGTCGGGCTCTCCGGGGAACCAGGCGTACTCGGTGGTGCGCGCCAGCGGGGTCGTCACCTCGAGCTGGGCGAGCTGGCCGTCGACGACCGACACGACCATGGTCGCGGTCGCGGCGTCGGGAGCCGTCGCGTCACCGATGGCGGACGCCCAGGCGGCCGTGTCGTAGTCGACCTCGTACCGCTGCGCCGGCGAGTCCTGGACCGTGCCCTCGTCACCGGCCCGGACGCTGCGCATCGCCTTTCCGAGGCTGCCCAGGACGCTGCGGCAGTCCATCTCGTGGACGATGGCGCTCATCGGCCGGCGGGCCACGACACGCCACGGGTCCCCCGGGCCACCCCGGTGGGCGTACGTCGTCCCGTCGAGCATCACCAGCGTCGTCACCTCCGTGCGGCCGGCCGACGGCGAGAGGGCCAGGTCGATCTTGGCGGCGAGCGGGTCACCGAGGCTCATCAGGGCCTGGCTGCGGAACTGCTCGCCCTCGACCTGCTGGTGCGACTCGCACTGCCCCATCCCCTTCAGGCCGGCCTCGAGCCCGGCCCCGAAGGCTGCGGGCGTGCTCACGTCCAGGAGGGTGCTCGCGGGGGAGGTCGCCGGCGTCGAGGGAGCGGAGCTCGACGACGAGGCCGACGTCGTGCCCGACGAGCAGCCCGCCACGACACCTGCGCCGAGCGCGACCTGGACGAGAAGAGCGCCGGCTGCGCGCCGAGGGCTGCGGGAGACGTGGACCACGCCCGGAGGCTATCCCCTGGGAAGGGAGCGGGGTGTCAGGCGGCGCGGGCGGCCCAGTCGTCCTCGGTGAGCTCGGCCCACCACTGCTCGAGGTCGAGCGAGGGGTCCTCGGGGACCGGCGGCGGGCCGGGTGGTGGGTCGGGTGCCCGTCCGGCGGGCTCGGGTGGGCGGGCCCGGAGGGCCGCGTCGTAGGAGCCGGGGGTGAGGTCCCAGGAGACGCCCGCCCCGGTGACGGTGCCCGCGAGCCGCCTCCGGTGGACGTGGGTGTGGTGGCTGGGGCAGAGCAGGGCGGCGTTGCCGACGTCAGACCGCCCGCCGTCGGCCCAGTGCGTGAGGTGGTGGGCCTCGGCCCAGGCCGCGGGTGCGGTGCAGCCCGGGTAGCTGCAGCCGCGGTCGCGCAGCCAGAGGTGACGGCGCTGGGCGCGGGTGAAGAGGCGGACGGTCCGGCCGAGGGCGAGGGGCTCCCCGTCGGCGCCGAGGACGTGCGCGACGAGCGCGGTGTCGCACGCAGCCCGCCGCAGCCCGGCGTGGGGGAGGAGGGTGCCGGTGGCGACCGACCCGAGGACCTCGGCGGCGCCCGTGCCCGCGAGGAGGTCGCCGGCGGGGATGGTGAGGTGCACCGCGGACCAGGACCCCGCCGGGCCGTCCGCCCCGGCGCGCTCGGCGTCGAGGGCGCTCGACCGGCGGCACACAGCGGTCAGTGCCTCGACCCGGCGCTGACCGGCCGGCCGGAGGTCGCGCTCCCCGCTCTCGGGGTTGGGCGCGGGCGCCGAGAGCGGACCGATGGCGGCCTCGAGGGCGGCGGCCTGCTCCGGGGTCATCCACAGCTGGTACTCGGTGAGGTCCGCGGACTCGACGTGCGGCGCGGACAGGCGGGCGGAGGCGGCGAGGCGCTCGTGCAGCTCGTCCAGGACGCCGACGCGGCCGTGGTCGGCGAGCAGGCGAGGGCGCAGCCGCCGCATCATCGCCGGGCCCCACTGCTCGACGAGGTCGACCAGCGCCGAGGTCACGGTGGGGACCGCCTCCGGGGTGAGCACGGGGACGAGCCGCGTGGACTCCCTCAGGACCGCCGTGGCGACCGGGGCCGACACCCGCGCGGAGCGGACCGCGCCCCAGACGACGCCGAGCGGGCTCGACGGCTCCGGGTCGACGCGCTGCACGCCGGTGTCCTGCGCGGTCACCTCCTGCACGAGGCGGGCGACGTGGCCGGCGCTGCCCTGCCGGGTGGCGGGCGCGTGCTCGCGCACCCAGCCGTGCACGCCCCCGCCGGTGCACTCACCGCGCCGTGCGGCCTCCACCGCCACCTCGACCCGCGCCGCCTCAGCCCCCGCCGCGACGCCGTCGACCAGGCCCATCACCTCGGCCAGCTCCGGCCCGGACGCCTCGTGCAGCACCTCCGCGAGACCCGTCAGCGCGCTGCGGGCAGCCTCGAGACGGGAGCGGTGCTCCGCGAGATCGAGGGTTCCCCTGGCCATGCTCCAGGATACCGAACACGCGTTCGAAAAGCAAGCCTCTCGGCCGGGTGAGTTCCGGTGGGTTTGCCCTCTGCTCAAGGGTTTTGGACGCCCGTCAGGCGTCGCGACCAGCCGCGCCGCCCGCCGTCACCCTGAAGCACGCCGGCTCTGCCCAACCGCGGGCGGCGAAGGCGGCACCCACGGCGTCGACGGCTGCCTCGGCGGACCCCGCCGGGAGGAGGGCGATGCTCGACCCGCCGAAGCCCCCACCGGTCATCCGGGCCCCGAGCGCGCCCGCCGCCTCGACCGCCTCGACCGACACGTCGAGCTCGGCGCAGCTGACCTCGTAGTCGTCGCGCAGCGAGGCGTGCGAGGCGGTGAACAGCCGCCCCACCTCCTCGAGGTCGCCGGCGCGCAGCGCGCCCACGGCGGCCTCGACCCGCGCGATCTCCGTGACGACGTGCCGGGTCCGCCGGCGCAGCTCGTCGCCCGACAGCCGGGCCAGGGCCTCCTCGAGGCCCCCGGGCGCCACCTCTCGCAGCGTCTGCACACCGAGCTCGTGCGCGGCCCGCTCGCAGGCGCGCCGGCGCTGCTCGTACTGGCCGTCCGAGAGCGAGTGCGCCGCCCGCGTGTCGGTGACGAGCAGCACCATCCCGGCGGCCTCCAGGTCGAACGGGACCTGCTCGGTCGCGCCGTCGCGGCAGTCGAGCAGCAGGGCGGCCCCTTCCTGGCACAGCAGCGCGGCCGACTGGTCCATCCCGCCGGTCGCGGCGCCCGCCACCTCGTTCTCGGCGCGGACGCAGGCGTCCGCGAGCCGCCCGCGGGAGGCGGCGTCGGCGAGCAGGCCGAGGTCGAACAGGTCGCTGGCCGCGGCGCCGACCGCGCACTCCAGCGCGGCCGAGCTCGACAGGCCCGCACCGAGGGGTACCTCGCTCGTCACCGTGACGTCGAGCCCCCGCACGGCCCCACCGGCCTCGCGCAGCGCCCAGAGCACCCCGGCGACGTAGGCCGGCCAGCCCTCGGGGCTGCCGGGCCCGACCTCGCCGAGCGGCACCTCGACCGTCTCGCCCTCGTGGGCCGAGTGCACGCGCAAGAGGTCGTCCGGTCGCGGTGAGCACGCCGCGGTCGTGCGCTGCGGCAGGGCGATCGGCAGGGCCAGGCCGCCGTTGTAGTCGGTGTGCTCGCCGATGAGGTTGACCCGCCCGGGGGCCGACCACACCCCCTGCGGCGCCGAGCCGAAGACGTCGCGATGGGTCTCGGCGGCGCTGGTCATGCGAGTGAGTCTAGGCAGGCCGGCCAGGGCACAATGGGGGCATGCCCGCCCACCCCACCTCCGATGCCGCACGCCCCCGCATCCTCTCGGGGATGCAGCCGACGAGCGACTCGCTCCACCTCGGCAACTACCTCGGGGCGCTCGTGAACTGGGTGGGGCTCCAGGAGGACTTCGACGCCTACTACTTCGTGGCCGACCTGCACGCGCTCACCGTCCCCACCGACCCCGAGGTGCTGCGTCGCCGCACCCGGGTCACGGCTGCGCAGTTCATCGCCGGGGGGGTCGACCCGCAGCGCTCGGCGGTCTTCTGCCAGAGCCACGTCGCCGCCCACGCGGAGCTCGGCTGGGTCATGAACTGCCTCACCGGGTTCGGCGAGGCCAGCCGGATGACCCAGTTCAAGGACAAGGTCGGCAAGGGGCAGAACGCCAACGTCGGGCTGTTCACCTACCCGATGCTCATGGCGGCCGACATCCTCATGTACGACGCGGCGTACGTGCCGGTCGGGGAGGACCAGCGCCAGCACCTCGAGATCACCCGCGACCTCGCCGAGCGGTTCAACACCCGGTTCGGGCCCACCCTCACCGTGCCGGAGCCGTACATCGTCAAGGAGTCGGCCAAGATCATGGAGCTGACCGACCCGACGTCGAAGATGTCCGGGTCGAGCTCGCCGGACAAGGGCCTGCTCCTGCTCGGCGACGAGCCGAACCGGCTGCGCAAGAAGGTGATGTCGGCGGTCACCGACACCGAGGCCGAGGTGCGCTACGACCCCGCGGCCAAGCCGGGCGTCTCCAACCTCCTCGTCATCCACTCGGTCCTCTCGGGCACCCCGGTCGCCGAGCTCGAGGCCCGGTTCGCCGGGCACGGGTACGGCGACCTCAAGAAGGAGGTGGCCGAGGTGGTCCTCGCCGCCGTCGAGCCCTTCCGCACGCGGATGGACGAGCTGCTCGGCGACCCGGCGGAGCTGGACCGCATCCTCGCCGACGGTGCCGCGCGTGCCGGCGAGGTGGCGCACGCGACGATGACCCGGGTCCGCGACGCCGTCGGCCTCCTGCCGGCGGCCCGCTGAGGAGGCCCCGATGCCGGTGCACGGTGTGGCCGTGTCCGTCCCCGAGCCCTGGAGCACCCAGCTGCAGTCCGCCCGGGCCGGGTTCGGGGACCCCATGGCCGCGTCCATCCCGCCGCACGTCACGCTGATGCCGCCGACGGCCGTCCCGCCGCAGGACCACGACGCCTTCGTCGAGCACCTCGAGTCCGTGTGCGCCGGGCACGAGCCGTTCACCGTCGTGCTCCACGGCACCGGCACCTTCCGGCCGGTCTCGCCGGTGGTCTTCGTCCAGGTCTCCGCGGGCATCGCCCACTGCGAGCAGCTCGAGCGCCAGATCCGCTCCGGGCCGGTCGAACGGGCGCTCGACTTCCCCTACCACCCGCACGTCACCGTGGCGCACCACCTCGACGACGACGCCCTCGACCGCGCCTACACCGGGCTGGCCGGGTTCCGGTGCGACTTCACGGTGACGAGCGTCGAGCTCTACGAGCACGCCGAGGACGGTGTCTGGCGGGTCGTGCGCTCGCTGCCACTGGGCGGCTGAGCCCCGCCTGCGCGGCGGGGCCGCTCAGGCGGCGCGGCGGACCCGCCGCCGCGGGTGGGCGCCGGCCACCGCGCGGTAGTGGCCGAGCAGCTCCTCGGTCAGCGACGCCCAGGTGCGTCCCTCGACGGCCGCGCGCCCGGCCCGGCCCATCCGCGCCCGCAGACCGGGGTCGAGGACGAGCGTGCGGACGCGGTCGGCGAGGTCACCGGCCCGGTCGGGGTCGGCGAGCAGGCCGGTCCGGCCGTGCTCGACGAGGTCGAGCGGGCCGCCGCGCGCCGGCGCCACGACGGGCAGGCCGCTCGCGTGCGCCTCCTGGAGGGTCTGCCCGAAGGTCTCCCGGGTGCCGGTGTGGACGAAGACGTCGAGCAGCCCGTAGGCCTGCGCGAGCGCCTCGCCGGAGCGCTGCCCGAGCAGGACCGGCGGCCGGTTGGGGCGGCCGGGCGTCGAGGCGACCGCCTCGGCGAGGCGCGCGGCCACCCGCGCCCGGCTCGGCCCGTCGCCGACGACGACGAGCCGCGTCCCCGGGACGCGGGCCACGTCGACGAGCCGACCGAGCTCCTTCTCCGGCGCGAGCCGCCCGACGTAGCCGACGAGCACCTCGCCGTCCGGCGCGAGCTCGCCGCGCGCGCCCGCCACGGCCGTGCGACGGTCGGGGTGGAAGAGGGCCGTGTCGACCCCGCGGCCCCACCGGGCGACGTCCCGGACGCCATGCGCCGCGAGCTCGGCCGCGGTCGGGGTCGAGGGGGCGAGGGTGAGGTCGGCCAGGTCGTGGACCCGTCGCACCCACCGCCACGCGGCGCCGGCGGCCCCCGGCCCGATGAGCGTCGGTGCGTGCTGGGCCAGGTAGCTCGGCATGTCCGTCTGGTAGACGGCGACCGAGGGGATGCCCAGCTCGTCGGCCTCGCGCAGCGCCCGGGCCCCGAGGACGAAGGGCGAGGCGACGTGGACGACGTCGGGCCGGACGGCCTCGAGGACGGCCCGCACGGCACCGGTCGGGATGCCCGTCGGGAACGAGCGCACCGGTACCGACGGGACGGCGTGGACCACGGCACCGGCGTACTCGGCCGGCGCGGGGCGTGGGCAGACCACCGAGACCCGGTGACCGGCCGCGGTGAGGCACTCGAGCACCCGGCACACGCTCGTGGTGACCCCGTTGAGCGTGGGGAGGAAGGACTCGGTGACGACGACGATGCGCACGGGTCCACGCTCCCGAGGGCCGGCGACCCCCCGGCGACGGCCCGGTGCGTGTCGGATGACGACTGGGTGACGGGCTACCCTCGGCGCCATGGGTGACCTCGCGGTATTCTGGGCGGTCGTTCCCGCCGGGGGGGCCGGGACGAGGCTGTGGCCGCTGAGCCGGGCCGGGCACCCGAAGTTCCTCCTCGACCTCACCGGCAGCGGGCGCTCGCTGCTGCAGGAGACCCTCGAGCGGCTGGCCCCGCTGAGCGCCGAGCGCGCTCTCGTCGTCACCGGCGAGGCGCACGCCGACGCCGTGCGCGACCAGCTGCCCGGGCTCGCGGGCGACCGGGTCCTCGCCGAGCCGGAGCCGCGTGACTCGATGGCCGCGATCGGGCTGGCGGCCGCGGTCGTCGAGCGCGAGGATCCCGAGGCGGTCATCGGCTCCTTCGCCGCCGACCACGTCATCCCCGATGCCGAGGCCTTCCAGGCGGCGGTGCGCGAGGCCGTGGAGGTCGCCCGCGCGGGGCGTCTCGTCACCCTCGGGGTCGAGCCGACCCACCCGGCCACCGGCTTCGGCTACATCCGTGCCGGCGAGCCGCTCGAGCCCTTCCCCACGGCGCTGCGCGCGGTGGAGTTCGTCGAGAAGCCGGACGCGGAGCGAGCGCGCGCCTACCTCGGCTCGGGCCGGTACCGCTGGAACGCCGGCATGTTCGTCGTCCGGGCGAGCGTCCTGCTCGACCTCCTGCAGCGGTGGCACCCCGAGCTCGCCGACGGTCTGCGCGCGATCGCGGCCGACCGCTCGCGGCTGGCGGAGATCTGGCCCGGCCTACCGCGGATCGCCATCGACCACGCCGTCGCCGAGCCGGCCGCGGCCGCCGGGCACGTGGCCGTCGTCCCGGCGGCCTTCCGGTGGGAGGACGTCGGCGACTTCCGCAGCCTCGGGCGGCTGCTGCCGGACGACGGCGGGGTGCGGGTGCTCGGTGCGGCCCCTGACGTCGTGGCTCTCGACGCGACGGGGGTCGTCGTGCCCTCCGGGGGCCGGCAGGTCGCGCTGCTCGGGGTGGAGGACCTCGTCGTCGTCGACACCCCGGACGCCGTGCTCGTGACCACCCGCGAGCGCGCGCAGGAGGTCAAGGCCGTCGTCGACGCCCTGCGCGCGGCCGGTCGCGAGGACCTGCTCTAGCCGGCAGCGGGGCTCAGGCGAGGTCGCGGCGGGCGTAGGCCACCCCGCCACCGCCGACGAGGCCCGCGGCGAGGACGGTCATGACCGCCGCCGCGAGGGCGGCGAACTCCCCACCGGGCAGCTGGCCGAGGTGGGCGAACGGCGAGAGGTCGACGAGCCATCCGGGCAGGTCCATGGTCGGCCCGAGCTCGCCGACGACGAAGCCGACGAGGAGCACCGCCCAGGCCAGCGGGGCGAACCGGGGGCGGGCCCCGACGAGCAGCGCCGCGGCCGCGACGAGCAGCCAGACCGCGGGCAGGGTGGCGAGGAACGCGCCGAGGACGGCTCCGGCGCCCGGTGCGTCCTCGCTGGCCCGGGGGCCGACGAGCGCGACCGCACCGCCGACGACGAGCGTGAACAGGGTCGTCGCGCCGACCGCGAGCGCGACGTGGGCCGCGTACCAGCGCGTCCGGCTCGTCGGGGTCGCGAGCACGGCCTCGCCGAGCCCGAGGCGCTCCGCGGCGCCCAGGCGCAGGACGAGGGCGATGCCCCCGGCGGCGATGGCGACCGCGACGAAGCGGCTCTCGGTGGCCAGGTAGACCTCCTCGAGCGTGCCCGCCGACCCGCCGAGCGCCTCGAGGAAGCGCTGCATCTGCGGGCTCGAGGAGAGGTCGCCCACCGCGCCGAGCAGCGAACCGAGGACGACGCCGCCGGCGGCCAGCCCGACGACCCACCCGAGGAGCGTCCCCGTCGCGAGCCGCGAGACCAGCCCGAGGGGCCCGGAGAGGGCCCGGCCCGCCCGGGCACGACCGGTGCGTGTCGGGAGCACGCCCCCGCCGAGGTCGCGCCGGTCGAGGACGACGAGGGCTGCCGCGACCCCGAGGACGAGGGCGCCGAGCCCGAGCGCGAGCACCCATGTCCGGTCGCGCCCGTAGGGCTCGACGCGGCCGGCCCAGCCGAGGGGGGAGAGCCAGCCGAGGGCGTGCACGACGCCGCCGTCGACGGAGTCGGCGGCCGCGCGCAGCAGGTAGGCGGCACCCAGCGCGCCGAACGCCAGCCCACCGGCGCCGCGAGTGGTCGAGGCCAGCTGGACCGCCAGCGCGGTGACGCCCACCTGGGCCAGCCCCGCGGTCGCCCAGGCGACACCGAAGGCGAGCGAGCCGGCCGGGTCCATCCCCAGGCCGAGCAGCCCGAGGGCGGACAGGCCGCTCGCGAGCAGCACCGCGCTCGTCGCGACGAGGACCCCGGCTGCCAACGGCGCCCAGCGCCCGACGACGCCGGCCCCGACGAGCTCGAGGCGGCCTTCTTCCTCCTCGGTGCGGGTGTGCCGCCGGAGCACGACGAGCGCGAGCACGGCGGTGAGCACCGCGCCCATCATCACGGTCTTGAAGACGGCGAGTGCGTCGGCGTCGGCGGCGCTGATCGGGCCGTACATCGCCACGAGCGCGGGGTTGGCGACGATGTCCGCCAGCCCCGCGACCGCCGAGTCGTCGTCGGGGAAGAGGGCGAGGGTGGCCTGCGCCGACCCCACCGAGAGCAGGACGAGCCCCGCGACGCTCGACGGGACGATGACCCGGTCGCGCCGCCAGGCCAGCCGCAGCAGGTCACGCAGGCCGGCGAGGCGGGTCATGCCCGTGCCTGCGCGGGCACCGGTGAGCCCCCCTCGTACCGGGCGAGGAAGAGCTCCTCGAGCGAGGGGGGCTGGCAGGTCAGGCCCGCCACCCGGCGGCGGGCGAGCTCGGCGACGAGGCCGCCGAGGTGCTCGGCGTCGACGGTGCACGAGAGCCGGCCGTCCTGGAGGGCCACGTCGGCGACCCCGGGCCAGCCGGCGGCCTCCGCCCGGGTCGGGGTGTCCTCGACGGTGGCCTGCACCCGGGTGCGGGTGAGCCGGCGCAGGTGCTCCAGGCTCCCGCTCTCGACGACGACGCCGGCCCGCACGATGCTCACCCGGTCGCAGGCGCGCTCGACCTCGCTGAGGATGTGGCTGGAGAGCAGCGTCGTGCGCCCCTCGGCCCGCAGCGCGGCCAGCTCGTCCTGGAAGACCTGCTCCATGAGGGGGTCCAGCCCGGCCGTCGGCTCGTCGAGGACGAGCAGGGGGACCCGGCTGGCGAGCGCGGCGACGAGCGCCACCTTCTGCCGGTTGCCCTTGCTGTACGCCTTGCCCTTCTTGGTCTCGTCGAGCTCGAAGCGCGCGACGAGCCGGCGGCGGCGCTCCTCGTCGACCCCGCCCCGCAGGCGCCCGAGCAGGTCGATGGTCTCCCCACCGGAGAGGGTCGGCCACAGGACGACGTCGCCGGGGACGTAGGCGAGGTCGCGGTGGAGGGCGGTGGCCTCCCGCCACGGGTCTCGGCCGAGGACCCGGGCGGTGCCGGCGTCGACCCGCAGCAGGCCGAGCAGGGCGCGGATGGTCGTGGACTTGCCGGCGCCGTTGGGGCCGAGGAAGCCGTGGACCTCGCCCTCGCGGACGGTGAGGTCGAGGCCGTCCAGGGCGACGGTGCGCCCGAAGGTCTTGCGCAGTCCGCGGATGGTGATGGCGTCGGTCACCTCGTCGACGCTACACCGTATTCACAAAATTGTGAATGTTGTAAAGTCGCGTCCATGGCGACCGAGCGACATCCCGGTGCACCGCGGGACACCCCGCAGGAGGTCGTCCGGCGCGTCGTCGAGCGGCTCGGCGGCACGCTCGCCCAGTCCGGTGTGCCGATGCAGCCGGCCCGGGTGTTCGCGGCGCTGCTCGCCACCGACTCCGGGCGGCTCACCTCGGCCGAGCTCGTCGAGCTCCTCCACGTCAGCCCGGCGGCCGTCTCGGGGGCCGTGCGCTACCTCGCCGGGCTGCGCTGGATCCGGCGCGAGCGCGAGCGCGGGTCGCGCCGCGACGTCTACGTCGTCGAGGACGACGCCTGGCACGACGCCACCGTCGCGACCACCCGGATCCACGCGCCGATCATCACCGCACTCGCCCTGGCCCGCGAGGACGTCGGCCCGGACAGTCGGGCCGGCAGACGCCTCGGGCTCTCGGTCGAGTTCCTCGAGTTCGTCACCGAGGAGATGAACGGCATCGCGGCCCGCTGGGAGCAACGCCAGGCGGCCGGGCCGGCAGCGGAGGCGCCGGGCTAGACTCGGCTCCTGATGAACGACGATGCCCTCCTCGCCGCACTCGGCGAGCGCATCACCTCGCTGTCACCCGAGCTCATCGACCTCCGGCGGGACCTCCACGCCCACCCCGAGCTGTCCCGCGAGGAGACGCGCACGACCGACGCCGTGGCCGCCTGCCTCGAGACCGCCGGGGTCGCGGTCCGGCGGCTGCCCGGGACCGGTCTCGTCGCCGACCTCGGCGCGCCGGAGCCGACCCACCGCGTGGCCCTGCGCGCCGACATGGACGCCCTCCCGGTCACCGAGCGCTCGGGGCTGGAGTGGGCCTCGCGCACCGAGGGGGTGTGCCACGCCTGCGGCCACGACGTCCACGTCGCCGCCCTCGTCGGGGCCCTCACCGCGCTGCGCGGCGTCGAGGACTCGCTCACCGAGCGTGGCATCGCCGTGCGCGCCGTCGTCCAGGCCGCCGAGGAGGTCATGCCCGGCGGTGCCCTCGAGGCGATCGAGGCCGGCGTGCTCGAGGGGGTCGACACGATCTTCGCCGTGCACTGCGACCCGAGCATCGACGTCGGCGAGGTCGGGTTGCGCGAGGGTCCGCTGACCGCGGCCTCCGACCAGCTCGTCGTCTCCCTCCACGGCCGGGGCGGGCACACCTCGCGCCCCCAGCTGACCGAGGACCTCGTCTACGCGCTCGCCAAAGTCGTCACCGACGTGCCGGCCGTCCTCGGGCGCCGCCTCGACCCGCGCACCGGGGCGGCCCTGGTGTGGGGCACCGTCCAGGCCGGCCGGGTCGCCAACGTCATCCCGTCGACGGGCGAGTGCCGCGGCACCCTGCGGATGCTCGACGCCGAGTCCTGGCTCACCGTCGGGCCGCTGCTCGAGGAGATCGTCCACGGCGTCGTCCAGCCCTACGGGGTGCAGGCCAAGGTCGAGCGGCTGCGCGGGGTGCCCCCGGTCGTCAACACCGCCGACGGCATCTCCGCGCTGCGCCGGGCGGCGCTCGCCAGCCACGTCCGACCGGTCCCGACGGCCCAGTCGCTCGGGGGCGAGGACTTCGCGTGGTACCTCGAGCACTGCCATGGCGCGATGGCCCGGCTCGGCACGCGCACCCCCGGCGGCCCGACCTACGACCTGCACCAGGGCGACCTCGTCGTCGACGAGCGCGCCGTCGCCCACGGGGCCCGGCTGCTCGCCACGGCTGCGGTGGTCCGCGGGCTCGACGCCCGACGAGCCGTGTCCGAGGACGACGCGTGAGCGTGCCCGCCGTCGACTGGGAGGCGCTGCGGGCCGAGGCGGTCCGGATGACCGCGCTCGCCTACTGCCCCTACAGCGACTTCCCCGTCGGGGTGGCCGGGCTCGTCGACGACGGCCGGGTCGTGTCCGGGTGCAACGTCGAGAACGCCGCCTACGGGGTCACCCTGTGCGCCGAGTGCGGCATGGTCTCGGCACTGCACGCCACCGGCGGTGGCCGGCTCGTCGCCGTCTGGTGCCTCGACGGGCGGGGGGAGACCCTCATGCCGTGCGGTCGCTGCCGCCAGCTGCTGTGGGAGAACGGGACGCCCGAGACGGTGCTGCGCACCCCGGCCGGCGACCTGCCGATGCGCGAGGTGCTCCCGCAGGCGTTCGGCGCGGACGACCTCGCCGGCCGCCGCCCCTGAGGCCGGGCGGTCCCGTCCTGCGATGATGGGCCGATGACCGAAGCCTTCGACGCCGTCGACGTCATCGTCCACAAGCGCGACCGCCGCGAGCTCGCCGACGCCGAGATCCAGTGGGTGCTCGACGCCTACACCCGCGGCGTCGTCGCCGACGAGCAGATGAGCGCGCTCGCCATGGCGGTGCTGCTCAACGGCATGACCCGGCGGGAGATCGCGACGTGGACCGGCGCGATGATCGCCAGCGGGGAGCGGATGGACTTCTCCGGCCTCTCCCGCCCCACCGCCGACAAGCACTCCACCGGGGGCGTCGGCGACAAGATCACCCTCCCGCTCGCACCACTCGTCGCGGTCTTCGGCGTCGCCGTGCCCCAGCTGTCCGGCCGGGGGCTCGGGCACACCGGGGGCACGCTCGACAAGCTCGAGTCGGTCGCCGGCTGGCAGGCGTCGCTGCCCACCGAGGCGATGCTGCGCCAGCTCGAGGACGTCGGTGCCGTGGTCTGCGCCGCCGGCTCCGGCCTGGCCCCGGCCGACAAGAAGCTCTACGCGCTGCGCGACGTCACCGGCACCGTCGAGGCGATCCCGCTGATCGCCTCCTCGATCATGAGCAAGAAGATCGCCGAGGGCACCGGGGCGCTCGTCCTCGACGTCAAGGTCGGCAGCGGCGCGTTCATGAAGACCCGCGAGGACGCGAGCGAGCTGGCCCGCACGATGGTCGACCTCGGCACGGACGCCGGTGTGCGGACCGTCGCGCTGCTCACCGACATGTCCACCCCGCTCGGTCTGACCGCGGGCAACGCCCTCGAGGTGCGCGAGTCGGTGGAGGTGCTCGCCGGCGGGGGCCCGCGCGACGTCGTCGAGCTCACGGTGCGGTTGGCCGAGGAGATGCTCGAGGCCGCGGGCCGGGGAGGCCAGGACGTGCGCGCCGCGCTCGAGGACGGCCGGGCGATGGACGTGTGGCGGCGGATGCTCTCGGCCCAGGGCGGGGACCCGGACGCGCCGCTGCCCACCGCCCGGCACACCGAGGACGTGCTCGCGCCGGCCGACGGGGTGGTCACCCAGCTCGACGCCTACGCCGTCGGGGTCGCCGCCTGGCGACTCGGTGCCGGGCGGGCCCGCAAGGAGGACCCGGTGCAGGCCGGTGCCGGGGTCGAGCTGCACGTCAAGCCGGGCGCGGTGGTGCGGGCCGGGGAGCGGATGATGACCCTGCACACCGACACTCCGGAGCGCTTCGCCCGGGCCGAGGAGGCGCTTCAGGGAGCCGTGTTCGTCGCGCCCGAGGGCTCGCGCCCCGCGCTCGGGCCGGTCGTCATCGACCGTATCGCCGCCACTGACGACGCCGGCTGAGCACCCGGACCGGGACGACGGACGCCGCCCCGCGGTATGCGGGGCGGCGTCCGGTGGCGGTCCGGCTCAGAACCAGTGCCGGCGGCCGCCGATGGCGCGGCCGGTCGAGCCGAGGATGGCCAGGACGGCACCGACGACGACGAGGATGACGCCGATCGTCGTGAGGACGGAGATCTTGGCGACGAGGCCGATGATGAGCAGGATGATGCCGAGAACGATCACGGGTGGACCCTTTCTGGTCGATGGCGCTGCCACGCTAGCGGCCGGACCTGTCACCGGTGGCCCGGACGGACGCACAGGTTCGCCGGCCCGGGCGTCCGGCCGGCCCCGGTCGGGGTCGCTAGGGTGAGCGCCGTGGAGCACGCGCCGAGGACACCGAGGACCCGCTCGACCGGCGGGGGCGCGGCATGACCGTGCCGACCCCGGCCGCCGTGCGCCGGGCACCCAAGGTGCTGCTGCACGACCACCTCGACGGCGGTCTGCGCCCGGCGACCGTCGTCGACCTCGCCCGCTCCGCCGGATACGCGGGCCTGCCGACGAGCGAGCCCGAGGCGCTCGGCACGTGGTTCCGCGACGCCGCGGACTCCGGCTCCCTGGAGCGCTACCTCGAGACGTTCTCGCACACCGTGGCGGTCATGCAGACCGAGGAGCAGTTGACCCGCGTCGCCCGCGAGTGCGCCCTCGACCTCGCCGACGACGGCGTGGTCTACGCCGAGTCCCGGTTCGCCCCCGAGCTGCACATCGAGGGTGGGCTGAGCCTGGAGCGGGTGCTCGAGGCGGTGCTCGCCGGCTTCCGGGAGGGCGAGGCGCAGGCGGCGGCCGCGGGCACGCCGATCCGGGTGCGGGCCCTGCTCACCGCGATGCGGCACGCCGCGAACAGCCGGGAGATCGCCGAGCTCGCCGTCGCCTACCGCGACCGCGGCGTCGCCGGTTTCGACATCGCCGGTGCCGAGGCCGGCTTCCCGCCCACCCGCCACCTCGACGCCTTCGAGTACCTGCGGCGCGAGAACGCCCACTTCACGATCCACGCCGGGGAGGCCTTCGGGCTGCCGAGCATCTGGGAGGCCATCCAGTGGTGCGGGGCCGACCGCCTCGGCCACGGGGTGCGCATCGTCGACGACATCGAGCTGACGGCCGACGGGCAGGCCCGGCTCGGCCGGCTGGCCGCCTACGTCCGCGACCGGCGGATCCCGCTCGAGATGTGCCCGAGCTCCAACGTGCAGACCGGGGCCGCGCAGTCGGTGGCCACCCACCCGATCACCCTGCTCAAGCGGCTCCGGTTCCGGGTCACGGTGAACACCGACAACCGGCTGATGTCCGGCACGTCGATGTCCCGGGAGATGCAGCTGCTCGTCGACGAGGCCGGGTGGGACCTCGAGGACCTGCGGTGGGTGACGGTCAACGCGATGAAGTCGGCGTTCCTGCCGTTCGACGAGCGGCTCGAGCTCATCGAGCACGTCCTCAAGCCCGGGTACGCCGCGCTCGGCGCCTGAGGGCCCCCGCCTCAGCCGAGCGGGTCCGGCGCGAGCACCCGGCGCCGCAGCGCGTCCTCGCGGGCCAGCCGCTCCCCGTCACGGCGGCGGCGCTCGGCGAGGACCGCCGCGAGGACGTACTCGGGGTGGAACCCCGCCGGCGGTGCCGGCGCGACGTAGCGCAGGACCTCGGCGAGCAGCTCGCGAGCGAGCGGCTCGCGCGAGGCGGGGGCGAGCGTCGCCGCCCGGCCGAGGAACTGCCGCACGGCGACCGTGAGCCCCGTGGGCAGCGCCGCGAGGTCGGCCGCCACCGCCCAGCCGGCGAGCGGCGGCGGCATCTGCGGGGGCGGTGCGAGCCGCATCCGGGAGCGCTGCCGGACGACGTAGGTGCCGGC
Source organism: Phycicoccus endophyticus (assembly GCF_011326735.1). Classification (GTDB taxonomy): domain Bacteria; phylum Actinomycetota; class Actinomycetes; order Actinomycetales; family Dermatophilaceae; genus Phycicoccus; species Phycicoccus endophyticus. The sequence continues at coordinate 98,728 of NZ_JAANCN010000011.1, forward strand.
GGCGAGGTCGCCGAGCCGCTTGCTGCGGGGGTGGACCACGGAGGTGACGAGCGCCGGGACGCCGGTGAGGGGCGGCCAGATCTCGACCGCCCCGACGAGGGCCCGGGTGAGGGCGTGCCGGGCGGTGATCGGCCCCCCGTCGTCGCGCACCACCCGCAGCCCGAGGGCGACCTTGCCGAGCGTCCGCCCCCGGGTGAGGGTCTCGACCGCGGCGGGCAGCCCGACGACGACGGCGACCGCGCCGACGAGCCGCAGGGCGGTGGCCACCGCCGGGCTCGAGCCGGCGACGAGCAGCCCGACCCCCCAGCTCATCGCGACGAGCAGCACGACGGCGACGACGAGGTCGAGCAGGCCGGCCGCCGCCCGGGTCATCGTCCCCGCGACCGGCAGCTCGACGGCGACGCCCTCGCCGGTGACCACGTCCTCGGAGGCGTACGCGCGGTAGGCGACCTCGCGGCCCCCGGTGTGCTCCACACCGCCAGGCTAGCCGGGCCGGCCGGGCGGTCGCCTACGCTGGCGCCGTGGACCTCGACGCCTACGTGGCCGCCCACCAGGCGCAGTGGAACCGGCTGGAGGCCCTCGTCGGGCGGCGCCGGCTCACCGGCGCGGAGGCCGACGAGCTGCTCGACCTCTACCAGCGGGTCTCGACCCAGCTGTCCGTCGTCCGCTCCGCCAGCCCGGACCCCTCGGTGGTCACGCACCTGTCCTCGCTCGTGGCCCGGGCCCGGTTCGCGACCGCCGGACGGCGCACGAGCACCTGGCGCGCGCTCGCCGGCTTCTTCACGACGACCTTCCCCGCCGGGCTCTACCGGCTGCGGTGGTGGTGGGTGAGCACCGCGCTCGCCAACGTCGCCTTCGCCGTGCTCGTCGGGTGGTACGCGTACTCCCACCCGCGGGTGTGGACCTCGATGATGACGCCGGAGGAGGTCGAGCAGTTCGTCGGCACCGACTTCGAGCAGTACTACTCGCAGTACGCCCACCTCGACTTCACCGGCCTGGTGTGGACGAACAACGCCTGGGTCGCGGCCCAGGTCATCGCCCTGGGCGTGCTCGGCCTGCCGGTGTTCTACGTCCTCGCGCAGAACGTGCTCAACGTCGGTGTCGCGGGTGCGCTCATGGCCTACCACGACCGCACGGCCCTGTTCTTCGGGCTCATCCTCCCGCACGGGCTGCTCGAGCTGACCGCGGTCTTCGTCGCCGCCGCCGCCGGGCTGCGGATCTGCTGGGCCTGGGTGAGCCCGGGTGCGCTGCCGCGGGGGCGGTCGCTGGCCCGCGAGGCACGCTCCGGGGTGGGCACCGCCATGGGCCTGGCCGTGGTCCTCTTCGTCAGCGGCGTCATCGAGGGCTTCGTCACCCCGTCCGGGCTGCCGACGTGGGCGCGGATCGCCATCGGCGTCCTCGCCGAGAGCGCCTTCGTCCTCTACGTCTTCGTCGTCGGCCGGGCGGCGGCCGCCCGCGGCGCCACCGGCGACCTCGTCGCCCGGCGCGACCTCGGCGACGCCCTGCCCGTCGCCGGCTGACGGCGGGGCGGCTAGAGCAGCCCCTCGCGCTTGAGCGCGAGGTAGTGGTCGGCCAGCCGCACCGGCAGCTCGTCCGGCGGCGCGTCGAGGACGTCCACCCCGAGCCGGCGCAGGGCCTCGGCCGTGCCCTCCCGCAGCGCCGCGGTGCGCTCGGCGGCCGCGGCGTCCCACACCTCGGCGGACCCCTCGCGTGCGGTCCGCATCGCCTCGACCAGGGGGTCGCTCACCGAGGCCACGACGACCCGGTGGTGGGCCACGAGCGTCGGCAGGGCGGGGAGCAGCCCCTCCTCGACGGCGGCCGGCTCCAGCGGGGTGAGGAGGACGACGAGGGAGCGGTGGGTCGAGCGCGCGACCTCGGCGGCGAGTACGCCCCAGTCGGTCTCGACCACCTGGGCGTCGAGCGGGGCGAGGGTGCTGATGACGTCGTGGAGCAGCCGTGCCCGGTCGCTGCCGGCCACCCGGGCGTGGACCCGGCGGTCGCCGGCGACGACCTGGACCCGGTCGTGGGCGTGGCCGGCGAGCGCGGTGAGCAGCAGCGCCGCGTCCATGGCGGCGTCCAGCCGGGGCGCGTCGCCGACCCGCCCGGCGCTCGTGCGCCCGGTGTCGAGGACGAGGACGACCCGCCGGTGCTGCTCCGGCTGCCAGGTGCGCACGACGAGGTGCCGGCGTCGCGCGGTGGCCCGCCAGTCGATGGAGCGCACGTCGTCGCCGTCGACGTAGTCGCGCAGGCTGTCGAACTCGGTGCCCTGGCCCCGGGTGCGCACCGCCGCGCGGCCGTCGAGCTCGCGCAGCACCGCGAGCCGGCTCGGCAGGTGCCGGCGCGAGGGGAAGGCGTGCAGCACCCGGACCCGGCCCGGGACCTCGACGGAGCGCTGGCGGGCGGCGAGCCCGAGCGGGCCGGCGAGACGCACGGTGACCCGGTCGGCGCTGCGGTCGCCCCGCCGGGTCGGGGTGAGGACCGTCGTCACGCGCCGTCGCTCGCCGGGCGGCACCGCGAGCCCGTGGCGGCTCGGGCTCCCGCCCGCCGAGGGTGGCCAGGCGTCGCGCAGGAGCCCCGTGGCGTGCCGGCCGCCGGTGTTCTCCAGGACGAGGCTCGCGCTCACCGGCTCGCCGAGGCGCACCTGGAGCGCCGGGTCCTCGCGGGTCAGACGCAGCGCGCTCGGCGAGGCCGCGAGGACGAGGTCGGCGAGCACGGCGAGGAGCCAGAGGACCACCCAGGCGAGCACCGTCGAGGCCGCCGGCCGGAGCACGACCGGGACGAGCCCGAGCAGGAGCAGCGCGGCGGCGCGCGTCGTGAGCGCCATCAGCGGGGCACGGGCACCGACGCGAGGACGCTGTGCAGGACGGAGGTCACCGAGGTGCCCTCGAGCTCGGCCTCGGGCCGGAGCATGAGCCGGTGGGCCAGGGTGGCCACGGCGAGCGCCTTGACGTCGTCGGGCGTCACGTAGCCACGGCCGCTCAGCCACGCCCAGGCCCGGCTCGTCGCGAGGAGCGCGGTGGCCCCCCGCGGCGAGACCCCGAGGGCCAGCGACGGGGACGTCCGGGTCGCGCGGGCGATGTCGACGACGTAGCCGAGGACCTCCTCGGAGACCTCGACCTCGCGGACGGCGGCGCTGCCCGCCTCGATGTCGGCCGCGCCGGCGACGGAGGCGATCCCCGCGGCGCCCAGGTCGCGCGGGTCGAACCCCCCGGCGTGCCGGCGCAGGACGGCCACCTCGTCCTCGCGGTCCGGCACCGGCAGGACCACCTTGAGCAGGAAGCGGTCCAGCTGGGCCTCGGGGAGAGGGTAGGTGCCCTCGTACTCGACGGGGTTCTGGGTCGCGGCGACGAGGAAGGGCGAGGGCAGCGCGTGCGGGGTGCCGTCGACCGACACCTGGCGCTCCTCCATCGCCTCGAGCAGCGCGGCCTGGGTCTTCGGCGGTGTCCGGTTGATCTCGTCGGCGAGCAGCAGGTGGGTGAAGACCGGCCCGGGGCGGAACTCGAACTCGCTGGCCCGGGCGTCGTAGACGAGCGAGCCGGTGAGGTCGCCGGGCATGAGGTCCGGGGTGAACTGGACGCGTTTGGTGTCGACGTCGAGCGCCGCCGCGAGCGAGCGCACGAGCAGCGTCTTGGCGACCCCCGGCACCCCTTCGAGGAGGATGTGGCCGCGGCAGAGCAGGGCGACGAGCAGCCCGGCGACGGCGGCGTCCTGGCCGACGACGGCCTTGGCCACCTCGTCGCGGACCCGGACGAGGGCCGCGCGGGCGTCGGGCGCGGGGGTGGTGGGGGTCTCGGTCATGGCGTGCGGACCTTCTCCTCGAGGTGGGTGAGCTGGCGGGCGAGGGTGACGAGCGCGGCCTCGTCGGCGGGCGCGGGCCCGTGGAGGAGCGCGGCCACCTCGGGCGGGTCCGTGCCGGTGGCCGCGGCGACCGCGGCGAGGAGCGCGTCGGCGTCGACACCCGGTGCGAGGCCCAGGCGGCGCGCGAGCCGCCGGCTGCTCGCCTGCCGCAGGACGGCGGCGGCGCGGGCGTGGTCGGCGGCGGCCCGGTAGAGCTCGGCACGCGACTCGGTGGTCTCCACGGCGCGCACGACCACCGGCAGGGGCTCGGGCACGAGCCGGCCGAGGCGGCGGCCGCGGGCGACGGCGAAGGCGAGCAGGGCGAGGGTGGCCACGACGAGCCCCGGCCCGGTCCACGCCGGCCACACCGGCTCCTGGGCCGTCGAGGGGTTGGCGAGGAGGTCCTCGTCGTCGGCGTGCAGCCAGACCACGTGGGCCGACCCCCCGAGCAGGCGCACGACGAGCCCCGCGTGCGCGGACTCGGTGACGAAGCGGTTCGTCGCGGCATCGGGGAAGCCGACGAGGGTGAGCGCCGGGTGACTCCCGGTGCTCGGCAGCTCGACCGCCGCGTAGCCGACAGCGCCCGCGGCGTCCCCGCCGGCGAGCGGGAAGCAGCCCTCGCTCCCCGGGGGCAGGGCGCCGCCGGTGGGCACGATCTCCCAGGTGACCCGGGTGACCTCGTCCCCGGGGTGCACCCAGGAGGCCGAGCAGCCGGCCGGACCGGCCGTCGTGGCGGCGCTGCGGGCGGCGAGGCCGAGGTCGAGGGCGTCGAGCACGGTGGGCGAGGCGTCGAGCAGGACCAGCCGGTCGGCGGCGGTGGTGCCGGCGAGCAGCCGCCGGGCCGCGGTGTCCGAGAGCAGGTCGGTGTTGCCCACGACGAGCGTGGTCCCCGGGCCACTGGCGGCGACGGCGTCGGCGGAGCGCTCGACGACGTCGACGGTGACCCCGTGCTGGCGCAGCACCTGGACGAGGGCACGGGTGCCGCCCTGCCCGGTCCCGTCGGGGTGGAGGTAGTCCTCCGGCGCGGGCCGACCGGCCGCGAGGGCGACGAGGACGCCGCCGAGGACGACGAGCAGGGCCCACCCGAGCACGGCCCGGGTGCGCCGGGCGAGCCGGGGGGCGTCCAGCGCGGCGGGAGCGACGGCGGTGGCGGTCATCCGACCGGCACCGGGCGCGCCGTCTCGAGGCGCTCGTCGAGGGCGAGGACCGCGTGGGCGGCCTCCTCGCTCGCCCTGCGGTGCCCGTAGCGGACGGCGTCGAACCGGTCGGCCGCCGCCGCCAGCGCCGCCGACTCGGCGGGGAAGCGCTCGGCGAGCGCCGCGGCGACCTCGTGCGCGGTGCGGCCCGGCGCGTCGTCGAGGACGACCCGCTCGACGGCGCCGCGGGCGATGGCGCGCAGCCCGTCGAGCACCGCGCCGTCCCAGTGGCCCCGGGCCAGGGCCTCGCGGGCCCGGGCACGCAGCGCCGAGGCCGGCAGGTCGGGCACGTCGAGGACCCGGGCGGCCCGCCCGGCGCCGGCGCTGCCCACGTCCCGGCGCAGGACCCGCCACAGGACGAGGGCGAGCGCGGCGAGGACGAGACCCACGGCCACCGGGACCGCGACCGCGGGCAGCCCGGTGCCGGGGGCCGCGTCGAGGAGGTGGTCCACCCACTCCCGCAGCCGCTCGAGCAGCGAGGGCTGGGCGTGGTACTCGGCGCCGGCGAGCTCCTCCGTCAGCCAGCGCCGGGCCTGGTCCGCGCTCGGGTCGAGGGGCGCGTCGGCCGGGGTCATGGCCGGGTCAGGGGCCAGGGTGGCTCGGTGGCGCCCTGAGCGGCCTGGATGAGCCGCACGTCGAGACCCTCGAGGCGCATCCGCTGGTCGACGTAGAGCAGCGCGTCGACCCCGGCGCTGAAGGGGGTCGTCAGGGCCCCGGTGATGAGCGCGGCGATGCCCGAGACCACGGTCTGGAGCACGAAGAGGTCCGGGCCGTCGCCGGCGCTGGAGACCCCGACGGCGAGGAGGAGCAGGAGCACCGAGAGCGGCAGGGCGATGACGTAGGCGGCCGTCCCGACGATGAGCGCGGTGAGCAGGCGGATGCCGAAGACCCGCCAGAACGGGCCCCGCAGCGGGCCGCCCACGAGGGCCCAGGAGCGGCGCACCGCGGTGAGGACACCGACCCGCTCGAGGACGATCGCCGGGGTCGCGAGCGACCAGCGCGTGACGACGGCCAGGACCCCGGCGACGCCGAGCAGCACGACGAGCACGACCCCCATGGCCCCGAGCGCTCGCGCGGCGGCGTCCTGGGGGTCCGCGACGACGAACAGCGCGACGGGAACCCCGACGGCGACCGCGAGGAGCACGAGCGAGGCGACGCCCGTGAGGAGCACCACGCCGACCAGGGGCGCGAGACGGCCGCGGGTGGCCCGCCACACCTCGCCCATGCCCACCGTGCGCCCCAGCACGGCCTGCCCGACGACCTGGGCGAGGAACCCGGCGAGCAGGATGCCGGAGGCCGCCTGCCCGAGCGAGGGGAGGTACTGGCCGAGGACGGCCAGGCCGAACCCGTCCGGGACGGTGTCCGACGCGCTGGAGGCCCCGAGCAGGTCGAACTGCGAGCGCCCGGCGAGCCAGGCGCCGAGGGCCGTCGTCGGCAGGAGGAAGGCGAAGCTCGTCAGCGCGGCGAGCCCGATCGTCGCAGCCGGGTTGCCCCGCACCGACTTCAGGACTCCGCCGTAGATGTCACCGAGGCCGAGGGGGCGCAGCGCGACGATGCCGGGACGGAACTCCACGGCGCGGTAGGGCGGGGGCGGTGGTGCGGCCGGGGGGACTAGGCCGGGTGGGAGCGCCGGGCCCGAGGGCGGCGCGGGGGGCGGTGCGCCGGGGCCGGACCCCGGCGCGACCCAGGGCTGGTCGCTCATGCTCGGGCCCCCTCGTCGATCACGGCGCCACCCTAGCCGAGCAGCTCCTGCTCGACCCTCGGAGCGCGGCTGGCCGCGGCGCCCAGTGCGGCCTGCCGGGCGACGATGCCGGGTTCGTCGCGCATGAGGGTCCAGCCGCGGCGCACGAGCACGAGCGGGGGCTTGCGGCGCTCGCGCAGGTCGCGCAGCAGCCGCCGCACGAAGGTCACGGCCGGGCGGTGGTGGACGCACCAGGCGCTGTGCAGCATCCCTTCGTCCTCGAGCCGGGCGATGACCTCGGCGGCGAAGATGCCCTCGGCGAGGACGAGGTCGTCGGGGCCGGCCGTGACGGCCCGACGACCCGTCGCGCGGCTCGTCGCGATGTCGTAGACCGGCGTCGTGCACCGACCGGAGTCGAGCAGCTCGCGCAGCGCCTCGACGGCGCGGTCGCCGTCCCAGCTGCCCGGGTGGTCCCAGTCGACGATGCCGAGCTCGGGGTGGCGCGGGGCGGCCGGGTCCTCGGCGTCCCGGTAGAAGTCGTCCAGCCGGAAGACCGGCCAGCCGCGGGCGGCGTGCAGCCGGGCGGCCAGGCGGGACTTGCCGGCACCGCTGGGCCCGGCGAGGACGACGACCCGGCGCCGGCCGGTCGTGGTCCCCTGGTCGCTGCGCCCGTCGCTCGCCCGCTCCTCCACGGGTGGCCAGTCTAGGGACCTCTCGAGCGGCCGGGTGACGGCGGGAGAGGCGTCAGCGCCCCTTGGGGTGCCAGACGGTCTTGGTCTCGAGGAAGGTGGTCAGCCGCGAGAGGTCCGGCACCGCCTCGAAGTCAAGCTCGAGGGCCTCCTCGCCCGTTCCCCCCGGGCGCAGCACCCGCTTGAGGTTGTCCGCGGCCGCACGCTCGAGCTCGCCCCAGTCGACGCCCTCGGCGCCGGCCGCGCCGGTGAGGTCGATCGCGTTGACGTCGCGGTGCGACGCGAGCCAGGGGGCCACCTCGGCGGTGCGCCCGGTGACGATGTTGACGACCCCGCCGGGCACGTCCGACGTCGCGAGGCACTCGGCGAGGTCGACGGCCGGCAGCGGGCGCTCCTGCGAGGCGAGCACGACGCAGGTGTTCCCGGAGACGACGACGGGCGCGACGACGGACACCAGCCCGAGCAGCGAGGAGGCCTGCGGCGCGAGCACGGCGACGACGCCGGTGGGCTCCGGCGCCGAGATGTCGAAGTAGGGGCCGGCCACCGGGTTCAGCCCCCCGAGCACCTGGGGGTACTTGTCCGACCAGCCGGCGTACCAGACCCAGCGGTCGACGGCCGCCGAGACGACCGCCTCCGCCCGTGCGGCGGTCAGGCCCTCGCCGTCGCGGACGTCCTGGACGAGCTGGGCCCGCCGGCCCTCCATGACCTCGGCGACCCGGTAGAGCACCTGCCCGCGGTTGTAGGCGGTGGCCGCCGCCCACCCGGGCTGGGCCTTGCGGGCGGCCACGACCGCGTCGCGGGCGTCCTTGCGCGAGCCCATCGCCGCGTTCGCGAGGAACCGGGGGGTGCCGCGGCGGCCGGCCGGGGCGGCCAGCACCTCGTAGGACCGGCCGCTCTCGGAGCGGGGGAACTTCCCGCCGATGTAGAGCTTGTAGGTCTTGCGGACGTCGACCCGCTGGGCGCTCGGCATGCGGGCGAGTCTAGCGAGGCGGCTGGTCGGTGCCGCCGCCGTGCGGGCCCGGCCGCGGGCGGGTGGTCTGCTCGAGCAGCTCGACGACGTGCCGGTAGTCCCGCCCGGTCGCCCGGGTCATGCCGAGCTCGCACGTGCGGTTCGCGGAGACGTACGCGTCGGCGGTGAGCCCCTCGACCTCGGCGGCCTCGGCCCGGGTGGCCGACGCGGTGAGCTCGGGGTGGAGCAGCCCGCGGTCACCGGCGAAGCCGCAGCACCCGGCGGCCGCGGGGACGACCACCTCCTCGGCAACCGCCTCGGCGACGCGGCGCAGGTGCTCGTCGACGCCGAGCCGGGTGGTCGAGCACGTCGGGTGCAGCACGAGACGCCCGACGCGCCGCGGCGGCGGCAGCGCCCCCAGGAGGTCGGTGGCGGCGAGCTCGACGGCGTCCCGCACCCGCACCGACCCGGCCCCGCCCGGCGGCGGGGTGCGCGCCAGCGTGGTGCGCAGGCCCTCGGAGCAGGACGCGGCGTCGCAGACGACGTCGAGCTCCCCGCCGCGGGTGGCCTCCCACAGCGCGGCGCTCGTGCGCTCCTCCATGGCGCGCGCCCCCTCGCCCATCCCCTTGCTGCGCCACGGGGTGCCGCAGCACAGGCCCGAACCGCTCTCCGGGGCGACGAGGCGCACCCCGGCCCGCTCGCACACGGCGCGCAGGGCCGCGCCGGCGCCCGGGCCGGGCGGGGCGGCCCCGAACATCGTGCCGGTGCACGAGGTGAAGAGGACGACCTCGGAGCGGGCCGCCTCCGGGCGCGCCGTCGGGGCCGGAGTCCGCCCGGCCCGCCGGTGCCCGCCGGGGGGCAGGTCGCGGGACCACTCGGGCACGACGTCCGGGTCGGCGAGACGCCGCAGCAGCCGGGTGGCCGCGGCCGGGAGCGCCGGCGGCAGCGCGTCCGCGGTGGTCAGCGCGGTGGAGGCG
>NZ_JAANCN010000012.1 GCF_011326735.1 Phycicoccus endophyticus
GGCACGCCCGAGGCGGAGGGCGCGGGGCGGGTCACCCTGACCTTCGCCCCCTCCGGCCGGTCCGTGCGCGTGCCCCCGGGGGTCTCGGTGTTCGACGCGGCGTCGTGGAACGGCATCGCGGTCGACTCCACGTGCGGGGGCCACGGGACCTGCCGCAAGTGCCGTGTGCGGCTCACCGGGCCCGCCCCGGTCACCGCCCACGACGAACGGACCTTCACCGCAGAGGAGCTCGGATCCGGCTGGCGGCTGGCCTGCCTCGTCCGGGCGACCGAGGACGTCGAGGTCGAGGTGCCACCGCTCGTCACCCGGCCGAAGGCCTCGACGGTCGGCGTCGGCCGGCAGGTCATCCTGCACCCGGCGGTGCAGAAGCGCTACGTCGAGCTGACCGAGCCGAGCCTCGCCGACCAGCGCACCGACCTCGCGCGGCTGCGCGACGCCGTCGACGACCTCGTCCTCGAACCCGACCTGTACGCGCTGCGCCGGCTTCCGGTCGTGCTGCGGCACAGCGACTTCAAGGTGACCGCCGTGGTCGTGGACGAGGCCCTCGTCGATGTCGAGCCGGGGGACACCACGGGCCGTCGGCACGCCGTCGCCGTCGACCTCGGCACGACGACCGTCGTCGCCACGCTGCTCGACCTCGGCACCGGCACTCCCGTCGCCGTCGCGTCGATGCTCAACCGGCAGCAGCCGCTCGGCGCCGACGTGATCACCCGGATCAGCGCGACGATGCTCGACCGGCGGGCCCTGGCGCGGCTCACCGAGCTCGCCCAGGAGACGCTCGTGGCGCTCGTCGAGGAGGTGTGCGCCGAGGGCGGCGTCGAGCCGGCCGAGGTCTACGAGGTGGCGCTCGCGGGCAACGCGACGATGACCGCGCTCGCGCTCGGGGTCGACCCCGAGCCCCTCGGTGTGGCCCCCTTCGTCCAGGCGAGCGCGGACTGGCCGGTCCTGCGGGCAGCCGACCTCGGCCTCGCCCTGCACCCGGGGGCCCGCGTCGTCGTCCTGCCGGCCCTCGGGGCCTACGTCGGCGGGGACATCGTCGCCGGCATGCTCGCGAGCGGCATGGACCGCGACAGCCGGGTGCGGCTCTTCGTCGACGTCGGCACCAACTGCGAGATCGCGCTGAGCGACGGCGAGCGGATCGTCACCACGGCGGCACCGGCGGGGCCGGCGTTCGAGGGTGGTGCGATCCGCTGCGGGATGCGGGCCGCCGACGGGGCGGTCGAGGTCGTCCGGCTCGACGCGACCGGCCCGGACCCGGCCACGGCGGTCTCCCTCGGGGTCATCGGCGACGTCGAGCCCCGTGGGCTGTGCGGCTCGGGCCTCGTCGACGCGGTCTCCGAGCTCGTGCGGGTCGGGCTGCTCGACGCCTCCGGGCGCTTCGTGCCCGACGAGGTCGCGGCCTCGGTCGCCCCGGCGCTCGCGGACCGGATGGCGCGGGTCGGGGACGGCGAGCGGGTCTTCGTCCTCCATCGTCCGTCCGCCGACGCGCCGGCGGCGGCGTGTGTCCACCTCTCCCAGCGCGACGTGCGCGAGCTGCAGTTCGCCAAGGCGGCCATCTCGACGGGGTGGAGCCTGTTGCTCGAGGAGCTCGGCCTGGTGGCCTCGCAGGTCCAGCAGGTGCTGCTCGCCGGGTCCTTCGGCTCCTACCTGTCACCGGCGTCGGCCGTGCGCATCGGGCTGGTGCCCGCGTTGCCCGTGCTGCGGATCGTCTCGGCGGGCAACGTCGCGGGGGAGGGCGCGAAGATGGTCCTGCTCTCGCAGCGGGAGCGCACCGGGGCCCGGGCGCTGCTCGAGGAGGTGACCTATGTCGAGCTCTCCGACCGCGCGGACTTCAACGACCGCTTCGTCGACCAGCTCGCCTTCCCCCCGTGACGCCGTGGCCCTCGGTGGGCGGGGCGCGCGTGAGCGGGTCGGGCTCGTCGCGTGCGGGGCGCTGGCGCAGCCGGCCGCGCAGGTCGCGGCCCGGCGGGGATGGCCGGTGGACGTCCACCCCCTGCCGCCGCTGCTGCACAACCGCCCGGAGCGGATCGCCGACGAGGTCGCGCGTCTCGTGAGCACGCTGCGCGACCGGGGTTACCGGGAGGTCGTCGTCGGGTACGCCGACTGCGGTACCTACGGTGCCCTCGACGCCGTGTGCGCGCGGCTCGGGGTGGCGCGGCTGCCGGGCCTGCACTGCTACGACCTGTACGCCGGGGCCGCCGCGGTGGAGACGCTCGCGGCGCAGGAGCCGGGCACCTACCTGCTCACGGACTTCCTCGTGCGTTCCTTCGAGCGCACCGTGGTCCACGAGCTCGGGCTCGACCGGTACCCGCAGCTGCGTGCGGACTACTTCGGCCACTACACGCGGGTGCTCTGGCTGGCCCAGGCGCAGGACCCGGTGGAACTGGCCGAGCTGCGCGTGCTGGCGCAGCGTGCCGCCGAGCGCACCGGCCTCCCGCTGCAGGTCAGGGTGACGGGCACCGGAGGGCTCGAGCGGGCCCTCGGGGCCCTGGTCGGCGCTGCCCGCTGAGGGTCAGCAGGGCGTGCCCGGACAGCCGGGAGGCGTCTGTCCGGACTCGAGGTCGATGCCCGCGGCCCGGGCGACCTGGCGGGCCGCCGACCCGAGGGCGCGCAGCTCCTCGGCGTCGAGGACGTCGACGACGAGCCGCCGAGCCTCGGCGACGTGGCCGGGCGCTGTCTCGCGCAGCTTGGCCATCCCGGCGTCGGTGAGCCGCGCCTCCACCCGGCGGCCCTGCCCACCAGGGCACGGGGAACGGGTGAGCCAGCCGTCGCGCTCGAGGCGGGTGACGGCGTGGGAGAGCCGGGAGAGTGAGCCGCGCGAGAGGTGGGCGAGCTCGCTGAGGGCGAGGGTGTGGCCGGGGGCCTCGGAGAGCGCCGCGAGCACGTGGTACTCGAAGGAGTTCATCCCGGCGTCCCGCTTGAGCTGGGCGTCCAGCGCCGTGGGGAGGGCCACGACGAGGGACATCAGCGAGCGCCAGTCGCGCAGCTGGTCCTGCTCGAGCCAGCGGACCTCGCCGGCGGTGGCCTCTCGTGGTGACATCGGCCCAGGGTAACGCCAACTTGAACATTCAAGCAAGATCGCCTACGGTCGTGAACGTTCAACCCCACGTCTCCGAAGGAGCCCCCATGTCCGTCCTCCGCATCGACGCCTCCATCCAGGGCGAGCGGTCCGCGAGCAGCGCGCTCGCCGACCTCGTCCTCGAGGAGCTGACGAGCCACCGCCCCGGCACCGACGTCGTCCGCCGGCACCTGGGTGCCGAGCCGCTGCCCGCGGACGCCTGGCCGCTCGCGGTCGGCGGCTCGTTCACCCCGGAGGCCGACCGAACGCCGCAGCAGCAGGAGGCCGTGGAGCTCGCCGGGACCGTCGCCGAGGAGCTGCGCAGCGCCGAGGCCGCGGTCCTCGCGCTCCCGCTGTACAACTGGGGGGTCTCCCAGCACGTCAAGGCGTGGGTCGACCTGGCCATCGCCGGCGCCGAGCCCGGCGCCCGCCTGCTCGACGGCACGCCCGTGGTCGCCCTCGTCACCCGCGGTGGCTCGTACGCGCCCGGAACCCCGAAGGAGGGCTGGGACCACAGCACCGACTACCTGCGCCGCATCCTCGTCGACGTCTGGGGTGGCGAGCTGACCCTCATCGAGCGCGAGCTGACCCTGGCGGGCGTCAACCCGGCCATGGAGGGGCTCGTCGACCTCGGCACCGACCTGCGCCGCACCGCCGAGGAGGCAGCCGTGCTCGCCGGCGCCGAGCTCGCCCGCCGGGCGGCCTGAGCCCGGGGCGCGGGGGCGCTCAGCCGTCCTGGTGCCCGCCGCGGCCCGTGGGGTGCACCCGCTCCTCACGGGCCCGGGCGAGCATGCCCTGGCGCCAGGTCTCGACGACGCCGACCTGGTTGAACGTGAAGACGTGCAGGCCGGCGATGCCCAGGGCCGGGTTGGCCGACAGTGCCGCCACCCGGCTGACGAACCGGTCGCTCGAGAACCCGGGGGCCGCGATCCGGGCGAACACCGACTTCTGCTTGCGCAGGAAGCGCAGCGACTCGCCGACCCCGATCTTCGTGGCCATCCCGAGCAGCTTCGTGCGCTCGACCGGGCCGGGTACGCCGACGAGCAGGGGCAGCTCGACGCGGCGTCGCCGCACCCGTTCGCACCACGTGCCCAGGTGCTCGGCGTCGAAGGTCATGTTGGACACGATGTGGGTCGCGTAGGCGCGCTTGTCCCACATCGCCTGCACCGTGACGTCGTCGTCGATGGTGGGGTGCGACTCGGGGTAGCCGGTGATGCCGACCTGGGTGAACGGGTGCTCCATCGTCGCCAGGTCCCGCAGCAGGTCGAGGGCGCAGTCGTAGTCCCCGGCCGGCGGGTCGGCGTCACCGCCGGGGACGAACGCCGCCGTGACCCCGGCCTCGGCCAGCCGGGCGACCACCTCCTGGAGCTCGCCGCGGCCGGTGAGCATCCGGGCCGCGAGGTGCGGCACGACCGGCCAGCCGGCTCGCGCGAGCGTGGTGGCGGTCGAGAGCGTGGCCTCCAGGCCCTTGCCCGGGGCGGCGGTGACGGTGACGGTGACCGAGGGCGGCACGTGCTCGCCGACGGCGTCGACGACGGAGGCGGTCGGCATCACCTCGTAGCGCGCCCCCTCGAGGAGCCGCACGAGCGCCACCGTGGGAAGTTCGTTGCTCATCGCGCAACCCGTCTCGTCATGCGCACCGACCGGCCCAGCGTAGGGGGCGGGCGGGGGTTGCACCAGAGGCGTCCGCCCCCTGTCCGGAGGGGGTGGCACGCTGGCCGACATGGACCAGCGCATCTCGTTCGTCACCCCGGCCGCTGCCGCGGGGGCGACGGTCGGCGCGGCGACCGACCGTGAGTGGGGCGGCTACACCGGCTACTTCGCCGACCCCGACGGCGTGCGGTGGGAGGTGGCCTGGAACCCCGGCCCGGTCGGCCGGCGGGTGGTCCCGGGCACGGTCACCGCCCCACGCCGCTGAGTGCCGGGCCTCAGAGGCCGGCGGCGCGCTGCGGGGTGGCGTGGCGGGCGTAGTAGGCGCGCAGGTTCTCCAGGAGCACGGCGCGGATGACGAGGGCCTCGGCGCTGCTCTCGCCGCTGGCCTCCTGGGTGTCGACGGCGACGAGGAGGTCCTCGATCTCCGCCGGGGTCTGGTAGTGCGCGAGGTCCTCGCGCAGGCGGCGGGTGACGGCGCGGCGCTCGCGGCGCTCGCGCAGCTCGTCCCGGACGGTGCTGATCAGGGTGGTGGTCGCCATGCCTCCAGTGTCCGCGCGGCCTTAACCATGCGTCCAATGAAATCCGGATATAGACAACATGTCCTAGAGTTATGGAATGGACACGGATGCGCTGCGCTGGTTCCAGCTCGTCGCCGACGGCTACACGGTCACCGAGGTCGGCGCGATCTTCGGGGTGAGCCAGCCGGGGGTCTCCCGCGCGCTGGCCCGGCTCGAGGGCGAGGTCGGCACCGCGCTGCTGCACCGGCACGGCCGCGTCCTGCGCATGACGCACGCCGGGACGGCGTTCAAGCGGCACGTCGACCCGCTCGTCAACCACCTCGACGACGGGCTCGCCGCGGTCGGCGAGATCGTCGACCCGGAGAGCGGCGTGGTCACCCTCGCCTACCCGCTGAGCCTCGGCAGCTGGCTCGTGCCGGCGCTCGTCGGGGCGTTCCGCCGGGAGCACCCCCGGGTCCGGGTCGCCCTGGAGCGGACCGCGGCCGGCGAGGACGGGCGGATCTCCGCGCAGCTCGCGACCCGCAGGGCCGACCTGGAGCTCACGGCGGCACGGGTCGTCGGCCAGGGCGTGGCCTGGCAGCGGATCCTGCTCGAGCCGCTGGTCCTCGCCGTCGGCACGAACCACCCGCTGGCGGGGCGGGAGAGCGTCTCCGTCGCCGAGGTCGCGGGCGAGCCGTTCGTCCTGCGGGCCCCGCCCTCGGGCATGCGCGAGCAGACCCTCGCCCTGTGCCGGGCCGCCGGGTTCGAGCCCGAGGTCGGCACCGAGGCCGAGGACCTGCCGACCATCCGGGGGTTCGTCGCCGCCGGGCTCGGCGTCTCCGTCGTGCCCGCGCAGGGCCTGCGGGTGCCGACGACCTTCGCCCGGACCCGCCTGCTCCCGCTCACCGACGACGGCGCCCACCGCGAGGTCGGTCTGGCCTGGGTGCAGGGTCGGCCGCTCCTGCCGTCGGCGGAGGCCTTCCGCCGGTTCGTCCTGCGCTCGGGGACCGACGCCCTGGAGTGAGAGAATCGTCGCAACCCCCACCCACCGGAAGGGACGCGGCATGCCGACGCAGCGCAAGGCCCGGATCCTCGCCCTGGCCAACCAGAAGGGCGGCGTCGCCAAGACGACGTCGGTCGCCTCGCTCGGCGCCGCGTTCGCCGAGGCCGGTCGCCGGGTGCTGCTGGTCGACCTCGACCCCCAGGCGTGCCTGACCTTCAGCCTGGGCGTGGACCCCGACACGGTCGAGGCCTCGGTCCACGACGTGCTCGTCGGGGGTCGCGACCTCACCGAGGTCCTCCACCGGTGCGACGACGGCGTCGACCTCGTGCCCAGCTCGATCGAGCTCGCCGGGGCCGAGGCCGTCCTGCTCGGCCGCCCGGCTCGCGAGTACGTCCTGCAGACCGCCCTGGAGCCGGTGCGGCGCGACTACGACGTCATCCTGCTCGACTGCTCCCCGAGCCTCGGGGTGCTCACCCTCAACGCCCTGACCGCGGCCCAGGGGGTGGTCGTGCCGATGCCGTGCGAGATGCTCGGCCACCGCGGTGTCGGGCAGCTGCTCGACACGGTCACCGACGTGCGCCGGATCCTCAACAGGCGGCTGCGGGTGCTCGGCATCCTCCCGACGCTCTACGACGGCCGCAGCACGCACGCCCGTGAGGTTCTCGAGGACGTCGGCGAGCGGTACGGCGTCCCCGTCCTCTCGCCGCCGATCCCGCGGACAGTCCGCTTCGCCGAGGCCCCGGCGGTGGGGCGCTCCATCCTCGCCACCTCGCGCTCGAGCAAGGGGGCCCGGGCCTACCGGGAGGTCGCGGCCGGGATGCTCGAGCAGCTCTGAGCCGCCTCAGCCCGGGACGACCGCCTCGTCCTCGGCCTCGGCCTCGGCGCGGGTCTGCTCGGCGTTGTGCTCGACGGCCTCGGTGCCGAGGCGGACGTGCTCGGCGAGCCAGTAGACCGCGGCGCTGAAGACGAGCGTCACCGGGATGGCGGTGTCGAAGTGGAGCACGCCGACGCCGCCGTCGTAGTCGCCGAGCCAGGAGATGAGCGCGAGGCCGCCCAGCCACGGCAGGTACCACGACCCGGCCCGCCAGGCCCAGTCGTAGGGCTCCTCACGGCGCTGGTGCACCACGTAGGTGATGCCGAGGATGACCACCCCGATGAGCACCGCGACGAACAGCTTGGAGTTCGTGGCCCATCCGGTCCAGTAGACGATGAGGTTGCTCGACCAGAACGCGAGGAACGGGATGACGTGCCCGCCCGGCACCCGGAAGGGCCGCTCGTGGTCGGGCAGCTGGCGACGCATGGCCGCGAGGACCAGCGGGCCCGAGCCGAAGGACAGGACGGTCGCCGAGGTGATGAACCCGACCAGCTGCTGCCAGCTCGGGAAGGGCAGGAAGAGGAAGAGACCCACGACGAACGCCACGAGCATGCTCACCAGGGGCACCCCGCGGTTCGTCGTGCGGCTCAGGGCCTGGGGGGCGTTGCCGTTGCGGGACATGGCGTAGGAGATCCGCGCGGTGACCGTGATGTAGATCAGCCCGGTGTCGGCGGGGGAGACCACGGCGTCGATGTAGAGCAGCACCGCGAGCCAGGTCAGGCCGAGGAAGGTGGCGATCGCGGCGAGCGGGCCGAAGTCGTCGGTGAAGCTGACCTTGGCCCACCCGTCGGCGAAGTCCTGGGGGCGCATGGCGCCGATGAAGGCCACCTGGAGCAGCACGTAGATGACGCCGGTCGCGACGACCGAGCCGATGACGGCGATCGGGACGTTGCGACGCGGGTTGTCGGTCTCGCCGGCGAGCTCGATGCCCTGGCGGAACCCGAGATAGCTGAAGACGATCCCGGAGGTCGCGATCGCCGTGAAGACCCCGTGCCAGCCCTGCGGCTTGAAGCCCGCCGAGGTGAAGTTGCCGGCGTGGAAGGAGGTGAGCAGGAAGGCGATGATGACGATGGTGATGATCGCGATCTTCCACCAGACCAGGACGGTGTTGATCCGCGCGAACCAGCGCACGCCGACGTAGTTGATGACGACGAAGACCGCCATGAGGACGACGGCGACGACGAGCCCCAGGCCGGTGAGGGTGTGGACCGAGGCGCCGTCGGCCACGGTGTGCTTCTCGGTGAACGGCGCGTACTTCGTCGCGTACTGCAGGGCACCCTCGACCTCGATCGGGGCCACGCTCATGCACGCCACCCAGGTGATCCACCCGGTGACGAAGCTCGCCGTGGACCCGAACGCGATGTGCGGGAAGCGGACCACCCCGCCGGAGAGCGGGAACATCGTGCCGAGCTCGGCGTAGCACAGCCCGATGAGCAGGATCATCACCCCGCCGAGCGCCCAGGAGATGATGGCGGCCGGGCCGGCGGTCTGGGCCGCGTTCATCGCCCCGAAGAGCCAGCCCGAGCCGATGATCGAGCCGACGCTCGCGAAGAGCAGCCCGACGCTGCCGACGTGCCGCTTGAGCTCGTGCGCGTCCTGGCCGGCCTCGCGGCTCGTCGCGGGTGCTGCCATGGGGGACCTCCCGGGTCGTTCGAGGAGGTACTAGTCAGTCACTCCCCAGGAGGTGGGACGCATGACATCCGTCATGGCCCTGACCTGCACGGACGTCAGCCGGCAGTGCCCTCGCCGGCGGGTCGGCCGCCCCGGGTGCGCCGGCGGTTGCGGCGCCGGCGCGGCTGGCCCGAACCCTCGCCGGAGCGCTCGGAGCGCTCGGCGCGCTCGGGGCGCCCGCCGCGCTCACCCTGCCCGCCGCGGGAGGGGCGCCCGCCCCGCCCGCCGCGCCCGGGGGACCGTCCGGTCTCACCGAGGTCCTCGAGCTCCTCGGCGGCCAGGCCCGCGCGCGTGCGCTGCGAGCGCGGCAGCCGGCCCTTGGCGCCCTCGGGGATGCCGAGCTCGGTGAACAGGTGAGGGGAGGAGGAGTAGGTCTCCTGCGGCTCGGGGATGCCGAGGTCGAGCGCCTTGTTGATCAGGGCCCAGCGGTGCAGGTCGTCCCAGTCGACGAAGGTGACCGCGACGCCGGTGTGGCCGGCCCGCCCGGTCCGCCCGGTGCGGTGCAGGTAGGTCTTCTCGTCCTCGGGGCACTGGTAGTTGACGACGTGCGTGACGTTCTCGACGTCGATGCCGCGCGCCGCGACGTCGGTGGCGACGAGGACGTCGACCTTGCCGTTGCGGAAGGCCCGCAGGGCCTGCTCGCGCGCGCCCTGGCCGAGGTCGCCGTGCAGGGGCGCCGCGGCGAAGCCCCGGTCGGCGAGGTCGTCGGCGACCTTGGCGGCCGTGCGCTTGGTGCGGGTGAAGATGATGGTCAGCCCCCGGCCCTCGGCCTGGAGCATCCGGGCGAGCATCTCGGTCTTGTCCATGGCGTGCGCGCGGTAGACGAACTGCTCGATCGCCTTGACGGTGGCGCGGTCCTCGCCGTCGTCGTCGGACATCGCCCGGATGTGCGTGGGGCGGTCCATGTACCGGCGCGCGAGGGTGACCACCGCGCCGGGCATGGTCGCCGAGAAGAGCATCGTCTGGCGCCCGGCGGGGGTCATCGCGAGGATCTTCTCGACGTCGGGCAGGAAGCCGAGGTCGAGCATCTCGTCGGCCTCGTCGAGCACGACGGCGCGGGCGTGGCCGAGGTCGAGGTGGCCCTGCTGGGCGAGGTCGATCAGCCGGCCCGGCGTACCGACGACGACCTCGACACCCCGGCGGAGCGCCTCGATCTGGGGCTCGTAGGCACGGCCGCCGTAGACGGTGAGGACGCGGATGCCCCGGCGGCGGCCGGCGCGCTCGAGGTCGCCGGAGACCTGGACGGCCAGCTCACGGGTCGGCGCGACGGCGAGCGCCTGCGGCTTGCCGGGGGCGGGGAGCCCCTCGAAACCCGGGTCGCCGGGGGCGGTGACCCGGTTGAGCACCGGAACCCCGAAACCGAGGGTCTTGCCGGTGCCGGTCTTGGCCTGGCCGATGATGTCGTGGCCGGCGAGCGCGACGGGCATCGTCATCGACTGGATGGGGAAGGGGGTGACGATACCGGCGTCGGCGAGCGCGGCGACGATGTCGGGGTGGACGGGGTAGTCGGCGAAGGTCTGCTCCGCCGGGGCCGGGGCGCTCTCGGGCGCCTCGGGGGCGGCGTCGGTGACGTCGGTCATGGGCTCTCTTCCGGTCGGCGGGCGCACCGGAGGGCGCCAGCGCGGGCTGCGGGCCGATCGGAGGTCATCAGGGGCGGACGCGGCGCGGACACCGGGCGGCCACCCGTCATACGTCACTTCACGTTGCGTGCCGACCGGGCACCGTGGACAGGCACATCCTACCGTTAGGCTCGCTCGCCATGGACCAGGACCCGGCCGGGGCCCCCGGCTACGACGCCGCGGTCGTCGACCTGCTCGGGGTGCTCGCCTACGGTGAGCTGACCGCGTTCATCCGGATGGCCGGCGACTGCGACCTCGCCCCGACCCTCGCGCTCAAGACCCGGATGGGCCACCTCGCGACGGTCGACTTCCAGCACTACGAGCAGCTCCTCGAGCACATGCGCGAGCGCGGGATCGACCCCGACGCGGCGATGGCCCCGTTCGTCGCGCCGTTCTCGGCCTTCCACGAGCGCACCCGGCCGCGGGGCTGGCTCGAGGGCCTGGTCAAGGCGTACGTCGGCGACGGGATCGCCAAGGACTTCTACAAGGAGATGTCGGCGCTCGTCGACGAGGAGACCCGCGCGGTGATGTCGGCGGCGCTCGAGGACGCCGGCCAGGCCGACTTCGTCGTCGAGATCGTCCGGGACACCATCCGCAGCGACGCGGCGGCCGCGGGGAGGCTCGCGCTGTGGGGGCGGCGGCTGCTCGGGGAGGCGCTCTCCCAGGCCCAGGTCGTCGCCGTCGAGCGGGACGCGATGTCCGCGCTGCTCGTCGGCGGGGGGCTCGACCTCGGGGAGGTGGGGCGGATGTTCAGCCGGCTCACCGAGAACCACCAGCGGCGGATGACCCGGATGGGCCTGGACGCCTGAGCACGCACGCACACCGGCCCCCCGCCGCTCGGCGGGGGGCCGGTGGGTGAGAGCGGGTCTCAGGCGGCGGTGGAGCGGCCTGCCGTGATGCGCTCGTAGCCGACGATGAGGACCGCGGCGACGATGACCGAGATGATCCAGCGCAGCCAGTCCACCCCGTCGGTGGTCTGCACTCCCAGCCAGCCGGCGATGAGCCAGCCGAGGATGGCGCCGACGATGCCGAGGACGATCGTCATGATCCACCCGATGGCCTGGCGGCCGGGGAGGACGAGTCGGGCGAGGATGCCGACGATGATGCCGGCGATGATCGAACCGATGATGGACACGGGTTCTCCTTCCCGAGGTGGGGGCACCCCGAGCGTGGTCCGTCCACGCCCCGCGCAGCGGGACGCGGGCGCCGGATGGCCCGGCACTGCTGCTGACGCTAGACCGTGTGGCAAGCCTGGTCAAACCTTCGACACGCGCGCGCCGGCCGCGTGTCGGTGCAGGTCAGCGCCGGTGAGGGTCAGATGGCCCCGAAGCCGACCTTGCCCTTCTCGGACTCACCGACCTGGACCCAGCCGAGGGCCCGCCCGGGGACGAGCACCGTGCGGCCCTTGGTGTCGGTGAGCCGCAGGACCCCGTCGGGCGAGGCGAGCGCGGCGTCGACCGCCGAGGAGACCTCGGCGGCGGGGGCGTCGGTCTCGACGGTCAGCTCGCGGGAGACGTTCTGGACACCGATGGTGACCTCCACGGGGCACGCACCTTTCGTTCTCGCGCGCGGGCAGCTGCCCGCGGCTGGATGGGTTCTCGGTCCAGGCTAACGGGGGCGGTGGCCGCCCTGTTCCGCCCGCCGGGGGCTGTTCGCCCAGGGCTCAGCCGGCGACCTTGGGGAACGAGCCGAGCCCCCGCCAGGCGAGCATGCTGATCGTCGCGGCGGCGTCCGCCTCGGGCAGCTCGCCGTCCTGGGCCAGCCAGTGCCGGGCGGCGACCTGGGCCATGCCGGCGAGGGCCGAGCCGAGCAGCAGGGCGCGCTCCTCGTCGACGCCGGTGTCGAGGGCGATGACCTCGGAGATCGCCTCGGCGCACGCCATCTCGACGGCGTCGAGCCGGCCGCGCACCTGCGGCACGCTCGTGAGGTCGGACTCGAAGACCATCCGGAAGGCGGCGTCCTCGCGGGTCACGAAGTCGAAGTAGGCGGCGACGGTCGCGCGGACGCGGACCTCGTTGTCGCCCTCGGTGCGCTCGAGGGCATGGCGCACGAGCTGCTCGAGGGTCTCGCAGTGCGTGTCGAGCAGCGCGAGGTACAGGTCGAGCTTGCCGGGGAAGTGCTGGTAGAGCACCGGCTTGGAGACCCCGGCCCGCTCGGCGATCTCGTCCATCGCGGCGGCGTGGTAGCCGGACTGGACGAAGACCGCCTGGGCGGCCTCGAGCAACTGGGCGCGACGCTCGCTGCGCGGCAGCCGCGTGCTGCGTGGGGTCGTCGTGCTGCTGCTCATCGCTCCTCCGGCGGGTGGGGTCCCGTCATCCTACGGACGGTGCGGCCGCGCGCGGCGAGCGAGCCGTCGCCCGGTGTTAGGTTCCCCGACATGGCGCGACCACCCCTGGTGCCGCCCGGGCCCGAGCTCACCCCCGCCGAGCGGACGAGGTTCGCCCGCCACCTCCTGCTGCCCGACCTCGGGCTCGAGGGGCAGCGGCGGCTGCGCAACGCCCGCGTGCTCGTCGTCGGTGCCGGCGGCCTGGGCTCGCCGGCCCTGCTCTACCTCGGGGCCGCCGGCGTCGGGACTATCGGCGTCGTCGACGACGACGTCGTCGAGACGACCAACCTCCAGCGTCAGGTGGTCCACGGCGTCGCGGACGTGGGGCGCCCCAAGGTGGACTCCGCGGCCGACGCGGTGACGGCCATCGCCCCGGACGCCACGCTCGTGCGCCACGCCGAACGGCTCGACGCGCTGACGGCGATGGAGCTGCTGGCCGACTACGACCTCGTCCTCGACGGCGCGGACAACTTCCCCACTCGCTACCTGATCGGCGACGCCTGCGCCCGCCTCGGCATCCCGCACGTCTGGGGTTCGGTGTTCCGCTTCGACGGCCAGGTGTCGGTGTGGTGGGCGGGGGAGGGGCCGTGCTACGCGTGCGTGTTCCCGCGGCAGCCGGCTCCGGAGGCCGTCCCCTCGTGCGCGGTCGGAGGCGTCCTCGGCGCGGTGTGCGCCTCGGTGGGCTCGGTCATGGCGACCGAGGCCGTCAAGCTCGTCACCGGGGTCGGCGAGCCGCTCGTCGGCCGGCTCCTGGTCCACGACGCCCTGGCCCAGACGTGGGACACCGTGCCGGTCCGGCCGGACCCGTCGTGTGCGGTCTGTGGCGCCTCGGCCGACCTCGCGCGCCCCCTCGGCTGGGCGACCGCCCGGGAGGAGGAGCGGCCTGTGCCCGCGGGTACCGGGGAGGCGCGCCCGGCGGTGGGCGTGGCCGAGCTGGCCCGGTTGCTGCGGGCCCGCCGCGAGGGCCGGGAGACGTTCGACCTCCTCGACGTCCGCGAGCCGGGCGAGCGCGACGTCGCTGCCATCCCCGGCTCGGTGCCGGGCCCCATCGCCGCGGTGCGTGCCGGCGCCCCGCTGCCGGTGGCCGCCGACCGGGTGTACGTGTACTGCAAGTCCGGGGGCCGCTCCGCCGAGGCGGTCGACGTGCTCCGCTCCCGGGGGGTGGACGCGGTGGACGTCCTCGGTGGGGTGCTCGCCTGGGCCCGAGAGGTCGACCCGTCGGTGCCGACCTACTGACGGAGGGAGACCGTGGTGGACCAGGACGTCTCGCGGTTCGTGGCGGCCCAGGACGCCGGCGGCACCTACGCCCAGGCGCTCTCCGAGCTGCGTGCGGGGCACAAGCGCTCGCACTGGATGTGGTTCGTGCTCCCACAGCTCGCCGGCCTCGGACGCAGCCCGACGGCCCGGTACTACGGGGTCGGCGGGCTCGTGGAGGCCCGCGCCTACCTGGCCCACCCCGTCCTCGGTCCACGGCTGGTCGAGTGCTGCGAGGCGTTGCTCGCCCTGGACGGCGACGACCCGGTGGCCGTCCTCGGCGGCATCGACGCGGTGAAGCTGCGCTCGTCGATGACGTTGTTCGCGCGGGCGGCCGAGGGGGTGGAGGGGGGTGACGCAGGGCCGTTCCGCCGGGTGCTCGAGCAGTACTTCGGCGGCGAGGAGGACCCGGCGACCCTGGTGCGCCTGTCGGGGTGACCCTGGCGGCGGTGTCGCCGAGCTCCTTGTGTATCGGCGGAAAAATACTGTGCAGCAGCGAAGTCCCTGTGGATTGACCTTGCGTTTCGAACGCGCGTTCGATAGGATGGGGTATGGACGCAGGGGCTCTCACCGACCGCATCGCGGTTCTGCGTTCGCAGGTCGCGGAGCTGGGTCGTGAGCTAGCCGATCGGGGCCACACGCTGTCGGTGTCGGAGGCGTTCCAGGTCGCGGGCGCGTTGCAGGGGGTGGTCAACGCGGCCGAGGGTGCGCAGGCGGTGGCGGCGGCGTGGGGAGCGCGCACGGAGACGACGATGTGGGAGTCGGGTGCGTGGGAGCGGGTGCACCCGATCGGGTTCGTCGACCCGATGGCTGCGTCGGAGACGAGCCTGGCGACCGGGGTGAGCGAGGGGTTGGCGGCGCGGACGGTGCGCCTGGGGGCCGAGACGTCCGAGCGCTTCCCGGTACTGCGCGACCTCATCCTCGACGGGTCGGTGGCGTCCTCGACGGGGCACAAGGTCCTCGACGGGTGTGTGGGGCTGGACCTTCAGGCGTGTCTGCGGGTGGATGCGCAGCTGTGCGCGCGTCTGCCGGGCATGGACCCGGCCCGGGTGACGGGCGAGACCCGCAAGGTCGCGGCTCGGGTGGCGGGCGAGCAGGTCGCCGCGCACGCCGCGAAGACCCGCACGACGCGCTGCGTGGAGATCTCCCCCGGTGAGGACGGGCTCACCGACTGGTTCGCCTGCCTGCCCACCGCGACCAGCGCGGCGATGTACGCGGCCGTGAACGAGCTCGCGGGCGAGTACCGGACGGTTGACGACACGTTGTCGGTCCCGGAGTCGCGCGCGGACGCCCTCGCCGACCTCGTGCTGCGCAACGTCACCGTGTCGGCCCAGGTCACGTTGGGCGTGCCGGTCGTCACCGACCGCCCCGCCCCCCAGCCGCAGCCGGTCCCGGTGGAGCGCTTCCGCATCGACCGGGACGACGAGGAGACCGTCATCGACGCCTACACCGGCCAGGTCACCCGCCTGGCCGACCTCGACCCCGCCTCCCGTGAGGAGCTCTGCTGGGTGGTGGAGCCCGCCGCGCCGGGTGGGGAGGTGGCCGAGGCGATGTCCCCGGCATGGTCGGGCGCCGCGGTCTCGGGCACCCAGCTGCCCCGCCTGGGGTGGGTCGATGCCGCGACCATGGCCAACCTGCTGGCAACCCTCCCCCTCGAGGTCGCCCGGGCCGTCATCGACGCGGACACCGGCACCCTCGCCTCCCACACCTCCACCGCCTACCGGCCACCGAGAGCGATCGCCGACTTCGTCACGACCCGCGACGGCACCTGCCGCATGTGGGGCTGTTCAAGACCCGCCGAGGACTGCGACCTCGACCACGTCACCCCCTGGCCCCACGGGGCCACCACCCCCACCGGGCTCGAGGCCCTCTGCCGGCGCCACCACCGCCTCAAGCACCGCGCCCGCTGGCGCCCCGTCCTCCACCCCGACGGCACCATCACCTGGCACGGCCCGCACGGCGCCACCCGCACCACCGAACCCCACCACCGCACCCGCTGACGGGTACCCGACGCGGCACCCTGCGCGCCCGGCTGCCGGGCGTCAGCCGGGCGCGCCCCCCCCAGATCCGCCGGACGGCGCGGACTTGTTCCTCGACGCCGAGCGTGGTCACGTCGAGCTCGTGGTCGACCGCCAGCGGCTCCCGCTGGTCCCGGTGCAGCCAAGCGAACTCTCGGGGGGTGAGCAGCAGCGGGCGCCCGGCCGCGCGGCGGCGTGCCTCGGTCTCGGTGACCACGAGGCGGACCACGGCGATGCCGGGGAGGATCCGCCGGTACAGCTCGAGCGTCCGTCGGGTGACCACGTCGGTGACGACGACGGCGAAGCCGGCCTGGTCGAACCGCTGGGCGAGCAGCGCCGCGTTCTCGGCTCCGAGCGCCTGCCGTGCACGCCCCTCGGAGCCCTCCCACGGTGCCGCCGCGCCGGAACGAACCAGCTGCCGGAGGTCGTCGACCTCGATGCAGGCGGCCCGGGGCAGGCCGTCCGCGAGGGCGCGTGCGGTCGTCGTCTTGCCCGCCGCCGGGCCTCCGGTCAGCAGCAGCGGGTGAGGCGGCACGGCCCCTCCGGTGCCCATCTCAGCGCGCCGGGTGGACGCTCAGCTCGGTGCCGTCCGGGTCGGCGAGGACGACGTGCCCTTCCTGCGGCGTCTGTCCGACGTCGAGGTGCTCGCCCCCGAGCTCGAGCACGTGCGCGACGGTCGCCGCCATGTCCTCGGCAGAGGTGGTCGTGACGTGCAGGTGGTAGCGGTTCGGGCCGGTCCTGGGTGCGTCCGAGTGGCGGAAGCGCAGAGGGACGCAGCGCGGGTCCTCGGGGACGAGGGTCACCGCCCCCGGGCGGTCGTGGGCCACCTGCCCACCGATGACCCCGGCCCAGAACCGGGCAAGCGCCTGCGGGTCGGCCGCATCGGTGCACAGCGCCTCGAGCAGCACGGTCATCCCTGCGCCTCCCACCGTCGGTGCCACGTCGACGCTAAGGGGGGCGCGGTGCCCCGGCAACGGGGTTTGCGTGACCGGCGGGTGGTCCCCTCCGGTCGCGCCGGTGTCGGCCGGGCGTGGTGGAATCGCGGCGTGCTCGTGCTGCGTCGCCCCTCCCGCGCGGACGAGGGCCCGCCGGCCCTCGACCCGGCGCAGCGAGCCGCCGTCACGGCCAGCGCGCCCGTCGTGCGGGTCGTCGGCGCCCCGGGCACGGGGACGAGCACGGTGGCGGTCGAGCGGGTCGTGCGCGCCGTGCAGGAGGGCCACCCGGCCGACGCCTGCCTGCTGCTGGCACCCACCCGTCGGGCCGCGGCGCGGCTGCGCGACGTCGTCACCGCCCGTGTCGGCGGGACGAGCACGACCCCCCTCGCCCGCACCCACCAGTCCTTCGGTTTCGGCCTGCTGCGCGAGGCCGCGGCCCTGGCCGGAGAGCCGGCGCCCCGCCTGCTCAGCGGCCCGGAGCAGGACGTCATCCTCCGTGAGCTGCTCGCCGGGCACGAGAGCGGGCTGACACCGGCACCGCCCTGGCCCGCGTCGGTGCGGCTGGCGCTGCCGACCCGCGGCTTCCGGGCCGAGCTGCGCGACCTGCTCATGCGCGCCCTCGAGCTCGGCCTGCGCCCGGAGGACCTCGAGGAGCTCGCCAGCACCCAGGGCCGGCCCGAGTGGGCCGCCGGGGCGGCCGTGCTGCGCGAGTACGAGGACGTCACGGCGCTCGCCACCCCCGGGGCGTGGGACCCGGCGACGATCCTCACCGCCGCCGCCGACCTCCTCGAGGAGGACGCGAGCGCGCTCGACCGGCTGCGATCGCGGCTGCGGCTCGTCGTCGTCGACGACGCCCAGGAGCTCACCCCCGCTGCGCTGCGCCTGCTGCGCGTCGTCACCGGTCCGCCGGGGCCGCCCCTCGTCCTCACCGGCGACCCCGACGCGGCGACCCAGACCTTCCGGGGCGCCGACCCGCGGCTGTTCGTCACCGCCTGGCCCGCTGCGGACGACCACCGGCTGGGCACCGGGCACCGGTGCACCGCACCGGTGGCCGCGGTCGCCGAGAGGGTCGCTGCGCACATCGGGGTCGTCGGCGACATCCGTCACCGCCGGCCCACGCCGGCCACGGGCGAGGGCGTCGTCGAGGCGCACCTGCTGCGGACGGGGGCACAGGAGTCGGCCTTCGTCGCCGGGCTGCTGCGCGAGGCGCATCTGCTCGGGCACCTGCCGTGGTCACGGATGGCGGTCGTCGTGCGCGGCGGCACCCGCACCGCCGGCCTGCGCCGTGCGCTGCGGTCCGCCGGTGTCCCCGTCGACACCTCCGCCGCCGAGCTGCCCGTCCGCGACGAGCCCGCGGTCCGGCCGTTCCTGGCACTCCTGCGCTGCGCGGTCGAGGTGCTCGACGACGTCCCCGCGCTCGACCCCGACGTCGTCGTCGACGTCCTCGGCTCACCGCTCGGCGGTGCCGACGCGGTGGGGCTGCGCCGTCTACGGCGGTCGCTGCGGCGGCTCGAGCTCGACAGCGGGGGGAGCCGCACGAGCGACGTACTGCTCGCCGAGGCCGTCCGCACGCCGGCGGCGCTCGAGCGCGTCGGCCCCGAGGCCCGGCCGGCGTGGCGCGTGCACCGCGTGCTCGCGGCGGGGGTCGAGGCGCTGCGGGACGGCCGGGGGGTCGAGGAGGTCCTGTGGGCGATGTGGAGCGCCAGCGGGCTCGCCGGGCCCTGGCGCGAGAGCGCCCTCGCCGGGGGGCCCGCGGGCCAGCGCGCCGACCGCGACCTGGACGCCGTCCTCGCCCTCTTCGACGCCGCCGCACGCTACGTCGACCGGCTTCCCGGGTCCCGGCCCGTCGACTTCCTCGACCACCTGCTCGGCCAGGAGGTCGCCGGCGACACCCTCGCCGCGCGGGGGAGCACCGAGGAGGTGGTGGCCCTGCTCACCCCGGCCGCCGCTGCCGGGCTGGAGTGGGACCTCGTCGTCGTCGCCGGGGTCCAGGACGGGGTCTGGCCCGACGTGCGGCTGCGCGGGTCGCTCCTGCACTCCACCGACCTCGTCGACGTCGTCACCGACCGCGCGGGGGGCGCGCGCGCCGCGCGTGCGCAGGTCACCCACGACGAGACCCGGCTCTTCCACGTCGCGGCGACCCGGGCTCGTCGTCGGCTCGTCGTCACCGCGGTCCGCAGCGAGGACGAGCAGCCCTCGCCCTACCTCGACGTCGTCGACCCCCGGCCCGACGCCCGGCCGTTCACCGACGTCCCGCGGCCGATGACCCTCCCCGGCCTCGTCGGCGAGCTGCGCCGGACTCTCCTCGGGCCCGACCCCGCCGCTCGGGGCGGCGCGGTCACCACGCTCGGGCGGCTCGCCCGCGCGGGGGTCCCGGGCGCCGACCCGGCCGCCTGGTGGGCGCTGCGCGCCGTCAGCGACGAGCGGCCCCGGCGCGCTCCCGACGTACCCGTGCGGGTCTCGCCCTCCACCGTCGACCGCTTCGGCCAGTGCGGTCTCCAGTGGCTCCTGCGCGCGAGCGGCGGCGACGGCCCCTCGATGGGCGCCCAGGACATCGGCACCCTGGTCCACGAGGTCGCGCACGACCTCGGCGACGTCGGCGCGGCCGAGTACGCCGCCGAGCTCGAGCGCCGGTGGGGCCGCCTGGGGCTGCCCCCGGGGTGGCTCTCCCGCCGCGACCTGGCCCGCGCGACCGCGATGACCGAGCGCCTCGCCACCTACCATCGCGAGGCCGCCGCCGCCGGTTGGCGTCGGGTGGCCTCGGAGGAGGCGATGCGCGTCGCCCTCGGCCGTGCGGTGGTCAGCGGCACCGTCGACCGGATCGAGGTCGGGCCCGACGGCGCGGTGCGCGTGGTCGACCTCAAGACCGGCACGCGCAAGCCCACCAAGGCCGAGCTGGCGCGGCACGGCCAGCTCGGCGCCTACCAGCTCGCGGTGGAGGCGGGCGCCTTCGCGGCCTACGGCTCCTCCTCCGGTGGCGCCGCCCTCCTCCAGCTCGGGCGGGCCGCCACCTCGAGCACGACGCTGCAGGTCCAGGTGCCGCTGGCGGAGGACCCCGAGGACCCGGCGTGGGCGGGCGAGCTGCTCGCCCGGACCGCGGAGGGGATGGCGGCCGCCTCCGTCCTCGCCACCCCCTCCCGGGACGTCTGCGGCACGTGCCCGGTGAAGGACTCCTGCCCGGCGCGACCCGAGGGGAGGCGCGTGTGAGCACGTCCGTCCCGCCGCCCCGGTGGTCGGCCGCCGAGCTGGCCCGGGCGCTCGGCCAGCCCCACGCGCCGACCCCGGAGCAGGCGGCCGTCATCGAGGCCCCGCTGCGGCCGCTCCTCGTCGTCGCCGGTGCCGGGTCGGGCAAGACCGAGACGATGGCCGCACGGGTCGTGTGGCTCGTGGCCAACGACCTCGTGAGCCCCGAGGAGGTCCTCGGGCTGACCTTCACCCGCAAGGCCGCCGGCGAGCTGTCCGAGCGACTGGCGGCACGGCTCGCCACGCTGCGCGAGGCGGGGTTGTGGTCCCCGCCCGCGGGGCCGGACGGTGCCGTGGTGCTCGGCGACACCCCCACGGTCTCCACCTACCACGCCTACGCCGGGCGCATCGTGCGCGAGCACGGGCTGCGCCTCGGGGTCGAGCCGGAGAGCCGGCTGCTCACCGAGGCGGCGGCCTGGCAGTTCGCGCACGAGGCGGTGGTCGCCTGGGACGGGCCGATGGACGGGGTCGACAAGGCGGAGTCGACGGTGACGACCGCCGTCGTCGACCTCGCCGCGGAGATGGCCGAGCACCTGGTCACCCCGGACGAGCTCGCCGAGCACCTCGCGGCGGTCGTCGCCGCACTCGAGGCCCTCACCGCTCCCGAGGGATCCCGCAAGCGGGCCAACCCGATGCGCGCGAGCGTCGACGCCCTCCGCCAGCGGGCCGCGGTCGTCCCGCTCGTCGAGGCCTACCACGCGCTCAAGCGCTCCCGAGACGCGATGGACTTCGCCGACCAGGTCGCGCTCGCCGCCCGGCTCGCCGCCGAGGTGCCGCAGGTGGGGGCGGCCGAGCGGCACCGGTTCCGGGCGGTCTTCCTCGACGAGTTCCAGGACACCTCCGAGGCGCAGCTGCAGCTGCTGCGCGCGCTCTTCGCCGCGCCGGGGGAGCCGGTGCCGGTGACCGCGGTCGGCGACCCGCACCAGTCGATCTACGGCTGGCGCGGCGCCTCCTCGACGACGCTCGACCGGTTCCGCTCCGACTTCGGCGACCCCCACCCGGCACCGGTGCTGCCCCTGTCGACGAGCTGGCGCAACGACCGTGCGGTCCTCACGGCCGCCAACACCCTCGCCGCCCCGCTCGCCGCCCGGGCCCGCGTCCCCGTCACACCCCTGCGCGAGCGGCCGGGTGCCGGGCCGGGGCACGTCGCGACCGCGCGGCTGGAGACCCTCGAGGACGAGGCGCGTCACGTCGTCGAGTGGGTCCGCACCCGGATGGGCCGCCCCGGGCGCCGCACGGCCGCGGTGCTGTGCCGCAAGCGCTCCCAGTTCGAGCCGGTCGTCGACGCGCTCGAGGCTGCCGGGACGCCCTACGAGGTCGTCGGCCTCGGCGGCCTGCTGCACACCCCGGAGGTGGCCGACCTCCTCGCCCTCCTGCACGTCGTGGCCGACCCCACCCGCGGCGACCGCCTCATGCGGCTGCTCACCGGCCCCGCGTGCCGGCTCGGCGCTGCCGACCTCGACGGGCTCGGCGCCTGGGCCCGCCACCGTCAGGGCGAGCGACGGCGTGGCGCCGACCTCGCACGCGACGCGAGCGAGGAGGCGAGCATCGTCGAGGCGCTCGACGAGCTGCCGCCGCCGACCTGGGCCGGCAGCGAGGGACAGCGGGTCTCCCCGCCCGCCCTCACCCGGCTCGCCGGGCTCGGTGCCACCGTGCGCCGGTTGCGGGCGGTCGGGGGCATCGGCCTGCCCGAGCTCGTCCACGAGGCCGAGGTCGCGCTCGGCCTGGACATCGAGGTCCTCGCCCGGCCCGGGTACACCCCCGGTGCCGCCCGGGCCCACCTCGACGCGTTCGCCGACGTCGCCGCCACCTTCGCCGCGAGCGCGGACCGCCCCGGCCTCGGGGGGTTCCTCGCGTGGCTCGAGGCCGCGGTCGACGAGGAGCGGGGTCTCGACCTCGGCTGGGTCGAGGCCCGCCCGGACGCCGTGCAGGTGATGACCGTGCACGCCGCCAAGGGCCTGGAGTGGGACGTCGTCGCGGTTCCCGGTCTCGTGGAGTCGGCCTTCCCCGCCCACTCGGGCTCGACGAGCCGGCCGGCCGGCCCGACGTGGACCCACTCCACGCCCACCGACCGTGCCTGGCTGAGCGGGCTGGCCGGGCTGCCGTACGACCTGCGCGGCGACCGCGCCGGGCTGCCCCGGTTCGGGTGGGCCGACCCGCTCGACTGGGAGAGCGCCGCCGGCGCCCTCGAGGCGTTCACGAGCGCGGCCGCCGAGCACGGCTTGGCCGAGGAGCGCCGGCTGGCCTACGTCGCGACCACCCGGGCCCGGCTCGACCTCCTGCTCACGGCGCACGTGTGGGGCAGCGCCGCCACCCCCCGGGTGACCTCCCGGTTCCTCGAGGAGGTGACCTCCTCCGCCGGGCCGGGTGCGGCCCCGGGCCCCTGGGTCGACCTGCCCGCCACGGACCCGCCACCGAGCAACCCCCGCACCGCCCAGGCCACCGCGGTGGCCTGGCCGACCCCGGACCACCTCGCCCGCCGCGAACGGCTCCTCGGCCCGGCCCGTGCGGTGCACGAGGCCGCGCAGGCCGGCCCCGACGACGCCTGCGGTGACGCGCCGTGGGACGCCGAGGTGGCGATGCTCCTGACGGAGCGGCAGGCGGGCACCGGCCCGGCCGACGTCCTCCTCCCGGCGCACCTGTCGACCTCGGCGCTCGTCGCCCTCGCCGAGGACGCGGAGGGCTTCACGAACGCCCTGCGGCGCCCGATGCCCCAGCCCCCGGCGCTGGCCGCCCGCCGCGGGACGGCCTTCCACGCCTGGGTCGAGCAGCACTACGCGAGCGCCGCGATCGTCGACGTCGACGCCCTGCCCGGCTCGGCCGACGAGGACGCCGGCGAGGACCTCGAGGCGCTGCGCTGCGCCTTCCTCGGCTCGGAGTGGGCCGACCGCACGCCGGTCGAGGTCGAGACGAGCGTCGAGACCGTCCTCGACGGCGTCGCCGTCCGGGGCCGCATCGACGCGGTGTTCGAGCAGCCGGGGGAGGACGGCGAGCCGGTCTGGACCGTGGTCGACTGGAAGACCGGCGCCCCGCCGAGCGGGGCCCGGGCGGCGGCTCGAGCGGTCCAGCTCGGGGCCTACCGGCTGGCCTGGGCACGGCTGCGCGGCGTGGACCCGGCTCGGGTGCGCGGGGCGTTCTTCCACGCCGCGACCGGCGAGACCAGCTGGCCGCCTCTGCCGGACGAGGCCGAGCTCAGCCGAGTCCTCGGCGCGGCTCGCTGACGTCCGGCAGCTCCTCCTCGTCGTCGTCGTCGACGACGAGCGCCGGGGGCGGGGTCGGGCGGGTCCGCACCGCGACGGGAGCGAGCGACGTGCGCCGGTAGTCGTCCTCGGCCTCGGCCGCGTGCACCGCGTCGTCGAGTCGCCGCAGCTGGGTCGAGAGCACCTCCACCGCGGGGACGTCCTTGCGGCCCAGGGCGTCCATGAGCCGGGCCAGCAGCGCGAGCTCGCTGCCGAGCCGGGCACGGACGAGCAGGTTGGGGTCCGGGCGCTCCACCCGCACGTGCGCATAGGCCTCGAGGACGGTCTCCACCGCGTCGGGGGAGGCCTCCGCGACGAGGGCGGCGAAGTCGTCGGCCGGGTCGGCCACCTTGGCGTCCTCCCACCCGGTCATCGCCTTGACCCGGCCGCTCGCGGAGTCGCGCTCGTCGCCGAACACGGCGAGGACCTCCTCACCGGTGAGGTCGCCGTGGGTCGGGGTCGCGGCGAACCGCCACAGCGCGACGTCCTCCAGGGCGCCCTCCCACCGGGTGAGCAGCGCGGTCGGCACCCGGCCGGTCTCCGCCGCCCGGTCGAGCTCGGCGAGCCGGCGGGTGCGGTAGGCGTCGGCGTCGTAGGTCGGCAGGCCGGCCTCCTCGAAGAGGGCCGGGTCGAGGTTGTGGACGGCGCCGAGGGCCCGGCCGAGCTCGGCGGCGAGCCCCGGGCCGGCGGGCAGCGACGCGAGCTCGAGCGGGTGCCCCGGCAGGTAGGGGTAGACGGCGGCCCGCCCGCAGCCCTCGACCGCGACGAACCCCTTGGGTGCCGGGACCGCGAAGGGCAGCCGCCTCGCGAGGAGGGCCAGGAGGGCGACGCTGCGGTCCATCTCGGCGCCGGCCATCTCGGTGCGCGGCGCCCGGACCACCCAGCGGCGGTGCTCGTCGTCCTCGACGAACGCGATGTCGAAGGACTGCCCCGGCAGGCTGGGCGGCGCCTCCACGCTCACCGGGTCCAGGCCAGGGACGGCCGCGCTGGCCAGGGCGGCGAGGAAGGAGGGGCTGCGGTCCACGCCCCCACGGTAGGCGCTCGGGGCGGCCTAGGCTGGGAGCCGTGGCCCGAGCCGACCATTCTCTTGCCCCGGTCGCCCTGACCCGGCGCCCCCTCGACCGACACGGTGAGCTGCGCGGCGACCCCGCCCTCCTCACCGACCGGCTCGCCGACCCCGCGACCCGGGTTCTCCACCTGCGGGGCGACACCGCGCCGGTGACCGAGGGGCCCGAGGGGACGACACGGGTGCGCCTGCGGGCGCCGACGGCGACCGACGCCGACCATCTCGTGGTCTACCTCGGTGAGGCCGACGGGACCCACTACCTCGGCGTCGTCGAGGACCTGCCCGAGGGCGCCGAGCCCGCACCCGAGGAGCGCACCCTGCGCCAGGTCGGTGCCAGCCTCGACGACGTCGGCGCGGCCCTGTTCGTCACGACCCTCGCCCTGGCCAACTGGCACCGCACGCACCGGTTCTGCCCGCGGTGCGGGGGGCGGACGGTGCCCGTGCTCGCCGGCTGGGTCCGCCGCTGCCCGGCCGACGGCAGCGACCACTACCCACGCACCGACGTCGCGGTCATCATGGCCGTCGTCGACGACGACGACCGCCTGCTCCTGGCCCGCGGTCGCGGGTTCCGCAGCGGTGGGATGTCGGTGCTCGCCGGGTTCGTCGAGCCGGGGGAGACGCTCGCGGCGGCCGTGGTGCGCGAGGTGGGGGAGGAGGTCGGGGTGGAGGTCGAGGAGGTGACCTACCTCGGCGACCAGCCCTGGCCGTTCCCGTCCTCGCTCATGGTGGGCTTCCGTGCCCGGGCACGCTCGACGGCGCTGCGCCTGCAGGAGGACGAGATCGCGGCGGCACGGTGGTTCACCCGGGACGAGCTGGCGGCGGCGGTCGCCGACGGCTCGCTCGTCATACCGGGCCGGGTCTCCATCGCCCGCCGGCTGCTCGAGCACTGGTACGGCGGGCGGCTGCAGGCCCCGGACGTCTCGACGATGCGCTGAGCGCCGCTCAGCCCAGCCGCTCGCGCACCTCGGCGAGCGAGGGGTTGGTGGCGTGCGTGCCGTCGGGGAAGAGGACGGTGGGAACCGTGCGGTCGCCGCGGTTGGCGAGCACGACGAAGTCCGCGCCGTCGGGCCGGCGGTCGATGTCGACCTCGGTGAACGGGATGCCGGCGCGCTCCAGGCCCGACCTGAGCCGGGCGCAGAACCCGCACCACGAGGTGGAGAACATCGTCACCGAACCGGCCGGGGGTGGGGTGGGGTCGCTCATACCGGGACCAACAGCGCGTGGGCGCCCGGCCTTCCCACCCGGGCGGGCGAGCCGTCGTCGGGGTCTCGACCTAGGATCGGGGGCGATGTCGACCCTCCCCGTCCACCCCGGCGCCGACGACGTCCTCGGAGCGCTCGACCCCGAGCAGCGCGAGGTGGCCGCCCACCCGCTCGGCCCGATGTGCGTGCTCGCCGGCGCCGGCACCGGCAAGACCCGGGCGATCACCCACCGGGTCGCCTACGGGGTGCTCTCGGGGGCCTACCAGCCCCAGCGGGTGCTCGCCGTCACGTTCACCGCCCGGGCTGCGGGAGAGATGCGCACCCGGCTGCGGGACCTGGGTGTCGGCGGGGTGCAGGCCCGCACCTTCCACGCCGCCGCCCTGCGCCAGCTGCACTACTTCTGGCCCCAGGCCATCGGGGGTCCGGCGCCGGAGGTCATGCCGCACAAGGCCGGTGCCGTCGCCGAGGCCGGAGGCCGGCTGCGGCTGCGGCTGGACTCGGCCGCGGTGCGCGACCTCGCTGCCGAGATCGAGTGGGCCAAGGTCTCGATGCTCACCGCCGACGGCTACCCGGCGGCCGTCGCCCGGGCGCGCCGCGAGCCACCGGCCGGCCTCGACGCGACGGCGATGGCCCGCCTGCTCGCGACGTAC
Source organism: Phycicoccus endophyticus (assembly GCF_011326735.1). Classification (GTDB taxonomy): domain Bacteria; phylum Actinomycetota; class Actinomycetes; order Actinomycetales; family Dermatophilaceae; genus Phycicoccus; species Phycicoccus endophyticus. The sequence goes on from NZ_JAANCN010000012.1 coordinate 26,309, forward strand.
GAGGAGGTCAAGGGGGACCGCGGCGTCATCGACTTCGAGGACGTCCTGCTCCTCATGGCCGGCATCCTCGGCGAGCACGAGCAGGTGGCGCGGGCGGTCCGGGCGCAGTACCGGCACTTCGTCGTCGACGAGTACCAGGACGTCAACCGGCTCCAGCAGACCCTGCTCGAGCTCTGGCTCGGCGAGCGCGAGGACGTCTGCGTCGTCGGTGACCCCGCCCAGACGATCTACTCCTTCACCGGGGCCTCTCCGGAGCACCTGCTCGGCTTCCGGGCCCGCCACCCCGCGGCCCGTGTCGTGGAGCTCGTCCGCAACTACCGCTCCAGCCCCCAGGTCGTCGGGCTGGCCAACCTCGTCCTGCGCAGCCCGGGAGGGGGGCGGCGCTCGGGCTCGGTCGAGCTGCGGGCCCAGCGCGCGGACGGCGTCGGCCCCGAGCTCCTCGTCGCCGACGACGACCCCGCCGAGGCCGACCAGGTGGCCGAGCGCATCCGTCGTCACCTCGACGACGGGCACCCCGCGGCCCAGGTCGCGGTGCTCTTCCGCACCAACGGCCAGAGCGAGCTGTTCGAGTCCGCCCTCGCCGAGCGCGGCATCCCCTACCTCGTCCGGGGCGGGGAGCGCTTCTTCTCCCGCAAGGAGGTCCGCGACGCCCTCGTGCTGCTGCGCGGCGCGGCCCGCAGCGACGACGGTGAGGTCGCCCTGCCCGACCTCGTCCGCGACGTCCTCGTCGGGGCGGGGTGGACCCGCGAGCCCCCCGCCGCCGGGGGTGCCGCCCGCGAGCGCTGGGAGTCGCTGGCCGCCCTCGCCGGGCTCGCCGACGACCTGTCCGCCGCCGACACCACGGCCCGCCTCCCCGCGTTCGTCCGCGAGCTCGACGAGCGCGCGGCCGCCCAGCACGCTCCGACCGTGCAGGGGGTCACCCTCGCCTCGCTGCACGCCGCCAAGGGGCTGGAGTGGGACACCGTCTTCCTCGTCGGGTGCTCCGACGGGCTGCTGCCGATCACCATGGCCGACACGCCCGAGGAGGTCGAGGAGGAGCGTCGGCTGCTCTACGTCGGTGTGACCCGTGCCCGCGAGCGGCTCGTCCTCAGCTACGCGCGAGCCCGCACGCCGGGCGCCAAGGCGACCCGGCGACCCTCGCGCTTCCTCGACGGGACCGAGCCGGTGCTCGGCGCCGCGGCGCGCAGCCAGCCCCGGCGCCGCAGGGGCTCGACGCGCGAGCGCTCCGCCGCGCCCTCCGTGTGCCGGGTGTGCGGCGGAGGGCTCGCCACGGCCAAGGAGCGCACCATCGGCCGGTGCGCGGGCTGCCCGCCGACGATGGACGAGCAGCTCTTCGAGCAGCTGCGACAGTGGCGCCTCGAGACCGCCCGGGAGCTCGACGTCCCCGCGTACGTCGTGTTCACCGACGCCACCCTGACCGCCATCGCCGAGCGCACCCCCGGCGACACGAGCGAGCTCTCTCGGATCGCCGGGGTCGGCCCGGCCAAGCTGGAGCGCTTCGGCGCGTCGGTCCTGGCCATTCTCGAGGAGTTCACCGAGGGGCAGAAGGCCTGAGCGGCAGCGTTACTCGTCCACCCGGCCGCCCGCGCCCGCCCGCTCGCGCAATAAACCCGTTGCCGCCGCTCGCGCGGCGGTCCTACAGTGGCGGGCAGCACCTCGCGTGCCCGCCCGGGGACACGAGCAGACCGAGACCGCGAAGGAGGGTTGGAGAGATGGAGAAGACGATGTCGACCACCGGTATGACGGCGACCGCCGCTGCCCGTGCCCAGGACGCCGTCTGGTTCGGCTCCAACACCGCCCACGCGGTCGACCTGGGTCGCTTCCAGGGGCGCAGTGTCTCCGCCACCGGTCTCGGCGCGCGTGATCGCGTGGCCGCCGACCGCGCCGGCTTCGGCATCGCCGTCCCGACCACCGGATCCGTGGACCCCTGCCTCGACGGGCCACCTGTGTAGAGCCACAGGCTGACCCTCGAGGCCGCGGATCCCACCCGGGATCCGCGGCCTTTGTCATGCAGCCACCCCGGCACCCCACCACCCACCGAAGACGCGAGGACCAGATGAGCACCCACGAGCGCGACGAGCGCGACCACCCACCCCATCCCGAGCGCGCCGGCCCGTGCGCGCGCACCGACCAGCGCCACACCCGGCGCGCCCACTGCGGAGGTGAGGCCCCGATGCAGCTGACCGACCTGCTCGACCTGCACGAGAGGGCCGTCGCCGACGGCGGGGGCGTGCCGTGCCGCGAGCACGACGCCGAGCTGTGGTTCGCGGACACCCCCGAGGGCGTCGAGCTCGCCAAGGGCCTGTGCCGGGCCTGCCCGGTGCGTGCGACCTGCCTCGCCGGTGCCCTCGAGCGGCGAGAGCCCTGGGGCGTCTGGGGCGGCGAGCTGTTCGTCCAGGGAGCCACCGTCGCCCGCAAGCGGCCCCGGGGGCGCCCGCGCAAGGCGGACGTCGCGGCCGCCTGACCCCCCCACGTAGACCACGACCCACGACAGGAGAACGCCATGTACCACCGACGGATGCAGCAGGTCCGTCGCGTCGTGCACCGACGCCGTGTCCACGAGATGCAGCGCCGGGAGCGCGAGGCGGCGAACCGGCAGGAGATGCAGTCGCTCGTCCACGCCGTCGTCCGGTGAGGCCGGCACCGACCCCGCTGCCCCCGGCGCCGTGCCGGGGGCAGCGGCCGTCCACGGCAGCGGGCCGAGGACCGTGACCGCAGATGCGCGGCCGGTCGTGCCCGTGGTGCGAGAGCGTGACGTGTGGCGCGCCCTGGCCGGCTGCCTGCTGGCTACCCTGAGGACATGGCCGCACCCGATCTCCTCCCGCAGCGCGTCGCGCCGAGGCCGCCGGCGGCGGAGTGGGGCTGAGGGTGGCATCCGAGGCCGGAGCCGAGGGGCCGCCCGGCCCGGTCTGCGCGACGTGCGGTGCGAGGGCCTCCGGAGCCGAGGAGGCCGCCCTCGCGCGGCTGACGTGGACGCGCGGCAGCGAGGGGGGCCGGGAGGTCTGGACGTGCGGCGCGTGCAGCCGTCGCCACCTGCGCAGCATCGAGGGCAAGCTCGACTCCGCGTGGTGGTGAGCCCGGGCGGGCTCAGCGTGCGGGCGGCAGCCGCGGCTCGTCGATGCCGGGCAGGTAGGCGCAGACCATCTCGCGCAGGGGCACCGTGCCGCCGACCTGGCTGAGCACCCCGATCCCGCCCAACCACACCCGGTGGATCAGGAGGTACTCCGGCGGCAGGTTGAGCTTGAGGCCGACGAGGAACTGTGGCCGCCGGGGGTCCTGGATCTGGGCTGCCGCTGCGCGCAGCCAGCCGCGGCTGAAGGTGAACTCCTCGTGGAGGACCGGCTCGACGAGCGGCGCGAGGTACTCGAGCAGCCCCTCCGGGTCGATGTCGATGCCGGAGCGGATGAAGCCCTCGGTGCGCAGGCCCTGCTCGAGGGTGTCGGCGTCCCCGGCGAGGGCGGCCGTGAGCAGCCGGCCCATCGCCGGGGGCAGGCCGTCGGGCAGCCGGTTGACGGCGCCGAAGTCGAGCACCCCGAGGCGGCCGTCCGGGGTCACCCGGAAGTTGCCCGGGTGCGGGTCGGCGTGCAGGAGCCGGGCCCGGTTCGGGGCGCGCAGATGGAACTCGAGGTAGAGCGAGGCCGCCTCGTCCCGCTCCTGCGGGCTCCCGTCGGCGATGACCCGGGCCAGCGGGGTCCCCTCGACCCACTCGGTGACGAGCACCTGCGGCGACTCGACGAGGACGTCGGGGACAAGGACGTCCTCGTCGTCGCGGAAGGCCCGCGCGAAGTGACGCTGGTGGCGGGCCTCGAGGGAGTAGTCCAGCTCCTCGCGCATCCGGGCGCGCAGCTCGTCCATGATCGGCTTGATGTCGACGCCCGGCACCCACGAGCCCGCGACCCGGGCGACCCGGGAGATCTGGTTGAGGTCGGACAGCAGCGCCTTGCCCGCGCCCGGGTACTGGATCTTCACCGCGACCTCACGCCCGTCGCGCCACACCGCCCGGTGGACCTGGCCGATCGACGCCGACGCCGCGGGGACGTCGTCGAACTCGACGAGCTTGGTGCTGGCCCAGCGCGGCCCGAGCTCCTCGGCGAGGATGGCGTGCACTCGGGCGGCACCCATCGGCGGGCCGGACTCCTGCAGCCGGGTCAGTGTCGCCCGGTAGGGGGCGACGACCTCCTCGGGCATCGCGGCCTCCATGACCGACAGCGCCTGGCCGAACTTCATCGCGCCGCCCTTGAGCTGGCCGAGGACGGAGAAGAGCTGCTCGGCCGTGCGGGCCTGCATCTCGGCGGCCACGGCCTCCGCGGGGCGCCCACCGACCCGCTTGCCGACGCCCAGGGCGACCCGCCCGGCGTGCCCGAGCGGCAGCCCGGCGAGCCGGGCGGCACGCGCGATCGAGGACCCCGGGATCTCGCGCTCTCGCTCGCTCACCCGGCCATTGTCGCCGACGTGCACCGACAACCGGGCCAGGAGGTCCACACCCGGTGCACGACGTCCCCGCCGCCGGCGCCGAGCTCGGTCGAGATGCCGCCGAGGGCGAGGTCACCGGCGAGCACCGCGAGCGCCGTCACCGTGGCGACGGCGGCACCGAGCACAACGGCGGCCGTGGGCACCGGCCCGGGTCCGGGTGCCGGGACGCTGGCCCGCACGCAGGTGAGGCACGCCGTGCGTCCCGGGACGACCAGCGGGCCGACGACGAGGACCCCCCCGCGGCCGGTCACCGGCAGGAGGGGGACCCCACGGACCTGCCACGGCGCCCCGAGGGAGGGCGCGCGCAGCCACTCGGGCTCGAGGTCCTCGACGGCGAGCAGGACGAGTGCCGGTGCGGGCCCGCCCGCCGCGACGTCGAGCTCGGCCGCGTCCGCCGCGTGGGCTCCGGCCCGCACGGGCACCCGGCAGCGCCGCAGCTGGGCGGTGGTCTCCTCGGCCACCCGACCCCAGCCGTCGACGACGACCTGCCCGACCGCGTCCATCGACCACCCTCCCTGCGCGAGGCCCTTGCGGGCATCCTGCCGCGCGAGGCCGGCGGCCCGCTGGGCTCGTCCACAGGCCCCCGGAGACGCACGGGCGCCCCGGACCGCCGGGTCCGGGGCGCCCGTGGCGTCGCGGTCAGGCCTTGCCGAGGATCCGGTTGAGGTTGGTGCCGCACACCGGGCACTGTCCCTTGGCCATCCGTCGGCCGTTGTCGGAGACGACGACCTTCCCCTCGGCCTCGCGCTTCTCCTTGCACTTCACGCAGTAGAACTCGCCCTTGTAGGTCTCGTCGGACATCGACGTCCTCCTTGGTCACCGGCGGGGGAGGCCCCGGCGGGTGGCGCCGTCCGCGGACGGCCTGGACCCGCTCACCCTAGCGACGGCGAGGCCCCTGCTCGCGGTGAGACGGGCTCACCGGGCCGGGCCGGCGCAGGCGGGTGTCACCGCGCGTATCACCGGCCCCACCAGCCCCGGGAGTCGTATGGTCGTCCTCATGGCCGGGCCCGAGGTGGAGGTCCGCCGCAGCAGGCGGCGGCGCCGCACCGTGAGCGCCTACCGCGACGGCGGACGCACCGTCGTGCTCATCCCGGCCTCCTTCTCGGCCGCGGAGGAGGCCACCTGGGTGGAGCGCATGCTCACCCGGCTGGCCCGCGGCGAGCGGCGCCGCCCGGTCGGCGACGAGGCGCTCGCGGCGCGGGCCTCCCGGCTCTCCGAGCGCTACCTCGGTGGGCATGCCCGGCCGACGAGCGTGCGCTGGGTCTCGACGATGGACAAGCGCTGGGCGTCCTGCACGCCGGCCGACGGCACCATCCGGGTCTCGGACCGCCTCCAGGACGTGCCGGCGCACGTCCTCGACTACGTCGTGCTCCACGAGCTCGCCCACCTGCTCGTCGCCGGTCACGGCCCGGCGTTCTGGCGCCTGCTGGCCTCCTACCCGCGCCTCGAGCGCGCCCGGGGCTTCCTCGACGGCCTGGCCCACGCCTCCGGCATGCCCGCGTCAGAGGAGCCCGAGGGCGACGCGGGCGGCGGCGACGAGGGGTGACAGCTCGGTCCGGGTGTCCTCGGGTAGGTCGGCCACCGGCCACCAGCGCACCTCGAGGGACTCCTCGCTGACCCGGGGCGTGGCGCCCGCGGGTGCCACCGCCGCATACCGCACGTCGAGGTGCTCGCGGCACCGGCCGAAGTCCCCCTCGAGGGTGTGGCGGTCCAGCTGCACCGGGTCGGGCAGGGGCGTGAGCCCCGGGATGCCCGACTCCTCGCGGGCCTCCCGGGCGGCGGCCGCCCACAGCGTGCCGTCCCCCGGCTCGAGGTGACCCCCGAGCTGGAACCACCGTCCGGCCCGGCGGTGGTGGGTGAGCAGCGCCCTGGTGCCCGTCGCGTCGAGGACGAGGCAGGAGGCCGTCAGGTGGGCCGGGGGGCCGCCGCGGGCGACCCCGTCCGGGTGCGCCGCGAGGTGGTCGAGGTAGGCCAGGCGCAGCGCCTCCTGGGCGGCGTCGGGGGCCAGCCAGTCGCGCAGGACCCGCCGGGCGTCGGCGTGCAGGTGGGCGAACGTCGGGCCGGAGTCGGCCCCGGGGCTCACCCCTCGCCCTCGCCGCGCAGCAGCGCGTCGAGCTCGGCGTCGAGGTCGTCGGACGCGGGGCGGCGGGTGCGCTCGACGTAGCCCAGCGGGTCGTCGAGGTCGTCGGGGGAGGGGGCGAGGTCGGGGTGGCGCCACGCGGCGTCACGGGCCTGCGGGCCCCCGGAGTCCTCGAGGGCGCGGAAGAGGTTGGCCGCGTCGCGCAGCCGGCGAGGGCGCAGCTCGAGACCGACGAGAGCACCGAAGGCCTTCTCGGCGGGGCCGCCCGTGGCCCGCCGGCGGCGCACCGCCTCCCCGAGGGCGTCGGCTGCCGGCAGGTGGCCGGCGACCGCCCGCTCGGCGACGACGTCGACCCACCCCTCGACGAGGGCGAGCAGCGTCTCGAGCCGGCCGAGGGCGGCGACCTGGGCCGGTGAGTGCTGCGGGGCGAACATCCGCCCCTGGAGCGCCTCCTGCACCGCCTGCGGGTCGGACGGGTCGATCGAGGCGACCGCCTGCTCGATGCCCTCGGTGTCGATGGTGATGTCACCCGCGTAGTCGCGCACGGCGGCGCGCAGACCCGCCGCGAGCCACGGGACGTCGGCGAAGAGTCGGACCCGTGCCAGCTCGCGCACCGCGAGGTAGAGACGGGTCTGCGGCTCGTCGACCTCGAGGCCCTGCGCCAGCTCGCGGACGGCGGCGGGCATGAGGACGACGTCCGGGGTCGCCACGAGCGGGAGGTTGACCTCGCAGCCGGTGAGCACCTCGCCCGCGAGGGTGCCGACCCCCTGGCCGAGCTGGAGGGCGAACATCGAGCCGTGCATCCGGCGCAGCATCGGGCCGGCCTGGTCGAGCATGCCCGCGAGACCTGGGGGCATGGCCTCCTCGGGCAGCGTCCCCAGCTGGCGGGTCATCGCCTCGCCGACCGCCCCGGAGACCCCCTCGGCCACCGGCTCGACGAGGTCGGTCCACACCGGCATCGTCGCCTCCACCCACTCGGCCCGGCTCCACGCGGTGCCGTGCGCCGCGGGGGCGGTCAGGTCGGTGACGGTGTCGAGCCACAGGCCGGCGACGTGCACCGCCTCGGCGGCCTCGCGGCGCTCGGTGTCGCTCGCCAGCGCGTCACCGGCGGCGGCGACGGTCTTGCGGGCGGTGTCGGTGGCCAGCGAGACGTCGACGGGGTCCTCGCTCGGCGGGCCGGAGAACATCGCCCGGACCTGGCCCATGACCATCTGCAGCATCTGGGGGTCGACCCGGTCCAGCCCCATCCCACGGACCATCGCGGCGAGCTGCGGGTCCAGCTCGCCGCCGGTGAGCCCGCGCAGGGCCTGCTCCAGCTCGGGGGGCAGGTCGGGGGTCTCGTCGTCGTCGGCGTCGTCGGTCACGGCCGGTCTCCTGCAGCTCGGATGAGAGGATGTCGTTCCTGACCTACCCAACCACCGTGGCCGGAGAATCGTTCCGGACGCCGCCCCGCGAGGAGCCCCATGCCCACCGATGACGCCGCGGTCGCGCTCGTCGCCGTCCGCGACGCACCGCTGTCGGTCGACGAGGTGCTCGCCGCCGTCCGCCACCCGGGGTGTGGCGGCGTCGCGCTGTTCGTCGGCGTGGTCCGCGACCACGACCACGGCGAGAGCGTCACCGGCCTCGGCTACTCCGCCCACCCGAGCGCCGAGGCGACCATGGCGGACGTGTGCGCCGAGGTCCTCGCCTCGAGCGAGGCGGTCAGGGTGGCGGCGGTGCACCGCCGCGGTGACCTCGCCGTCGGCGACCTCGCGGTCGTCGTCGCGGCCTCGGCCGCCCACCGCGGCCCGGCGTTCGCCGCCTGTCGCACGCTCATCGACACCCTCAAGGAGCGCACCCCCATCTGGAAGCACCAGGCCCTCGCCGACGGCTCGAGCGAGTGGGTGGGGATGCCGTGAGCGACCCCGCCGACGGGCTGCGGCTCGCCGACTCGCCGGTGGCGCAGGTGCCGCCGCCCGCGCGCCACGCGAGCCGTTCGGCCGCCGTCGCGCTCATCGCGACGTTCGTCCTCGTCGTCGTCGCCGCCGGGCTGACCTTCGTCGGCCTCCCGTACGTCGTCCTCTCGCCCGGTCCGGCCACCAACGTCCTCGGTGACGTCGACGGCACGCCGGTGCTCTCGGTGTCCGGGGCGCGGACCTACCCCACCTCGGGAGCGCTCGACTTCACGACGGTGGCCTTCGACGGCGGCCCCGGCCGGACGGTCACCGTCTACGACCTGCTCGAGGCGTGGCTGCGCGACGACGTCGACACCGCGCCCGAGAGCGACTACTTCCCCGACGACGCCACCGCCGACGAGGTCGAGGCGGAGAACGCGGAGATGATGACCGAGTCCCAGGTCGTCGCCGCGGCGACCGCGCTGCGCGCGCTGGGGCGCACCGTGACGACCCACGTCGCCGTGGCGAGCGTCCCCGCCGGCGGGCCGGCCTCGGGAACGGTGCAGGAGGGGGACGTCCTCGTGAGCGTCGACGGCGTCGAGGCCAGCGACACCGCGTCGGTCAGGGCCGCCGTCCAGGCCCGTGAGCCCGGTGACGAGGTCACCCTCGTCGTCCGGCGCGACGGGGACGAACGCACCCTCACGGTGCGCACGGGCTCCGCCGAGGACGGCACGACGGTCATCGGCGTGCTCCTGCGCACCGACTACGACCTGCCGGTCGACGTCACGCTCAACACCGGTCAGGTCGGCGGGCCCTCGGCGGGGCTGATGTTCTCCCTCGCGATCTACGACGCCCTCACCCCGGGGGCGCTCACCGGTGGTCAGCGGATCGCCGGCACCGGCACGATCGACGACGACGGCACGGTGGGCCCGATCAGCGGGATCCGGCAGAAGATGGTCGGCGCGCGGGCCGCCGGCGCCCGGTGGTTCCTCGCGCCGGCCGACGACTGCGCGGACGCCGTCGGCCACGTGCCCGACGGCATGACGCTGCTGCGGGTCACCGACTTCGACGACGCCCGGGTCGCGGTCGAGGGCATCGCGGCGGACACCACCGACGACCTGCCCCGCTGCGGGTAGGGCGCGGCGCGCGGGCCGCCCGTCGCGCTAGTCGAAGGTCGCGCGCAGGGCGTGGACCACGCCGGGGGCGATGTCCTCGCCGAGTGCCACCCGGTCGTCGCGGTCGTGGGCGCGCTGGCGCAGGAGACAGCGGGCCTGGCCGGCGCGGGTGACCGCCACGAGGAGGCGGACGTCGGCCCGGTCGGGATGCTCGGCCACTGCGGCCACCGCCTGGTCGGGGTCGCTCGGCAGGTCGCGCTCGGCACCCGGCGGCAGGACCACCCGCTCGAGGGCCAGTGCCGCGCCGACGACCTCCTGCGGCCAGGCGATCCGCGCGAGCAGGTCCTCGACGCCGTCGGCCTCGGGCAGCTCGTTCTGCTCGACCGCCGAGAGGGCGCCGTCGACGGTGTCGTGGCCCGCGAGCCCGGCCGCGAGCTGCGGCTCACGCCCGACGAGGTCGGCGGTGGGGACCAGGGCGAACAGCCGCAGGGGCTGGTCCCAGCCGGAGCGCGCCACGTGCCGCTCGGTGTCGAGTGCTGCCAGGGTCAGCGGGTCGGTCACGGGGCGGGCGCTGTCGGTCACGACGTCCATGGTGCCCGACCCGGCCCCGGCCCGGACTCGGCCCCGCGCCCGCGAGCACGCTCAGCATCGCGAGGTAGGTTGGCCCCCGCTGTCGCACGACGACCCCGGGACACGGGACGAGGAGAGCTGTGAGTCGCTCGGACTGGTTCGACGGACCGACCGACCCCGACGAGGGCGGACGCCCCGCGGGGGACGGCGGGGCGGGTGCCCCGCCCCGCCCGGTGCTGGCGCGCAGGCGCGGCCCGCTGCTGCCCACGGTGCTCGTGCTCATCGTCCTCGCCGTCCTCGCGGGCATCGGCGCCGACCTGCTCACCGACGTCTGGTGGTACGACTCGGTCGGGTACCGCGACGTCTTCGTCACCGAGCTGACGACCAAGGTGGTCATCTTCGCGGTGGCCGCGCTGGTCACCGCCGGGGCGGTCGCCGCCTCGCTCGTCGTGGCCTTCCGCACCCGTCCGGTCTACGTCCCCGTCACCCAGGCCCAGCAGGTGCTCGAGCAGTACCGCCAGGCCATCGAGCCGCTGCGCCGCATCGCGCTCGTCGCCATCCCTGCGGTGCTCGGCCTGCTCGCCGGCTCCGGGTCGATGGGTGCCTGGAAGACCTACCTGCTGTGGGCCAACGCCGTGCCCTTCGGCGTCGAGGACCCGCAGTTCCACCTCGACGTCGGCTTCTTCGTCTTCACCCTCCCGTGGCTGCGCTTCCTCGTCGGCTTCGTCACCGTCGTGCTCGTCCTGGCCTTCCTCGCGGGGGCGTTCACGCACTACGTCTACGGCGGTCTGCAGCTGCCCGGTCGTGGCCCCTCGACCCGTGCGGCGTACGTCCACCTCGGGGTGCTCGGCGCGCTCACCGCCCTGACCCGGGCGGCCTCGTACTGGCTGGACCGCTACTCGCGCTCCACCGAGAAGGGCTCGCTGCTCACCGGGATCACCTACACCGACGCCAACGCCGTGCTGCCGACGAAGGCCATCCTCGCGGTCGCGGCCGTGATGACCGCCGGCTTCTTCCTCGCGGCCATCTGGAGCCGCAGCTGGCGGCTGCCCGTCATCGGCGTCGCGCTGCTCGTCGTCACCGCGGTAGTCGCGGGGACGATCTACCCGGCCCTCATCCAGTCCCTGCGGGTCCGTCCCTCGGAGAAGTCCCTCGAGGCCACCTACATCGAGCGCAACATCACGGCCACGAGTGCCGCCTTCGGCCTCGACCGGGTCGAGCGCATCCAGAACGAGGTCCCCGAGGAGGAGCCCTCGGACGCGTCGCTGCGCACGGACGCCGAGGAGATCCCCGGGGTGCGGATCATCGACCCCAACGTCGTCGCACCCACGTTCCGCCAGCTCGAGGGCGAGCGGGACTTCTACGCCTTCCCCGACACCCTCGACGTGGACCGGTACACGATCGACGGCACGGTGAGCGACGCCGTCGTCGCGGTCCGCGAGATGAGCCTGGACGGGCTGCCGGACAGCCAGCGCAACTGGATCAACGACCACACCGTCTACACGCACGGCTACGGCTTCTACGCCGCCTACGGCAACCAGCGCACCGCCGAGGGCGACCCCGTCTTCTTCGAGGGCGGCGGGCGCAACAACCTCGGCGACTACGAGCCCCGGATCTACTTCGGCGAGCTGTCGCCGCAGTACTCGGTCGTCGGCCAGCCCGAGGGCGCCGACGACCGCGAGTTCGACTACCCGGCGGGCACCGAGGGCGAGGTCGCCGTCCAGAACACCTACACCGGCGGCGGCGGTGTCGGGATCGGCTCGATGCTGCGACGGGTCGCCTACGCGGTGAAGTACCGCGAGGCGAACTTCCTGCTCTCCGACGCGGTCAACGGCAGCTCGCGCATCCTCGACCACCGCACCCCGCAGGAGCGCGTCGAGCGGGTGGCGCCGTGGCTGCAGCTCGACGGGAACGTCTACCCGGCCGTGGTCGACGGGCGCGTGCAGTGGATCGTCGACGGCTTCACGACCTCGGCGGACTACCCGAACAGCCGGCTGCTCGACCTCGCCGACGCCACGTCGGACTCGGTGGCCGAGCGCTCCAACGTGGTCCAGGTGCGCACCGGGGAGGTGAACTACGTCCGCAACGCGGTCAAGGCCACGGTCGACGCCTACGACGGCTCGGTGACGCTGTACGGCTGGGACACGAGCGATCCGCTGCTCCAGGCGTGGAGCAAGGCCTTTCCGGGGTCGGTGCGCCCGCTGTCGGAGATCTCCGGCGACCTGATGTCGCACATCCGCTACCCGCAGGACCTGCTCAAGGTGCAGCGCGACCTGCTCACCGAGTACCACGTGACCAACCCCGGTGACTTCTTCAGCGGTTCGGACCGCTGGCGCGTCCCGCGCGACCCCTCGCAGTCGGCCCAGGACCAGCCCGTGGTCTTCCAGTCCATCAAGCTGCCCGGCGAGGACAGCGCGTCGTTCTCGATCACCTCGCCGTTCGTGCCGGCGAGCAACACCGAGGGAGGCCGCGAGATCCTGCGGGGGCTGCTGGCCGTCGACGCCGAGGCGGGCAGCACCGCCGGCAAGCCCGCGGAGGACTTCGGCAAGCTGCGGCTCGTCGAGTACTCCTCGAACCAGGCGCCGTCCGGGCCCGGGCAGATCCGCAACCAGATCCAGAACTCGACGACCCGCTCGCAGAACCCGGCCGAGCCGCTCAACCTCGCGCAGTACATCACGAACAACTCCGGCCAGGGCAAGACGCTGACCTTCGGCAACCTGCTGACCTTCCCGCTCGCGGGACGCACCTTCTACGTGCAGCCGATCTACGTCCAGGCCTCCAGCGGCTCGGGCTCCTTCCCCCAGAACAAGGTGACCGTCGCCGTCTACGGGACGAACGTGGCGTGGGGCGACACCCTGGAGCAGGCGGTCACCGGGCTGTTCGGGGAGAGCGTCGGCGGGTCGGGTGGCGGATCCGGCGGGGACACCGGCGACTCCGGCGGTGGCGGGCCGGACCAGCCGAGCCCCGACAGCTCCCTCGAGCAGCAGCTGGCCGCGGCGATCGGCGAGATCCAGCAGGCCTACGCCGACGGGCAGGAGGCGCTCAGCCAGAGCGACTTCGCCGCCTACGGGGAGGCTCAGGACCGGCTGGACGCCGCGATCGAGAAGGCCCAGGGCCTCGCCGACCAGCTCGGCGTCGCGGCGCCGTCCTCGAGCGCGTCGCCCAGCCCCTCCGCCTCGGCATCCGCGGGCTCGGACTCGGGGTAGCCGATTTGAGTCCGGCGGCCCTCGTCGCGTAACCTCGTGGACATACCGAGCACGACCTACGGGACGTGACTCACTCGACGCGGGGTGGAGCAGCTCGGTAGCTCGCCGGGCTCATAACCCGGAGGTCGCAGGTTCAAATCCTGCCCCCGCTACGGTGTGATGTCTCAGGACATCGACAAGGCCCGAACCCGCAGGGTTCGGGCCTTGTGCTGTCCCGGGGGCGGGCTCGGCAGGTGCTGGCCGGCTGGGCGTCGAGCCGCCGCCGGACGCTGCGGGATCGCCGAGACACGGCGGATTACCGGCGGGCCGCTCCCCGTTGGACAGGACGTGACCACCGAGAACCGCCGCCCGCACCGCGTCGTCGTCGTCGGCTCCGGCTTCGGAGGGCTCTTCGGCACCCAGGCCCTCAAGGGACGCGACGACGTCGCCGTCACCCTCGTCGCCGAGACCGCCCACCACCTCTTCCAGCCGCTGCTGTACCAGGTCGCGACCGGCATCCTCTCCGAGGGCGAGGTCGCGCCGAGCACTCGCGAGGTCCTCGCCCGCCAGCGCAACGCCCGCGTCGTCCTCGGCGAGGTGACCCGCATCGACCTGGGCACACGCACCGTCACCTCCGAGCTGCTCGGGGCCGAGACCGTGACGGAGTACGACACCCTCCTCGTCGCGGCCGGCTCCGGGCAGTCCTGGTTCGGGCACGACGAGTTCGCCCGCTACGCGCCGGGGATGAAGTCGATCGACGACGCGCTCGAGCTGCGCGGGCGGATCTTCGGCGCCTTCGAGCTGGCCGAGCTCGCCACCACCGAGGAGGACGCCCGGCGCGCGCTGACCTTCGTCGTCGTCGGGGCGGGCGCGACCGGGGTGGAGATGGCCGGGCAGATCGCCGAGCTGGCCGGGCGCACGCTGGCCCACGACTTCCGTCGCATCGACCCGACGACCGCGCACGTCATCCTCCTCGACGCCGCCGAGACGATCCTGCCGAGCTTCGGTGAGCGGCTCGGCGGGGCGGCCCGCCGTCGCCTCGAGGAGATGGGCGTCGACGTGCGGACCGGGGCGATGGTCACCGGCGTCGACGAGACCGGGCTGACCTACCGCGACGGCGACGGCCACGAGGTGCGGGTCGAGGCGCTGACCAAGATGTGGGCGGCCGGGGTGCAGGCCAGCCCGCTGGGCACGCAGCTCGCCGAGCAGTCCGGTGCCGAGACCGACAAGGCCGGGCGCGTCCGCGTCGAGCCCGACCTCACCCTCCCGGGGCACCCCGAGGTCTTCGTCGTCGGCGACATGATCGCCCTCAAGGACCTGCCGGGGGTCGCCCAGGTCGCCATCCAGGGCGCCCGGTTCGCGGCCGCGGAAATCACCCGGCGGCTGGACGGCCGGCCGTCCCAGGGCGAGTTCGAGTACCGCGACAAGGGCTCGATGGCCACGGTCTCGCGGTTCAGCGCGGTGGCCTCGATCGGCCGGCTGCGCTTCCACGGCTTCCTCGCCTGGCTGCTGTGGCTCGGTGTGCACCTCGTCTACATCATCGGCTTCAAGCACCGGGTGACGACGCTGCTGCACTGGGCGGTCAGCTTCGTCGGGCGGGGCCGGGCCGAGCGGGTCGCCACCCACCAGCAGGTGTTCGCGCGGCAGGCCATGCGCCGCGTCGGGGAGGACCTGCGCGACCGCCCGTGACCCCGGGGCCGGGGTCAGGCACGGGCCGGACCGTAGGGTGGCGCCCATGCCGCTCGACTACCCGGTGCACCGGCGCACGCTGCCCAACGGGCTGCGTGTCGTCGTCTCACCGGACCACACGGTGCCGAACGTCACGGTCAACCTCTGGGTCGGCGTCGGCTCCCGGCACGAGCAGCCGGGAGGCACCGGCTTCGCCCACCTCTTCGAGCACCTGATGTTCCAGGGGTCCCGGTCGGTCCGCAGCGGCGAGCACTTCGAGGCGCTCATGGCCGTGGGCGGGCGTGCCAACGCGACGACGTGGTTCGACCGCACGAACTACTTCGAGACCGTCCCGACCGGAGCCCTGGAGCTCGCGCTGTGGCTCGAAGCGGACCGGCACGGACACCTGCTCGACGCGGTGACCCAGGCCAACCTGGACAACCAGCGGGACGTCGTCAAGGAGGAGAAGCGTCAGCGGTACGACAACCAGCCCTACGGCACGGCGCTGGCCGACCTCTACGCCGCCGTGTTCCCGGCCGACCACCCCTACCACCACCCGACGATCGGCTCGATGGAGGATCTCGACGCGGCGGCGCTCGAGGACGTGCACGCCTTCTTCCGCCGGTACTACGCGCCGGACAACACCGTGCTCACGCTCTGCGGCGACGTCGAGCCGGAGCAGGGCTTCGACCTCGTCGGTCGCTACCTCGGCCCGCTGTCCGCCACGGCGCGCTCCCAGCGGCCCCCGCTGCCTCAGCTGGGGCCGCTCACCGAGCCGGTGCGGGTCGAGCGCACCGAGGCGGTGCCCAACGACCGGCTGCACGTCGGCTTCCGTCTGCCGGTCGACGAGAGTGCCGAGCTCTTCGCGGCGACCGTCGCCCTGGACTGCCTGGCGGGGCTCACCAGCTCGCGGCTGGCACGGCGCACGGTCCGGCGGGAGCAGACGGCGACCGCCGTGCACGCGAGCGCCTGGGGTCTCCTCGACGGTGTCTCCCTCGGGTTCGTCGTCCTCGACGCCGCGCCCGGGACCGATCCGGCCGACCTGGAGAGCGCCCTGGTCCAGGAGCTCGAGCGGCTCGCCGAGAGCGGCCCGACGGACGCCGAGCTCGAGGCCTCCCTCGCCCAGTCCGAGCGGGCGTGGCTGTCGGCCCTGGCCTCGCAGGAGGAGCGGGCCGACCTGCTGAGCCGTTACACGCTGCTGCACGACGACCCCGGCCTGGTCAACACCCACCTCGACCGGGTCCGGGCCGTCCGCCCGGACGACGTCCGCGCCGCGACCCGCCGCTGGCTCGCCCCCGACAGCCGCGCGGTCGTCGCCTACCTCGCGGCCCGTTCCGATGCGGAGGCCGTCGCGTGACCGCCCGCCCGAGCGTCGCGCCGCCTCGACCGTGGAGCTACCCGCCGGTCCGGGAGCACCTGCTGCCGGGCGGGGTCCGGCTGCTCCTGCACGACCTGCCGGGCCAGTACGTGCTCTCGATGCGGGTCGTCGTCCCCTCCCGGCTCGCGGACGAGCCCGCGGGGCTGGAGGGGCTGTCGGCGATGACCGCCCGGCTGCTCGACGAGGGCACCACGCAGCACGAGCCGGAGGAGCTCGCCGAGCTCATGGAGCGACACGGGATGGCCCTGGGCGCCGGGGTGTCCGACGGCGGGCTGCTCGTCGACGTCGACGTCCCGCAGCACCACCTCGGCCCGGCGGCCCGGCTCGTCGCGGAGGCCCTCGGCCAGCCCTCCTTCCCCGAGCCGGAGGTGCGCCGCATCCTGCGCAGCCGGCTGGCCGAGATCGAGCAGGAGCGTGCCTCGGCGCCCCACCGGGCCGCGCGCGAGCTCGCGCGGACGCTGTGGGCCGACGGCGACCGGGCCTCCCGGCCGAGCGCCGGTACCCCGGAGTCGGTGCGGGCGTTGACCCGCGAGGACATCGTCGCCCACCACGCCCGCCGGGTCGGCCCCCGGGGCGCGACGGTCGTGCTCGCCGGCGACCTCACCGGGCTCGACGCCCTCGGCGAGCTCGAGGCCGGCCTCGGCAGCTGGGCGGCGCCGCACCACGAGGCCTCGGCCGCCCCGGTTCCCCCGGTCCCTGCGGCCGACCGTGCCCGGGTCGTCCTCGTCGACCGCCCCGGCTCGGTGCAGACCGAGCTCGTCGTCGCCTGCCCCGGCCCGGACCGCTCGACCCCGACCGGGTGGGCGCCGCACCCGGTCGCCGCGTTCGTCCTCGGCGGCTCGCCGGGCGCGCGCATCGACGCCGTGCTGCGCGAGGAGAAGGGCTACACCTACGGCATCCGCTCGTCCTTCCGCCCCCGGGTGGCCGGTGGGTCGTTCGTCACCGCCGGTTCCGTCCGGGCCGAGGTGACTGCCGACGCCCTCGAGATCCTCCTCGGCATCCTCGACGCCGCGCGCGACGGGTTCACCCCCGCCGAGCTGCGCGCGGGGGTCGACTACGTCGCCCGGACCGCCCCGGGGAGGTACGCGACCGCGGACGCCGTCGCCGACGAGACCGCCGCGCTCGCGCTCGAGGGTCTGCCGACGGACTTCACGACCGGCCATCTCGCGGCGGTCGCCGCGCTCACCCTCGAGGACCTCGACGCCGCCTACCGCCGCACGGTGACGGGGGAGTGGAGCGTCGTCCTCGTCGGGGACGCCGAGAGCATCCTGCCCCGGCTCGAAGGGCGGGTCCCGGGGCCGCTGTCGGTCGTCGAGCTCTGAGCCGCCGGCCGGGTCCTGCGGGGCCTAGGGACGGTCGGGGACGAGCGCCGGCTGGCCGCCCGCGGCGAGCCGGGCCAGCACCTCGTCGTGCAGCAGCCCGTTGGTCGCGACGGCGTTGCCGCCGAAGGGTCCCTCGACCCCGTCGAGGGAGGTGAACCGCCCGCCGGCCTCGGTGACGACGGGGACGAGGGCGGCCATGTCGTGCAGGGACAGCTCGGGCTCGGCCGCGATGTCGACCGCACCGTCGGCGACGAGCATGTAGGACCAGAAGTCGCCGTAGGCCCGCTCCCGCCAGCACGAGCGCGCGAGCGCGAGCACGTTGTCGAGGCGGCCGACGTCGGCCCACGAGGTCGTGCTCGAGAGCGACAGGGAGGCGTCGGCGAGCCGCGAGACCGCCGACACGTGCAGGCGCCGTGCGCTCGTCAGGCTCCGCCCGGACCAGGCGCCCGAGCCGGTCGCCGCCCACCAGCGCCGCCCGAGCGCCGGCGCCGCCACGAGCCCGAGGACCGGCCGGCCGTTGTCGACGAGGGCGATGAGGGTGGCCCACACCGGCACCCCCCGCACGAAGCTGTGCGTGCCGTCGATGGGGTCGATGACCCACTGCCGGGCGCTGGAGCCGGTGGCCGGCAGCTCCTCGCCGATGACGGCGTCGCGCGGCCGGGTGCGCCGCAGCTGGGATCGCACGAGCTCCTCGGCGTCCCGGTCGGCGTCGCTGACGAGGGTGAGGTCGGGCTTGGTCTCGACGTGGAGGTCCTCGGCACGGAACCGCTCGATGGTGACCCGCTCGACCGCGTCGGCGAGGACGTGGGCGAGGCGGAGGTCGTCGTCGTAGGCCGGCACGGCCACACCGTACCGGCTCGTGCCGAAGATCTTTCGGCGCACACCGCGGGTGGGTCGCACTTCGGTCACAATCGGGTCTCGACGTGCCCCGGAACTTCCCTCCGCGGCGGTCGGTGGTCTTTAGTGGTGCCGGCACGCCGCAGGGCGATGCCCACCGCTGGCGCTCCCGACCGGGGGCCCGGCGCAGAAGACCACCCAGTACCGGGTGGCAGGACCACGTCACGTAGGAGGACACCCATGCGAGGAACGACTCGCACGGTCGCCGTTGCGGCCATGTCCGCCGTTGCGCTGCTGGCTGCCGGCTGTGGCAGCGGCGACAGCGACGGCGACCAGAGCTCGGCGGGGGGTGGCGCCGAGGGCGGCGAGATCACCGTCTACGGCTGCAACCCGCAGAACCCGCTCGTCCCGCAGAACACGGGGGAGACCTGTGGCGGTGACGTTCTCGACCAGGTCTTCTCCAAGCTCGTCCACTACGACGCCGACACGGCGGCGCCCGAGAACGACCAGGCCGAGTCGATCGACACCGACGACAACCAGAACTTCACCATCAAGATCAAGCAGGGCCTGAAGTTCCACGACGGCACCGAGATCAAGGCCAAGAACTTCGTCGACGCGTGGAACTACGCCGCGTACGCGCCCAACGGGCAGTACAACGGCTACTTCTTCGAGCCGATCGAGGGCTTCGGCGACCTCCAGTGCACCGGCGACGGCGACGACCCGTGCGCCAAGGCCGGCAAGCCGAAGGCCGAGGAGATGACCGGCCTGCAGGTCGTCGACGACTACACCTTCACGATCAAGACCACCGAGAAGGTCTCGAACCTCCCGGTGCGCCTCGGCTACTCCGCGTTCGCCGCGCTGCCGGACGTCTTCTTCGACGACCCGGAGGCCTTCGGGAACAAGCCCGTCGGCTCCGGCCCGTACAAGCTCGACGCCTGGAACAAGGAGCAGTCGATCGTCCTGTCCAAGAACGCCGACTACACGGGCGACTGGCCGGGCAAGGTCGACAAGATCACCTTCAAGATCTACCAGGACGTCGACCCGGCCTACAACGACGTCCTCGCCGACAACCTGGACATCGTCACCTCGATCCCGGCGAGCGCGCTCATCGACGACAAGTACAAGTCGGACCTGCCGGACCGGAACGCGCAGAAGGAGACCGGGCGCATCGACGTCCTCGACTTCGCGCCGTCCTCGGTGGACCCGAACTACGACAGCGTCGAGGTCCGCAAGGCCATCTCGATGGCCATCGACCGCGACACGATCATCCAGCAGATCTTCAACGGCACGCGGACCCCGGCCACCGGCTGGGTCTCCCCGGTCGTCGACGGGTACAAGGCCGACCAGTGCGGTGAGGCCTGCACCTACGACGCGGAGAAGGCCAAGTCGACCCTCGAGGCCGCCGGCGGCTTCCCGGGCGACAAGATCACGCTGTCCTACAACGCCGACGGCGGCCACAAGGAGTGGACGGAGGCGACCTGCAACAGCATCAAGCAGGCGCTCGGCGTCGACTGCGTCGCCCAGGGTGTCGTCGACTTCGCGACCTTCCGGTCCCAGATCGGCGACCGCAAGATGAAGGGCATGTTCCGCGCCGGGTGGCAGATGGACTACCCGTCGATCGAGAACTTCCTCGCCCCGCTGTACAAGACGGGTGCGTCCTCGAACGACGGCGACTACTCCAACCCGGAGTTCGACGACCTCATCGACCAGGCGGCCGCCGCCACCGACGAGGCCGAGGCCAACAGCCTGTACCAGCAGGCCGAGGCGCTCCTCGCCGAGGACATGGCCTCCATCCCGATGTGGTACGGCAAGACCACCATGGGCTGGTCGAACAACGTGACCGGTGTGAAGATCACCGCCTTCGGGACGGTCGACTACACGCAGGTCTCCGTCCAGTGAGCTGAGGGGACCGACAGGTCCCCACAACGCAACGACGCGGCCGTCGGCCTGTCAGCCACCCGCTGGCAGGCCGACGGCCGTGTCGGGACCGGTGTGCGGCGTTTCGCCGGGGGCGCCCCTGCACCACAGGTCCCCCCATGGTCTAGGTTCGTCCCGGTACATCCCGCCCCCCGCCGTCGCCCACCCCCAGACGGCCCGAGATCCCAGGAGGTGACGTGGGCACCTACATCGTCAGACGGCTGCTGCAGATGATCCCGGTCCTCATCGGTGCGACGTTCCTCATCTTCGCCATGGTCTTCGCCCTGCCGGGCGACCCGCTCGACGGCAAGTGCGGGGAGCGGGCCTGCCCGCCGGCCTACGCGGCGGCGTTCGAGGAGAAGTACAACCTCAACGACCCCCTGCCGGTCCAGTACTTCAAGTACGTGGGCAACCTCGCGCACGGCGACTTCGGCGAGACGTACAACGGCATCAAGGTCTCGGACCAGCTCAAGGAGCGCTACCCGGTCACCGTCAAGCTCGGCACCATGGCGGTCGTGATCGAGGCGATCCTGGGGATCCTCGCGGGCGTCCTCACGGGAATCCGCAAGGGCGGGTTCCTCGACAACCTCGTCCTCATCGCCACGCTCGTCGTGATCTCCATCCCCATCTTCGTCATCGGCGGGCTCGCCCAGTACTTCCTGGCGGTCAAGTGGGGGCTCTTCCCGGTGACCGTGACGTCGGGCGAGGCGACGTTCTACCAGCTGCTGCTGCCGGCCATCGTGCTCGGCTCGCTCTCGGTCGCCTACGTGGCCCGGCTGACCCGGACCAACCTCGCCGAGAACCTCCGCTCCGACTACGTCCGCACGGCGATCTCCAAGGGCCTGACCAAGCGTCGGGCCTACGGGCTGCACGCGCTGCGCAACTCGCTCATCCCGGTGGTCACCTTCATCGGGTTCGACTTCGGGGCGCTGCTCGGCGGTGCGATCGTCACCGAGAGCATCTTCAACATCCCCGGCGTCGGCAACTACATCTTCCGGTCGATCAAGTCCCGGGACGGAGCGTCGGTCGTCGGGGCGGTGACGGTCCTCGTGCTCGTCTACCTCGTCGTCAACCTCATCGTCGACCTCTTGTACGGCCTCCTGGACCCGAGGATCAGCCATGACTGAGCAGTCCATCGTCGAAGCGCCTCCCACCGTGGACCCGCACGACGCCGGCGAGGTCGGCGAGGAGCGCTCGCTCGCCTCGGACGCCTGGCGGGCGATGCGGCGCAACCCGCTGTTCTGGGTGTCCGCGGTCATGATCGCCGTGTTCGTCGTCATGGCGGCCTTCCCGGGTCTGTTCACCCGCACCGACCCCACGGTCCCCGTGCTCGCCGAGGCCCGCTCACGTCCCGGGGACGGGACGTGGTTCGGCCGTGACATCCAGGGCTACGACATCTACGCCCGGTGCATCTACGGGGCGCGCGCCTCCATCCTCGTCGGCCTGTTCACCTCGATCGGGACGGTGCTGCTCGGCGGCACGGTCGGCGTGATCGCCGGCTACGTCGGGGGATGGGTCGACTCGCTGCTCTCGCGCATCGGGGACGTGTTCTTCGCCATCCCGCTGCTGCTCGGCGCGATCATCTTCCTCGTCTCGCTGCCGGACTTCTTCAACAACAACTACCTGCTCATCGTCCTCAAGGTCGTTCTCGCCCTCGTCGTCCTCGGCTGGCCGAGCCTGGCCCGGCTGATGCGCAGCAGCGTCATCCAGGTCAAGCCGAACGACTACGTCCAGGCGGCCCGAGCGCTCGGCGCGAGCCCCGGGCGGATCATCCGCTCGCACGTCCTGCCCAACGCCCTGGCCCCGATGATCGTCGTCGCGACGATCAACCTCGGCGCCTACATCGCGGCCGAGGCGACGCTGTCCTTCCTCGGGATCGGCCTGCAGTACCCGGCCATCTCCTGGGGCATCGACATCAGCTCGGCGATCGTCGGCCTGCGGACCACCCCGCACATGCTCTTCTTCCCGGGCATGTTCCTCTCCCTCGCAGTCCTCGCGTTCATCATGCTCGGTGACGCCGTACGCGACGCCCTCGACCCGAAGAGCAGGTGACCTGAGATGACGACGGAGACCAGCACCCGGTCCGCGAACGGGGAGGTCACCTACACCCCACAGGACGGAAGGCTGCTCGAGGTCGAGGACCTCCACGTCGAGTTCCACACCCCCGACGGCATCGCCCGGGCGATCAACGGGGTCTCGTTCGACCTCCACGAGGGCGAGTCCCTGGCCATCCTCGGCGAGTCCGGGTCCGGCAAGTCCGTGACCGCACAGGCGATCATGGGGATCCTCGACATGCCACCCGCGGTCATCCCGCACGGGTACATCCGCTACTGCGGCCATGACCTGCTGACGATGCCCGAGGAGCAGCGGCGCAAGACGCGCGGCCCCGAGGTCTCGATGATCTTCCAGGACGCGCTCTCCTCGCTCAACCCCGTCTTCCCCGTCGGGTGGCAGATCGCCGAGATGTTCCGGATCCATCGCGGGATGAACAAGTCCGACGCGCTGGAGCAGGCGGTGCGGCTCATGGAGCGGGTGCAGATCCCGGCCGCTCGCGACCGGGTCAAGGCCTACCCGCACCAGTTCTCCGGCGGGATGCGCCAGCGCATCATGATCGCCATGGCCATCGCCCTCGACCCGGCGGTGCTCATTGCCGACGAGCCGACGACGGCACTCGACGTCACCGTGCAGGCGCAGATCATGAGCCTGCTCCAGGAGCTCCAGCAGGAACGCCAGATGGGGTTGATCCTCATCACCCACGACCTCGGGGTCGTCGCCGACGTGGCCGACCGGATCGTCGTGATGTACGCCGGGCGGCTCGTGGAGAAGGCCGACGTCCACGACCTCTACCGCAACCCCGCACACCCCTACACCCGCGGCCTGCTGGAGTCGATCCCGCGGCTGGACCAGAAGGGCCAGACCCTCGCCGCGATCGGCGGCCTGCCGCCGAACCTCATGCGGATCCCGCCGGGCTGCGCCTTCAACCCCCGGTGCCGGATGGCCCAGGACGTCTGCCGCACCGAGCTGCCCCCGCTGCGGGAGGTCGCCCCCGGCCGGCTGTCGGCCTGCCACTTCGCCGAGGAGGTCATCGATGCCTGAGGTCGTCCTCAGCGCCCACGATCTGGTCAAGCACTACCCGATCAAGAAGGGCGTCCTGCGCCGGACCGTCGGCCACGTCAAGGCGGTCGACGGCGTCAGCTTCGACCTGCACAAGGGCGAGACCCTCGGCATCGTCGGCGAGTCCGGGTGCGGCAAGTCCACCCTCGGCCGGTTGCTCATGCGGCTCGAGGAGCCGACGGCGGGCTCGGTCGTCTTCGAGGGCCAGGACTGGTCCGGTGCCTCCGCCCGGGACACCCGCCGGCTGCGCCGCGACATCCAGATCGTCTTCCAGGACCCGTACACCTCGCTCAACCCGCGAATGACCGTCGGGGACATCATCGGCGAGCCGTTCGAGATCCACCCCGACGTCGTCCCCCGTGCCGGGCGCCGCAAGCGCGTCCAGGAGCTGCTCGACCTCGTCGGGCTCAACCCCGAGCACATCAACCGCTACCCCCACCAGTTCTCCGGCGGCCAGCGTCAGCGGATCGGCATCGCCCGGGGGATCGCGCTCAACCCCAAGGTGCTCGTCTGCGACGAGCCGGTCTCGGCGCTCGACGTCTCGGTGCAGGCCCAGGTCGTCAACCTCATGGAGCAGCTCCAGGACGAGCTCGGGCTCGCCTACGTCTTCATCGCCCACGACCTGTCCGTCGTCCGGCACATCTCGGACCGGGTCGGGGTCATGTACCTCGGCAAGCTCGCCGAGATCGGCGAGGAGGACGAGGTCTACGCCCGCCCGACCCACCCCTACACCCAGGCGCTGCTCTCGGCGGTGCCCGTCCCCGACCCGACCCTGCGCGGGAAGCGCGAGCAGATCGTCCTCGTCGGCGACGTCCCCTCGCCGGCCAACCCGCCCTCGGGGTGCCGCTTCCACACCCGCTGCTGGAAGGCCCAGGACGTCTGCTCCACCGACGAGCCCGAGCTGGTCCAGCGTCCGGACGGGCGCGGGTCGCACCTGTCGGCGTGCCACTTCGCGGAGGTCCGCAGGGTGGTCGAGACCACCGACGTCAGCGGGGAGAACCCGGACGACCGGTTCGCGAGCCCGGACGTCTCCGAGCTCTCCGACGCCGGCGCCGGGCTCGGCCCTGCCGGCGGCGGTGAGAGCCTCGGCTCCGCGCAGGCCGGCTCGACCGCGCGGCGGGCCGAGGCGACCAACCCGGCTCCCGAGGGTGCGGACCCGGCGCGGCTGGCCACCGACGACCACCAGGACCCCACCCGCTGACCGCCGGGGCGAGGGCGCCTCAGTCCTCGCTGGCGGCCGTGCGGGTCCGCAGCAGGCGTCGCAGCGACTCCAGCCGGGAGGGCCCGGCGGGTCCGGCGCCTCCGCCGGCCACCCACGCGTCGAGGGCGCACTCCTCCTCGTCGTGGGTGCAGCCGCGGGGGCACTCGGCCGTCCCCGGCTCGAGGTCGGGGAAGTGGTGGACGATGCGGGTCGGGTCCACGTGGGCCAGGCCGAACGAGCGCACCCCCGGGGTGTCGACCACCCACCCGTCCTCCCCGGGCAGCGGGAGCGCGACCGCCGAGGTCGAGGTGTGCCGCCCGCGGCCGGTCACCGTGTTGACCACCCCGGTGGCCCGCTCGGCCTCCGGCACGAGGGCGTTGACCAGCGTGGACTTGCCGACCCCGGAGTGCCCGACGAGCACGCTGACCCGCCCGGCGAGCGCGGCCCGGACCTCCTCGAGCCCGGCGAGCCCCCCGTCGGCGCCGCGCCGGGTGACGACGTGGGGCACGGACAGCGGCGCGTACTGCGCGAGGAAGGGCCCGGGGTCGGCGAGGTCGGCCTTGGTGAGGACGAGCAGCGGCTCCATGCCGGCGTCGTAGGCCGCGACGAGGCACCGGTCGATGAGCCGCGGTCGCGGCTCGGGGTCGGCCAGGGCGGAGACGACGACGAGCTGGTCGGCGTTGGCGACGAGCACCCGCTCGACCGGGTCGGTGTCGTCGGCGGTCCGCCGCAGGACGGTCTCGCGCTCGCCGAGGCGCACGATGCGGGCGAGGGTGCCCTCCGCGCCGGAAGTGTCCCCGACGAGGTAGACCTCGTCGCCGACGACGATGCCCTTGCGGCCGAGCTCGCGGGCCCGCATCGCCGAGACCTCGTGGTGGCCGTGGTCGCCGGGCACCCGTACCCGGTAGCGGCCACGGTCGACGGCGAGGACCCGGCCCGGCACGGCGTCCTCGTGCTTGGGGCGCTCCTTGGTCCGGGGGCGGGACCCCCGCCGGTTGGGTCGGATGCGGACGTCGGACTCGTCGTAGTCCCGCACCGGTCTCGCCATCAGACGTCCGTCGGGACCCGCTCGGCGAGCATGCGCTCCCACAGGGCGGTGAACTCCGGCATCGTCTTGGACACGGTTCCGACGTCCTCGACGACGACGCCGGGCACCGCGAGCCCGAGGACGGCGGCCGCCATGACCATCCGGTGGTCGCCGTAGGTGTGGAACCGGTTGCCGTGCAACGGTCTCGGGACTACTCGCAGACCGTCCTCGGTTTCGTGGACCTCGGCCCCGAGGCCCGTGAGCTCGGCCCGCAGCGCGGTGAGCCGGTCGGTCTCGTGACCGCGGATG
The DNA here is from genome assembly GCF_011326735.1 of Phycicoccus endophyticus. GTDB lineage: Bacteria > Actinomycetota > Actinomycetes > Actinomycetales > Dermatophilaceae > Phycicoccus > Phycicoccus endophyticus. The sequence continues at coordinate 52,379 of NZ_JAANCN010000012.1, forward strand.
TGCGCCACGCCGCGGATGACGCTCGGCCCCTCGGCGAGGGCGGCGAGGGAGGCGACGACGGGCGTGAGCTCGCTCGAGTCGTGCAGGTCGATGTCGACGCCGAGGATGTCGTCGGTGCCGGTGACCGTCAGCCCCGATCGGTCGAGGACGACCTCGGCGCCCATCATGTCGAGGACCTCGCGGACGGCGTCGCCGCCCTGGGTCGTGTACTGCGGCCAGCCGGGCACGTGGACCCGGCCGCCGGTGACGAGCGCCGCGGCGAGGAACTGGGCGGCGTTGGACAGGTCCGGCTCGACCTGGACGTCGAGGGCGTTGACCTCGCTCGGCTCGACCCGCCAGGTGTGCACGTCCCCGTCGTCGACGACGACGCCGGCGTCGCGCAGCGTCTCGACGGTCATCTCGATGTGCGGCAGGCTCGGCACCGCCTTGCCGTCGTGGTGGACGGTGACCCCCTCGTCGAACCGGGCCGCGGAGAGCAGCAGCCCCGAGACGAACTGGGAGGAGGCCGAGGCGTCGATGGTCACGTCACCCCCGCGCACGTGCCCGGCGCCGTGGACGGTGAACGGCAGGGCGCCGGCCCCGTCGTCCTCGATGCGGACCCCCAGGGTGCGCAGGGCGCCGAGGACCGGACCCATCGGCCGCCGGCGGGCGCCGGCGTCACCGTCGAACCGGGTGGCTCCGGTGGCCAGGCCGGCGAGCGGGGGGACGAAGCGCATGACGTTGCCGGCCAGCCCGCAGTCGACGCTGCCGGCGCCGGCCAGCGGGCCGGGGGTGACCAGCCAGTCGCCGCCGGGGACGTCCTCGACGTCGACGCCGAGGGCCCGCAGGGCGGCCACCATCAGGTGGGTGTCGCGGGCGTGCAGCGGAGCGCGCAGTCGCGAGACGTCGCCCGCGAGCGCCGCGAGGACGAGGTAGCGGTTGGTCAGCGACTTGCTGCCGGGCAGGACGACCCGGGCGTCGACCGGGCCGTCGGCGGACGGGGCGCTCCAGTCAGGAGAAGGCATGCTGGGCCTGGGCCGCCTTGAGCCTCGCCTCCGTCGACGCCGAGTGGGCCATGTGGCGGGCCTCGCGCCGGGTGGTCCGGGCGGCGCGCTGGACGCTCTCGCTCGCCAGGTGCGCGCGGTAGGCCAGCCCCGGCTTGCCCTCGGTGTCGACCGCCGCGAGCAGCAGACCGCCGAGCAGCCCGAGGTTCTTCAGCAGCTGGATCCGCTGGAGGGCCCGGGTGTCCGGGTCCTCCTCCTTCCAGTACTGGTGCGCGGCAACGGTGGTCGGGACGAGGGTGGCGGCCAGGGCCACGGCGGCGACCCGGGGGAAGCGACCGAGGGCGAGCATCGTGCCCGCGCCGACCATGACGAGGCCGTTGGCCCGCACGAGCAGCTCGGTGTCCTCGGGCAGCCGCAGCAGCGGCGCGACCTTCTCGACGACCGGCCCCGCGGCCTCGGCCTTGGCCGAGGGGTGCTTGAGCTGGTCGGTGCCACCCACGACGAACATCGACGCGAGGAGCGGTCGGGCGATGCGGCGCACGAGGGACATCGGTACCTCCGGGTCGGGGTCGCTGCCGGTCAGGACCTCGCCGCCTACGGTAGTTGGTCGGGGGGACGCTGCGTAGCCTGAGGCACATGTGTGGGCGCTACGCGGCGACGGCGACCCCGGACGAGCTCGTGCTCGAGTTCGAGGTCGAGCAGGACCGGACGGCCGAACCGGGCCGCAGCGTGCTCGCGAGCCCCCAGGACCCGCCGCCGGGGCGGCCCGACTACAACATGGCGCCGACGAAGCAGGCGCCGGTGGTCCTCGCCCGGTCCCCTCGTGAGGACCGCACGGCCCCCCCGCGTCGACAGCTGCGGCTGCTGACGTGGGGACTCGTCCCGAGCTGGTCGAAGGACACTAAGGGCGGGGTGCGGATGATCAACGCGCGCGTCGAGAGCGTCGCCGACCGCCCCGCCTTCGCCCGCGCGCTCGCTGCCCGGCGCTGCCTCGTCCCCGCCCGGGGGTGGTACGAGTGGCAGGCGTCGCCGAGCGCCGTCGACTCCTCCGGCCGCCCACGCAAGCAGCCCTTCTTCACCAGCCGGGCCGACGGCTCGAGCGTCGCCCTCGCCGGGCTCTACGAGCTGTGGCGCGACCCGGCGGTCGAGGACCCGGGCGACCCCATGGCGTGGCTGGCGACCTTCACGGTGCTCACGGGTGCGGCCGAGCCGGGCCTGGACCGGATCCACGAGCGGCAGCCGGTCGTCCTCGAGGCGGGGGAGTGGGAGCGCTGGCTGGACCCGGAGGCAGGTGCCGAGACGGTCGCCGACCTGCTCTCGCCCCGGCCGCCGGGCCGCTTCGTCGCCCACCCCGTCTCGCGCTCCGTCGGCAGCAGCCGGGCCAACGGGCCCCAGCTGCTGGAGCCGACGCCGGTCGAGGAGCTCGAGGGGGTCGTCGACCCGATGACGGGCGAGGTGCTCGGGGGTGCCGGGTGAGCGAGGTGCTCGTCCCGACGAGCCTCGGGGACGCCCGGGCCACGACGAGCGAGCCGGTGGGGGCCGCCCGGGGGACCCTCGTCCTCGGGCACGGCGCGGGCGGCCTGCGGTGGACGACCGACGTCACCGCGGTGCGGGACGGCGCCGTCCGGGCCGGCTGGCGGGTCGTCCTTGTCGACCAGCCGTGGCGGGTCGCGGGGAAGCGGGTGGGCCCCGGACCGGCCTCCCTGGACCGGGCCTGGACGGCGGTCCTGGGGACCGTCCCGCGGGACGGCCCGCTCGTCGTCGGGGGCCGGAGCGCGGGGGCCCGGGTGGCCTGCCGCACGGCCGCCGGGCTCGGTGCCGCGGCCGTGCTCGCGCTCTCCTTCCCGCTGCATCCACCCGGCCGCCCCGAGCGCACCCGTGCGGCCGAGCTGGCCGCACCCTCCGCGGCCGGGGTCCCGGTCCACGTCGTCCAGGGCCGCAGCGACCCGTTCGGGACCCCGGAGGAGGTCGCGGCGGTCCTCCCGGCGGGGTGCCGTCTCACGCCCGTGGACGGGCCGCACGCCCTCGAGCGGTCGGCTCCGGCGGTCACCGCGGCGGCGCTCGCGGCGCTGGCGTCGGTGCCCTGAGGCGCCGGGCGCGGAATGCCCGCGCCCGGCGCAGCGTTCCCTCGACCGTCATCCGTCCCCGACCGAAGGCGCGTGCCGTGTTCGTCCTCGACACCTCGACCCCTCCACGGGCCCGGATAGGCTGGGAGGTGATGAGCACCCCCCAGACGCCGCTCGAGGAGACCCCCACCGAGGTCGACCTCGCCACCGAGACCACCGCGCAGCGCCAGGCGCGCTTCGAGCGCGAGGCCCTGCCCCTGCTCGACCAGCTGTACGCCGCGGCGATGCGCACGACGCGCAACCCGGCCGATGCCGAGGACCTCCTGCAGGAGACCTACGCCAAGGCGTACGCCGCCTTCCACCAGTACAAGCCGGGGACCAACCTCAAGGCCTGGATGTACCGCATCCTCACGAACACCTACATCAACAGCTACCGCAAGAAGCAGCGCGAGCCCCAGCAGTCGGACGCCTCGGACGTCGAGGACTACCAGCTGGCGCGGGCCGAGTCGCACACCTCGGCGGGCCTGAAGTCGGCCGAGGCGCAGGCCCTGGAGCACCTGCCCGACACGGAGGTGACCCGGGCCCTGCGCGAGCTGCCGGAGGACTTCCGGATGGCGGTCTACCTCGCTGACGTCGAGGGCTTCGCCTACAAGGAGATCGCCGAGATCATGGGTACCCCGATCGGCACGGTGATGTCCCGGCTGCACCGTGGGCGGCGGCAGCTGCGCGCGCTGCTCACCGGCTACGCCCGCGAGCGCGGCCTCGTCGGGGCGGAGGAGGCGTGATGGGGCACAGCGAGCACGAAGGTCACAGCGACTGTTCCGAGGTCCTCACCCACATCTACGAGTACCTCGACGGCGAGATGAGCCCCGAGGACGTCGCTCGGGTGGCCAGCCACCTCGCCGACTGCCGGCCGTGCCTGGCCGAGCACGACCTCGACGCCGCCGTCAAGGAGGTCGTCCGCCGCTCGTGCACCGAGGAGCGGGCCCCGGCGGCGCTGCGGATGCAGGTCGTCCAGCGGCTGACGACGGTACGGGTGGAGCGCGAGCGCTGAGGCGCCACCGGTAGGACGCGAACGGGCCCGGAGTGCAGGTGCACTCCGGGCCCGTCGGCGTCTGGGGGTGCGCTCAGGCGTTGGGGCGACGGCCGTGGTTGGCCTTGTTGCCCTTGCGCGAGCGACGCTTGCGGGCGCGCTTGCTCATCGTGGCTCCTCGGTCGGGACTCAGCCCACGGTCCTTCGCCGCCGCTGCGGCACGTGGGGTCGCTGTGATTGTCGCACATGCCCGCTCGTGGGAGAATTTGCCCGTCCCCGGCCGCCCCGGAGAGCCATGGGCCGGGGTGAAACCCACCGTGGAAGGACACACATCATGCGCACGATCCGTACTCTCGCCGCTGCCGCTCTGCTCGCCGCCCTGGCCACCGTCGGGGTGTCCAGCTCCGCATCGGCGGCGCCGGTCGACGTCAAGGCCGGCACCATGGCCTCGTTCAGCTGGGGCTGGGGCAACTGACCCTGGCCTCCGTGCGTCACCCGTGACGTCGAGGACCTCGACGCACGACCCGCGCTGGGTCGCGACGGCCGCGTACATCGCGGTCGTCGCGACCCTGGCGGTCGTGCTCGCCGTCGTCGCCTTCGTCCGGGACGGGGTTCCCGATCTCGCGGCCCTCGCGGTCTTCCTCGTCCTGTCCGTCCTCCATGTCGTGCTGCCCGAGGCGGCCGTGGAGGGTCGGGTCCGGGTCTCGCTCTCCAGCGTGCTGCTGCTCGCCGGTCTGGCTCTGCTCGGGCCGGCGGGCGCGAGCGTCGTCGGCGCCCTCCTGGGGCTCTCCCAGGGCCGGCGGCTCCCGGCGCGCTACCGCGCCTTCAACTCCGCCCAGTTCTCACTGCACGCGACCGTGGGTGGCCTGGCCTTCCTCTGGGCCGGGGGAACGGCCGAGGCCTCGCGGCTCACCGACGCGGGCGGCATCCTCCTCGGTCTCGCCGTGCCGCTGCTCGTCGCCGACATCACCCAGGCGGCGGTGAACCTCGTCACCCTCGCGGGGGTGCTCCGGGTGGCGCAGGGCGTCCCGATGCGCCACCAGATCCTCCTCATCCTGCGTGGCACCGGCCTGGCGTACGTCGGCTACGGGGTCATCGCGTTCATCATGGTCATCCTGTGGAGCCCGGCGGGGCTCGGCCCGATGGCCGCGGTCATCGTCCTGGCACCCCTCGTCGTCGCCCAGTGGGCCTACCGCCAGCACGCCGAGGAGCTGCGCGGGCAGGAGCGTGCGCTCGAGGTGCTCGTCTCGGCGCTCGAGGCCAAGGCCCCCCGCCTGGCGGGCCACAGCGCCCGGGTCGCCGAGCTGAGCGAGCGGATGGCCGAGCACCTCGGGCTCGGCCCCCAGCAGGTGGCGGACACCCGCATGGCGGGCATGCTCCACGACATCGGGCAGACCAGCCTGCCCACCCGCCTCGTGCGGGGGCTCGACCTGCTCGACCCGGAGGGCTGCCGGGAGTACGCCCGCAGCGGCGCCACGCTCCTCGGCGACCTCACCATCCTGCGCGGCGCGCTCGAGCCGATCCGCCGCCACCGGGACGACGGGGACGTCGACGGTGAGGGTGCGGCCTCCCTGCCCGCCCGGATCGTCGGCCTCGCCGACGCCTACGACCTGCTGACGCAGGTCGGCTCCCCCGACGGCCCGCTCCACGCCCCCAGCCAGGCGCGTGACCTCCTCGCGGCCCGCGTGGTCGACGACCCCGCCCTGGTCCGTGCCCTCGACCACGCGCTCGCCCGCGGCGCCGAGGTGGGCCGCGCGACATGACCCCTCTCTTCCGACGGCCGGCACGGCTCGTCGCCGCGCTGGTGCTCGCCCTCGGGGTCGCCGCGCTGGTGCCCGGTCTCCTCCAGATCGGGGACCTCGCCGACCTGGTCGGCCGGCACGGCCGGACCCTCGCCGTCGTCGTCGGCCTCGTCGTCCTCGGCGAGCTCGTCCGGGTGCGCATGCCCAGCGGCCGGGAGATCTCGCCGCTGTCCTCGGCCTCGGCGATGGCCGCCGTCTTCCTCGGCCCGGTCGCCGGCGAGCCGACCTTCGACCCTCCCGCCGGCCTCGTCGTCGTCGTCGTGGCCGCCGGGCTGCTCATCGCCGCCGTCGTGCGCCGCGCGCGCCACCAGCCCGCCGGCCTGTCACCGTTGGCGGCGCGCCTGACCGGCGTCGGTGTCGCGGTGGAGCTGACCCGCGGGTGGGGGTCGCCGAGCCTGTGGGCGGCCCTGGCCGACCCGGGCTTCTCCCGGGGGGCGGTGGCGGTCGAGATGATGCTCGTGGCCGTCACCGGGCTGCTCGTCGAGCTCGTGCTCGTCGCCGCAGTGCGCGCCGAGCGCCAGAGAAGCCCGTGGTCGGCCGCCGTGCGCGACGAGGTCGGCGAGGCCGCGCCGCTGACGGCCGCCGTCGTCGTCACGGGTCCGATGGTCGCCCTCATGGCCCCGGTCCTCGGCCTGCTCTCGCTGCCGGTGGCGCTCGTGCCGCTGGCCACGGCGTACGCGGCCGTGCACCAGTACGCCCGCAACCGGGCGACCAACCGGGAGCTCATCGCGACCCTGGCCCACCTCACCGAGCACGGGGGCTACACCCCCGAGCACCACGCCGAGCGGGTCGCCCAGCTCTCGGTGCGCATCGGCCGCGTCATGGGTCTCGGCGAACGCCAGCTGCGCGACCTCGAGTACGCGGCGCTCCTGCACGACCTCGGCCAGATCTCCCTGCTGGACCCCATCCCGGACGGCGCCACGGTGCTCGCGGCGCCCGCCGACCAGCGGGACATCGCCGCCGAGGGGGGCCGGATCATCCGGCGTGCGGAGATTCTCGACGACGTCGCGCGGTACGTCGAGGGCCAGACCACGCCGTACCGGATGGTGCGCGAGCTCGGTGAGGACGTGCCGATGGCCAGCCGGATCATCAAGTGCACGAACGCGTTCGACGACATCACCGGTGGCTCGATGGATCCCGTTCGGGTGGAGGCCGCGATGGAGCGCATCCATCTCGGGCTCGGCTACGAGTACGACCCCGAGGTCGTCGACGCGCTGGCGAAGGTCCTCGAGGACGTTCGCGTGGGACGCGTGGAGGAGCAGCCGGTGCCGGGCTAGAGTCACATCGCCCGACCCCCGACCCCGAGGACCTGCGTGGACCGCCTGCGACCCGTCGTCTTCAACGACGCGTGGGGCTCCTACGTCGCCATCGCGAGCCTGCAGGGGCGCGCCATCCCCACGGCGCTGCCGGAGTCGGAGCTGTGGATGGGGGCGCACGAGAGCGGCCCGGCCGGGACCAGCCGCCCGGGGCACCCGGACCTGGCCCGGGTCGTCGCCGAGGACCCCGAGCGCGAGCTCGGTGCGGCCTGCGTCGCCCGGCACGGCTCCCGCCTGCCCTTCCTGCTCAAGGTGCTCGCGCCGGGGCGGGCGATCTCGATCCAGGCGCACCCGACGGCCGAGCAGGCAGCCCGGCTGCGGGCCCTGACCGGCGATGCGGTCTACGTCGACGACTCCGCCAAGCCCGAGCTGCTCCTCGCGATCACCCGCTTCGAGGTGTTCGTCGGGATGCGCACCGTGCAGGAGGTCGCCGGCATCGCCGCCCGTCTCGGGGTCGCGGGCGTCGACCGCGCGCTCGACGCGGCGCGTGGGGCCGAGGACCCCGAGCACGCGCTGCTGCGGGCGGTCCTCGAGACGCCCCCGGCGCAGGTGCCGGGCCTGGTACGCCAGGTCGTCGCGGCCTGCGTCCGGCTCGCCGAGGACGCCGACGAGGTGGGGGAGGCCGCGGCCGCCGTCGTCGAGGTCGCCGAGACCCATCCCGACGACATCGGCCTGGTCGTCCTGCTGCTCATGCACCACCGGGTGCTCCGGCCGGGTGAGTACGTCGACGTCGCCGCCGGGGTCCTGCACTCCTACGTCCACGGCCTCGGGCTCGAGGTGCTCGCCAACTCCGACAACGTCGTGCGCGCCGGGTTGACCTCCAAGGAGGTCAACGTCGAGGAGCTGCTGCGGATCGTCGACCCCACCGCGGGCGCCGTCGTCGGCCGCGGGGTCGAGCTCGAGCCCGGTGTCGAGGTCTTCCCCAGCGCGACCGACTGCTTCCTGCTGCACCGGGTCGCCCCGGGGCGGCAGCTGCCCGGCACCACGGGCCCCCGCCTGGTGTTCTGCCTGCGCGGCCGCGTCGGCCTCACCTCGGCCACCGGGCAGGTGACCCTGGGCGACGTCGAGTCGGTCTTCCTGCCCGCCGGGGAGGGCGACGTCGTGCTCGAAGGGGCCGGCGAGGTCTACCTCGTGACGGTGCCGGGCCTGTAGAGCGCCCGGCCGGGCCCGCGTCGGTCACCGGACGCGCGGCGGGGCGGCGACAGCGCGGTGGCCGCCCCCCGAGCGGGGAGCGGCCACCGGACGCCGCGGAGAGGGAGCGGGGCTCAGCCCTGCTTGGTCTCCCAGAAGATCGTCGAGATCTCCTCGATCTTGGCCAGCAGCTCGTCGGCCGTGGCCTCGTCGAACTCGCCCTTGGTGCCGGAGGCACCCGCGAGCTTGGTCGCCTCGTTGAAGAGGGTGTGCAGCTGCGGGTACTTCTCGAAGTGCGGCGGCTTGAAGTAGTCGGTCCACAGCACCCACAGGTGGTGCTTGACGAGCTCGGAGCGCTGCTCCTTGATGATCGTCGCGCGGACACGGAAGTCGGGGTCGTCGTTGTCGGCGACCTTCTGGCAGATCATCTTCACCGACTCGGCCTCGATGCGTGCCTGGGCGGGGTCGTAGACGCCGCAGGGGAGGTCGCAGTGGGCCGAGACGTCGGTGATACGGAACAGGGACAGCATGTGTCGCTCCTTCTTCCCGGGGACGTGCGGTCTCGATCAACCTACCCCAGCGACCGCCAGACCAACCCGGCGACCACCCCCGCGATGTCCTCCTCGGCGAGGGTGCCGACGTCGAAGGAGGTGACCCCCTCGGCCGGGTTGTCGCTGTCCACCCACCACCGGTGCGGGTCGTCCGGGTCAGTACCGGTGAGCCGCTTCACCGACAGCGGCCGCGGCCGGCCCCACCGGTCCGGGGGGAGGTGGACGACGTGTGCCCGTCCCGGCCGGGGACGGGCGCCGCGCAGGACGAGGAGCACGTCGCCCTCCCGGTAGGTCGGGAGCATCGAGCGGCCGCGGACCCGCACGAGGGCGGGCAGGACGGGGCGGAGGCGCACGGTTGGATCCTGCCAGGCGCGACGGGCGTCACATCCGCAGCCGTCGGCAGGCGCCGGTGGCTGTGCCATGATGAGGGCCCCTCGGCGGACACCCCCGCCCGCGCCGACCCGGACGCACCCGTTCCTTGGCGCCGCACCCCCCCCGCACCCGTGCCCGCCCGTGGCGGGTCTGTCGTCCGTCCCCGAGGAGCCGACGTGTCAGCGTTCCCCGTCCCCCCACCGTTCGAGCCGGACAGTGCCGTCTTCCGCGCGCACGAGGGCGGCAAGCTGGGCGTGCACGCGACCCAGCCGCTGCGCGGCCGCGAGGACCTGGCGCTGCTCTACACGCCGGGGGTGGCCGAGGTCTCGCTGGCGGTCGCCGCGGACCCGACGCTGGCGATGCGCTACACCGCCCGCGGCAACACCGTGGCCGTGGTCAGCGACGGCAGCGCCGTGCTCGGGCTCGGGGACATCGGCCCGCTCGGGGCGCTGCCGGTCATGGAGGGCAAGGCCGTCCTCTTCAAGCACTTCGCCGGGGTGGACGCCGTCCCGCTCGTCATGGAGACCGGGTCGGTCGACGAGCTCGTCGAGGCGGTCGCGCGGGTGGCGCCCTCCTACGGCGGGATCAACCTCGAGGACATCTCCGCACCGCGCTGCTTCGAGATCGAGGAGCGGCTCGTCGAGCGGCTCGACATCCCCGTCTTCCACGACGACCAGCACGGCACGGCCATCGTCGTCCTCGCGGGCCTGCTCAACGCCGTCCAGGTCCTCGGCCGGCGGCTCGAGGACCTGCGGGTCGTCGTCGCCGGTGCCGGTGCGGCCGGCGTCGCGGTGACCCGCCTGCTCCAGCGCGCCGGGGTCCGCGACGTCGTCGTCTGCGACTCCCGCGGCATCATCCACCCCTCGCGCCAGGACCTCGGGGAGCACAAGCGCCGGCTCGCGGTCTCGACCAACCCGCGGGGGCTCACCGGGCCGCTCGCCACCGCACTGCTCGGCGCGGACTGCTACGTCGGGGTCTCCGGTGGCACGGTGCCCGAGGAGCAGGTCGCGACGATGGCGCCCGAGGGCATCGTCTTCGCCCTGGCCAACCCGACGCCCGAGGTGCACCCCGAGGTCGCCCGGCGGCACGCCGCGGTCGTCGCGACCGGGCGCTCGGACTTCCCCAACCAGATCAACAACGTCCTGGCCTTCCCCGGCATCTTCCGGGGCGCGCTCGACGCGGGCGCCACCCGGATCACCGAGGCGATGAAGCTGGCGGCGGCGCGGGCGATCGCCGAGGCGGTCGACGCGCCGAGCCCGGAGCGGATCGTGCCCTCGGTCTTCCAGGAGGGTGTGGCCGACGCGGTCGCCGAGGCCGTGCGGACCCTCGCGCCCGTCGCCTTGCACCGAACCGACCCCGTCCGGTGAGCTAGGCAGACGGTCGCCATGACGAGGGCCGCGAGCCCGTCCGCCTGCTCACGGTGTGTACGGGCAACATCTCCCGGTCCCCGTACGCTCCGGCCCTGCTCGCCGACGGTGTCGCCGGCGCCCGGCCGGGCGCTGACGGAGGTGCTGATAGCGGACGGCGCGGCGCCGGCGTGTGTCACCGAGGTCGAGGACCCGGCGGGTCGGGACGACGACGCGTTCGCCCGAATGGCGCGCCAGGTCGACGCGGCGGCGCGGACCACCGTCCGCTGGGGGGGGGGGGGCTCAGTTCCCGCGCTGAGCGAGCTGCGCGCCGTACGCGCGGCAGGCGTCCCACGTGGGCAGCCGGCCGGCCTTGAGGGCCTCGGCGAGCGTCGGCGCGTCGGCGTCCTTGGGCGACAGCAGCGGGGTGGCCCCGAGCGGCCAGTCGATGCCCACGTCTGGGTCCAGCGGCGTGATGCCGCGCTCGGCCGAGGGGGAGTAGGCCGCGGTGCACAGGTACAGGGCGGTCGTGTTGTCCTCGAGGGCGCAGAAGGCGTGCCCGAGGCCCTCGGCGAGGTACACGGCCTGGCGCTCGGTGGTGTCGAGCAGCACGGAGTCCCACTGCCCGAAGGTCGGTGAGCCGGTGCGCAGGTCGACGACGACGTCGAGCAGCGAGCCGGCGAGGCAGGTGACATACTTCGCCTGGCCCGGGGGGACGTCGGTGAGATGGATCCCGCGGACGGTGCCGCGCGAGGACACCGAGACGTTCGTCTGCACGACGTCGGGCCGGTAGCCGAGGTGCTTGGCCAGCAGGTCGCCCCGGAAGGACTCCAGGAAGACGCCGCGGTCGTCGCGGTGCTGGCGCGGGGTGACGACGTAGGCGCCCTCGATGGCGAGCGGCGTGACCTCCATCAGCGATCACCTCGTCCGCGGGCGAGGCAGGTGTGCAGGTAGTCACCGTAGCCGGACTTGGCCAGGGCGTCCCCGAGGGAACGGAACTCGTCGTCACCGACCCATCCGGCCCGCCACGCGACCTCCTCGACACAGCCGACCTTGTAGCCCTGCCGGGCCTCGACGACGTGCACGTACTGGCTGGCGTCCATCAACCCGTCGAAGGTGCCGGTGTCGAGCCACGCGGTGCCCCGGGGCAGGACCGTGACCGTGAGGTCACCGCGCTGCAGGTAGGCATCGTTGACGGCGGTGATCTCCAGTTCGCCGCGGGTGCTCGGCGTAAGGCCGCGGGCGATGCCGACGACGTCGTTGTCGTAGAAGTACAGGCCCGGGACGGCGAAGTTGCTCCTGGGTCGCGAGGGCTTCTCCTCGATCGAGAGCACCCGTCCGTCGTCGGCGAACTCGACGACGCCGTAGGCGGTTGGGTTGCTCACGTGGTAGGCGAAGATGTGGCCGCCGCGGACGTCGGTGAGGGTGCGCAGCGCGGTGCCGAGGCCCGGGCCGTGGAAGATGTTGTCGCCGAGGACGAGCGCGACGGAGTCGCCGCCGATGAAGTCGGCGCCGATGAGGAACGCCTGGGCGAGGCCCTCCGGCCGCGGCTGCACGGCGTAGGTCAGCTCGATGCCCCACCGCGACCCGTCGCCGAGGAGCCGGTGGAACTGGTCGGCATCCTCCGGGGTGGTGATGACGAGGATCTCGCGAATTCCGGCCATCATGAGCGTCGAGAGCGGGTAGTAGACCATCGGCTTGTCGTAGACCGGCATGAGCTGCTTGGAGATGCCGAGGGTGATCGGATGCAGCCGGGTTCCCGAGCCTCCGGCGAGGACGATCCCCTTCATGGCACGCGACCCTACCGAGCGCGGGCGCCGGGTACGACCGTGGCTGCCCGGTAGCCTGGGAGGTATGCGAGTCCTCGTCACTGGCGGCGCCGGCTTCATCGGCAGCAACTTCGTGCGCTGCACGCTCGCGACCCGCCCGGATACCGAGGTCACCGTGCTCGACGCGCTGACGTACGCCGGGTCGAGGGCCAACCTCGCGGAGGTGGCCGACCGGGTGCGGTTCGTCGAGGGCGACGTCGCCGATGCCTCGGTCGTCGCGCCGCTCGTCGCCGGGTCCGACCTCGTGGTCCACTTCGCCGCCGAGTCCCACAACGACAACTCGCTCGAGGACCCGAGCCCGTTCGTCCGCACCAACCTCGTCGGCACGTTCACCCTCCTCGAGGCGGCGCGGCGGCACGACGTCCGCTACCACCACGTGTCGACCGACGAGGTCTACGGCGACCTCGAGCTCGATGACCCGACGAGGTTCACCGAAGCCACACCGTACGCCCCGTCGTCGCCGTACTCGGCGAGCAAGGCGGGCTCGGACCACCTCGTGCGCGCATGGGTGCGCTCGTTCGGGCTGCGGGCGACGATCTCGAACTGTTCGAATAGCTACGGTCCGCGCCAGCACGTCGAGAAGTTCATCCCGCGGCAGATCACGAACGTCATCGACGGGCTCCGCCCGAAGCTCTACGGCGACGGGCTCAACGTGCGCGACTGGATCCACGTCGACGACCACAACGACGCCGTGTGGACCATCGTCGAGCGCGGCCGGGTCGGCGAGACGTACCTCGTCGGTGCCGACGGCGAGGTGAACAACCGCGACGTCGTGCGCATGGTGCTCGAGCTGATGGGTCGCGACCCCGACGACTACGACCGCGTCACCGACCGGGCAGGGCACGACCGCCGCTACGCCATCGAGGCCGGCAAGCTGCGCTCCGAGCTCGGCTGGCGGCCCCGGTATGAGACGTTCCGCGACGGGCTCGCCGCGACGATCGAGTGGTACCGCGAGAACGAGGCCTGGTGGCGCCCGGTCAAGGAGGCCACCGAGGCGAGGTACGCCCGCTCGCAGCAGGTGCTGAGCCGCTGATGGCGCAGTGGCTGGTCGTCGGTGCCGACGGCATGCTCGGAACCGACCTCGTCGAGGTCCTGCGGGCCCGCGGCCACGACGTGGTCGGCGCTGACCTGCCCGACATCGACATCCTCGACCCCGCCTCCTGCGCGCGGTGGGTCGAGGGGGACGTCGTCGTCAACTGCGCGGCGTACACCGCGGTCGACGCCGCCGAGGCCGACGAGCCACGGGCCTTCGCCGTCAACGCCGTCGGGGCGGCTAACCTCGCGCGTGCGGTCGCCGCCGCGGGCGGGGCGTTGGTGCAGCTCTCCACGGACTACGTCGTCGCCGGCGACGGGTCGTCCCCGTGGCCGGCCGACTCGCCTGTGGCTCCCTCCTCGGCGTACGGGCGCACCAAGGCGGCGGGGGAGTGGGCGGTGCGCGCGGAGTGCCCGCGCACCTGGGTCGTGCGCACCGCGTGGCTCTACGGCGCGCACGGGAAGAACATCCCCTCGACCGTGGCCCGGCTGGCCCGCGAGAGGGACACGTTCAGCTTCGTCGCCGACCAGGTGGGGCAGCCGACGTGGACCGTCGACCTCGCCGAGGGCATCGCGCGCGTCGTCGAAGCGGGGGCGCCGTTCGGCACCTGGCATGGGACGAACGGCGGCGAGACCTCGTGGCACGGGCTCGCCCGGGCGGTGCTCGAAGAGCTCGGGCTCGACCCGTCACGCGTGACGCCCGTCTCGACCGACGCCTACCGGCTGCCGGCGCCGCGGCCCGCGTACAGCGTCCTGGCGCACGACATGTGGGCGGCACACGGGCTCGAGCCGCTGCCGCACTGGCGGGACGCCCTGCACCGCGCCGCGCCCACGCTCTTCCCCGAACTCGCCCGGTAGGTCGGTGTCGGGGGCGCGGTGGACGGCGCCGAGGTCGCTAGGGTCGGGACATGCTCGCCGTCACCGCCACCTCCCAGTCCGCCGACGACCCGCTGAGCGGCCTCGAGGTCGGGGAGCGGCCCGAGCCCGAGGTGCCGGAGGGCTGGGCCGCCGTCCGGCTGCGCACCGCGGCGCTCAACCACCACGACGTGTGGTCGCTGAGGGGCGTGGGCCTGCCGGCCGACCGGTTGCCGATGGTCCTCGGCTGCGACGGCGCGGGCACCACCGAGGACGGTGAGGAGGTCATCGTCCACGCGGTCGTGCCCTCGCCGGGCTGGGTCGGCGACGAGACCCTCGACCCCCGGCGGACCCTGCTCTCCGAGCGCTACGACGGCACCCTGGCCGAGACGGTCGTCGTGCCGCGGCACAACCTCGTGCCCAAGCCCGAGCAGCTGTCCTGGGAGCACGCCGCCTGCCTGCCCACCGCGTGGCTGACCGCCTACCGGATGCTCTTCACCAACGCCGGCGTGCACCCCGGCTCGACCGTGCTCGTCCAGGGCGCCGCAGGAGGAGTGGCCACCGCGCTCGTCCAGCTCGGCTCGGCCGCGGGCATCCGGATGTGGGTGACCAGCCGGGACGCGGCCAAGGGCGAGCAGGCCCGCGCGCTCGGTGCCGACCGGGCGTTCGAGTCCGGCGCGCGCCTCCCCGAGCGGGTCGACGCCGTCATGGAGACCGTCGGTGCCGCGACGTGGTCGCACAGCATCAACAGCCTGCGCCCGGGCGGCACGGTCGTCATCTCCGGTGCCACCTCCGGCGACGCCCCACCCAAGGCCGAGCTGACGAAGATCTTCTTCAAGCAGCTGCGGGTGGCCGGGTCGACGATGGGGACCCGGGAGGAGCTGGAGCGGCTCGCCCGGTTCGTCGTCGGGGCGGGCATCGAGCCGCTCGTGGACTCGGTCCGGCCGCTCGCCGAGGCCCGCGACGGGTTCGCCCGGATGGTCGAGGGCGCGGTGGCCGGCAAGGTCGTCTTCACCGTCGGGTGAGCGCGGCCCCCGGCCCGCTCAGCCGAGCTGGAGCCACTCGCTCCAGCCGTTGTGCAGGACGAGCCAGGCGATCAGGCCGTACCCGGCCTGGCCGGGGTGGTGCGGGATGCTCGAGGCCGCCAGGTCGGTGCGCCACTGGTCGTGGCCGAGCAGCGGCCCGTAGCAGTCGACGAACGGCACGCCCCGCCGCGAGCAGACGTCGGCCTGGGCCTCGACGAGCACCTCGAGGCGCTCGTTGAGCTCCGCGTCGTCCGAGGGGGGAGGGCTGACGACGAACGTCCCGACGCCGGTGCTCGCGGCGTCGTCGAGCAGGTTGGCCAGGTTGAGCCGGTGGCGCGCGAGAGTGATGCCGCGCAGGATGTCGCTCGTGCCGACGGAGACCACGAGCCGCCGCTCGGTGCGCCCGACCCAGCGGCGCGGCACCTCGGTGACCCAGCGTTCGAGCAGGTCGGCGGAGGTGTCGCCGCGGACCCCGAGGTTGTAGGGGTTGAGGGTGACGTCGGGGTGCTGGGTGCGCCCGACGACCCGGGTGACCCAGCCCTGGCCCTTGGGGTCACCGACCCCGGCGACGAGCGAGGCCCCGAGGAAGACCAGGGCGAGGTCGCGCGGCCCCTCGGGCACGACGGCGGCCTGCGCGCTCGGGCGGAACTCGATGGGGGCCGACCCCTCGGCCCCGTCGTGCGCGTCGGACATGACCTCGCTCACTCGTCCTCGTCGTCCAGTCGGGCCAGCCAGGTGGCCAGCCGCTCCACGGGCACCTCGAACTCCGGGTGGAGGTCGACGAACGTCCTCAGCTGCTCGGCGAGCCAGTCGAGGCTGACCTCCTCCTCGCCCCGCCGCGCCTGGAGCTCCTCGATGCCGCGGTCGGTGAAGTACACGGCGGGAAGCCTACCGGCGGGTGAACCTCACCTGTCGAAGGCGCGGGCGACGAGGTCGGCCTGCTCGGCCTGGTGCTGCTTGGTCGAGCCGGCCGCGGGGGAGGCCGAGCGCGGGCGGGAGACCACCCGGATCGGACGCTCCTCGCCGTGGGCCGCGAGGGCCTCGGGCAGGTTGAGCGCGAGGAAGGGCCAGGCACCCATGTTCTCCGGCTCGTCCTGGACGACGACGACCTCGGCCTCGGGGTAGTCCGCGAGCGCCGCGGCGAGCTCGGCGCCGGGCACCGGGTAGTACTGCTCGAGCCGCAGCACGGCCGTCGCGGTGTCACCGCGGCGCTCGCGCTCGGCCTCGAGGTCGTAGACCGCCTTGCCGGCGGCGAGCAGCACGCGCGTCACCCGGCCCTCGGTGGCGCCCTCCCGGTCGGGCAGGACCGGGCGGAAGGTGCCGCTCGTGAAGTCCTCGACGCTGCTCGCGGCCGCCTTCATCCGCAGCATCGACTTCGGGGTGAAGACGATGAGCGGCTTGCGCGGGCGGGCGTAGGCCTGCCGGCGCAGCAGGTGGAAGTACGACGCGGGGGTCGAGGGGTAGGAGACGGTCATGTTGCCCTCGGCGCACATCGTGAGGAAGCGCTCGATCCGGCCGCTGGAGTGGTCCGGCCCCTGCCCCTCGTAGCCGTGGGGGAGGAGGAGGACGACCGAGGAGCGCTGGCCCCACTTCTGCTCGCCGCTGGAGATGAACTCGTCGATGACGGTCTGGGCGCCGTTGAAGAAGTCGCCGAACTGCGCCTCCCAGAGCACGAGGGCGTCGGGGCGCTCGACGGAGTACCCGTACTCGAAGCCCATCGCCGCGAACTCCGACAGCAGCGAGTCGTAGACCCAGAACCGCGCCTGGTTGCCCAGGTAGAGCAGCGGGGTCCACTCCGAGGCGTTCTCCTTGTCGATGAGCACCGCGTGCCGCGAGACGAACGTGCCGCGTCGGGTGTCCTGGCCACACAGGCGCACGGGCGTGTTCTCCATGAGCAGCGAGCCGAACGCGAGCAGCTCCCCGGTGCCCCAGTCGATGCCGCCCTCGCGGGTGCTCTTGGTGCGCTTGTCGAGCATCTGGCGCAGCTTGGGGTGGACGGTGAAGCCGGGAGGCGGCGAGCTGAAGGCGTCGCCGATGTGGTGCATCGTCTCGAGGCTGATCGCCGTGTCGGTGGCCGAGTGGCTCGTCCGGTCGGCGTAGGGCGCCTGGGCAGCCGGCGGCTCGAGCCCGGAGCCGGCGTCGGCCGGACGGCCGGACTCGGCGTCGCGCTCGGCCGACTTCAGGGCCTCCTTGGTCTCGACGAAGACCCGCTCCAGCTGCTGCTGGTAGTCGCGCAGCGCGGCCTCGGCGTCCTCGACGGTGATGTCGCCGCGGCCGATGAGGGCCTCGGTGTAGAGCTTGCGGACGCTGCGCTTGGCCTCGATGAGGTTGTACATCAGCGGCTGGGTCATGGACGGGTCGTCGCCCTCGTTGTGGCCCCGGCGGCGGTAGCACACGAGGTCGATGACGACGTCCTTGTGGAACTCCTTGCGGAACTCGTAGGCGAGCTCGGCGACCCGCACGCAGGCCTCGGGGTCGTCGCCGTTGACGTGGAAGATCGGCGCCTGGATCATCCGGGCGACGTCGGTGGAGTACGTCGAGGAGCGCGAGCTGCTCGGCGAGGTCGTGAAGCCGACCTGGTTGTTGATGACGACGTGCACCGTGCCGCCGGTGCGGTAGCCGCGCAGCTGGCTGAGGTTGAGGGTCTCGGCGACGACGCCCTGGCCGGCGAACGCCGCGTCCCCGTGGAGGAGGACCGGCAGGACGGTGAAGTCCTCGCCGGCGAGGTTGAGCCGGTCCTGCTTGGCCCGCACGATGCCCTCGAGGACCGGGTTGACCGCCTCGAGGTGGCTGGGGTTGGCGGCCAGGTAGACCTTCGTGGTCTCTCCGGACTCGGCGGTGAACTCGCCCTCGGTGCCGAGGTGGTACTTGACGTCGCCGGAGCCCTGGACGGACTTGGGGTCCTGGCGGCCCTCGAACTCGCGGAAGATCTGGCCGTAGGACTTGCCGGCGATGTTCGCGAGCACGTTGAGCCGGCCGCGGTGCGGCATCCCGATGCAGACCTCGTCGAGCCGGTCCTCGGCGGCCCGGGAGAGCACCCGGTCCAGGAGGGCGATGACCGACTCGCCGCCCTCGAGCGAGAAGCGCTTCTGGCCGACGAACTTGGTCTGCAGGAAGGTCTCGAACGCCTCCGCCGCGTTGAGCCGGCGCACGATGCGCAGCTGCTCCTCACGGGTGGCCTTGGCGTAGCCGACCTCGACCTTGTCCTGGATCCAGCGCCGCTGCTCGGGGTCCTGGATGTGCATGTACTCGACGCCGACGGTGCGGCAGTAGGAGTCGCGCAGGATGCCGAGGATCTTGCGCAGGCGCAGGAACGGCCGGCCGCCGAAGCCGCCGGTGGCGAAGTCGCGGTCGAGGTCCCACAGGGTCAGGCCGTGGTTGGTGATGTCGAGGTCGGGGTGGCGGCGCTGCTTGTACTCCAGCGGGTCGGTGTCGGCCATGAGGTGCCCGCGCACCCGGTAGGCGTGGATGAGCTCCTGGACCCGGGCGACCTTGTTGATGTCGTCGTCGTGGGTGGCCGAGACGTCGCGCACCCAGCGGATCGGCTCGTAGGGGATGCGCAGGCTCTCGAAGATCTCGTCGTAGAGGCCGTGCTCGCCGAGGAGGAGGTTGTGGACGAGACGCAGGAAGTCGCCGGACTGGGCGCCCTGGATGATCCGGTGGTCGTAGGTGCTCGTCAGGGTGAGGATCTTGCTCACGGCGTTGCGGTTGAGCGTCTCCTCGCTCGCGCCCTGCCACTCGGCGGGGTAGTCCATCGCGCCGACGCCGATGATCGCGCCCTGGCCCTGCATGAGCCGGGGGACGGAGTGCACGGTGCCGATGGTGCCGGGGTTGGTCAGCGAGATCGTCGTGCCCTGGAAGTCCTCGACGGTGAGCTTGCCGGCCCGGGCCTTCTTGACGACCTCCTCGTAGGCGGTCCAGAAGTGGGCGAAGTCCATCGTCTCGGCGGCCTTGATCGACGGCACGACGAGCTGGCGGCTGCCGTCGGGGCGGGCGAGGTCGATGGCCAGGCCGAGGTTGACGTGCGCCGGGGCGATGAGGACCGGCTTGCCCTTCTCGTCGTGCGTGAAGCCGTTGTTCATCTCGGGCATCTCGGCGAGGGCCTTGACGAGGGCGTAGCCGATGATGTGGGTGAAGCTCACCTTGCCGCCGCGGCTGCGGGCGAGGTGGTTGTTGATGACGATCCGGTTGTCGACGAGCAGCTTGGCCGGCACGGCGCGCACCGAGGTCGCCGTCGGGACCTCGAGCGAGGCCTCCATGTTCGTCACGACGCGCGCGCTGGCACCCCGGATCGGCTGGCGCTGGGACTCCTCGAGCGGGCCGGACTCCTTGGGGGCCTGCGGCTCGCGCGGGGTGGGGGAGGGCGCCTTCTGCTCGGCCGGGGCGTCGGCCTTCTTGGCCTCCGGCTGCGCGCTGCGCGCCTGCGGGGCCTGGGCCGCCTTCCGCTCGGGGGCCGCGCCGGCCTTCGCGGTGCTCGCGGGGGCGCTCGTGGTGCCCTTGGTGCCCTCGGCCTTGACCGGCGCCGTCTTCGCGGGGGCCGCCTTGCCCTTCTCGGGGGCCGCCGATGTCCCCGCAGGCTTGCCGTTGGTGCCCCGACCGGAGGTCCGCCCGCCCCAGGCCGCGTCGCCGGGCTCGTAGTCGGCGAAGAAGCTCCACCACGCCTTGTCGACGCTGTTCTTGTCCCGCGTGTACTGCTCGTACAGCTCGTCGACCAGCCACTCGTTGGGTCCGAAGGCGGTCAGGGGGTCGCTGGACGGGGACTGCTCGGCCACGGGCTATGCGCCTCTTTCGTCGGCTGGTCTCGGGGCGGTCGTGGATGCCTCGTACCAGCCTATTACGCGCGCGTGACGCCGGGACGGCCGCACGGCGAGCGGTCCCGAACGCGCGGCGACCGGTGGGAAGGCTCCCACCGGCCGCCGCGAGACTTCGCCGTGCGGGGTCAGGCGATGTCGGCCCGCGAGGTGCGCCAGATGCCGATGCCGGCGAGGACGACGGCGTAGGCGGTGAGGGTGAGTGCGCCGCCCCACCAGTCGAGCCGCGCCGTGCCGCTGCCGTCCTGGACGGCGTTGACGATGGCGTTCGTCGCCTGGGTGGGCATGAACTGGACGACATGCTGGGCGCCCCAGTCCCAGAAGCCCAGCAGGACGCTGGCGAGGGGCTCGACGATCCAGGCGACGCCGATGCCGATGAGCAGGGCCGCGACCTGGTTGGGGATGAGGATGCCGATGCCCAGCCCGATGAGCGCCCACAGCCCGAGCACGAGCAGGCTGAGCGCGAGCGTGCGCACGATCTGGGTGGAGGGGAACGCGTCGACGTCCCGAAGGCCGAGAACGACGGCACCGACCGACACCGAGCCCGCGAGGCTGACCAGCCCGTAGACCGCCCCGATGACGAGCAGAGCCACGACCTTGGCGAGCATCGCGCGCACCCGGCGCGGGGTGGCCAGGAACGTCCCGGTGATCGTCTTGTGGCGGTACTCGGAGCCGATCTGGAGCACGCCGATCGTGAGCAGGAGCAGGTACCCGATGGACAGCCCGGCGGTGTAGACGCTGTTGGCGATCTGCTCGGCGTCGCCCGTGGGCATGCCGCCGGGGCCACCGCTCTGGCCTGCGAGGTCGGAGGTGAAGGCGTAGGCGAAGAACGCGGCGAAGAGGGCACCTCCCACGAAGATGCCGATCGCCATGCCCCACCACATCCGGGTCGTGAAGAACTTGCGCAGCTCGGAGCGGATCGCGCCGACCATCACTCGTTCGCTCCTTCCTCGCCGGTCATGGCGTCTCGCTCGAGTGGGACGGCCGGGCTGCCGGCGGCGCCCGCGCCGAGGTTGCGGTTGGTGCCCTCGGTCAGCTCGAAGAACAGCGCCTCGAGGTCGGCCGTGCGCGGGGCGAGCCCGTACACGGGCAGCCCGGCACGCAGTGCGACGTCGCCGACGAGGCGCAGGTCGGTGGTGTCCGCGACGAGCGAGCCGTCCTCGGCGACGGTGCTCGTCACGTCGGCGACGCGCAGTGCCCCCGCGAGCGCGGCCGGGTCGGACGTCTGCACGAGCGCCCCGGGGGTGCCCCGGAGCCCGGCCATCGGCCCGGAGCGCACGAGCCGCCCGTTGGCGATGATGACTACGTCGTCGACGGTCTGTTCTACCTCGCGCAGCAGGTGGCTGGAGACGAGGATCGTCTTGCCCTGGCCGCTGAGGTGGCGCAGGAAGCCGCGCAGCCAGCGGATGCCCTCGGGGTCCAGCCCGTTGGCCGGCTCGTCGAGCACGAGCACCTCGGGGTCGGCGAGCAGGGCCGCCGCCAGGCCGAGCCGCTGGCGCATCCCCATGCTGTAGCCGCCGGCGCGCTTGCGGGCGGCCGCGGGGATGCCGGTGAGCTCGAGCAGCTCGTCGACCCGGCTGGCCGGGACGTCCGCGGTGTCGGCGAGCACCAGCAGGTGGTCGCGCCCGCTGCGCCCCGGGTGGAAGTTGGTCGCCTCGAGCGCGGCGCCGACGCTCGAGAGCGGGTGGGGCAGGTCGACGTACGGGTGCCCGCCGATGGTGGCCGTGCCGCTCGTCGGGCGGATCAGCCCGAGGAGCATGCGCAGCGTGGTGGTCTTCCCGGCGCCGTTCGGCCCGAGGAAGCCGGTGATCCGGCCGGGCTCGACGGTGAAGCTGAGGTCGTCGACGGCGGTGAAGGTGCCGAAGCGCTTGGTCAGCCCGGTGACCTCGATCAGGCCCGCGCGCGTGGTCGTGGCGGTGGTCATGGTCTCGTCCCTCGCGTCATGGGCTCGATCCTGTCAGTCCGGGGCCCGGGGCGCGTCACCCGGCGGGTGGACGCGCGCGTCCCCCCTCGGGTGGAGGGCGCGGAACCGGGCCGCTCGCCCGTACGCTGGAGCGGACATGCACCCTCCTCCACCTCCACGGCGATGACTCCCTGGCTCCTGCTGCTCCTTGGGGTCGTCCTCACTCTGGGCACCGCCCTGTTCGTCGCGGCCGAGTTCTCCCTCGTCGCCCTCGACCGTCCGGCGGTGCAGCGCGCTGCCGACGCGGGGGAGGCCGGGGCCCGCTCGGTCCTCGTCTCCCACCGGCAGCTCTCGACCCAGCTGTCGGCCTGCCAGGTCGGCATCACGCTGACGACGCTCGTGCTCGGGTTCATCGCCAGCCCCTCGGTCGGCGAGCTGCTCGTCGGCCCGCTGGGGTCGCTGGGCCTCGGTGAGGGCGCGGCCTCCTCGGCCGCGTCGGTCCTGGCGATGCTCGTGGCCACCGTCTTCTCGATGATCGTCGGCGAGATGGTCCCGAAGACCCTCGCCGTCTCCCTGCCGATGGCCACCGCGAAGATCTCCGCGGGGCCGGTGCGCTGGTTCGGTGTCGTCGCCACGCCGCTCATCGCGGTGCTCAACGGGGTCGCCAACCGGACCCTGCACGCCCTCGGCATCGAGCCGCAGGAGGAGCTCTCGGCCGCGCGCAGCCCCGCCGAGCTCGCCTCGCTCGTGCGGACCTCGGCCGAGGCCGGCACCCTCGACCACGGCACGGCGCGGCTGGTCACCGCGTCGCTCGGCTTCGCCGACCAGACCGCGGCCGACGTCATGACCCCGCGCTCGCGGGCGACCTCGATCGACCGCACGGCCTCCGCGGCGGACCTGGTCACCCTGGCCCGCCGGACGGGGCACTCCCGCTTCCCGGTGCTCGGCTCGGACTGGGACGACGTCGACGGCATCGTCCACGTCAAGAAGGCCATCGCGGTCCCGTTCGAGCGCCGGGCCGACGTGCCGGTGTCCGCGCTGATGACCGAGGCGGTCTTCGTCCCGGAGACCCTGCGCCTGGACCCCCTCCTCGTGCGGCTGCGCGTCGGGGGGATGCAGCTGGCCGTCGTCGTCGACGAGTACGGCGGCACCTCCGGCGTGGTGACCCTCGAGGACCTCGTCGAGGAGATCGTCGGCGAGGTGAGCGACGAGCACGACCGGGGGCAGACGACCGGGCGCCGGCTGCCGGACGGCTCGTGGACCGTCCCGGGGCTGTGGCGTCCGGACGAGGTGCGCTCGCGGGTCGGCGTCGAGGTGCCCGAGGGGCCGGCCTACGAGACCGTGGGCGGCTACGTCATGGCCGCGCTCGGGCGCGTGCCCCGGGTCGGTGACGAGGTCGTCGTCGACGGCTGGACCGCGCGGGTCGTCGACATGGAGGGCCACCGGGTCGACCGGGTGCGGCTGCTCCCGACCCGCCCCGTCCTCGCGCCGCCCGCCGACGGTCGCAGCGGTGGTGAGAGCTCGTGACCACCGTCGTCGTCACCGTCGTGCTGCTGCTGGCCAACGCCTTCTTCGTCGGCGCCGAGTTCGCCGCGATGTCCGCGCGGCGCAGCCAGCTCGAGCCGCTCGCCGAGGCCGGCAGCTCCGGTGCGCAGGTCGCGCTGCACGCGCTGCGCCGCACCGGGCTCCTGCTCGCGACGGCCCAGCTCGGCATCACGGTGTGCTCGGTGCTGCTCGGTGCGGTCTCCGAGGCCGCCCTCCACCACGCCCTCGAGCCCGTCGCCGAGCACCTGGGGCTCTCCAGCGTCGTCGCCGACGTCGTCGCGCTCGCCGCGGCGCTGACCATCGTCGTGTTCCTCCACGTCGTCTACGGCGAGATGATCCCGAAGAACATCTCCATCGCCCAGCCCGAGCGGGCCGCGGTGCTGCTCGTGCCGCCGCTGGTCTACGTCTCCAGGGTCGTCGCCCCGGTCATCCACGGCATGGACTGGGTCTCCAAGGCGGCCGTGAGGCTGCTCGGCGTCGAGCCGAAGGACGAGGTTTCGGCCGCGTTCACCGCCGAGGAGGTCGCACACATCCTCGACGAGTCCCGCGACGAGGGCCTCGTCGGCGACCAGGACTACGAGCGGCTCGGAGCGGCGCTGGAGTTCAGCGACAAGGACGCCGCCGACGTCGCGGTCTCCCTCGACGCGCTCGTCACCGTCACCCCGGCGGCCACGCCGCTGGAGATCGAGCGGCTCGTGGCCAAGCACGGCTTCTCCCGCTACCCGGTGCGCGACGGGGGCGGCGAGCTCTCGGGCTACCTGCACCTGAAGGACGTGCTCTACGCCGACGACGAGGAGCGCCACGAGCCGGTGCCCGGCAAGCGGGTGCGCCGGCTGGCGACCGTCCAGCCCGGCGACGAGGTCGAGGCCGTGCTCCAGACGATGCAGGCCAGCGGGTCGCACGTGGCCCGGGTCGTCGCCGAGGACGGCACGGTGACCGGGGTGGTCTTCCTCGAGGACGTCATCGAGGAGCTCGTCGGCGAGGTCTCGGACGCCTCGCAGCGCTGAGCGGGGCCGGGCGCGGCGTCGGGGTCGGCTCGCTCAGACGGTCTCGACCGCGCAGCCGGCCGCGCGCAGCGCCTCGACCATCCTCGGGTCGGCACCGGCGTCGGTGACGACGAGGTCGAGCGCCTCCGGCCCGCACACCTGGAACGTGCCCCGCCCCGGGAGCTTGTCGCCGTCGGCGAGGAGGACGACCCGTTCCCCGGCGGTGACGAGGGCGCGCTTGACGGGCACCTCGACCTGGGTGGTGTCGAGGACCGTGCCCTCGCGGGTGACGCCGCTGGCGCCGAGGAAGACCCAGTCGGCGCGGACCTGACGGATCGCGTGGTCGGTGAGCGCGCCGACGAAGGAGTGGTAGGAGCGCCGCAGGGTGCCACCGAGCAGGACGAGCTCGACGTCGCGGTCCTCGCGCAGGGCGTCGACGACGGCGAGGTTGGCGGTGACCACCGTGACCCGGCGGCCACGCAGGGCGCGGGCGAGGTGCATCGTCGTGGTCCCGATGTCGAGGATCACCGTCTGGCCGTCCTCGACCCGGGCGGCGGCGGCCCGGGCGATCCGCCGCTTGCGGGCGGGGTCGCCGGCGGCCACGGCGTCGAACGGGCGGGCCGCGTCGGCATCGGCGACGGGCTCGTCGGTGGCCACGGCGCCCCCGCGGACCCGGCGCAGCAGGCCCAGCCCCTCGAGGGCGTCGAGGTCCCGCCGGACCGTCGCCGCGCTGGCCCCGGTCAGCCCCCGCAGCTGCGCGACGGTCAGCGTCTGCGACGCCCGCAGCCGCTCGACGATGAGCCGGTGGCGGGTGTACTGCACCCGAGCGATCGTAGCAATCGGGGGCGCTCACCAGCGCGCACGAGCGGTCGTCGCGGCCGCGGTCAGTCCCCGCCGATGCCGGAGCGCTCGACGCCCTCGACGATCCACCGCTGGAGGAAGACGAACATGAGCAGCAGCGGCGCGATGGCCACGAGGGCACCCATGAACAGCTGCCCGAAGTCGACCGACTGCGCGGTGAGGAAGGTCGAGAGGGCCACCTGGACCGTCCACGCCTCCTGGCTGCGGCCGATGACGAGCGGCCAGAGGAAGGCGTTCCAGGACTGGATGAAGGTGATCGTCCCGATCGCGGCGGTGAACCCGAGCGAGTTCGGCACGACGACCCGCCAGAACGTGCCCCAGTACGAGAGCCCGTCGAGGAAGGCGGCCTCCTCGACCTCCTTGGGGAAGGAGAGGAAGAACTGGCGGAAGAGGAAGGTCGCGAGGGCCTGGAAGAGCCCGGGGATGATCAGCCCGCGCAGCGTGGAGATCCACCCGAGGGTGGAGACGAGGACGAAGCTCGGCACGAAGGTGACCGCGGCCGGGATGAGCAAGGTGGCGGTGATCGTGTAGAAGACCGCGTTCGACCAGCGGTAGGGGATGCGCGCCAGCCCGTACCCGGCCATCCCCGAGAGCACGAGCACGCCCGCGGTCTGGGTGACGGCGATGAGCAGCGAGTTGACCAGCGAGCGGGCCATCGGCAGCTCGGGGTTGGTGAACAGGTCGGTGAGGTTCGACCACGCCCACGTCGGGGGAAACCAGTGCCACTCGGGGTTGTTGAGGTCCTGGTCGAGGGTGAGTGCGTTGCGGGCGAGCAGGGCGAACGGCAGGAGGAAGAGCAGCGCGGCGAGGACGAGCACGGTGTAGCGCACGGCGGCCGCTGCGCGGTCCTGGGGGCGCTTGGCGACGACGGCCACGTCAGTCCTCCCGCCCGAGGCGCATCGCCCGCCCCTGGACCAGGGCGACGACGGCGATGACGGCGGTGAGGATGACCGCGCCGGCGCTGCCGTGCCCGAAGTCCTGCCCGCGGCCCAGCGCCACGTAGTAGAGGTAGACCAGCGGTGGCCGCGCGTAGGGCGGGTAGGTGCCGAAGGTCGAGAGGATGTTGAAGAACTCGTCGAAGGCCTGGAAGGCGTTGACGATGAGCAGCAGCAGGACGGCGGTCGAGGTGGCGGTCAGCTGGGGGAGGGTGATGTAGCGCAGCGTCTGCCACCCGCGCGCGCCGTCGATGGCGGCGGCCTCGTAGAGCACCGGGTTGATCCGCTGGATGCCGGCGAGGAAGAGGATCATGAAGAACCCGAGCTGGAGCCACAGCCGGGCCGAGACGATGACCAGCCAGTACCAGGGCGGGTCGGTGAGCGAGAGCCAGGGGATCGGCTCGTGGCCGGCGAGGCCGATCGCCGCGTTCGCCACGCCCGAGGCGACGCCGGAGAAGAGCGACATCTTCCACACGAGCGAGGCGACGACGTAGGAGCAGGCCACCGGGAGGAAGAAGACGGACCGGAAGAAGGTCTGCATGACCCGGGTGCGCGCCACGAGCAGGGCGGCCCCGAGGGAGAGGACGAAGGTCGTCGGGACGATGAACGCGGCGAAGACGAGGAAGGTCCCCAGCGAGCTGCGGAACGCGGGGTCGGCGAGCATGTCGGCGTAGTTGCCGAGGCCCACGAAGCGCGAGGGCGTCACCGTGTTGTAGGCGCTGAAGAACGAGAGGTAGACGCTCCAGAGGATCGGGACGTAGATGAACACGACGAGCCCGAGGGCGAACGGCCCGACGAACACCCAGAACCACACGTTGCGGTTCTGGCGGCCACGCAGGCGGGCACCCAGCCCGCGGCGGGCGGCCGGGCGCGTCGGGGCGGCCGTCGTGGTGCTCAGGCGAGCACCCGCTTCACCTCGGGCTCGGCGACCTTCTTGACCGCCGCGATCTGCTCCATCGGGTCTGCGCCGTTCTTGACGATCTTGACCATCGCGTCGCCGAAGGCCGTCTGGCACTTCGGGGTCCACAGGATCGGTGTCTGGGCGTGGCCGTAGTCTGTGGCCGCCGAGGCGGCGTCGGCCGCCGGGCCGGAGGTGAGGGTGTCGGCCTTCGGGATGAGCGAGGTGCGCGAGGGGATGTGGAAGCCGTAGGAGGTCGCGAAGTCCAGCTGGTCGTCGGTCTGGTCGATCCACAGCCACTTGGCGAAGGCCTTGGCGGCGTCGACGTCGCTGCTCTTGGCGCTGACGCAGGATCCGTACGCGCCGACGGGCACCGACTTCTCGCCGCCGTCCATGGCCGGCCACGGCACGACGCCGAAGTCGTCGCCGAGGGCCTTGTCGATGTCGGGGAAGGTCCACAGCCCGGTGAACTGCATGGCGCACTGGCCGGAGGTGAGGGCGGCGGCGTCGTACCAGTCGGTGGGCTGGCCGAGGAGGAGCACCTTGGAGGTCCACAGCTCGCGCAGGACGGCGAGGGCCTCACCGGCACGGGGGTCGTCGAAGCCGAACTCGTTGTCGTCGGTGAGGAAGTCGAACCCGGCCGACCACAGCATGGCGCCGCCCATGAGCCCGGCCCCGCCGTCGTTGCCGAGGAAGAGGCCCTTGACCTTGTCGGTGGTCAGGGCCGAGGCGGCGGCGACGAGGTCGTCCATCGTCTCCGGCGGCTCGATGCCGGCGTCCTCGAGCATCGACTTGCGGTAGACGAGGATCTGCATGTCGATGACCTGCGGGATGGCCCAGATCTTGCCGTCGTAGGTCATCCGCGCCACCGTCGAGGCGTTGAAGTCCTCGACCGTGTCGCCGAACAGGTCGGTCATGTCGACGACCTGGCCGCCCTTGATCATGTCGATCGACGGGCCGTTGCCGTACTCGAAGACGTCGGGGCCGGCGTCGGTGAGCAGGGAGGCGGCCGTGGTCTGGTCGTAGTCGCCCGGGTCCCACTTCACGGTGACCGAGGCGTCGGGGTAGGCCGCCGCGTAGCGCTTGACGGCGTCCTGCGTGCCCTCCTCGCCGTACTGGTGGTACCACTGCGACAGCGCCGGCTTGTCGCCGTCGCCACCGCCGGAGGGGGAGGAGTCGCCGCGGCCGGTGTTCGACCCGCACGCGGTGAGCGCGAGCGAGGAGCCCCCGAGGGCCAGCAGGTGGCGGCGGCTCAGCCGCGAGGTGGGGAGGGTCATCGTGGGCTCCGTTCGTCTGGGCCGAGGGGCGCCGGGTTCGCCCTGACCGTTCCAGCGCGAAAGTGAGCATACCTGCGCGCTCGTGCGTGGAACCGAACCGATGACGGATCGTGACCGTGGCCCGAGCGCGGGCCGCCGGGGGTGGCTACCTGCGGCTCGACCTCACCGGCGAGTCTCGGGCCCGAGGTTCGCGGCGAGCATGACAGTCCGGGACTGCCGGCCGGGTTCGGCGATGCGCCTGAGCAGCAGCTGTCCGGCGGCCTGCCCTACGTCGTACGCAGGCTGGTGGATGACCCGGACCGCCGGAGCGAGCAACGCCGTCCACGGCGCGTCGTCGAAAGCGATGATCTCGACGTCCGAGCCCGGATCGAGCCCCCGCGTGCGCAGGAGGTCGAGTGCCCCGACGGCCATCAGGCTGTTCGCGACGAGGACCGCGTCCACTCCGTCGTTCTCGAGAATCGTGGCCATTGCCGCCCGCCCGCCCTCCTCCTTGTAGTCCCCGTACTGGACCAGGGACTCCTCGGGGGGGAGGTGTGCTTCGCGCAGGGCCTCGCGGTACCCCAGGACCCGCTCTTCCGCCGTGTAGACGCGCCGGGGCCCCGTGATACAGCCGATCCGTCGACGGCCGACGGCCACCAGTCCGGCGACGGCGGCCCGGGCGGCACGGCGTGAGTCGATGAGGACGGCGTCGACATCGAGCCCGGCCGTCAGCGGCCGGTCGACCGCGACGACGGGGATGCCTCGCTCCTGCAGCACGGCGACATCGGTACCCGGCGACGTCGGAGTGATGACCACCCCCGCGGCACGGTACTGCTCGGCGATGCCGATGTAGGCGTCCTCGCGTCGAGGGTCCTCGTCGGTGTTGCACAGCAGCACCGAGTAGCCCGCGGCACTCGCGACGTCCTCCAGCCCCCGCGCCACCTGAGTCAGGAACGGGTTGTTGATGTCGGCGATGATGAGTGCCCACACCTGGGTGCGCTGCTTGCGCAGGCTGCTCGCCAGGGGGTTGGGGACGTACCCGAGCTCCTCGGCGGCCGCGAGGACGCGCTGGGCCGTGTCCGCCTGGACGGACGGGTGCCCGGAGATGGCTCGCGAGACCGTGGCTGTGGACACCCCCGCACGCGCTGCCACGTCCTTCATGGTTGCCATTGACCCTCCCTGATGTAACGGATTACATGTGAGGCTACACGGGCAGGGGATGATGGCGCGTGCCGGAGCGGGGGCGTCGACGTGGCGTAGGCCGGGCCGGGGCAGCTCCCTTCTCATCGATATGCCCGGCGGACCGGGCTTCCCCGGATGGGACCGAGGGCTGACTTTCCCGCGAAAACTCTTGACAGGGCCATCGGCTCCGTGGTGGTCTAGGAATGTAATCGAATACATGCAGCGACGACGCTGCACGGAGGAAGGGACCCCAATGGTGAGGTCATCCAAGCGTTACGTGGGCATCGCGGCTGGTGCGGCGCTCGCGGTCGGGCTGTCCGCCTGTGCCGGTGGCTCCACGGACGAGTCGGAGGGCTCGGCGAGTGGCACCGGCGGTGCATCCACCGTCACGTTCCGGTCCTGGAGCCCGATCGAGCAGACCACCGCCCAGATGGTGAAGGCCTTCACCGACGAGAACGCCGGGACCAGCATCGATGCCACGGTGTTCAACTACCCCGAGTACCTCGTCGACCTGCAGACCCGCGCCTCGTCGAACACCATGCCCGACATCGTCGGTCTGCAGCCGGGTGCGCTGACGCAGCAGTACCGCGACAAGCTCATGCCGCTCCAGCAGTGCGCGAGTGACACCTGGGGGAGCGACTGGCAGAGCAAGTTCTACCCCATCGGCATCGAGCAGGCCCGGATGGGCAACCCCGACGGTGACGAGAACTTCTACGCCCTCCCGCTCCTCGTGCAGACGGTGAACCTCTGGGGCAACTCCGAGATCTTCGAGGACAAGGGCGTCACCGCGCCGACGACCTGGGAAGAGCTCGAGAGCGTCGTGAAGAAGCTCTCGGGTGAGTCGTACGCGCCGTTCATGCTCCCGGCCAAGGACAGCTGGTTGCGCAACGTCGTCTTCCTGCAGATCGCGAACAACATCGAGCCCGGCCTGGTCTACCAGGCCGAGGACGGCACCGACTCGTGGACCAACCCCCGCATCGTCGAGGCGTTCGAGTACTGGAGCAAGCTCTTCACCGACGGGATCGCGCAGAAGGGCGCCATCGGGCTGGACGCCTACCCCAGCGGGGCGAACCAGTTCGAGGCCGGCAATGCCGCGATGATCCCGCTCGGTGCCTGGTGGATTCAGCAGTCCGACCCCAGCCGTGAGGACCTCCCTCCGCTCTCGGAGGGGATGGCCGGCTATGAGCCGTTCCTGTTCCCGACGATCCCGGGCGGTGCCTCCGAGGCCCAGTACGTCGGCGGTATCGACGTCGCCCTGGGGATCTCGAAGGACTCCGCGAACCCGGACCTCGCGTGCAAGGTTCTCACCGACTGGATCGCGGGGGCCGGTGCCCAGAAGCTCGTCAACACGTTCAACGACCTTCCCGCCGTGACCGGTATGAACCCCGAGACCTTCACGAGCGACAAGCAGCAGGAGATGTGGGCGATGTTCACGGAGGACTGGATGCCCAAGGTGCAGTGGTCCCGGTACCTCGAGTCCCCGAAGGTCGACACCGCGCTCGGAGACGCTCTCGCTGGTGTGGCGACGGGAGACCTCACCCCGCAGCAGGCCGCCGAGAAGGTGCAGTCCGCTCAGGACGCTGCGAGCTGACCCCCGCGTCCGAACGACGTGTGGCACCGGGCGGTCGCCGCCCGGTGCCACACGACCGAGAGAGAGCCCCCATGCGCTATCGCCGCCAGGAAGCTGGCACCGCGCTGCTGTTCCTTGCACCGGCGCTCGTGCTGTTCGCCGCCTTCGTCGTCTACCCGATCGTCTACAACGTCCAGGCGAGCACCCTTCGCTGGGACGGGGTGAACGTCGGGCAGTTCGTGGGGCTGGGCAACTACAAGGAGCTGCTCGAGGACCCCGTGTTCGTGACGACCCTGCGCAACTCGGCGTGGTGGATCCTGCTGACGATCGCGCCCCAGGCGATCATCGGGTTCCTCCTCGCGGTCGCGCTCAACCGCAGGCTGCGGGGGCGGGCCGTCTACCGTGCGATCTTCTTCATCCCGGCCATCCTCTCCCCGGTCGTCGTCGGGATCGTCTGGCAACGCATCCTCGACCCGTTCAACGGCGTGGTCGCCTCGGTAGGGCGCCTCACCGGCATCGACGTGTTGACCCAGCCGTGGCTCTCCGACCCCTCGACGGCGATCTTCGCGGCGATCTTCGTCAACGTCTGGATGTGGACCGGCTTCTCGATGCTGTTCTACCTCGCCGGGCTGCAGCTGATCGACACCAGCGTCATCGAGGCCGCCCGGATCGACGGAGCCACGGGCCTGCAGCTCATGGCGAGGATCCTCTGGCCGCTCCTGCGCAACACGCACCTCTCTCTCCTGCTCCTGGGGGTCATCGGCTCGCTGAAGACCTTCGAGCTGGTGTACGTACTCACCGAGGGGGGACCCAACCACGCCTCGGAGATGCTGCCGACCTACACCTTCAAGCAGGCCTTCCAGCTGCAGAGCGTGGGCTACGCGTCCACCATCAGCGTGGTCCTGCTGGTGGTGGCGGTCGTGAGTTCCTTGTCGATGGTGAGGGCGTTCGGGTCCGGCTTCCTGACGGGAGACGAGACATGACACGACGTCGCTACCGCCCCGACGCGAGCGGCCGCCTCCACCTGGTGCTCGTGCCGCTTGCCGCGCTCTGGCTGGTGCCCATCGTGATGACGCTCGGTCTGTCGCTGCTGCCTCGCAGCAACCCGAAGACGACGGCCCTCGGGCTGCTGCCGGAGTCGCCCAGCCTGAGCAACTACGTCGAGATCTGGCAGGGCAACCCGATCCTGGGCCACCTGCTCAACAGCGTGATCATCTCCGTGCCCTCCATCGCCCTGACCATCCTGTTCGGATCCATGAGCGCCTTCGCGCTGGCGCGCCTGCGGGTGCCGCTCAAGGCCGTGATCTTCGGTGCGCTGACCCTGGCGCTGATCCTGCCGATGTCGAGCATCATCGTGTCGACGTTCAAGATCCTGCAGTCGCTCGGGTTGTACAACAACCTGCTGGGACTGGTGCTCGTCTACACGGCGCTGGGGCTGCCCTTCGCGGTGATCATCATCCGCACAGCCTTCCTGGCAATTCCCAACGAGACGTACGAGGCCGCCCTCATCGACGGCGCGAACCGGTGGACCATCTACTGGAAGCTCTACCTGCCGTTGGCCCGCCCGGCGCTCTCGGTGGTCGTGATCTGGCAGCTGATGATGACGTGGAACGACTTCCTGCTGCCCCTGGTGACGCTCAGTGACAACGCCCTCAAGCCGCTGACCCTGGTGCCGCTGGCCTACCGAGGAACCTTCCTGAGCCAGCCGGGCGCGTTGTTCGCGATCCTGGTCCTGATCTCCGTCCCGATCGTGGCGGTCTTCCTCGCAGTGCAGCGGTACCTGGTCAACGGCCTGGCGGGGGCGGTGAAGTGAGCCTCCTCGCCGTCGACATCGGCACCAGCGGTGTCCGCGCCGCGGCGTTCACCGACGACGGGCTCCTGATGGCCCAGGAGTCGACGCAGGCTGCCCTGTCGACGCCCTCTCCCGGGAGGGTGGAGACCGACGCCGAGCAGTGCCTCGCCGACGCCGTGGCAACCCTCGGTCGGGTCGTTGCGCGCGGCGTCCTCGAGGACGACAGGCCGGTGTCGCTGTCGTTCAGCGTGCAGGGCGAGGCAATCCTTCCCGTAGACGCCGACGGACGTGCGCTGGCGCTCGCGCCGGTGAGCATGGATCGGCGCGGTCGGGCGGTGGTGCAGCAGGTCACCGGCGGCGACGAGCGGCGGGTCCAGGAGCTCACGGGCCAGCCGGTGCACCCCATGTTCTCGGTGTACAAGGCGGCGGCGGAGGGCGAGGCGTGGCGTTCGCGGGAGGTCGCCGGGCTGCGGTGTCTGGGTGACTTCGTCGCCGGGCGACTCGGCAGTAGGGCGGCCATCGACTCGACGATGGCCGCCCGTACGGGGGGCCTGGACGTCACACGGGGGACCTGGGCAGAGGACCTGTGGGAGGCAGCTGGCGTCCCCCTCGGGTTCCTCCCGGAGGTGGTGGACCCCGGGACCGTGGTCGGCAGGCTGCACGCGCAGGGCGCGGCGGCCACAGGACTGCCCGAGGGGCTGCCCATCGTGGTCGGGTCACACGACCAGGCCTCGTCGTTCTGGGGTGGGGGTGGCCGACCCGGTCGGGCCTCCGTGATCGCCTTCGGTACCAGTGACTGCCTGACGGTCGGCACGAGCAGCCGTCCTCAGGGCCTCACGGGCACCGGTCTGGCCACCTACCCCGTTGCCGGCGGCTGGCTGACCCTGGCCGGAACGGCCTCCGGCGGATGGGCCCTGGACTGGTTTGCCGAGATGGCCGGCTGTGCCTCGCCGGACGAGCGGGACCTGCTGCTCGCCTCCGCGGCACAGGACCCGAGCCCGGTCCTCGTGCTTCCGTACCTCGCGGGCTCGGGAACCCTGGACAACGACCCGGCCGCGACGGGTGCGGTCATCGGGCTGACCCTCGAGACCACGCGTCCCGCCCTGGCACGGGCGTTCCTCGAGGCCGCCGGCTTCGAGCTGCGGCGGATCGCCCGGGAGCTGCGAGCGCGTGCGGTGGAGGTCGGTGACCTGTGGGCCGTCGGTGGCGGGGCCGCGCACGCAGGCTCGCTCGCCATCCGGGCCGCTGCCGCCGGGCACCGGCTCGCTGCGGGTCAGGACGGGGGCTCCCTACGCGGTGCCGCCCTGCAGGGAGCGGTCGGCGCCGGACTCCACCCCTCCCTGGACGCCCTGCCCCAACCCCAGATCTCCTGCTCGGTGGAGCCGGACCCCCGCCTGGACGAGTGGTACAGCGGCCAGGCAGGGCGCTACGACGCCCTGTACCCCGCCCTGAAGAACCTCGACACCATGACATCGAAGGAGAACCGATGACCGAGTTCGACCTCCAGCAGACCAAGCAGGACGTCCTCGACTACTGCCTGCGCTCGATGGAGTACGGCCTGAACTTCAACACCCAGGGCAACATCAGCGTGCGTCTTCCGCAGCCGGACCGCTTCCTCATCACGCCGACCGACCTCGAGTACGACCGGATGGACGCCGACGACATGGTCGTCGTGGACGGCGACGGCGCCGTTGTCGACGGCCGCCACGAGCCGTCGTCGGAGGTCACGGTGCACCTGGCCGCCTACCGCAGGCGTCCCGACGTCAACGCCATCGTGCACACCGAGCCCGTCTTCGCCAATGTCTTCGGCGTCCTCGGCGAGCCCATCCTGGGCGCCCTGGTCAACATGGTGATCTACACCAAGGGTGACGTGCCGATCATGCCCTTCGCGCTGAGCAACCGCACCGAGTTCGGCGACGCCATGTGCGACGTGATGGGCACCCTCAACGCCGTCGTGTGGGCCAACCACGGCCTGCTGACCGTCGGCCCCGACCTGCGAACGGCGTTCAAGACCAGCGTCGCGGTCGAGAGCGCCGCCAAGGTGCTCCTGCACGCGCGGTCGGTCACCAGCTCGCCCATCGTCCTCGACTACGCGTCGCTGGGCATCACCAGCGCTCTCTGAGGAGGACGTCGTGCCACTGATCACCCTGCGCCATGCCTTGGACGCGGCCCGGGACGGCGGGTACGCCATCGGGGCCTTCAACGTGAGCGACCTCATCCAAGCCGAGGCCGTGCTCGACGCCGCGGAGCTCACCGACTCACCCGTGATCGTGGAGACGCTTGCGGGCGTGTCCTCACACGGCGAGGACGCGCGGTACTGGTCCGGTCTCCTGCACCTCATCGGTACCTATCCGGACCTGCCCGTCGTCCTCCACCTGGACCACGGTCCGGACGCCACGACATGCCGGAGGGCCGTTGACCACGGCTTCTCCAGCGTCATGATCGACGGCAGTCTCGGCTCGGACGGCCGGCCGAGCTCGTTCGAGGCGAACGTGGAGGTCACGGCCGAGGTGGTCGAGTACGCCCACGCCGCCGGGGTGTCGGTCGAGGGCGAGCTGGGAACCATCGGCGGCAGCAAGGTCGACGGCAGCCGTGCCGAGATCGTGTTGGCGGACCCGGAGCAGGCTCGCGAGTTCGTCGACCGCACCGGGGTAGACGCGCTGGCCGTGGCCATCGGGACCTCGCACGGGGCCTACAAGTTCGACACCCCGCCGGACGGGTCGGTCCTGCACATGGATCTCATCCGGCGCATCGCCGAGCGGGTACCCGGGACGCACCTCGTCATGCACGGGTCGTCCTCCCTCCCGGCCGACCTGCGGGAGCAGAACAACCGTTTCGGAGCCTCGCTGCCGCAGTCATGGGGGGTCCCCGACGAGGAGAAGGAGCGCTCGGTCTCGATGGGTGTACGCAAGATCAACCAGGGGATGGACTCCCACCTGGCCTTCACCGGTGCCGTCCGGGAAGCGCTGGCGCGCGACGGCCTCTCGGTCGACCCCGCGCAGTACCTCGGTCAGGGCCGGCAGGCGATGCAGGACCTGGTCGCTGTCCGGATGCGCCTGTTCGGTCAGGCAGGCCGGGCGGACGACCTGCGAAACGCCTCGCCGGCCCCTGCAACGGCCGGGGGAGCCCGATGAGCCACTACGTCGTGCCCGTTGCCCCAGATCCGCTCACCCACGCCGATGACGAGGTGTACCTCGTGGCCAGCGGAGACCTGCGTCTGGCGGCAAACCAGACCTGCTGGCCCGTCCAGCGGGTGCTCGAGGGGGACCTCGAGCGCGCGGTGCACTCTGTGGGCCGTCGGCTCCGACGGGCACATCCGGTCGACGAGGAGGAGGGGCACGGCTTCATCTCGAGCCAGCGGATGGGCATCGAGGTGTTCCGTACGGTTCCTCCCGAGGCGCCGCTCGTCGTGGCCGAGGCGGTCTGGCAGTACAGCCACCATGTCCTCGCCGGCCTGCGCACCCACCGCGGCCCCATCCTGCTGGTCGCCAACTGGAGCGGCGAGTTCCCCGGGCTGGTCGGCATGCTGGGTCTCACCGCGAGCCTGACGAAGGCCGGGGTCGAGCACTCGATCTTGTGGAGCAAGGACTTCACCGACGACTGGGCACTCGACAAGCTGCAGGAGTGGGTCGACACCGGTCGGATCGTGCACGACCTCTCCCACGTACGGGACCTGCCGCCGCTTCCCGACTGCGAGGAGTCTGCACTGGGCCGAGCCCTCGCCGATCAGCTCCTGCGCGAGAAGGCGGTGATCGGGGTGTTCGACGAAGGATGCATGGGCATGTACAACGCCATCATCGACGACGAGCTGCTCAACCCGCTGGGCATCTACAAGGAGCGCCTGTCCCAGAGCGCTCTCGTGGCCGAGATGGCGCGCGTCGACGAGGAGGAGGCCCAGTCGGTCCGGCGGTGGCTGGACGACGCGGGGATGACGTTCCACACGGGGACGCGCGAGGAGACCGAGCTCACGGACGCCCAGCTGCTCAGCCAGTTCCGGATGTACATCGCCGCCCTGCGCATCGCCGACGACTTCGGCCTGGACGCGGTGGGAATCCAGTACCAGCAGGGCCTGAAGGACACCGTGCCCGCGAGTGACCTCGCCGAGGGGCTGCTGAACAACGTGGCCCGGCCGCCCGTCCGCTCGCGGGACGGTTCGCGCGAGCTGTACGCGGGGGTGGCCCTGCCCCACTTCAACGAGGTCGACGAGGGCGTGGCCGTCGACAGCCTGGTGACCAACCGGGTGTGGACAGCCATGGGCATGGACCCGGCCACGACCTTGCACGACATCCGGTGGGGCGAGGAGTACGACGGCGACTTCGTCTGGGTCATGGAGATCAGCGGAGCGGTGCCTGCCTCGCACAACGGCGGGTATGCGCACAGCTGGTCGATGCGCCAGCCGCCCATGTACTTCCCGTTGGGCGGCGGGACCCTCAGTGGCGTGTCGCGGCCCGGCGAGATCGTCTGGTCACGGGTCTTCATCGAGGACGGATCGCTGCACGTGGACCTCGGCCGGGGTTCGGCCGTCGCGCTGCCCTCCGAGGAGACCCGGCGCCGGCTCGAGGCCACCACCCCGCAGTGGCCGATCATGCATGCCGTGCTTCACGGCGTCGGACGAGACCAGCTCATGGCCCGCCACAAGGCCAACCACCTCAACGTCGTCTACGCCCCGGATCCCCAGACCGCGGACCGTGGCCTGCTCGCCAAGGCGGCGATGTTCGCCTCGCTCGGGCTCACGGTGCACCTGTGCGGCGACGTCCGGGTCTGAGAGCGGAGAGACCCTCATGAGCGAGGCTGGACCACTGGTCCTCGGCATCGACCTCGGGACCGGCAGCAGCAAAGGGGTGTTGGCCACCCTCGAGGGGAAGGTCGTCGCGACCGCGACAGTGCCGCGACCCAGCTCGATGTCGCTGCCGCGTCCCGGCTGGGCCGAGGTCGACGCCGAGGCGGTCTGGTGGACAGACGTGTGCAGCATCGGCCGTCAGCTGGCGGCCCAGGCCGCGCACCGGGCGTGCACGGTCGCTGCGCTGTGCGTCAGTGGGGTCGGTCCGTGTCTGCTGCCCACCGACGCGCGGGCCGTCCCCCTCCGTCCGGCCATCCTGTACGGCATCGACATGCGGGCCACCGCCGAGATCGACGAGCTCACACGTCGGTACGGAGACGACACCGTGCTGCAGGTGGCAGGTACCCCGCTCACGACCCAGGCGGTCGGGCCGAAGGCCCTGTGGCTCCGGCACAACGAACCGGAGGTCTGGTCGAGGACCCGGGAGTGGCACACCTCGACCTCGTACGTCGTCCGGCGCCTCACCGGCGAGTACGTCATGGACCATCACACCGCCAGCCAGAGTGTCCCGTTGTACGACCTGGCCCGGGAGAGCTGGCACTCTTCCTGGTACGGCGAGGTCATGGGCGACGTTCCGGCACCACGCCTGGCGTGGGGGAGCGAGGTCGTCGGTTCGGTGTCGGAGGCCGCGGCGGCCGAGACGGGGCTGCCGGCCGGGACCCCTGTCTGCGCGGGCACTGTCGACGCATGGGCCGAGGCGTTGAGCGCCGGTGTCTCGGATCCCGGCGACCTGATGGTGATGTACGGGTCGACGATGTTCTTCGTCCAGGTCGTCGACCGCCCCGCGGCACATCCGCTGCTGTGGAACACGACGGGGGTGATGCCGGGCTCTCGAACGCGGGCCGCCGGCATGGCCACGTCCGGTTCGATCACGACCTGGCTGCAGGACCTCGTCGGAGGGGCGGGCTTCGAGACCTTGCAGGCGGAGGCCGCAGCGGTGCCACCGGGCTCGGATGGCCTGCTCTTGTTGCCGTACTTCGCAGGGGAGCG
This sequence comes from Phycicoccus endophyticus, assembly GCF_011326735.1. Lineage (GTDB taxonomy): Bacteria > Actinomycetota > Actinomycetes > Actinomycetales > Dermatophilaceae > Phycicoccus > Phycicoccus endophyticus. The sequence goes on from NZ_JAANCN010000012.1 coordinate 91,289, forward strand.
GACTCCCATCTTCGACCCCCAGGCCAGCGGCGTGCTGGCGGGGTTGACCTTGCGTCACACCCGGGGACATCTCTTGCGGGCGACGTACGAGGCAACCGGACATGCGGTTCGGCAGATCGTCGACCTCCTCGACGACGTCGCGACACCGGTACGCCGGATCGTGGCCGTGGGGGGTGGCACACAGGGCGGGTTGTGGCCACAGATCGTGAGCGATGTGTCGGGCCGGGAACAGCTGGTGCCCACGGAAACGATCGGCGCGAGCTACGGAGACGCGCTCATTGCGGCGGTCGGCGCCGGGCTGGTGCCCGCGACGACGTCCTGGGCGACCGAGGACAGGGTCGTCGAACCACGGACGGCGTTGTCGGAGCTCTATGCGGGAATGCACGCTGACTACCAGGCCCTGTACGAGAGCACCCGGCCGGTGGTGCACCGCCTGGCCGAGCTTCGTCAGCGGAACGCCGCCATGGGGCGCACCTGACCGCAGCTCCACCTGCTCCCACACGAGACCGCCGCGGCTGACGAGAGTCGGCCGCGGCGGCCTGTGGGCACTGCTGCCGGCCGGTCAGCCGGGGAAGTGGATGTAGCGCCAGCCCGACGGCGCGGTGCGCCGGTGGTTGTAGGCGTATGCCGGGCTCCAGTTGTACTCCTCGAAGGAGATCCGGCCGTCGGCGCGCACCCGGTTGACCCAGGCGACGTGGCCGTGGCCGTCCGGGACACCGACCGCCCCGACCCGCGGAGTGCGGTTGACGCGCAGGCCGGCCTGCTGGGCGGCGTTGATCCAGTTCGAGGCATTGCCCCAGTGGACCCCGCGCCAGTAGTTGTTGAACGAGATGCCGTTGCGGCGGTTGAGCCGCCAGGCGACGAACGACGTGCACTCCCGGGTGTAGAAGTTCCAGCGGTCGACCTGGTCGACGGCGCTGTTCTTGTACGGGTAGTCGTTGACCGGGTCGGCGGCGCTGACGGCCAGAGCCGGCTCCGCCGTGAGCATCGGCAGGGTGACGGCGGTCGCCGCCGCACCGAGGCCGAGCCCGAGGATCGACCGGCGGTCGGGCCGGGCGTTCTGGACATGGGTCATGTGAGGTCCCCCCTAGGGTCAGGTGCGAGTTCCCCCTCGCACGTGGCTCGCAACCTACTCCTGTTCGCGCCCGTCGTCGCGGCAACGACCGGGGGACTCTCCCCGCCCTGTCGCCGCACGATGGTCTCGCGTCCCGCGGGACCGTCCGTGATGCCGCCCGCTGGCCGGAGTGACACATGCTGCGGTGCTGTACCACGTCCGCGGAGGTGCAGCGCCTCGCATCGCCGTGCGATGCCGCACCCACCGGGGTTTGTGAGAATCGGGGGCATGGAGACCGCGCTCGTCGACCCACGCGATCAGACCTGGGAGATCGAGGACCCCGTCTTTCGGGTCTACTTCCACGACCAGCGCGGGACCTCCTCGGAGTACGAGGTCCGCGGTGCGCAGGTCGACGAGGTGCTCGACTGGGCGGCGCGGGTTGCCGACGGGCGCACGTTCGTCCTCTACGTCTGCGTCCCGGACGAAGGTATCGGTCTGGTTCGACTCCTGGGCCAGGATCCGAACGCAGCTTGACCTCGAGGGTCGTGCCCAACCGTGCGCGACCCATGCCACGACGGGACCAGACTGCGCGGATGTACGTGCTACCGCGGAGACGATCGGCTGGTCCGGCGATCCAGCTGACGGGTAGGTGCCGAGCGGCGCCTGCGGACATGCGACGGGAGGCCGGTGGCCCCGACAGGATTCGAACTGTCTGCTCCGTGAACCGCCCCGGCATGTCCGGAGACTCCGATCCTTGGGAAGGTTGGAGTCATGCCAGGAGAGACAAGCCGGCGGTACCCGGCGGAGCTGAAGGCTCGGGCGGTGCGGATGTACGCCGAGATCCGCCCCGATCATGAGAGCGACTGGGAGGCGATGGGCCGGGTCGCTGAGCTGCTCGGGGTCGCCACCGCGGAGACGGTCCGTAAGTGGGTGCGTCAGGGGCAGGTCGACGCCGGCGACCGGGCCGGGGTCAGCACCGAGGAGGCCGCGGAGGTCAAGCGGCTGCGGCGGGAGAACGCCGAGCTGCGCCGCGCGAACGCGATCCTGAAGGCGGCGTCGAGTTTCTTCGCGTCAATGCCACGCTGATCGGGTCCGGCGGGGTTCGCTCGTTTCTTCGCTGCCCCGGGTTCGTCGGTGGCTTCTCGTCCGATGTGCGGCCTCGCCGGGCGCCCTGACCGTCGGGTTCCTCGTGGCTTGATAGGAGCCTGCATCTGGCTGGATTGAGGCGTGCCCGGGGTCACCCGGCGACCAGGACGTCCTCATTGTCGAGCAGGAGAAGCGAGGCCGTCATGGTCATGATCGGAACCGATTCACACAAGAAGACGCACACCGTGGTCGCGCTCGACCGGGTCGGCCGGAAGCTCGGTGAGCTGACGGTGCGCGCCAACACCGACGGCCACGTGAACCTGCTGCGTTGGGCCGCCGGGTTCGGCGAGGTCACCTTCGCGTTGGAGGACTGCCGGCACCTGACCCGCCGGCTTGAGGGTGACCTGCTGCGGGCCGGCCAACGAGTGATGCGGGTACCCACGCGGTTGATGGCTGATGCCCGTCGTGGAGCCCGCGCGCCTGGCAAGTCCGACCCGATCGACGCCGAAGCCGTCGCCCTGGCGGCGCTGCGCCACGCGGACTTGCCGGTGGCCGAGCTGGACGGCCCAGCCCGGGAGATCAAGCTCCTGTCGGACTACCGCCGTGACCTGGTCATGCAGCGCACCCGTGCCTGCTGTCAGCTGCGCTGGCACCTGCACGAGCTCGACCCCGACCTGGAGGTCCGCTCCCGCAGCCTGCGCAACGACAACACCACCCGCCGGGTCGCGGACGCGCTCGAGGGCGTGGACGGGATCGTCGCGCGCCTGGCGCGGGATTTGCTCGCGCGGATCGTCGAGCTCAACACCTTGGTGAAGGCCCTCGAGAAGGAGCTAGCCGCCCTAGTGGCCGCCCAGGCCCCCAGCCTGCTCGCCATCCCCGGCGTCGGGGTGCTCTCGGCGGCCGTGCTCATCGGCGAAACCGCCGGCGTGCATCGCTTCCGCGACGCCGCTGCCTACGCCCGGTTCACCGGCACCGCACCGGTCCCAGTGTGGTCCGGGTCCAGCGCCGGGAAGGTCCGACTCAACCGCGGCGGCAACCGACAGTCCAACTACGCCCTGCACATGATCGCCGTCACCCAAGCCCGCGGCATCGGTCCCGGCCGGGAGTATCTGGAACGTCAGAGCCGCCGCGGCAAGGACCGCACCGCAGCCTTCCGCCTCCTCCGGCGTCGCCTGTCCGACACCGTCTTCCAGGCACTGCGCGCCGACCAACGCCACAACGTCACCGACCTTCCCACCGCGGCCTGACCCGCAGCCCTTGACATAGGAGCATCGCCGAGCTCGACCGGCCCTCCCGGTGATCGTGGACTTCATCCGCGAGCACGCAGGCCACCGCGAAGACGGTGGGCTGCGCTGGGGTGTCGAGCCGATCTGCCGGGTGCTGTCCGAGCACGGCCTGCAGGTCGCCCCGTCGACGTACTACGAGCACGCCGGCCGTACCCCGACCGCGCGGGAGCGGCGCGACGCCCACCTGCTGGGTGAGATCCGGCGGGTCCACGCCGCGAACTACGCGGTGTACGGCGCCCGGAAGGTGTGGCTGGCCCTGAACCGGGAGGGCATCCCGGTGGCTCGTTGCATCGTGGAGCGGCTGATGCGCGCCGACGGGCTGCACGGCGCGGTCCGCGGCAAGGTCAAGCGCACCACCATCGCCGACCCGGCGGCCGAGCGGGCCCGGGACCTGGTCGGTCGCAACTTCGCCCCGACCGCGCCGGACCGGTTGTGGGTCGCCGACATCACCTACGTCAGCACGTGGTCGGGGTGGGTGTACGTCGCGTTCGTCGTCGACGCCTACGCCCGCCGCATCCTGGGCTGGCGGTGCGGGACCAGTATGGGTACCGACCTGGTGCTTGACGCGCTCGAGCAGGCCATCTGGACCCGGCAACGCACCGGCGCCGACCTGGGAGCCGTTGTGGCGCACAGCGACCGAGGGGCCCAGGGCGGATTCAAGCGGTCGTCGCAACACCTCGATCGTGGAGGTGTCGATGGGAGTTCGGGAGCGTCAGCAGCAGGTCCGGTTGTATCGGGGGCAGGTGCCCTCGCCGGGGCGGCCGACGGTGGCGTGG
>NZ_JAANCN010000013.1 GCF_011326735.1 Phycicoccus endophyticus
GGCGCCGGTCTCCGGGCCGTCGGCCGCGGCGGCGCCGCCTCGGCCCGGCTGCTCGGCCGCGGCAGCCGCGCCGTCGGGGTCCGCTTCCGCCGGTTCGCGAGCGCCGACGGCGCGGCGGACACCGGGCTCTCCCGGCTCACCGAGCTGCACGCGGTCAACGTCGCGGGCGACGCCGCGGTCACGGTCTCCCTCGCGGGCACGGTGTTCGCGATGCCGACCGACGAGGCGCGCGGCCGGGTGGCCCTCTTCCTCCTGCTGACGATGGCCCCGTTCGTCCTGCTCGCGCCGCTCATCGGGCCGCTGCTCGACCGCTTCCGGCACGGGCGGCGCTGGGCGCTCGGCACCACGCTGGCGACCCGCGGGTTCCTCGCGTGGGTGCTCGCCTCGGCCGTCGTCGACGACAGCCCGTGGCTCTTCCCCGCGGCACTCGGCTGCCTCGTCGCGTCGCGGTCCTACGCGGTGGCGCGGGCCGCCGCAGTGCCCCGGCTGCTGCCTCGCGGCATCACGCTGGTCACCGCCAACTCCCGGCTGAACATCGCCGGCATCATCGGGATGAGCACCGGCGGGGGCGTGGCCGGTGCCGCCTCCCGGCTCGGCCCGGAATGGTCACTGCGGGTGGCCTTCGTCGTCTTCGTCGTCGCCACCGTGCTGTCGATCCGGCTGCCGGCCCGGGTGGACTCCTCGGTCGGCGAGGTCGACGTCGACGGCACGCCCGTGGGCGAGGAGCCGCTCGACGAGCCCGAGCGCGGGGCGCGCCGGATGCGCGCGCTGCCGGTCTCGGTGCGCTACGTCCTGTGGCTGACGACCGGGGCCCGGATGCTCTCGGGCTTCCTCACCCTCTTCCTCATGTTCCTCATGCGCGAGCACCCGCTGCCGGGGTGGAGCGGGCCGCTGGTCCTCGCCTGCGTCGTCGGCACGGCGGGCGTGGGCAACGCGACGGGCTCGCTCATCGGCAACCGCCGGCACACGCCGGCGCCGGAGCTCATGGCGAGTGCGGTCGCCGGGGTCGCCGTGGTGGTCGCGCTCGTCACCGCCCTGCTCTACTCGTTCTGGGCGCTGCTGCTCGTCGGGCTCGTCGCGGGGCTGTACGGCCAGCTCGCCAAGCTGTGCCTCGACGCGCTCATCCAGCGCGACGTCGCCGACCTGGTCCGGGCGCGGGTGTTCTCGTGGTCGGAGACCATCCTCCAGGGGTTCTGGGTCCTCGGCGGCTCGATCGGCATCCTCGTCCCGCTGCAGCCGACCCTCGGCTTCTCGGTCATCACCGTGGTCGTCGTCCTCGCGGCGCTCGTCGCCCTGCGCTCGCGCCGCACGGCCCGCTCGGTGCCCCCGCTGCGGGTCTGACCGGGCCGACTTGATACCCCACGGGGTATCCGGCTAGCATCGGCTCCACCCGACTCCCCGACCCCGGAGGTGCTCCATGTGCTCCCCCATCCGCTGCCACTCGTGCGGCAAGACGACGTGGGCCGGCTGCGGCATGCACGTCGACCTCGTCATGGCCGGCGTCGCCCCCGAGCAGCGGTGCACGTGCCGTGACGACGCAGCGGGCGGGCCCGCTGCCGGCACCGGGCACCGGTGACCCACCCGGCGCCGGGCCTCGACCTCGGGGCGCCGCCCCGGGTCGAGGCCCTCTCGGCGCTGCCGGGCGCCGGGCGGCGGGCCACCCCCACGTGGACGCCCGCCCGGCTCCTGGCGCTCGCGCTGCTCGCCCCGCTCCTCACGTGGGGGCTCGCCGACGCGCTGCCCCCGGCGTTCGCGCCGAGCGTCGCGGGCTGGGGCCTGCTCGCCGTGGCGGGCCTGGCCAGCGCCGCGACGCTCGCGACCTACCTGCCGCGCAGCTGGCCGCCACGGCTGCACCGGCCCGGCGCGCCCTGCGCGGCCGGCGGGCTCGTCCTGCTCGTGGTCGCCTGGCTCACGGCCGGGGTCTCGGTCTCGACGGCGGCCCTGGCCCCCGTCGCGCTGCTCGCCCTCGGCGCGCTCGGACAGCGCCTGCTCACGGCCGGGGCGTGCGCGCCGCCGCGCTGAGCTCCCGGCCGGCTCAGCCGGCGGAGAGCGCCTCCTCGACGGCCGCGCGCAGGGGAGTGGCCGGCCGGCCGAGCAGCCGCTCCAGGTCCTCGGTGGGCACGAGCAGCTCGCCCGCGGCGATGCCACGGTCGACGTCGGCGAACACGGCGTCCATCGGTGCCGGCACGCCGGCGTCGGCGAGGATCCCCCGCAGCGCCTCGACCGCCACGTCGGTGTAGGCGACCTGCTCGCCGATGACCGCGGAGACCGCCTCGGCGATCTCCGGCATCGTGACCGCCGGCCCGCCCAGCTCGTAGACCTTCCCCGCGTGGCCCTCACCGGTCAGGGCCGCGGCAGCGGCCTCGGCGTACTCCCGGCGCAGCGCGAGCGACACCCGTCCCTCCCCCGCCGCCCCGACCATGCCGTGCTCGCGGTAGGTCGCGACCTGGGCGGTGTAGTTCTCGACGTACCAGGCGTTGCGCAGGACGACCGACGGCACCGCGGAGGCCTCGAGCAGCTCCTCGGTCTCCCGGTGGTCGGCCATGAGCAGGACCGAGGAGGTGTCGGCGTGCGGGCCGGAGGTGTAGCCGAGCAGCTCGACCCCCGCGTCGGCCGCCGCCTCGATGGCGATGCGGTGCTGCTCGACCCGGCCCGGGTCGGTACCGGAGACGAGCAGGACCCGGTCGACGCCCTCGAGCGCGGAGCGCACGGCCCCGGCGTCGTCGCGCTCGACGGGCAGGACCCGAACCCCCTGCCCGGCGAGGTCCTCGAGGCGCTCGACGGCACGCCCGGTCGCGACGACCCGGCCCGGCTCCACCCCGCGCTGGAGGAGGTGCTCGACGGCGAGCCGGCCGAGATGTCCGGTGGCGCCGAGGACGGCGATGGTGGGCTGGTCGGTGGTGGGCATGGGAGGTCCTTCCTCGTCGGTGGTCACCGGGCACAACCGGCCGGTGGCCCCGACCCTTCCCGGCCGCCGCCGGCGAGCGAGGTTCGACGGCCTCCGGCCAGGCCACGCCCGTGGCGTTCGCTGAGGTGCTCGGCGGGGTAGGACCGCGTGGGGACCGGTCGCCGCCGTCCGGTCCCCCCGACCGCGACCCCGACCCCGAGGAGCACACCCGTGACCCGTTTCGGCTTCACCCTGATGACCGAGCAGAGCGGCCCCAAGGAGCTCGTCGACGCCGCCGTGCGCGCCGAGCAGGCCGGCTTCGACCTGCTCGTCTCGAGCGACCACTTCTCGCCGTGGCTCACCGAGCAGGGCCACGCCCCCTACGCGTGGACCGTCCTCGGCGCCGTCGCGCAGGTGACCTCGCGGGTCGAGCTCGCGACGTACATCACCTGCCCGACGATGCGCTACCACCCGGCCGTGGTCGCCCAGAAGGCCGCGACGCTGCAGATCCTCGCCGACGGGCGGTTCACCCTGGGCCTGGGCTCGGGCGAGAACCTCAACGAGCACGTCATCGGCGAGGGCTGGCCGGCGGTGACCCACCGCCAGGACATGCTCGCCGAGGCCATCGAGGTCATCCGTCGGCTGCACACCGGTGAGCTCGTGACCTTCCGCGGCGACTACTTCGACGTCGACTCCGCCCGCATCTGGGACCTGCCGGACGAGGGCGTCGACATCGCCGTCGCCGTGAGCGGCCGGGAGGGGATCGAGCGGTTCGGCCCGCTGGCCGACCACCTGATCGCCGTCGAGCCGGACGGCCAGGTGGTCGAGGACTGGAACGAGCTGGCGGGGTCGACGATCGGGTCGGGGGCCCGGGCCATCGGCCAGATCCCCGTCTGCTGGGACCCCTCCGAGCAGGCCGCGGTCACCCGGGCCCACGAGCAGTTCCGCTGGTTCGCGGGCGGGTGGAAGGTCAACGCCGACCTCCCGACGCCCCTGGGCTTCAGTGGCGCGACCCAGTTCGTGCGCGAGGAGGACGTCGCCGCCTCGATCCCCTGCGGGCCCGACCTGGACCACATCGTGGAGTCGGTCGCGCCGTTCTGGGAGGCCGGCTTCACCGACATCGCCCTCGTCCAGGTCGGCGGGGAGCACCAGACCCGCTTCCTCGAGGAGGTGGCCCCGGAGCTGCTCGAGCGGCTCCGGGCGGCCGCCGGCTGACCGCCCTCCGCCCGACCCGCTCAGGCGGGGTCGGCCGGTCCCCGGCGGGCCCGGTGGATGCCGAGCACGACGAGGACGACGAGCGCGCCGACGACGGCGCCCGCCACGCTCGAGGCGAAGGTCTCGACGAGCCACCCGAGCACCCCGCCGAGCGCGCCGGTCGCCTCGTGCACGGCGTCGGCCGCGTGGTGGACCACGCCGTACGGGCCGCTCCAGCCCAGCTCGTCGGCACCGACGAGGAGGATGTGCCCGCCCACCCAGAGCATGGCCACCACGCCGAGGGTGGAGAGTGCGGCGAGGACCCTGGGCATCGCCGTGACCAGGCCCTCGCCGACCCGCCGCACGGCGGGGGCCGAGCGCTCGGCCAGGTGCAGCCCGATGTCGTCCATCTTCACGATGAGCCCGACGACGCCGTAGACGAGGGCGGTGATGACCACGGCGACGACGACGAGCACGACCGCGCGGGTCCACAGCCCCTCGGACGCGACGTCGTCGAGGGCGATGACCATGATCTCCGCCGAGAGGATCAGGTCGGTCCGGATCGCCCCGGAGACCATCGACGCCTCCGCCTCGGGGCCGACCGCCGCGACCGGCTCGTCGTGCCCCGGCGCGTGCGCGAGCTTCTCCCAGACCTTCTCCGCACCCTCGTAGGCGAGGTAGGTCCCGCCGGCCATGAGGATCGGCGAGAGCAGCCACGGGAGGAGCTCGCTGAGGACCAGGGCCACCGGGAGGATGACGAGCAGCTTGTTGCGGACCGAGCCGACGGCGATCTTGCGGACGATCGGCAGCTCCCGCTCGGGCGTGACGCCGTGGACGTAGCGCGGGGTCACCGCGGTGTCGTCGACGACCACCCCGGCCGCCTTCGCGCTCGCGCGCCCGGCGGCCGCGCCGACGTCGTCGACCGAGGCGGCGGCGAGCTTGGCGATGGCGGCGATGTCGTCGAGCAGCGCGACCAGGCCTGCGGCCATCGGGGCTCCTCCCGTCGGCGGGCCGCCGGCCCGCGGCCCGTGAACGACGAAGGCTACTGGGTCGGGCCGGGCGTTGCCCCCGCCGCGGCCGGGGCTCACCCGTCGAGGGCGTGGGCCTCCTCCTCGACGCGCACGATGTCGGCGCAGACCTCGGCCATCGACGCGTACTCGCGTGTGCGGGTCAGCCGGGAGAGCCGGCAGCACAGCCGCGCCGGGACGCCACGGCCGATGCACGCGGCGATGAGGTCGTCCTGCCGGGTGGGGAAGGGGTGCTCCGCCAGGGCCACCCGCAGCCCGGCGAGGTCCGCGGCGAGTGTCGCCTCCGGGTCCGCGCCGCCCGCACCGTGCACCGTCGACATCCCCGTGACCTCCTCGTCCGTGGCGCCCCTGTCCCCGGGACGGCCGCCTCGACGTTACCCCGCCAACCTTCGACGAAACAGCCCCGCCGCCGGCTCCACGGTCCCGTGGGAGGACAGTGTCGGGGCCAGCAGGTAGCGTCGTCAGCGGTCCCCCGTTCGGGGGCCGTCGGTGGTTCAGCAGCGTGCCACCGGTCCACACCGAAGGACCGGAGGTACCCGATGACGACCCCTGCCCCTCCCGTGACGCCGCTGCCCTGCGCGCGCGCGACGCGCGACGTCGGGCGCGAGGACGTCCGGCGCTCCGACGAGCATCTCGAGCACCTCCTCGAGCAGCTGTATCGCTCGAGCGTGCCCGCCACCCGCGCGGCCCTGCTCGCCGACGTCGTGACCGCGACCCTGCCGCTCGCCGACTCGCTCGCCGCTCGCTACGCCGGGCGGGGTATCGAGGCCGACGACCTCGTCCAGGTGGCCCGCACCGCCCTCGTCGCGGCGGTCCACCGCTACCGACCCGGCGCCGGGCGGGGGTTCGTCGCCTACGCCGTGCCCTCGGTGCGCGGCGAGCTCAAGCGGCACTTCCGGGACGCCGGGTGGGCCGTACGCCCCCCACGCGCGGTCCAGGAGCTGCGCGCCGAGGTCGTCGCCGCCGAGGAGGAGCTGCGCCACCGCACCGGGCACGAGGCCACGGGCGCCGAGCTCGCGGCGGCCCTCGGCCGCACGGTCGAGGAGGTGCGCGGTGCCCGCGCCACGGCCTCGGCCTTCACCCCCGACTCGCTCGACGCCCTGCTGCCCGGCGGCAGCGCGGTCGGCGACCACCTCGCCTCGACCCGGGACGAGGCCGGCGAGATCGTGCTGCGGGCAGCCCTGCACGCGGAGATGGGGCGCCTCTCCCCGCGCGAACGGGTCATCCTGCGCCTGCGGTTCGTCGAGGAGCGCACCCAGAGCGAGATCGGGGAGGTCATCGGGGTCAGCCAGATGCAGGTCTCGCGACTGCTCGGCCAGCTGCTCACCCGCCTGCGCGAGCGCCTCGAGCCGGGGGCGGCCGCCTGAGCCCGGGTCCACGGTTCCGGGGGCGGTGGGCGGTACCGTCACCGCCATGCGTGTCCTCCGCCGGGTCCTCGCCCTGCTCCTCGTCGCGGCCGTCGTCGGCGCGGTCGTGGGCTACCGGCACTACCGGCCGCTGCTCGTCACGGGTACCGGGTACGCCGCGCACAACGCCTGTGCGGTCACCCTCGTCGCCGGGCGCGACGACCCCGAGGACGACCTGCCCCCCAACCCGCTCGTGCCGTACCTCACCGGGTACGTCAACCTCGCGGGCCACTCGGCGACCTCCGCCGTGGGGTGGCTGTTCGCGAAGCAGAAGGCCTGGTACTCACCGGGGTACGGCTGCACCGTGGCCACGGACCGTCCGGAGCAGGCGATCGCGCCCACGGCGGTCGACACCGAGGGCAACCCGCTCGCCGACGCGCCGACCCCCAAGGCCGGCAAGCGGCTGACCGCCGCCCTCGCGCGGGCGTTCGGCGACGACCTCGACGCCGACGCCCGTGAGGAGCTCGGTACCCGGGGGGTCGTCGTCGTCAAGGACGGCGAGCTGCTCGCCGAGCGGTACGCGGACGGCTTCGACGTGGACACCCCCCAGCTCGGCTGGTCGATGGCCAAGAGCGCGACGAACCTGCTCGTCGGGCGGTACGTCAGGGACCGCAAGCTCGACGTCTCGGCGGCGACCGTGCGCCCGGAGTGGACCGACGAGCGGGCGGACATCACCGTCGACCAGCTGATGCGCATGACGAGCGGGCTGCGGTGGGACGAGACCTACGACCTCGGCACCCCGATCACCGAGATGCTCTACGCCGAGCCGGACATGGCCGGCTTCGCCGCCTCACAGCCGCTGGCCCACCAGCCGGGCACCTACCAGCAGTACTCGAGCGGCTCGACGAACATCGTCTGCTCGTGGCTCGACGCACAGGCCGACGTCCCCGAGCGCGACTTCCCCCGGCGCAAGCTCTTCGCGCCGCTCGGGCTGTCCTCGGCCGTGTGGGAGGTGGACGCGAGCGGGACCCCGGTGTGCAGCTCGTACCTGTGGGCGACCCCACGCGACTGGGCCACCCTCGGTCAGTTCGCCCTCCAGGACGGGGTGTGGAACGGCAAGCGCCTCCTGCCGCACGGGTGGATGACCCGCTCGACGACGGTGACCAAGGTGGCGCAGACCGACGCCGACGGCTATGCCGCGGGGTGGTGGTCGAACACCCGCGCCGACGGCTCGCGGGTCGTCCGGGGCCTGCCGGCGGACGCCTACTGGGCCAGTGGCCACGACGGGCAGCGCCTGTACGTCGTGCCCTCCCAGCACCTCGTCGTCGTCCGCCTCGGGTTCTCCCCCGAGGTCGAGGCCGGGGACCTGCGGGCCGACGGCCTCGTCCACGACGTCATCGCCGCCACCCGCGGCCGGTAGGCCTCAGAACGTCGGCGTCACCGTCACCTCGGCGTCGTCGGGGACGTCCTCGAAGAGCGGGATGCAGGTCACCTCCACCGGCTGGGAGCCGCCGTCGGTGGACGCGGTGCACACCGTCTCGGCGCCGCCTTCGAAGGACATCGAGAAGATCCGCACGGCCTCGTCCTCGTCGGTCGTGTCGAGCGTCGCGGTCATCCCCTCGACGTCACGGCCGAGGCTGCCGTCCGCGAGGCTCCACCCCGCGTCGACCGAGACGCCCGGCAGCTCGAAGCCCTCGCCCACGGTGACGACGACCGGGTCGCCGCCCTCCGCCAGACCGGAGGGGAACGAGGTCGAGGTCGGCAGGGCCGAACGGACGTCGTCGACAGCGGAGTCGACCCCTCGGGCGATGAGGGCGACGACGACGGCGACGGCGACGACCAGGGCGACGACGCCGACGACGGCGGCGACCAGGCACCCCTTGGCCACGCCGCTCATCCCCTGGCGCGGGGGCGTCGCCCCTGCCGGGGCGCCCGGCGCGGGGACCGGCGGGGTCGGCTGCGGGTCGCGGACGTGGTCGGTCCACTGCTGCCCGTCCCACCAGCGGTCGCGGCCGTCGGGCTGACGGTGCCATCCGGGGGGTGCGCTCACGGCCATCTCCTCCTCGAGGCCGGGGCTCCGGCCGGGTCGGGGACAGGCTATGCCAGGGAAGGGACGGGCGCCTCGGCCGAACGACCGGGTGCGCCGTGGGTGGCGACCTCAGCGGGCGAAGACCGCCTCGACCGCGGGGATGCGGGCCCGGTAGCCGGTGAGCAGCTCGCGGGCCACGGTGACCGAGTCCACGAGGGGGTGCAGCGCGAAGGCCTGCACGGCCCGGCGCTCGGAGCCGGTCAGGGCCGCCTCGATGACGAGCCGCTCGACGGCCTTGACCTGCTGGACGAGCCCGAGCGGATGCCCGGTGAGCGGGGGCAGGGGGTGGGGGCGGGGGCCGGCGGCGTCGACCGTGCAGGGGACCTCGACGACGGCGTCGTCCGGCAGCCCCGGGACCGTCCCCCCGGCCGGCACGTTGAGGATGAGCTCGGCCGGCTCACCCCGCGCGATGGCGGCCATGATGGCCAGCGCCACCCCCTCGTAGCCTCCGCCGTGCACGTCCGCCTCGGCCCGCGCCTCACCGTCGTCCCGGGCCTCGCGCATGTACGTGGCGTTGCGCTCCGTCCGCACCCGGTCCCACTCCGCGAGGGCTCCCCGGCGGTCGCCGCCCACGGCCGCGTAGAACCTGCGCTGCTGGTCCAGCAGGTACTCGCCGCGGGTGTGGGGCGCGGTGGTGATCGAGCGGACGGCGTCCCGGGTGAAGTAGTAGTAGTAGAGGTACTCGTTGGGGACCATGCCGAGGCTGCGCACCCAGTCCGGCCCGAACAGCCGGCCCTCCTCCATCGCCGCGAGACCACCGTCGTCGGCGATCAGGTCGGGCAGCACGTCACGGCCCTCGTGCCACAGGCCGCGCAGCCACCCGAGGTGGTTCAGGCCCACGTAGTCGACACGCGTCGCGGACGGGTCGACCCCGAGGGTCGCGGCGGCCCGTCGGGCCAGCCCGATCGGGCTGTCGCAGATGCCGACGACCCGCGGGCCGAGCACGGACTGCATCGCCTCGGTGATCATCCCCGCCGGGTTCGTGAAGTTGATGACCCAGGCGTCCGGCGCGAGGGCCGCGACCCGGCGCGCGACGTCGACGGCGACCGGGACGGTGCGCAGCCCGTAGGAGAGGCCCCCCGGGCCGGTGGTCTCCTGGCCGAGCAGCCCGAGGTCGAGGGCGACCCGCTCGTCGGCCACCCGGCCCTCCAGGCCCCCCACCCGGACGGCGGAGAAGACGAACTCGCTGCCCTCGAGGGCGGTGTCCAGGTCTGTCGTCGCGTGGACGACCGGGGCGTCCTCGTGCCCGTCCGCGAGCTCGGCGAGGACCCGGCGGACGGTCGCCAGGCGGCGCTCGTCGACGTCGTGCAGCCAGACCTCGGACACCCGCCGCTCGTGCCGGTCGCGCAGCAGCGCCCCGTAGACCAGGGGGGTGCGAAAGCCGCCGCCACCGAGCATCGCGAGCCTCACGCGAGCACCACCGAGGTCCCCGCCGCGCGGCAGGCCGCGAGCGTCGGTGGGTCCGCGCCCTCGTTGGTCACGAGGACGTCGACCGCGCCCGCGTGGCAGACGCGCAGCGAACCGGTCCCGGGCAGCTTGTGCCGGTCGACGAGCAGGACCGAGGTGTCGGCCGCCTCGAGCAGGGCGCGCTTGACCGGTACCTCGACGGCGGTCGTGTCGAGCACGGTCCCGTCGGCGCGCACCCCGCTCGCGCCGAGGAAGACGCGGCGGCCGCGGACCTGGCGCAGCGCGTCCTCGGTCAGCGAGCCGACGAGCGAGTGGTAGGTCCGGCGCACCACCCCGCCGAGGAGGATGAGCTCGACCTCCTCGTCCTCGCGCAGGACGTCGAGAACGGCCAGGCTCGCCGTGACGACGGTGACCGGCCGACCGCGCAGCTCACGCGCCAGCAGCATCGTCGTCGTCCCGATGTCGAGGACGACACAGTCACCGTCCTCGACCATGCCCGCGGCGCGCCGGACAACGGCGGTCTTGTCGGCGGCGTGGTCGGCCGCCACCTCGTCGAAGCCGTGGACGGCGTCGGGGTCGAGCGCCGCCGGGGTGACCGCGCCGCCGTGGACCCGGCGCAGCTGCCCGAGGCGCTCCAGGTCGATCAGGTCGCGGCGCACGGTCGCCAGGCTGACGCCGTAGAGGTCGGCGAGCTCGTCGGTCGAGGCCGTGCCCTGGGCGCGCAGGCGACCCACGATGGACCGCTGCCGAGCCGCACGCATGGTGCCACCATAACGAGCACCGTGAGACAGCGCATGACGACAAATGACGCTTTCTCGTCGTTGTCTGGTTGTCGGGGCCCGCCGACGGGTGCATGCTGGCGACACCCGACGGACAGGATCCTTCACCGTGCCCTCCCCGACGTTCGACCCACTCGCCGAGATCCGGGACGACGACGACCCCGAGCTCGACGTCTTCGTCTGGGGGACGGTTTTCCTCGACATCATCATGACCGGGCTCGAGGCCCTGCCCGCCGGCGGCGAGGAGGTCTGGGCCGACGGCATGGGCTCCTGCCCGGGAGGCATCGCCAACCTCGCCGTCGCGGCCCGCCGCCTCGGCCTGCGCACGTCGCTGTCGGCGGCCTTCGGCGACGACGCCTACGGCGACTTCTGCTGGGAGACCCTGGCCACCGAGGAGCACGTCGACCTCAGCCGCTCGCGCCGCTTCGAGGGGTGGCACTCACCGGTCACCGTCTCGATGGCCGTCGCCCGCGACCGTGGGATGGTCAGCCACGGGCACGCCCCGCCCCTCGACGCCGCCGCCCTCGTCGGGACACCGCCGCGCGCGCGTGCCGTGATGGCCGACCTGGCCCCGGACCGGCCCCTGCTCGGCGAGGCCGAGCCGACGTGGGTCGAGCAGGCCAGGGCGGGGGGCGCCCTCGTCTTCGCCGACGTCGGGTGGGACCCGAGCGGTCGCTGGCCCCGGGACGTGCTCGACCAGCTCTCCGCCTGCGACGCCTTCCTGCCCAACGCCACCGAGGCCATGGCCTACACGCGGACCCGCACCCCCACCGAGGCCCTCTACGCCCTGGCCGACCTCGTCCCCCTCGCGGTCGTCACCAACGGCGCCGAGGGCGCGCTGGCCATCGACTCCCACACCGGTGAGGAGGCGGTCACGCCCGCCGTCCGGGTCGAGGCCCTCGATCCCACCGGTGCCGGCGACGTCTTCGGAGCCGCCGTCGTCGTCGGCACGCTCGCCGGCTGGCCGTTGCCGCAGCGGCTGGCCTTCGCCTCGCTGTGCTCCGCCCTGGCCGTCCAGCACTTCGGCGGCTCGCTGGCGGCCCCGGGCTGGGGCGACATCGCCGACTGGTGGCACCACGTGCGCGACGGGTCCGAGAGCGACAGCTACCACCGCTCGCTGCGCCGTCGGTACGGCTTCCTCGACGACCTCGTGCACGGAGTGCCGGTGGGCGCCGAGCGCCGGGCCACCGCGACCATCGCCCGCCATGTCGACGTCGAGGGGTTCCCACCCGTCGACGACCCCCGCTGAGGTCTCCGGGCGTCAGTCCCCGTCGCGAAGCTCGAGGGCGCCGCGAACGAGCAGCCCGGGCGCGCGAGGAGCCCCCGATGGCGTGCGAGGGTGGGGCGGTGAGCGGCACCCACGTCCTCCTCATGAGCGACACCCACCTGCCCCGGCGCGCCAAGGACCTCCCGGCGCCGCTGTGGGCCGCCACCGAGACCGCCGACCTCGTCGTGCACGCCGGGGACTGGGTCGACGAGGCGACCCTGGACCGGCTCACCGAGCGCAGCCGGGCGCTGCTCGCGTGCTGGGGCAACAACGACGGGGCACCGCTGCGGGCGCGCCTGCCCGAGGTGGCCCGTGCCGAGGTCGAGGGGGTGCGGGTCGCCGTCGTCCACGAGACCGGGGCGCGCCGGCGCCGGGAGGAGCGGATGCGCGCCGCGTACCCGGACGCCGACCTGCTCGTGTTCGGGCACAGCCACATCCCGTGGGACACCGAGCACGCCGGGCTGCGGCTGCTCAACCCCGGCTCCCCGACCGACCGCCGCCGTCAGCCGGACTTCACCTGGATGACGTTGCGGCTGCACGCCGGCGGGGTACACGACGTCCGGTTGCACCGCCTGCCTCCGCGCTGAGCCCCGCGCCCGGACCGGCCCCGAACCGCCGAGGACCGCGGCAGCGCATCCGACCGTGGTCTGATGTGGCCTCGGGCGTCTCTCCCTACGCTGGGCGGGTGACCCTGCAGGCCCTCACCGGCTGGCCCCGCCGCCACCCGCTCGTCGTCGACAGCATCGTGGCGGGCCTGCTCTTCCTGCTCCTCGGCGCGCCCGCGGTCACGGGTCTCCGGCACGGCGTGACGTCGGCCGGCCCGGTCGAGGTCGCCGTCGCGTCGGCGATGACGCTCGTCCTCGCGCTGCGGCGGCGGCACCCGGTGCTCACCTTCACCGTCGTCTCGCTCGCCTGCCTCCTCCAGGCCCTCTCCTGGCCGGACGCCCTGCCCTCCGACCTCGCCTTCCCCGTCGCCACGTATGCCATCGCGGCCTATGCGCGCGACGCCTGGCCGCGCCGGGCGGCCCTCGGTGTGGCCGTCCTCGGCGGGGTCGTCGCCGCCGTGCGCTGGGGCGCAGACCTCGGGGCGGCCACTGTCATCTCGGCCACCTTCACCGGCGGCGTCGCCGTCGTGTCCTGGATCGCCGGCGACCTCATCCGCCGACGCCGCGCGCTCGTCGCCCGGCTCGCCGACCAGAACGCCGCCCTGCTGCGTGAGCGCGACCAGCGCGAGCAGCTCGCCGCCCAGCGCGAGCGCTCCCGGATCGCCCGGGACATGCACGACGTCGTGGCCCACGGGCTGTCGGTCATCGTCGTCCAGGCCGACGGCGCCGCCTACGCGGCCCGCCACGCCCCCGCATGGGAGCGCGGCCAGGCCGCCGAGACCCTGGAGACGCTCGCGGCCACCGCCCGCTCGGCACTGACCGAGACGCGTCACCTCGTCGGCATGCTGCGCCGCGACGAGGCTGCGGGAGCCGAGGACTACACCCCGGTGGCCGGGGTGGAGGACCTCACCCTCCTCGTCGAGCGGCTGCGTGAGGCGGGGCTCGAGGTCAGGCTCGACCTCGACGGTGAGGCTCCGGCCCCCACCGACACCTCGCTCGCGGCCTACCGGATCGCGCAGGAGTCGCTGACCAACGTCCTCAAGCACGGCGGGCCCGGGACCCGGGCCACGGTCCGCCTCCGCCGTACCAACGCGGGGCTCGAGCTCGAGGTGACCGACGACGGGCGCGGCGCGGCAGCTGACCCCGCGGCCGAGCCGGGCAGCGGGCTCGTCGGCATGCGCGAGCGTGCGGTCGCCGTCGGCGGGACGCTCGAGACCGGTCCGCGGCCGGAGGGCGGCTACCGGGTGCGCGCCCTGCTCCCGACGGCGGGGACCCCGTCGTGACGAGTGCACCGGTCCGTCTCGTCCTCGTCGACGACCAGGAGCTCGTGCGTGCCGGCTTCCGAATGGTGCTCGACACCCAGGAAGACCTCGAGGTCGTCGGCGAGGCGGCCGACGGTGAGCAGGCCCTGGACCTGCTCGCCCGCACCCGGGCGGATGTCGTCCTCATGGACATCCGGATGCCGCGGATGGACGGCGTCACGGCGACGCGGCGGCTGCTGGACCGCCCCGGCCCCTCCCCTCGGGTGCTCGTCCTGACCACCTTCGACCTCGACGAGTACGTCTACGCCGCGCTACGCGCGGGCGCCTCCGGCTTCCTCCTGAAGGACTGTGGCCCCGAGGAGCTGCTCGCCGCGGTCCGTGCGGTCGAGCACGGCGACTCCGTCCTCGCCCCGAGCGCCACCCGGCGTCTCCTCGAGCACGTCGTCGACCGGCTGCCCGACACCGAGAGCGGGCGGGACGGGGCCCGCCGGGCGGCGCTGGCCCCGCTTACCCCCCGCGAGCTCGAGGTCCTCGCCGCCGTCGGCGAGGGCCTGAGCAACGGGGAGATCGCCGCCGCTCTCTTCCTCGCCGAGGCCACGGTCAAGACCCACATCGGGCACATCCTCGGCAAGCTCCAGCTGCGCGACCGGGTCCAGATGGTCATCCTCGCCTACGAGAGTGGCCTGGTCGAGGTACGACCACGGTCGTAGCCGGCGGCCCCAGCTCGGCACCGTGGGCCGACGCGAGCAGCGACCACCGGCCGCGAGGGTGGGGACATGACCCCGCCAGCAGCGCCCACCCCCACCGCCACCGCAGCCGCCCGTGCCGTGGGGCTCGTCAAGGAGTACGGGGCCGGGCAGGAGGCCGTACGCGCCCTCGACGGCGTCGACGTCGCCTTCGCCGCCGGCGAGTTCACCGCGATCATGGGGGCCTCGGGCTCGGGCAAGTCGACCCTCATGCACCTCCTCGCGGGGCTCGACGCTCCCACCTGCGGCCAGGTCTTCCTCGGCGACACCGACCTGACCCGGCTCTCGGACCGCGAGCTGGCGCTCCTGCGCCGGCGCCGGGTCGGCTTCGTCTTCCAGGCCTTCAACCTCCTGCCGATGCTCACGGCGCGACAGAACATCACCCTCCCCCTCAAGCTCGCGGGCCGCACCGTGGAGCGCGCGTGGCTGAACCAGGTGGCCGGCACGCTCGGGCTGACCGAGCGGCTCGACCACCGCCCGAGCGAGCTCTCCGGCGGGCAGCAGCAGCGGGTCGCGATGGCCCGGGCCCTGGTCACCCACCCGGACGTGCTCTTCGCCGACGAGCCCACGGGGGCGTTGGACTCTCACACGAGCGGCGAGATGCTCGCCTTCCTGCGCCGGTCGGTGCGCGAGTTCGGCCAGACCGTCGTCATGGTCACCCACGACCCGGCGGCCGCGTCCGCCGCCGACCGCGTCGTCCTGCTGCGGGACGGCAGGCTCGTCGGTGACCTGACGGGTGCCTCCCGCGAGGACCTCCTCGACGCGATGGGCGCGCTGGGGGCGACGGCGTGACAGAGCTCGTCCTCGCCACTCTGCGCAGCCAGGCGCGCCGGTACCTCGGGCCCGGCCTGGCGGTCGTGCTCGGCGTCGCCTTCGTCGCGACCACCCTCGTCCTGAGCGCGACGGTGACCGCGAGCGTGCGGGCCGCACTCGCCGGCGACCTGGGGCGCTGGTCGGCGGTCGCGACCCCTGCCGCGGGGTCGGCCGGACGGACGGCAACCCTGCCCGAGGGGACCCTCGGCCGGGTCCGCGCCCTGCCCGAGGCCGCCCGGGTGGACCCCGTCCGACGCGGTGTCCTCGCGCCGATCGCCGGGTCCGGGGTCCTCGTCGTCAGCACACCCCCGGCCGCCGGCGGGCCGGCCCGGCTCAGCGCCGGGCGCGCCCCCACCCGTCGCGGTGAGGTGGCGCTGTCCGCGGAGTCCGCGAGCGCCCTCAACCTCGGCCTGGGCGACCGGTTCACCGCCGGGCGGGTGGAAGCAACCGTCGTCGGGCTCGTCGACACCTCGGGCGACCCCTCGCTCTCGGGCTCGGGCGCCGTCTTCGGGGTGGCCGAGGAGGTCACCGCGCTCACCGGGGCCAAGGGGTGGGACGAGCTGCGGGTCGACGGCACGCCGGGGACCTCACCGGCGGCGGTCGTCACCGCCGTCCAGGGGGCCCTCGGGTCGTCGGCATCCGTGCGCAGCGGGAACGAGGCGGCCGACGAGGCCGTCGCCCGGATGACCGGCGGGCGCAACGTGCTCACGATCTTCCTGCTCGCCTTCGCGGCGGTGTCGCTGCTCGTCTCGGCAATCGTCATCGCCACGACCTTCTCGGTTCTCCTGGCCCGGCGCGCCCGCGAGACCGCCCTGCTGCGCGCCGTGGGTGCCACCCGCTCCCAGGTGCTCCGGGCCGCGCTGCTCGAGGCGGCCGCCCTGGGACTGCTCGGCGCGCTCGGTGGCGTGGCCCTCGGGGCGGCGGCCGCTCGAGGACTGGCTGCCGCGGCGTCCTCCGCCGGGCTGGGGATCCCGCTGACCTCCTTCGAGCTGCCCCTCTCGGCCGTGCTCGTCCCGACGGCCGTGGGCGTCCTCGTCACGGTGCTCGCAGCCCTCCTCCCCGTCGCCAGGTCTGCGCGCATCTCTCCGATGGCTGCCCTCCGCCCGGCTCCCGCGCCGCACACGGGCACGCGCCCGGGGCGGCTGCGCGTACGCACCGGCCTGCTCCTGGGGGTGGCCGGCGCGGCCCTGCTCGTCGCCGGAGCCGTGGTGGGGGTGCTGCCGGTCGCGGTCCTCGGCGGGGCGGCGAGCTTCCTCGGGGTGCTCCTCGTCGGCACGGTGCTCCTGCCCCCGCTGGCCCGCCTGCTGGGGGCCGTGCCCGCGCGGACCGCCGGGGTGCCGGGTGCGATGGCGGTGGAGAACACCGTCCGGCAGCCCGGCAGGGCGGCGGCGACGGCCTCCGCCCTGCTCGTCGGGGTCACCCTGATCGTCATGATGTCGGTCGGGGCCGCGACCGCCGAACGCTCGATCACGGCCTCGCTGGACGAGCGCTATCCGGTCGACGTCGCGGTGACCGCGGTCGCCGACCTCCCGGCTGCGACCGTGCAGCACGTGAGCTCGCTCGAGGGCGTCGCCCGCAGCGTGGCCCTCCCTGGTCTCGACGCGCGCGTCGGCTCCGGCGCCGTGGTCGAGGTGCTCGCCCTCCCGCCCGAGGTGGGGGACGTCGTCCGGGGTGGCGCCGTCGGCGCACCGGCGCCGGGGAGGCTGATGGTCTCGGCCCAGGCCGCCGAGGCGCAAGGCCTGGGTGACGGGGAACCCACCACCCTGGTCGCCGACGGTCGCCGGGTTCCCGTCACCGTCGAGGTCTCGGACACCAGCCCGACCCCGTTCGCCGTCGCGGTGGAGACCCTCCACCGCCTCGCCCCCGGGGCGGGCACCCGCGCCGTCCTCGTCCGCCTCGACGCCGAGGCCGACGCGGGAGCCGTCGTGGCCCAGACGCAAGGGCTGGTCGCGTCGGACGGCGCGACCGTGGCCGGCGGGGCACCGGCGCGGGCCGACCTCGAGCGGCTCGTCGCGACCTCCCTCGCCGTCGTCACCGCCCTGCTCGCGGTCTCGGTCGTCATCGCCGTCGTCGGCATCGGCACCTCGTTGTCCCTCTCGGTCATCGAACGCACGCGCGAGCTCGGTCTGCTGCGGGCCCTCGGCCTGACCCGCGGGCAGCTCGCCGGCATGCTCGCGGGCGAGAGCGTCCTGCTCGCCGCCGTCGCCACCGTCCTCGGGAGCGCCCTCGGCATCGCCTACGGCATCGCGGGCCCGATGAGCCTGTTCGGGGACGCGGTCGTGGTGCTCCCCGACGTGCCCTGGGGCCGGCTGGCGCTGGTCGGGCTCGGTGCCGTGGCCTGCGGGCTGCTCGCCTCGGTGCTCCCGGCCCGGCGGGCGACCCGGGTGGCTCCGGTGGCGGCCCTCGCCGAGGAGTAGGACGGGGCCGGCGGCCGGACGCGGTGTGGTCAGGGCCTGGGGGCGTCAGGTCGAGGCGGCCGCCAGCCGCCGCGACAGGTCCGCGACCGCCGCGCGCAGCTCGGGCCCGCGCACGACGGTCCAGGGCGCGCGGAGGGTCGCCAGGGCGCACGCGTAGTCGTGGAGGTTGCTCGTCGTGCCGACGAGCCGGGTCGAGTGCTCGTCGACCTCCTCGAGCCGGCCGAGGGTGCGCGGCAGCCCGCCGAGCTCGGCCCGGGGCGCGGCGATGACCACCTCGGTCGGGTACTCCCAGCCCACCGCGAGGTGCTCCTCGAGCGCGGCCACCGGGTCGAGCCCGTCGGGCGGATCGAAGGGGATGGCCAGCTCCCGGACCCCTCGGATCCGGTCGACGCGGTAGGTACGGACCGTCGCCTCGCCGAGGGTCCGGCACAGCAGGTACCACCGGCCGTGGCGGACGACGACGGCCCACGGCTCGAGCTGCGTCGTGAACTCGCGTCCGCTCTCGGAGCGGTACTGCACGGCGACGCAGCGTCGCTCGCTGCGCGCCCGCACGAGGGCGACCGTCGTCGACGGGTCGGGGCGTGCGGCGCCGCGGTCGGGGGCCGCGGCCGTGGTCCGGCGCACGACGTCGGCCTGGTCGGCGACGTGCTGGGGCATCGCGCGCAGCAGCTTGGCGACGGCCACCGCGACCGGGTCGTCGGCGTCGGCCGTCGGGTGGTGGCCGTCGAGGACGGCCATGACGAGGCCGAGCGCCTCGGCGCTGCTGAAGACCAGCGGGGGCAGCCGGGTGCCACGACCGAGCCGGTACCCGCCGGCCGGCCCGCGCAGCGACTCCACGGGGATCTCCGCCTCCCGCAGGATGCCGACGTAGCGGCGCACCGCCCGGGTGGACACCCCGAGGCGCTGGGCGAGGCGCTGCGCGGAGATACCCGGGGCATCCTGGATCGCCTCCATGGTGATGAGTGCCCGCGCGGCCGGGCCGGTGTCGGGTCGCACCCGGCCATCGTCATCCCGGACGCCTTCCGTCCGCAACCACTCCTATGGTCGCGGAGTGACCGAGATGCTGCTGTTCCACCACGTCCAAGGCCGCACCGCGGGCGTCCTCGCGCTGGCCGACTCCCTGCGCGCCGCGGGCCACACCGTGCACACGCCGGACCTGTTCGACGGGCAGGTGTTCGCGACCATCGAGGAGGGCGCCGCCTTCGTCGACTCGGTCGGCGTCGAGGAGCTGCAGGCCCGGGCGCTGGCCTGCGCGGAGGCGCTCGGCGCCCCTGCGGACCCGCTCGTCGTCGCCGGCATCTCCTTCGGGGTGATGCCCGCGCTCGCGCTGGCGGTGAGCAACCCGCGGGTCCGCGGCGCGCTGCTCTACGAGGGGTTCGCCGACCCGTCGTACTTCGGCACCTGGCGTGAGGGGATCGCCCTCCAGGTGCACGGCATGGCCGACGACCCGTTCTTCGGCGCCGAGGGCGACCTCGACGCCGCGCGCACGTTCGTCGAGGGCCGGCCGGAGGCAGAGCTGTTCGTCTATCCCGGGCGGGTCCACCTCTTCCTCGACAGCTCGCTGCCCCAGCACGACGCCGACGCGGCCCGGCTGGTGCTCGAGCGCTCCCTCGCGCTGCTCGCCCGCCTCGGGTGAGTGGAGCCCACCGGACACCACGGGCCTCACGGTCGTCACCCGTGGCCGGGTGGTGGCAGGACTGCGGCACTGAACCGACCGGACGAGGACCGCTGCGCGGCGGAAGGACGCAAGTGCGGACCGTCCGGGCGCTCCGTGCCCCAAGACGTGCTCCCGGACACGTTCCGCTTTCGTGCCTCCAGACCTGTCGGCGGCGACACCTTCAGCAAACCTGGCATAGCCGCGGGCGGCATCGACCAAGACGGATTCCGACTTCCCACCGTCCTACGAACCCTCGACGGGGCCTGGGTGGCCGACGGCTGGGGCGCCGTCACCATGATCCCCGGGTCGCCTGTCACCGGGAGCCAGGCGGACTGGGCGATAGTCCTCGCGGCGGGTCGAGCCTTGCACGACGCAACCGCGCACCTACCGCGCCCACCGTTCCTCGAGGCGCGCACCGACGCGTGGGCTCGCGCCGACCGGGCGACCTGGGGCTCCCATCCGATCGATGTTCCGGCCGATCTGTCCGAACTGGTCTCACGGCTGCGTGAGGCTTTCGCTCCACTGGGCCCCGACCAGCTGATCCATGGTGACCTCACCAACAATGTGCTCGTCGCCAAGGGCGCATCGCCAGGGATCATCGACTTCTCGCCGTACTGGCGGTCCCCGCAGTACGCGAAAGGAGTCGTCGTGGCCGACGCCCTCTGCTGGCACGCCGCACCACCAGACCTACGCCTGAGCCTGGAGGTTCCCCTCTCGGCAGTCGCGCGCGGCCTGCACTTCAGACTGCTCACCTCCATCGAGATGAACACACGCTCAGAACCGGCCATACGGATACGGGAAGACCTGAATCGCTACCAGCTCGTCATGGACGCGATCGGGCTCTAACCTTGGTCGACTCGCGGTGGAAAGGGCTACGTCAAAGATCGTTCGCGGTTGGGTCGAGAGCCTCGCGGACTCTAGGGGCCGGCGCCGAGTACGAGACTGGGTGGGTCCGCTCCGTGACATCTAGGACCGCAATGCAGCGGCCGCCTTCAGCCAAGCAACGCCACGAGGGCGGCGCCGAGGAGGCACAGCCCGACGACGCCGAACACTAACCAGACGTCGCGATCTGAAACGTCATCACGGCGGGTGGTGACCCGCAGCGTGACCGGGATCGCGACGGCGAGGACGCCCGCGAGTACGTAGTACAGGGGTGTCCGGTAGAGCCAGGAGTACGGAACGAAGTGCACGGCGGTGACGACGGCCATGACGAGACTCGATGCCAGCCAGCGCCGGGTCGCCACCAGGACGATGACGAGGGGCAGCGCGGCCACCTGCGACACGGCAAGCACCACGACGAGCTCGGTCAGGATCGGGTCCTTCGGAGGGGCGCCGACATTCGTCAGCGCCTGCAGCCCGAACGCCAGCGGCAGGGCCACGACACCCTGGAACAGCACCGCGTAGGCGCCGACACGAGGCCCCCGGGTCCGCCAGAGCCAGGCGGCGACAACCCAGGTCAGTCCGTACGCCAGGAGAAACGCGAATCCGAGCCGCTCGACCGCTCCCGGCCGTAGCAGCTCTTCGTCAAGGTCCGACCCCACCCCGAGGACCGTCCCCACCCGCCCGTGGCCATCTGGCCACGGTAGTCGGGCTCAGCACCGGTCCAGGTCTTCGAGGGCGGGCATATGCTTCAGCGCGCCAGTCAGGTTGCAGACCGGAGACGGACGCGCCGCTTCCCAGGCACGCTCGCGGCAAAGAGGGCCGTGTGGAGGCACTGCCGGGGTCTCGAACGGTGTCAGAGGTCCAGAAGCGTCGCTAGCGTTTCGCGGACTTCGCCGAGGGCCACGGGGCCGACGTTGCCAGCCTGGCGGTGGATGCGTGTGGTGGCCACCGACCGCACGTGCTGGCACTGCGCGGACGAGGGCGCGGTGAGACGGTTGCCCGCATCGGGCTCGATGACCACCTCCGTGCTGCTCGAACGGATGGTGCGGGTCAACGGCACCACCTGCACGACGTTCGGCCCGCCGCCGAGTACACGGGATGCGGTGACCACGACGGCGGGACGACGCAGGCCGGCTTCGCTGCCGGCCGGAGTGCCGAGGTCGAGCTCGACGACGTCACCCGGCGTCAGCATCGAGCCACTGCGTCTCATCCTCGGCGAGTTCTTCGGCGAGGTCGCGGCCCATGGCCTCCTGGCGCAGCACCCGCAACGCGCTGCGGACGGTCTCATCGATCGACTCGTGGCGTTCGGCCGCCAAGCGGGTCACCCGGGCGTGAGTGTCCCGGCTGACGCGGATCGTCGTTGTGTCGGCCATACGGCAACCGTACGCCCTGTAGACTATTCCGTCTACATGGCGTAGGCTGGGCACCCGCTGCCGCCTCGATAGGACGCGCCCAACTTGCGGCGCTGTGACGCGCCTGCCGCTCCTTGCACTATCCGCGGTCACGCATCTCCAGGCGTAGCCAGGGAAATGCCCGCGCGTCACCACTCATCAGCCGTGTCGGACCGCCGATCCGGGCATCGGGACGAAACGTCACGACGGTGCCGGTCCTGGGCGCTCTCGGGAGTGCGTGGAGTGCGGCGTCGGGGATGCCGTACCGGTAGGTCTGGGTCCACGTTCCGTTGCTGCGTCGGTTCTCGTGGACGAGGACCGAGCTCAGCGCCGCGACAGTTGACATCCCCCGGCGCGGCAGCCCGTCAGGAAGCGTCGGCCCGTCCGCGACGTCGAAGAACCTGATGTCCCGGGTCGCCATCACCGGCTTTCGGACTGCCTTCCCGTGCTGGTCGAGGCGGGTGTCGGTGCCGCGCCCGTCATCAGCGATGGTGACCGTTCCGTCGTCGGTCATGCTCACGACAGCCAACCCAACGCTGCAGCGGGCTTCGGCTTCGTCGTTTGCGTAGGCCAGCACCTCGAGAATCATGTGCCGCAGCCCTCCGGCGCCGTAGACGGCCGCGTTCTCGCGGACGAGCGCGAGGTGGTGAGTATCGAGGTCATCAGACCAATCGTGAGTGGTCACCATCCAGCCCGATCGCTCGCTCACGAGATCGACTCTACGAGGTGACACCCAACCAACCATGAGCTCCTAGGCGGTACCGGGAACGCCACAACTGCGCCCGGCAGACGCTGGAAAGGGACAGTTGGTCCACGGCGGCTGCTGAGCTTTGCCGCATGACCGGCTGGCGCGTTTCTGGGCCGATGATCTGACTAGGGAAGTCGAGGTTCAGTGCGCCATCGGTCTGGCCAGCCGGCATCGACCCACGCGGCGTGGGGCATGTGTCCGCGTTCGCCCAGGTACACGACTTCTTTCACCGCCTGCTCGCGTCGATCGGCGACCGCCTGCATGACATCGAGTGGACCGGTCCAGCCGTAGCCGTCCAGGAACGCCTCGATCCGCGCATGAGCGTCGAAGGTCTTCGAGAGGTGCCGGTGTCGCAGTTCGGCCTCGTCGACGTCGAAGGGTGCGAACCAGTAGAGCGCGTAGGCGACGTCGCTGACCTCGGGAGCCGGGCGGGCCATGTCCCAGTCGAACACCGCAATGGCGACTCCGTCCCGCCACGCCATGTTGGTCGGCTTCGGATCACCGTGGCACACCGTCGACCCACCCTCCGAAGGGACGGCCCACCGGGCCCCCGGTGGTGGGACCCACGACCGAGTCCCCAGGTGAAGCGCTCGCAGCAGGGATCCCGCGGAGCGGACTGCCGAGATCAAGCTCTGGTGGGGCCACGCCTGTTCTCCCGCCTCCCCGGGCACCAGACGCAGGACCTCCTGCGCCCCCTCGACGCCGAGGGGTTCAGGGACGGGCAGTCCAGCGGCATGGAGATGCGCAAGAAGGGAGTGGACAGTGTCTGTCCATGGCGCGACCGGCCGACGCACCACACCCCCGTGGATGCTCACCCGTCGCTCCCCGGCCATCCCCCGACGCTAGCCCGAGCATCGCTGCGCAGCCGCGACCTATTCAAGCGCGGGAGTCCACCACCCCCGATGCCACGTCATCACGCGGCCGATAGCCGCCTGTTGCTGCGCGCTCTACGATGCGGGCGTGAGCGAGGACCAAGCCGTCGGGAGGACCAGCAGCGGCACGGTCGTCGTCTTGGCCGTCGCCGCAGTTCTTACCGTCATGGGAATCGGCAGTCTCCTGGCTCAGTGGGATCGATTGACACGGGACTCTCTCTTCGGGCTGGCGGCTCTCTCAGGGGCGCTGTTGCCGCTCGTGGCGCTCTTGTGGGGCGTGAGGAAGGCACGGCGGGAACGCTTGGGACCCGACAACCGCCGCGGACCCGCCACGTCACCAACCCACCAGCGACGAGGATGACCACGGCCGCTCCCCACGCCGGCGCCTGACTGCACGTCACCTCGTACCCGCCCGCAGCCCAGCAGACTGGCGGCTGGGTGTCGACCCCCGACGTAGGCAAGAGAAGCAGCACCGCGACGGTGGCCAGCGCGACGGTGCTCACCACCGGGATCACGGACGACCTGACCGCAGGCACATTCTGAGTGTGGCAGCAACGGCGCTCGACCGTTGTCGGACTCGCGACGGACGATTCGCGGCGGTTGGACGCAGGTCGCATTCGTACGCAAATGGCGATGAGCGGACGCATCACCGGTCCGTGCGCCGCCTGAAAACGAGGTGCTGGCGCTGTCGGTTGCGTGGCAGGGTCCGGACATGGAACCTGCGGACTTCTACTCGGGAATCGTCGTTGATGCCTACGCCAAGTTGAAGTCATCGAGTTTCGAGGCCGGGCCGTACATCGACTTCGTGAGAGCGACGGGTGAACCAGCACTGGAGATCGGGTGCGGCGACGGTGAACCAATGCTCGACCTCTGCGTCGCCGGGCTCGTCGTGGACGGGGTCGACTCCTCAGCCGACATGGTCGATCGCTGTCGACAGAACGCTGCAAAGCGGGGCATCTCCACCCACGTCTACCAGCAGCGAGTCGAAGCGCTGAACCTCGCACGTCGCTACACGTCCATCTACTTTGCCGGGCCGACGTTCAACTTGCTTGCGGATGACGGAACAGCGACCCGCGCACTTGAAGCCATTTCCAGGCACCTGACGGGCCACGGCGCTGCCCTCATACCGCTGTGGATTCCTGACCCCACACCCCAAGCAGACATGGGGGTCAGCCGGACGGCTGCGGATGGTCCTGGCGTCGAACTCAGTTACACCCCGCTCAGTGAGACCTACGACAAGGACACCCGCACCAGAGTCACAACGTCGCGGTACCAGCGGACCACGTCCAGCGGTACGGAATCAGTGGACCGCGAGTGGGTCATTCACTGGCACACGCCTCACGCGTTTGTTGCCATGTGCCAGGAAGCCGGGCTTGAGGTCCTGGCGCTTGTGGACAACGAGACGAACACTCGCGCATCCGAGATCTCCACCGAGTTCACCGCGACGGTGCGCAGGGCGTCGACCGTCTGAGGGAATGCCACGCGTATGGGCGCTGGCGTGCTCGTCCACCAACATCCGGATCACCGCGATCCGGTAGGTCGACCCGCGGCGAAGAGGGGCATGTGCCCGCGCCGGCTCTCCTCAAAGACTGAGGCGTTCGACGGGTTGGCCGGTGATGCTGGCGATGAGGTCGAAGTCCTTGTCGAGGTGGAGCACGGTTAGCCCCGCAAGCTCTGCGGCGGCGGCGATGACGAGGTCAGGGATCGACGGGGCGCGATGCTGCCCCTGTGCCGCCAGCAGCAGCTGTACGTCGAGCGCGCGATCCTCGATGGCCGGGGTGAGGTACTCCACCGGCATGGCGGACAACGGCGGCCGAGCGAACAGGGCGCGGGCGTCGTGACCGCTGCGAGCGGAGTAACCGACCTCCAAGCGGGTCACGGTCGCGATGCGCACCAAGCCTCGCTCGATCCGCTCGGCCCAGTCCTCCGCATCCGGGCTGTCACCCAGCCGGACCAAGGCTGACTTGTCGACCAGCCACTCGGTCACTGCCACGCTGCGCCCATCACCTGCGGATCATCCAGGTCGCCGGCGAGGTCGGCGAACGCGCGCAGGTCGGACCCGGAGACCGTGCTCTCCGAGGTCGCCGCATCCGCGGCCAGACGTCGGCGGATGTACTCCACCCGCGATAGGCCCAACCGTGAGGCGTGCGCGTCAACTCCAGCCAGAACCGCGTCGGGGACATCGCGGATCAGGACATCAGCCACGCGAACCACCTCCGATATCTGATGATATCAAAGAGGTCCCCTGCCCCGTGCTCGCCGCCCCGGCCCCATCACCGAACGCCCAGCAGGCGGCGGTGTGTATGTCGCAGGTGAAGAACGACGGTCTCCTCGGGGTGAGGCCTCTGTCGTCGCAGACCGCTCGACGCCGACGGCGGTGCTCTAGGAGTGGTCGCGCAGGTAGCGGCCGAAGTGGGGCACGGTGAAGGCCACGAGCCCGCGTTCCCCGGAGTAGACGAGGCCCTTCTTCAGCAGGGCGTCCCGGGCGGGCGAGAGCGACTGCGGCTTGCGCCCCAGCCGGGCCGCGACCTCCGCGGTCGGGACCGCCTCGGTCTCCTCCCCCTCGGCGGCCGCAGCCGCCACGTCGGCCATGGCGCGCAGGTACTCCCGCTCCCCCGGCGTGGCGCGCTCGAAGCGCGACCCGAAGAAGCCCACGGCCAGCTCGGCCTCGGCCTCGGGGGCCGCGACCTCGACGTCCCCGGCGGTGATCGGCGAGCCCGGCGCCCGGTCCCAGACCGCCTTGCCGTAGGCCTGGACGAAGTACGGGTAGCCGCCGGTCGCGGCGTACATCGCCGCGAGTGCATCCGCCTCGTACTGGGCGCCCTCCTCGGCGGCGGGCCGCACGAGCGCCGCATCCGCCGCCGCCCGGTCGAGCCGGTCGATCCGCGAGTAGCGGAATAGCCTCTCCGAGTATGACTTCGAGGCCGACAGCACCGCCGGCAGATGGGGCAGCCCGGCGCCCACGACGATCAGCGGCAGCCCGGACTGGCTGATCTCGTGCGCCGAGGCGCACAGCGCGGAGACGTCATCGGGCCCGAGGTCCTGCATCTCGTCGATGAAGACGGCCACCCCACGCCCGGTGTCCGAGGCCATCCCGCCGAGGTCGGAGAGCAGCTCGACGAGGTCGATCTCGACGTCCCCGGAGTCGGCACGCCCGGCGACCGCGGGAACCGTGATCCCCGGGTTCCACCGGTCACGCAGCCGGGGCGCGGACCGTCCACGACCCCCGGCGTCGACGGGCGGGGTCTGGGCGAACGAGCGGATCACCCCGAGGGCGTGCTCCCCCGCGCCCCCGGCGGGGCCGAGCTCGCGCACCGCCTGGTGCAGTGCCGAGGCGAGCGGCCGGCGCAGGGACTGCTCGGGCCGCGCCTCGAGCTTGCCCGTCCCCCACCCGGCACGGACGGCCGCCGAGCGCAGCGCGTTGAGCAGGACGGTCTTGCCGACCCCGCGCAGCCCGGTGAGCACGACGGAGCGCTCGGGGCGGCCCCGGGCGACCCGCTCGAGGACGACGTCGAAGGCGTCGAGCTGCTCGTCCCGCCCGGCGAGCTCGGGCGGCCGCTGGCCGGCGCCGGGGGCGTAGGGGTTCCTGACCGGGTCCACGATCGCACTGTATGGGGCTCTCTAGCGTCCATCCGATACATCCGCAGACACCGCCATCGCGTGTCGGGCGGGTTTGAGTGCGCCCCGCCGGGCCTCAGCCCTCGGGCTCGAGCCGGAAGACCGGATGGCGCGGCGCCTCGGCGGCGACCTCCTCGAGGGTGGAGTCGGCGGAGACCTCGAAGAACGGGCGCACGATGGCGACCTCGGCGAGGTACTGCCGCAGGACCGGCGCTGCCTCCTGCGGCCCGAGCTCGACCGCGGTACAGGTCTCGGCCCGGCGCCCCCGCCGCAGGGTGACCCGGCCCCCGGCCCGGGCGTTGTGCACCCAGCTCACCGCGCCGTACGGCGCCACGAGGAAGCGCCCGTCGGCGGCCTCCACGAGGGTGACCGGCGTGGTCCGCTCGAGCCCGCTGCGGCGCCCGCGCGTGGTCAGCAGGTAGTCGTGCCGGGGGCCCAGCCCGGCCTTGACCAGGCCGGCCATGAACCGGTTGGCGAACCGCCGGGCCGGGCCGAGACGGTAGTGCGGGGTCGTGGTGCCCACGCGGCGATCCTAGCCGGGGCCGGCACCGTCGGGCAGGCCCGGTAGCCGCGGACGCTACTTGAGGAACTTGCTCGTGCGCCGGTCGGCGAGCGGCTTGCCACCGGTCTGGCAGGTCGCGCAGTACTGGAGGGAGGAGTCGGCGAAGGAGACCTCCCGCACGACGTCCCCGCACTCGGGGCACGGCTCACCCGTGCGACCGTGCACGCGCATCCCCGCCCGCTTGGCGTCCTTGAGCTCCTTGGCCGGCTTGCCCGAGGCCGCGGCGACGGCCCGCGCGAGGGTCTCGCGCAGCGCGGCGTAGAGCCGGGTGACCTGGGCGTCGTCCAGCGACGCGGCGATCGCGAAGGGCGAGAGCTTGGCGACGTGGAGGATCTCGTCGGAGTAGGCGTTGCCGACCCCGGCGATGACCGACTGGTCGCGCAGCAGCCCCTTGACCTGCATCCGGTGCGCCCCGACGATGCCGGCGAACACCTCCTCGGTGAAGCCGTCGGCGAGCGGGTCGGGGCCGAGCGAGGCGACCCCCGGGACGTCCTCGGGGCGGTGGACGACGTACGCGGCCAGCCGCTTCTGCGTCCCCGCCTCGGTGAGGTCGAAGCCCGACGCGTCGTCGAAGCGCACCCGCAGCGCGATCGGTGACTTCCCCGGCCGCAGCACCGTGCTCGGCATCGCGTCGGACCAGCGCAGCCACCCCGCGCGGGCGAGGTGGACGACGAGATGGGTCCCGCCGCAGTCGAGGTCGAGGAACTTGCCATGGCGTGCGACCCCGTCGACGGGGGCGCCGACGAGCGCCTCCGGTGGCGGGGTGAAGGTCTTGAGCACGTGGAAGGACCCGAGCTCGACCCCGGTGACGACGAGCCCATCCGTGCGCTGCCGGAGGAAGTCCGCCAGCGCCTGCACCTCGGGCAGCTCGGGCATACCCCGACGCTACCCGGGTCGGGCCCCGCAGGGGAGGCGCGCGCCACCGGGGCCGGCAGGCCGCTGCGCGGGAAGCGTTCGCCGTCACCGGCTTCCGCGAGCGTCGCCCTCTGCGAACCCCGCCTCTTCTTTCATCCGCTTACATGTCCCCCTCGGCTGTGCGCCGCCCGTGGCAGATGGTAGGCAAGTGGGGTGCGTGACCAGCCGGCCCCCAGCTCTCCTGACCTTCCCGACCTTCCCGTCCTGACCGGACCGCACGGGCTGACCGCGCAGCTGACCTCCGGCGGTGCGCTGTCCCGCTTCGAGGCCTTCGGGCGCAGCCTGCTGCTCTACCCCGCGAGCGAGCTCGAGGCCGGGCCGGCCAACCTCCACCTGCGGGTGCTCGACGGGGACCGGGCCGACCGCCTCCCCCTGCTCGGCCCCGGCTCCGGGGCCTCCGTGGAGCACGGCGAGGACGAGCTGCGGTGGCGCGGCTCCTGGCGCGGTCTGCACTGGAGCGTCCGCCTCGTCCTCGGGGTCGGCGGCGAGCCCGACGCGGTCGAGCACGCCTCGTGGCGGTGGGAGGTCCTCGTCGAGAACGCCGGCACCACCCCGGTCGAGGTCGACGTCGTCCTCACCCACGACCCGGCGCTCGCCGAGCCCGCCGCAGTACGCATGAACGAGTACTACGTCGCCCAGTACCTCGACCTCAGCCCGGTCCGCACCGAGCGTGGGACGGCAATCGCCGTGCGGCAGAACATGCCCGGGCCCACCGCGCCCTGGCTGCTGCTCGGGTCACTGCGTGAGGGTGCAGGCTGGGCCACCGACGCCCTCCAGGTGACCGAGCGCACCGCCTCCGGCACGACGTGGGCCGGGCTGGACACCCGCGCTCTCCCCTCGCGGCGCCACCAGCACGAGCACTCGCTCGTCGTCCTCGCCGACTCCCCCGTCACTCTCGCCGCCGGAGGGACCCATCGCACGGGGTTCGCCGGTGTCGTGCTCGCCGACCACCCGGCCGCCACCGGGCCGCAGGACGCCTCCTGGCTCTCGGTCGCCGTCGCCGAGACCGACCGGGGCCGGGGCGCCGCGGCCGGTGAGGGCCGGCCGGTCTCGGGCACCGTCTTCGGCGCGCCGACCCTCGCCAGCCGACCGCTGACCGACGCGGAGACCGACCGGCTCGGGCTGGCCCCCGAGGGCGCCCTCGAGCGTGGCCCGGACGGCCGACCCTGGGCGTGGCCCAGCGACGGCGGGCAGGTTGTCCTCGGCAGCAAGGACCTCGCGGTGCTCCGCCCACACGGACAGATCCTGCGCACCGGCGACCGGCTGGTGCCCGACCCGGCCGCGCTGACGACGACGGTGTGGATGGACGGCACGCTCCTGTCCCAGGTCACCTGCGGGCACGTGGGGCGCGACCCCCTGCTCACCGGGCGCCGCTCCTACCTCGGCCTCCTCCAGGCCCACGGCGCCCGCCTCCTGCTGCGGACCGGCCAGACCTGGACCCTGCTCGGCGCTCCCTCGGCCTGGCACCTCGGGCTCGATGCGTGCACGTGGTGGTACGCCCACGAGGACCTCGTCCTCGAGGTGCGCACGCAGGCGCCCGAGCACGAGCACGAGCTGCGCCTGACGCTCACGGTGCGCTCGGGCGGCCCGGTCGAGGTCCTCCTCGCCCTCGCCACGGACGGTGGGCAGGCGCCCGTCCACTCCGGTGACGGGCTCGACCTCGACGGGTGGCGGCTGGCCTGGTCGGGGGCCGCCGTGACGGTCGGTGGCGACGAGCCGCTGCACAGCGACGGCCGCGCGCGCGACGCCTCGTGGCTGACGCTGGCCGTCGCACCGACCGAACACTGGCAGCTGCGCCTCGCCCACCCGGTCGCCGCCGCCGGCGGCTCCTCGGGTAAGGGAGCTCCCTTCTGGGACAGCGTGGCCCGTACCCTGAGCATCGCTCCCGCCGAGACGAACGAGGACGCGGCGCTCGTCGCCCCCATCGGCGCGGCCGTGCCGTGGTTCGCGCACGACGCGGTCGTGCACTACCTGGCTCCGCGCGGTCTCGAGCAGTACAGCGGCGGCGCCTGGGGCACCCGCGACGTCTGCCAGGGCCCGGTCGGCCTGCTCACTGCCCTGGACCGGCCCGACATCGTGGGCGAGGTGCTGGAGCGGGTCTTCGCCGGGCAGAACGCCCGCGGGGACTGGCCGCAGGCCTTCGAGTTCCTGCCCCCCGGCTCCGCCGCCGGCCAGCAGGACGCCCACGGCGACGTCGTCTTCTGGCCCCTCCTCGCGACCGGTGAGCATCTTCTCGCGAGCGGGGACCCCGACCTGCTCGAACGGCAGCTGCCGTTCGTCGGGGACGACGGGCCCACCGAGGCCGCCCCGGTGCTCGAGCACCTCGGGCGTGCGCTCGAGCACGTCGAGGCGAGCACCGTCGCGGGCAGCCCGCTGCCCGCCTACGGGCACGGCGACTGGAACGACTCCCTGCAGCCGGCCGACCCCCGGCTGGCGAGCCACCTGGTGTCGGTGTGGACGGCGGTCCTGCAGACCCAGGCGCTGCGCGCCCTCGCGGCCGGGCTCGAGGCGGTCGACGCCGCCCCCGACCTGGCCCGCCGGGCCGCTGCCCTGGCCGACGCCACCCACGAGGAGATCCGGCGCGAGCTGCTCCTCGACGGCGTGCTGCCCGGGTACCTGCTCCACCACGACGACGGCACGACCGAGCCGCTCGTGCACCCGCGCGACACCCGCACGGGGCTGACCTACGGCGTGCTCCCGTGGATCCACGCGGTCACAGGGGACCTCCTCGACCCGAAGGACGCCGAGCACCACCTGCGCCTCGTCGAGGCCCACCTGCTCGGACCGGACGGCGCCCGGCTGTTCGACCGTCCGGTCGGCTACGGCGGGGGGCCCATGGGGACCTTCCAGCGGGCCGAGGCGAGCACCTTCTGGGGTCGGGAGATCGGTCTGATGTACGTCCACGCGCACCTGCGCTACGCCGAGGCGCTGGCCCGCACCGGCGACGGCCCCGGCCTGCTGCGCGCCCTCGCGCTGGCGACGCCGGCGGGGGCCGCTGCGCTCGTCCCCGGCGCCCGCCCGCGCCAGACCAGCTGCTACTACTCCTCGTCCGACGCGGTGTTCGCCGACCGGTACGAGGCGGCCGACCGGTACGCGGACCTCATGGCCGGCGCCGTGCCCCTCGAGGGCGGCTGGCGGGTCTACTCCTCGGGCCCGGGGCTCTTCCTCCGGCTCGTCGTCGAGGCCCTGCTCGGCGTGCGGCGGCGCGGGTCGCGGGTGGAGCTGGACCCGGTGCTCGACCCGGCGGCCGGGCCGCTGCAGGCCCGGGTGCCGTTCGAGGGCGGGCACCTGGACCTGCTCCTGCGTCCGGGCGACGCCGGCCACGGGGTGCGATCGGTGTCCGGCCCGGCCGGCGCCCTGGCGACGACACCCCTGGCCAACCCCTACCGCGAGGGTGGGGTCGAGCTCTCCCGGGCCGACCTGCACGCGGCGGTGGCCCGGCGGGGCGCCGGCGACGGCGGGCCGGACCTCGTCGTGGAGACCGGCTGACCCGCGAGCAGCGGCGCGCTGCGGGCCACGCCGCCCGGCCCGCACTCAGCGCTCGTCGGGTCCGTCGACGAGGTACTCCGGTGGGTCGTCGACGTCGGTGACGACCGACGAGGCGTACTCGCGCAGGGTGCGCACGCGCGCGTCCTGCTCCCAGATGCCACGGACCCGCTCCAGCAGGTCGTAGCCGTCCGGCCCGCGCGCCACCGGCACCTCGAGGCGCTCACGGGGGGTCGGGGCGATGTCGTCGGTGGCCAGCGGGATGACGTGCGAGAGGACCTGCTCGCCGGCGGTCAGCTCGCGGATGGCGATGCCGCGCACCCGGTCCGGGCGGCGCGCGGCGAACTCGCCGTAGATCCCCGGGTCGTGCTGGCCGTCGTCACCGACGAGCAGCCAGCGGACGTTCGGCAGCTCGCGTGCGAGCCGGTGCAGCTGCGCCCGCTTGTGCTCCTGCCCCGAGCGGAACCAGCCGGTGTTCGTCGGCCCCCAGTCGGTGAGCAGCATGGGGCCGGCGGGGTAGCCGCTGCGGTCGAGGAACCGGGTCAGCTGGGGTGCGGTGTTCCAGGCCCCGGTCGAGAGGTAGACGACCGGCGCGTCCGGTTGGCTCGCCAGCAGCTCCCGGTACATCGTCGCCATCCCGGGCACCGGGCGCCGCGCGCCCTCGGAGCGCACGAAGGTGTTCCAGGCCGCGATCATCGGCCGCGGCAGCGACGTGGTGATCACGGTGTCGTCGATGTCGGAGATGATCCCGTGGGTCACCGTGGAGCCGACAACGACGACGGGGACGTCGATCGGCTGGGCCCGGGGCGAGTCGAGGAAGACCCGGTGCCAGCCGGGCGCCAGCCCGTGGCCCCGCACGACGAGGTCGATGTAGCCGCCACGGTCGGTGCGCGTGGTCACGATCCGCTCGTTGACCCGGATGGTCACCGGCTCGTCGACCGCCGGGGTGGCGAAGAAGGCCCGCCAGCCGCGGGTCTCGAGCTCGACCGAACGCAGCCGGGCCGCGTACGTGTCCTCCTCGGGCTCGTCCTCGGGCCGGCCCCGGGTGAAGAGCACGCGGCCGAACAGGCGCAGCTGTGCGGTGCTGCCGTAGCCGGTCGACGGCACGATCCGGGTGCCCCAGCCGCGGGCCGCGAAGAGCGCAGCCTTGCGGTTCGTGTACGCGTCCTCGAGCAGGGCCGCGGCGTGGGGTCGCGCCATGGACCGACTCTAGGACACGCAGGTCACTCCCCCGACGGGTCGAGCCCCGTGCTGCCGGTCACGATCCCGTGCACGACCTCCTCGGCCAGGACCCGGACCTTGACGTTGCGGTCCTGCGAGGTCTTGCGCAGCACCTCGAACGCGTCGTGCTCGGGGATGCCACGCATTGCCATGATGACCCCCTTGGCCTGTTCGATGACCGCGCGGCTGGCCATCGCCTGCTCGAGCTGCCCGGCGAGCTGGCGCATCCCGTCCAGGGCCGTGACGGCGACGACGGCGTCGGCGCACCGGCGGGCGGCGACCCGCACGACGGCAGCGTCGAAGCCGTCGAAGGCGGCGTGGGCCCACGCGTAGAGGTTGAGCGCCCCGACGCACTCCTCGCCGCTGATCAGGGGGACGGCGAACAGGCTGCGCATGCCGTCGGACCGGGAGACCTCGGCGAACCGCGGCCAGCGACCGTCGTCCTGGCACAGGTCGTCGACCCGCTGCTCCTCGCGGGTGCGCGCGGCGTCGAGGCAGGGCCCTTCGCCGAGGGCGTACTGCGCCGCGTCGATCTCGAGGGTCTGCACCGTCGTGTACGCCGCCGAGTGCGGACGGTCGTTGCTCAGGATGGTGATGCCCACCTCGTCACACCCGGTGACCTCGCGGCGCACCGCATGGACGACCCGCTCGAGGTAGTCCGAGAGCTCGTCGAGGGACTCCAGGACACCGCCGATCTCGGCGGTCATCCGCTCCACGAGTGCCGCGGCGTCGGTGTCCTCGTCCTCGGGCGGCGGCGGGGGAACAAGGGTGTTGGTCATGGCGTCCTCCGAGGTCACCTGGTGCAGGCCCGACTCTAGCCGCGACCCGTCGTGCCCCACCAACCGCCCGGTGCCACGATGGCCCCATGCCGCGTCGGTTCCGCAAGAGCTCCGCGACCGTCCCGCCGGGGTACTTCGCGTGGGAGGCCACCGGCCTGCGGTGGCTCGGCGAGGCGGGAGGTGACGCGGTCGTCCCCGTCCTCGACGTCGGGCCCACCCATCTGGAGCTGCCGTACCTGGCCGAGGGCCCGCCCAGCGTGCGGGCCGCCGAGGACCTCGGCCGTGCCCTGGCGCGCATCCACGGCGCCGGGGCCGACGCCTTCGGCGCGCCGCCGGCCGGGTGGGACGGCGACGGCTGGCTCGGGCCCCTCAGCGAGCCACTGCCCCTCCGGCTGGGGTCCTGGCCTGCCTGGGGCGTCTTCGCGGCGGAGGCACGGGTGCTGCCGCTGGCGCGGACGGGCCGGGAGCGGGGGGTGTTCGGCCCCGAGCAGGTGGCCGTCCTGGAGCGTCTGGCCCGCACCCTGGCCGCGGGCACGCATGACACCGACGACCCTCCCGCGCGCCTTCACGGGGACCTGTGGGCGGGCAACGTCCTGTGGACTCCTGCGGGGGCGGTGGTCGTCGACCCCGCCGCCCACGGTGGCCACCGGGAGGCCGACCTGGCGATGCTCGCCGTCTTCGGCGCCCCGTCCCTGCCGCGGCTGCTCGCCGCGTACGACGAGGTCGCGCCGCTGGCGAGCGGGTGGCGGGAGCGGGTCCTCCTGCACCAGGTGCACCCGCTGCTCGTCCACGCCGTCCTCTTCGGCGGCTCGTACGTGCCGCGCGCCGTCGACGCCGCCGCGCACTACGCCTGACGGTCCGCCGGGCCGGGTACGCCTGGGTGGCGTACCCGGCCCGGGTGTCCGGCCTCAGGCCGGCTGCACGCCGAGGCGGCAGCGCGGCGCGAGCACCAGTACCCCGCCGAGGGCCAGCAGGGCGAGGGCGACCGAGAGGAGCAGACCACCGGCCATACCCGTCTGGGCCAGCCGCGAGGAGAGGTGGGCGATCGCGGTGACCGCCGCGCCCCCCACACCGCTCGCCGACCCCAGCAGGGCGGTGGTGACCGGCGCGCCGGAGCCGCCGGGGGCCTGCGGGCCCTCGTCGGCGCCCGGCGGTGTCCCGGGGTCACCCGGCGCGCCTGGCTGTCCCGGGGTGCCGGGGTCACCCGGGGTCCCGGGGTCACCCGGGCTGCCGGGGTCACCCCCGGTGGTCGGCTCCTCGGACGTCGAGTCACCCACCACCGAGACCGCCGTCCCGGACACGGTCACCGGCGCGGCGACCGGCAGCACCACCTGGTTTCCACCGACGAGACTCTCCGACCCGTCGGTCGACGGACCCGAGCCCAACCCCGAACCGGCCCCGCCACCGGTCGCGGCATCCTCGGACGTCGAGTCACCCACCACCGAGACCGCCGTCCCGGACACGGTCACCGGCGCGGTGACCGGCAGCACCACCTGGTTGCCACCGACGAGACTCTCCGACCCGTCGGTCGACGGACCCGAGCCCGACCCCGAACCGGCCCCGTCGCCGGTCGCGGCATCCTCGGACGTCGAGTCACCCACCACCGAGACCGCCGTCCCGGACAGGGTCACCGGCGCGGTGACCGGCGCCTCGACCTGGTTCCCGCCGGCCACCGAGTCATCTCCATCGGTGCTCGTCGAGGACGACGAGCCCTGCGCCGAACCCGACCCAGAACCCGTCCCCGTCTGCGCCGACGACGACTCCGAGTCCCCGAGAACCGAGACGGAGTTACCCGAGACCGTCACCGGCGCGGTGACCGGCGCCTCGAC
>NZ_JAANCN010000014.1 GCF_011326735.1 Phycicoccus endophyticus
CTCGTCGAGGACGACGAGCCCTGCGCCGAACCCGACCCAGAACCCGTCCCCGTCTGCGCCGACGACGACTCCGAGTCCCCGAGAACCGAGACGGAGTTACCCGAGACCGTCACCGGCGCGGTGACCGGCGCCTCGACCTGGTTCCCGCCGGCCACCGAGTCATCTCCATCGGTGCTCGTCGAGGACGACGAGCCCTGCGCCGAACCCGACCCAGAACCCGTCCCCGTCTGCGCCGACGACGACTCCGAGTCCCCGAGAACCGAGACGGAGTTACCCGAGACCGTCACCGGCGCGGTGACCGCCGAGATGACCTGGTCGCCTCCGAGGAGGCTGTCGGTGCCGGACGTGGTGTCGTCGGCCCAGGCCGGTGCGGCGAACAGGAGCCCGCCGCCCACGAGGAGGGCTGCCTGGAGCCCTCTGCGCACGTATGCATGCATGTCTGTAGTCCTTCCTGACTGGTGAGGGGCCCCGCAAGAACGCGGGGAGAGAGCCGTGCGCCCGAGCCGGGAGGCTCATCGGGCGTCGGGCACCACTCAGTCGGGACTCGTACCGGGGGCGAGGGCCGGTGCTCGGGCCGGGCCCCGCAGGAACGCACGGACCGCCTCCGCGGCGGCGGACGGCAGGGCGGCCCGCGCCGGCAGCACACCAACGGTGCTGCCGGCGCGGTCACCGCGCCCGCCGAAGAAGGCCAGGGCTCCCGCGAACGCCGCCGACACGAGGTACGGCAGCGGGTGCAGGGGCTCGGGAGCCCTGGGGATCGTGGGGAGCGCCGCGACGAGCATGGTCGCGGTCTCGGTGAGGACGCTCGCCGGCGCCACGGTGGCGCCCACCGCCGGGCCGGAGGTCGCGGTCGCGTCCTCCACGCGGGCCGCACGACGGTCGGCGAGCTGGCGGGCTCGGAGCTGCGCGGCGGCGGACCCGGCATCGGCCGTCGCGGCGCGCGTGGCGGTCCCCGGCTTCTCGGCCACTCCCGGGGCCGGTGACCCGGTGGTGGGGCCCGACGGTGCCGACGGAGGGGCCACCGGGTCGGCCGGGACGCCTCCACGGCCGGAGTCGAGAGCGCGGTCGACCGTGTCGGTGACGGTGGAGGTGACGCGCTCGGTCGTCGTCTCGACCACTCCCGTGGCGTCGGCGGCGAGGCCGTCGACCCGGTCGAGGACCGGGGAGGCCGCGGGTGCCGCCGCAGCGACGGTGTCG
Source organism: Phycicoccus endophyticus (assembly GCF_011326735.1). Lineage (GTDB taxonomy): Bacteria > Actinomycetota > Actinomycetes > Actinomycetales > Dermatophilaceae > Phycicoccus > Phycicoccus endophyticus. Next base: position 1,198 of record NZ_JAANCN010000014.1, read on the forward strand.
GTCGTCCGCTCGACGGTGGTGGTCACCGCGCGGGCTGCCTGCTGAGTGGTGTGGTTCACCCGGGTCGCCGTCCGTGACACGGCCTCGCGCCCGGCGGAGGACGCGCGCTCCACCGTCTCGCGGACGGGCGCCGCGCTCTCCGCGTCGTCGGATGTCGCGCCGGGTACCACGGCGTCCGCGGACGAGGCGACGCGGTCGAGCAGGTGGGCGACGGGGCGGTCCTCGGCATGCGCCGACGGCGACAGCAGCACCCAGCACGCGGCCGCGAAGCCGGCAGCGAGGAGCAGCCGGACCGGCAGACCTCTCCAGCGCGTCAGAGACATCGGCTGCCACCTCCCTCTGACCTCGGCGGTTCTCGTCCCGTCCACGAAAACACACCCGCGGGCGCATTTCGACCCCATTGCGGAAATTGTCCACGGACCGAGGACCGGTGGTAGCGAGGCATTTCCGCTGCAGGAAGCCAACCCGGGGAGAATGCGCCACGGAACCGGCGGCGCGGATCCGGCCGCCGATGACAACGAAGGACAAGAGCGTCGCGCGCCCCGGCCGGGCAGACCACAGAACCCCCAGGTCAGGACGGATTTCCGCGACGAACCGGCCCGCGACGCATACCCGGACGGGGCGCCCCGCCTGTCGAAGAGCCCCTCCACCCACGACATTCTCGAGAAGCCCTTGTCCATTCTGGGACAGGCATTCGGCCCGGTAGTGACATTGGGGAGCGCCCGGCCGGCGTGGGTCTGCGCGCGAGCGAGCACCCGGCGCGAACGGGGGCGAACAGTTTCCCGACAGGAAGGAGCTCGGCCAGGGCCGTGGGCGCCCGGCGGACATACTGGGCGTCATGAGCGACCGCATCGACCTCCCCGTGGACGGTGGCGACCTCCCCGTCCACCGCTGGCTGCCGGCCTCGGGCCGCGGCCCGGGCATCCTCCTGCTCCAGGAGATCTTCGGGGTGAGCGCCTACATCCGCCGACGGGCCGAAGACCTCGCACAGCTCGGCTACGTCGTCCTGGCGCCCGAGATCTTCTGGCGGGTCGGGGTGGGCGAGGTGCCCGCCGGGCCGTCGATGCTCGAGCAGGCGATGGACGTCGTCGGCCGGCTCGACTGGGACACCGCCGTGGAGGACGCCACGGCGGTGCTGCGTGCGCTGCGCGAGCGCCCCGAGGTCGAGGGCGGCGTCGGAGTCGTGGGCTTCTGCTTCGGCGGTGGCCTCGGGTACGCCACGGTCGCCGAGGAGCCCGCCGACGCGCTCGTGTCCTACTACGGCTCGGCACTGCCCCAGCTCGTCGACGTCGTCCCGGCGGTCTCGACGCCGTCGCTGCACGTCTTCGGCGAGGCCGACTCCTACATCCCGATGGACCAGGTCGAGCGCATCCGGGGCAGCGTCACCTCCGGCACCGGCCAGGTCGAGTTCCTCACCTTCCCCGGCGCCGACCACGCCTTCGACAACGACGACTTCGTCAACCACGACCCCGCGTCGAGCGCCCGGGCATGGACGGCGACCGAGGCCTTCCTCGCCGCCACCCTGCCGACCGGCTGAGCGCGACCGGTCAGGGGCAGTGGCAGGGCATCCCGCCGCACCGGGGGCAGCCCTCGCGGTAGCGGGCCAGCGCGAGCTCCAGGTCGACGCCGGTCTGGTTCGCGAGCGAGGCGACCCAGGCGACGACGTCGGCGAACTCGTGCTCCCGCTGGGCATGCGTCCCCTTGCGCACCGCCTGGGCCAGCTCGCCGACCTCCTCGGCCAGCCACGCGACGGTGGACGGCACGCCGCGGGCGCGGTCGCGCTCCCCGTAGGTGCGCTCGATGACCTCCTGGAGGTGGGCGAGGTCCATGCCGCGACCCTACGCGAGGGTCAGCTGAGCGAGGCGCCGCCGGGGTCCGGTGGCGTCGGCAGCGCCCCGAACCGCTCGACGATCGCGGTCTCGCGCGCGAGCAGCGTCAGCACCCTGCGGAGCCGGTCCGCCGCGTCCGGGCCCTCGAGCACCCGCTGCTGGTCGACCGGGTCGAGGACCATCCGCTCGACGACCCGGTAGGCGAGCTGCCCGGGCCTGGCCTCCACGGGGTCCGCTCCGGCTCCGACCGCATCCAGGTAGCGCGCGTGGGCCCGCAGCACCCTGGAGCACAGCTCGTCCAGGCCGTGGTCGTCCTCGCCGCCCTCCCGGAGCCAGGACACCCGCCCGGTCAGGTACGGGGTGCCCGCGTCCTCGTCGAGACCCTCGAGGCGGAAGCGGCGCGCTCCGCGGGCCACGAGGTGGACCACGGCACCGGCGCCCGCCTGCGCCAGCGCCATGGCGTCGGCGACCGCCTCACAGCCCACCTCGTGCAGCTCGGTGGCCGCACCCTCCCCGACCTCGTGGCCCTGGCGGATCCGGACGATGCCGAAGCGGCGCTCCTGTTCCGGCTCGGCGGCGAGCCGCTGGGCCAGCGCGAGGTAGCGGGGCTCGAACAGCTGCAGCGGCATCCGGCCACCAGGCAGCAGGACGCCGCCGAGCGGGAAGATCGGCAGCGAGTGCATGCCCCACTGTAGGCACGCGGCGGGCGCGCGCCCCGTGGGCCGCTGCGTGCCCGTGCTCCTCCCGCGGCTGCCCGTCGGCGGGCCGGCGGCTCAGGAGGGCGAGGAAGCGCTGGCACCGGCGGGGCCGGCCGGCAGGGCCGCGGCCGCCCGCCGGATCACCGGGCCCACCGTGAGGCCCTGCACGGCGATCGTGAAGAGGACCACGACGTACGTCGCCGTGACGATCGCCGGACGCTCCTCCACCGACGGCAGGCCCAGGGCCAGGGAGATCGCGATCCCACCACGCAGGCCGCCCCAGGTGAGCAGCCGGACCGTCCACGGCCCGTAGCCGTCGCGCCGTCTGACGAGCAGCATCGGGATGCCGGTCGAGACCAGCCGGGCGACCAGCGTCACGGCGACGATGGCGAGCCCGGCCAGGAGCAGCGAGGGCGAGGAGTCGGCGAGGAGGACGTCGAAGCCGATGAACGCGAAGAGGAGGATGTTGAGCACCTGGTCGAGAGTCTCCCAGAACCCCTCGACGTGGTGGCGGGTCTCCCCGTGGAACGCGGCGTCCTTGCCGGCCGACATCACCAGCCCCGCGATGACCATCGCGAGCGGCCCCGACAGCCCCAGGGCCACGGCCCCGGAGTAGCCCCCGACGACCATCGCCAGGGTGAGGATCACCTCGACGACGTGCCCGTCGATCGTGCGGCACAGCGTGTACCCGACCCAGCCGAGCACGAGCCCGAAGAGCATGCCCCCGACCGCCTCGCGCAGGAAGACGAGGGCGACGCTCGCGACCGTCGGGTCCTCGCTCCCGTGCGCCCCCACCCCGACCGCGCCGCCGATGACGACGAAGAGGACGACGCCGATGCCGTCGTTGAACAGCGACTCCCCGGCGATGAGGTGGCGCAGCCGTTCGGGCACCCGCGCCCGCTTGAGCAGGTCGAGGATGGCCACCGGGTCGGTCGGGCTGATGAGGGCGCCGAAGAGCAGCGCCCAGGCCAGCGGGATCCCGGCCCCGAGCAGTGCGAGCACCGACCACGACCCGAGCCCGATGAGGACGGTGCTGATGAGCGTGCCGAGGACGGCGAGGGTGAGGATGCTGACCCGCTGCCGCAGCATCCGCCGCGCGTCGAGGCCGAGCGCGCCGGCGAAGAGCAGGATGGAGAGGATGCCGTCGAGGACGAACTCGCTGAAGTCCAGGGTCTCCAGGATCGACTCGACCGCCTCGCGCAGCCCCACCCCGATGCCGAACGCGTCGAGGACGACGAGGACGGTCGAGGCGAGCGCCGCGGCCAGGGTGACGCCGACGGTCGTCGGGATCCGCAGGAAGCGCTCGTTGAGCCACGCGAGCAGCGCCGTGGAGCACAGCAGCACGGCGAACGCTGACAGCACGGCGCCTCCTCAGGCCAGGACGAAGTAGCGCAGCCAGACGTAGGGCACGCACAGCCCCACCGTCACCGCGGTGACGACCAGGCCGTACTTGGTGAACGTCCAGAACGAGATCGGGTGTTCGTTGCGCCGCGCGATGCCCGTGACGACGACGTTGGCGCTCGCCCCGATCGCGGTCGCGTTGCCCCCGAGGTCGGCACCGAGGGCGAGCGCCCACCACAGCGACTGCTGGCCGGGGGGCAGGTCGCCGCCCGCGCCGACGAGGTCGTGGACGATCGGCGACATCGTCGCGACGTAGGGGATGTTGTCGACGATGCCGGAGAGCACCGCGGAGCCGACGAGGACGCCCTGGCTGGCGACGAGGTAGTTGTCGCCGATGGTGTCGGTGAGGCTCTGGGCCAGCTCGTGGATGACCCCGGCGTTGACGAGTGCGCCGACCATGACGAACAGCCCGGCGAAGAACAGCAGCGTCTCCCACTCGACGTCGGCGAGGAAGTCCTCCGAGGGCAGCCGCGAGACGAGTACGGCGGCGCCCGCGCCGAGCAGGGCGACGAGCGAGGGCTCCAGGTGCGTGAGGCTGTGGGTGAGGAAGCCGAGCAGCACCAGCCCGAGGACGACGAGCATCCGGCGCAGGAGCCGGTGGTCGCTGATCGTCTCGCCCGGGGTCAGCTGCATGACCGCCTCGGCGCGCTCGCCGTTGTAGCGCAGCCGCCGGCCCCACAGCAGCCAGGCCAGCCCGACGAAGGCGACGAGCAGGACGAGGACGATGGGCGCCAGGTGGACGAGGAAGTCGTTGAAGGTCAGCCCGGCCCGGCTGGCGATGATGATGTTCGGCGGGTCACCGATGAGGGTGGCGGCACCGCCGATGTTGCTCGCCATCGCCTCGGCGAGCAGGAAGGGGACCGGGGCGAGGGCGAGCCGCTCGCACAGCAGCAGGGTGACCGGTGCGACGAGCAGCACGGTCGTCACGTTGTCGAGCAGGGCCGAGGCGAGGGCCGTGATGACGACGAGCAGCACCATCATCCGGAACGGGCGCGCCTTGGCCTTCTGCGCCGCCCAGATCGCGACGAACTCGAAGACGCCGGTCTGGCGCAGGATGCTGACGATGATCATCATCCCGAGGAGCAGGAAGATGACGTTCCAGTCGACGCCGGTCTCCTCCGAGAAGAAGACGTCCTTGCCGCGCACCACCCCGAGGACGACCATGAGGGCGGCGCCCCCGAGGGCCACCGCGGTGCGGTTGACCTTCTCGCTGGCGATGAGGACGTAGGCACCGGCGAAGACGACGACGGCGAGGACCGCGGTGAGGCTCATGGCGCCTCGCGGGTCGGGCCGGACTGCTCGGGCGTGCCGCGCAGGATGATGTCCTTCTCCAGCCGGCGCCGGATGAGGTCGCTGTCCTGGCCGGCCGCGGTCGCGATGGCGGCGAGCACGCGCGACATCGTCAGCGCGCCGTAGTAGGTGCCCTCCTTGTCCTCGACGAGCAGCATCGGGGTGTGGGCGTCGTCCATCGCCGAGGCGATCTCGAGGAGGGTGTCCTCGGGCAGCACCGAGGGAGGCTTGGAGGCGGTGAGCTTCTCGTCGTCGAGGAGGTCGCCGATGGTCGCCTCGTTGAGGCGCTCGCAGATCTCGTCCGCGCCCTTCTCGTCGTAGGCGTGCACGAGCGTGCGGTCGTCGCGCACCCAGCGGGGCAGGACGAGCCCGAAGAGCTGGCTGCCGGGGATGACCGCGATGGGCCGCCCGGACTCGTCGGCGACGACGACGGCCGAGAGCCGGTACTCGGCGACGACCCGCGCCGCCTCCGCTCCGGTCGTCTGCCGCGTCACGGTGGGCACCTGCTCGACGAGGTCCTGGGCTCTCATCGGGTCCTCCCTCTCTTGGTGGTCGGTGTCGGAGCCGGCCGGCGGCTCGCGCGGGAAGTCACGGCGTCAGGCCGAGGGCGCGCAGCGGCGTGGTCGTCGCGGCGGTACGGACATCCTCCTCCGGCAGGCCGGCGACCTCGGTGGCCCAGCGCACGCAGTCGGCGAGGGTCGAGGTGCTCCCGGCGATCGAGCCGGTGTCGGTCGTGCGGGCCGTGCCGTCGGTGACCTCGACCTCGAGGCCGCCGAGGCGGTAGCGGCCGTCCCCGAGTCCGGTGGCGGCCATCGCGTCGGACACGAGCGCGATGGCTCCGGGCCCGACGGTCTCGAAGACCATCCGCACGACCTCCGCCGACACGTGGACCCCGTCGGTGATGAGCTCGACGACGGCCTCCCCGCGGGCCGCGGCGGTCAGCGCGACGGCGACCGGCCCGCCGGCGCGGTGGTGCATCGGCGCCATCCCGTTGAACAGGTGGGTGACCAGCGCGGGGGCGTTCTGCAGGTCGGCGACCTCGGCGAGCGTCCGCGCCGTCGTCGCGGCGTCGGCCTCGGTGTGCCCCACCGCAGGTCGCACGCCGTGCTCGACCAGTGCGCGCACCAGGGCGGCAGCGCCGGGCCGCTCGGGTGCAAAGGTCATCTGCCGCAGGGCGTCCGGCGCGCCCCCGAGGGCGGCGGCCTCGGCGAGCCGCTCGACGAGGGCGGGGTCGGGGTCGGCGAGGGCGGCGGGGTCGTGGGCGCCGCGGCGCCCCATCGCGAGGAAGGGGCCCTCGAGGTGGATGCCCTCGAGCGTGCCGTCCGCGACGAGCGGTGCGAGGGTGCCCACCTGCTCGACGAGCCGGGCGAAGGGCGCCGAGACCAGGCTGGCGACGCGCCGCTCGACGCCCGCCTCCGCGTGGAGGGCCGACGCCGTGCGGCTCCCCTCGATGCTCGACCCGTACTCGGCCCCGGCCGCGCCGTGGCAGTGGATGTCGACGAGCCCGTTCACACCGACCGACGCTACCGAATCCCCCGTCACCGGTGCACGGGGCCACAGGTGCGCTCGCTACGGTCCCGGTCGTGGACCTCGGTGCCCTCTGGGAGCGGCTGCAGCCGGCGGACCCGGTGCTCCTCGGTGGCCGGGCGCTGCTCGTCGTGCTCGCGGGGTCGCTCGTGGCCGTCGCCGTCGGGCCGGTGTGGGGAGTGCTCCGGCTCGGGGTGACCCTCGTGCACGAGCTCGGGCACGCCGTCGTCGGCCTCGCCGTGGGGCGCCGGTTCACCGGCTTCGTCCTGCGGGGCGACATGTCCGGCCAGGCGGTCACCGTGGGACGGGCGAGTGGACCCGGCCGGGCGGCCACGACGTGGGCGGGCTACCCGGCGCCCGCCGTCGTCGGGGCCGTGCTCGCGTGGCTCGGGGTGCGCGGGTGGGCACCGACGGTGCTCGGGGTGGTCCTGCTCGTGCTCGCCCTGGCGCTCGTGCGCTCCCGGTCGCTGCTCACGGTCGCGGTCGTCCTGGCCGTCGGCGCCCTGGCCGGCTGGCTGTGGTGGTCCGGGTCGCGGCAGCTGCACGCCCAGGTGCTCGTCGGCACCGGCATCGTCCTCGTCGTCGGCGCCTGGCGCCACCTCGCCGCGGTCGCCGGCAGCCGCGACCTGCACAGCGACGCCGCGGTGCTCGCCCGCCTCACCCACCTGCCCCGGCCGCTGTGGCTGCTCACCTTCGCGCTCGTGTGCGCCGCCGCGACCTGGGCCCTCGGCGCGACCCTGCTGCCCGCCCTCGCCCCCTGACCGCCCCACACCCCGCCACCCCGCCGGCCCACCGGCCCACCGGCCCACCGGAAGACCTCTCCCACCCCTGCGCCACTCGCCCAGCACCGTCGACCTCGCCCAACCCCGGCGCCACAGCACCTCGGACCAGCGAGATCAGCAGGGCCCAGCGACCCTGACCCCACCGGGAGAGGTCTTCCGGTGGGGGTGGGGCGGGTGTTACTTGACGGAGCCGGCGGTCAGGCCGCCGACGAGGTGCTTCTCGATGAGCGCGAAGAGGATGACGACGGGCACGACGGCGATGACCGAGGCGGCGAACAGCTGGTCCCAGTTCTGCTCGTAGCCGGTGACGTAGGAGCGGAAGCCCACCGTCAGCGGCTTCTTGTCGTCGTCGATCATCAGGGTCAGCGCCACGACGTACTCGTTCCAGGCGGCGATGAAGGTGAAGATCGTCGCGGTGACGAGCCCCGGCAGCGTCAGCGGCAGCATGATCCGCCGGAGCATCCCGAACCGCCCGACGCCGTCGAGCGCCGCGGCCTCCTCCACCTCGAGCGGGATCGAGCTGAAGAACCCGTGGAGGATCCAGATCGCGAACGCCAGGTTGAACGCCGCGTTGGTGATGATCAGCGCGCCGTAGGTGTTGATCATGTTGAGCTCGAAGAACTGCCGGTACAGCCCGACGACGAGCGAGGTCGGCGCGAACATCTGGGTGATGAGGACGACGAGGAGGAAGAGCCGGCGCCCGGGGAAGTGGTGGCGCGCGGTCATGAACGCCGCGGGGATGGCGACGAGGATGACCACCGCCGTCGCCCCGAGCGAGATGACGAGCGAGGTGAACAGCCAGTGCGGGAAACGGCCGTCGCCGAGCACCGTCGCGTAGGTGTCCCACTGCCACACCCGCGGCAGGAAGGAGGGCGGCGTCGTCTTGACGTCGGTGCTCGTGCGCAGGCTGTCGAGCACCATGACGAGGTAGGGCGCGAGGAAGACGACGGCCACGACGGCCGCGCCGAAGGCGACGAGTCGGGGGCGGCGGGTGCGGGTCATCGCGTCTCCTCCCGCCAGTTGACGACCTTGAGGTAGACGAGCACGACGACGAGGATGATCAGCACATTGATGACGCCCGTCGCGGCGGACATCCCGACGTCCTTCTCCTGGCTCTTGAACGCGAGCTTGTACATGAACGTGATGAGGGTGTCGTGCCCGAAGCCCGGGTTGCGGTCGTTGAGCGTGTAGATGATCGGGAAGCTGTTGAACACGTAGATCGTGTTCAGGACGGTGGCGATGAGCATCGCCGGGCGCAGCAGCGGCAGGGTGATCCGCCGCCACCGCTGCCACGGGGAGGCGCCGTCGACCTCGGCCGCCTCCATGACGTCGGTCGGGATGGCGTTCAGGCCGGCGATGAAGACGAACGTCGTGAACGGCAGCGACACGAACACCCCGACGACGACCATCGAGGCCATCGTGAAGCGGTCGTCCCCGAGGAAGCTGATCGGGGTGTCGATGACGTGCAGCCCGAGCAGGACGTGGTTGACCAGGCCGTAGTTGTAGTCGTAGAGCAGGACGAACAGCTGGCTGGTGATGACGAGGGAGGCCGCCCACGGGACGATGACCGCCCACCGCACGAAGCGCCGGCCGGGGAAGTCCTTGACGAGCAGCTGCGCCAGCGCCAGTGAGATGACGATGGTGAAGGCGACGACCGCGACGACCCACACGAGGGTGTTCTTCAGCACCACCGGCAGGTCGGGGTAGGAGAGGACCTTGCTGTAGTTCTCCCACCCCGCGCTGCCGAGGTAGAGCCCGGTGATCGAGTACTCCGAGCGCGAGGCCCGGAAGAGCATGACCGCCGGGAAGAGCACGACGCCGACGATGAGCGCGATGGCCGGCGCGAGCCAGAGCAGCGCGACGGGCGTGCTGACCCGGCCGATCCCGGTGGACCGCCGCCGGCGCGGGCGGGGTCCACCGGGGGTGGCGCGGCCCGACGACGGCGCCTGGACGTCGCCGGTGGTGGTCACCTGGCTCAGCCCTCCGACTCCGCGGTCTGCTGCAGCTTGTCGAGCGTCTCCTGCGGGTCACCCGTCATCGCCGAGCCGAGGTTCTGCTGGACGGCGAGCTTGATCTTGTCCCACGTCGGGTCGTCGGTCGGGGTGAGGCGGGCGTTCGGCAGGGTGTCGAGGTAGACCTTGAGCTTGTCGTCCTTCTGGAAGTACTCCAGGCCGGACTGGGTCACCGGGAGGAAGCCCTCCTTCTCGATGAACGTGTTGATCTGGTCCTTGGAGTAGTACAGCTCGTAGAACGCCTTGACGGCGTCCTGGTTGCCGGACTTCTTGAAGGCCATGAGGTAGTCGGTGACCCCGAAGGTCTTGCTCTCGGTCCCGTCGTTGCTCGGGAACGGCGCCACGGCGTAGTCGACCGTGCCGTCCTCGTCGAGCGACGCCGCGAGCGGGCTGAAGCCGACGACCATCCCGGCCTTGCCGGAGGCGAACAGGTCGAAGGCGTCGGCCCGGTTGGTGCGGGCCGGGTTGGCCTGGGTGACGCCCTCGTCCGCGAGCTTCTTCATGAAGGTCAGGGTCTCGACGTTCTGCTCGGAGTTGATCGCCCAGCTGCCGTCGGTCTTCCAGTCACCGCCGTTGTTGAACAGCCACATGGAGAACTCGCCCTGGGACTCCTCCGGGCCGAGCGGCATGGCGTAGCCGACGTCGCCGCCGTCGGTGATCTTCTGCGCGTCCGCCTCGAGCTCCTCCCACGTCGTCGGCGGGTTGGCGATGCCGGCCTTCGAGAAGAGGCTCGTGTTGTAGAACAGCGCCCGGGCGCTCGCTAGGTCGGGGAAGCCGTAGAACTTCCCGTCGTAGGTGCCGTACTGGACGAACGTCGGGAGGATGTCGGACTTGGCCTCGTCCGGCAGGACCTCGTCGCTGTCGTAGAGCAGCCCGTCCTTGGCGTAGCTGGCGTAGGCGTTGAGGTTGAGGATGTCCGGCGGCTGGTTGTTCTGGATCATCGTCGAGGACTGCTGGTCGATGTTGTCCCAGCTGACGACGTTGACGTCGAGGGTGTAGCCGTACGTGCTCTTGTACTCGTCGGCGAAGGCGTCCCAGAACGCCTTGGTGTTGTCCTTGGAGTACTCCGCCGCCATCAGGGTGATCGTCGTCGCCTTCTCGGCGTCGTCACCCCCGCCACCGGCCTGGTCGGCCCCGGTGCCGCCGCCGCAGGCGGTCAGGAGCAGGGCGCCGCCCGCCGCGGTCGCGCCCAGGATGGTGTGTCGTCGCGTGGTGCTCATCTCACTCCTCGTGGAGAAGCCGGTCGCCCGGTGTGCTGCGGCCCCCGTCCGGGCCGCGGCCGTGCGCTCCGTCCGAAGACGTCACTGTACAGGTGCGCATGATTGTGCGCGATAGAACGTGCAAGCGGTCACGTTTGCGCATCATTCGTCACCGTGTCGGGGTGTCTGCGGCGCCCGAGCGCGGTTCAGACGCAGACGACGTCCACGCCGCGGGCCCGCAGCGCCCGGACCTCCTCGTGGCCCTCGGGCGCGGAGGTGACGAGCGTCGTGATCCGCTCCGCGGGGCAGATCGCCGCGAACGTGCGCGCCCCCAGCTTGTCGCCGCCGGCGACGAGGACCACCCGGCGCGAGCGCTCGACCATGCTGCGCACGACCGCCGCCTCGTCCTCGAAGCGGCAGGTCGCGCCCTCCGCCGCGGAGAGCGCGTTGACCCCGACGACGGCGACGTCGAACCACAGGCCGGTGAGGACCTGCAGGGCCAGCGGGCCGCTCACCTCGTAGGACTCCGGCCGGGCCACGCCACCGAGCGAGACGCACTGCACGTGGGGGCGCAGGACCGCCTCCGCGGCGATGTTCAGGGCGTTCGTCACGAGGGTGAGCCGCTCGCCGCCCGCCCCGGCGAGGTCCTCGCGGGCGGTGATCGCGCGCGCCGCCGCGGTGGTGGTCGTACCGCCGTTGAGGACGACGACCTCTCCCGGGCGCACGAGGCCGCCCGCCCGGGCGGCGATCCGCTCGAGCTCGTCGTCGGTCTGCGAGGAGCGGTAGCGGTAGGGCAGCTCGTAGGAGACCGCCGTGGCGACGACCCCGCCGTGGTGGCGGGTCGCGAGCTGGCGCCGGGCCAGCTCGGCGAAGTCGCGGCGCACCGTCGCCTCGGAGACCCCGAGCTCGCGCGCGGTCTCGGCGACGGTCAGCCGCCCCCGGGTCGCGAGGAGGTCGAGGACGACCGCCCAGCGCGACGTCGGCGTGCGGGTGCCGTTCGCCTCGTCGCTCACCGGGCCATCGTAGGGTGCGAGCGCGCATTGCCGGTGCGTCTATGCTCGATCAGCCGCCCATTCCATCGCAATCGCGCAGGAGCCCCCGTGTTCGACGTCCACGAGTCCACGGCGGAGCACCCGTCCCCGCAGGACGCCGTGACGCCGTCGGTCCCGGTGACCGCCGGGGTCGACATCGGCGGCACCCGGGTCAAGGTCGTGCTGCGCCAGGGGGCCGGCGTCGTGGGCCGGCACGTCGAGCCGACCCCGGCGGACGTCGGCGCCCGGGTCGGGGAGGTCGTCGCGCAGGCGGTCGAGCGGCTCGTCGCCGCCGACCCCTCGCTGCCGAGGCCGCAGCGGGTCGGGGTCGTCGTCCCGGGGCTCGTCGACGAGGTCGCCGGGGTGGGGGTGTGGGCGGCCAACCTCGGCTGGGCCGACCTCGACCTGCGGGCCACCGTGGCCCGTGCCGTCGGGACCGACGTGGTCATCGGGCACGACGTGCGGGCCGGGCTGCTCGGTGAGCACCTGCTCGGCGCGGCGCGCGGCGTCGACGACGTGCTGTTCGTGCCGCTCGGCACCGGCGTCGCCATCGCCCTGATGAGCGGGGGGCGGGTGGTCCACGGCACGACGTGGTCCGGCGAGCTCGGCCACGTGCGCGTCGACCCCGACGGTCTGGAGTGCGGGTGTGGCCGCCGCGGCTGCCTCGAGACGGTGGTCGGCGCCCGGGCGGTCGCCCGCCGCTGGCAGGCGGCCGGGCGCGAGGGCGACGCCCGCGCGGTGGCCGAGGCGGTCGGTGGCGCCGACCCCCTCGCGTCGCAGATCTGGCACGCGGCCGTCGACACGCTCGCCGGGGCGCTCGCCCCGGTGGTCGCGGCGGCCGGCACCCGCCGGGTCGTCGTCGGCGGGGGGATGGCCGAGGCCGGGCCGGTGCTGCTCGACCCGCTGCGCGCCGCGCTCACCGCCCGGGTCCCCGACCCGGCGCTCGAGGTGGTGCGGGCCGAGCTCGGTGAGTGGGCGGGCGCCATCGGCGCGGCCCACCTCGTCCCCGTCGGCAGCTGAGCCCCGGCGGCGCGGTCCCCCTCGGCGGCCGGCGTCGATGCTCAGGCGCCCGCGCCGGCCCCGAGCTCGGCGTAGGGGCGGGCCTGCCAGGTCGCCCAGTCAGCGCTCACCTCACCGGCCGCGCGCTGCAGCAGCGGCAGGTGCTTCTCGACCAGCGTCTCGGTGGAGGTCTCCGCTGCGTGCACGGTGACGTTCATCGCGGCCCGGACGGCACCGGTCCCGTCGCGCACCGGCACCGCGACCGAGCGCACCCCCGGGGCGAGCTCCTCGTCCGCCAGCGCCCACCCGCGGGCCCGCACCGTGCGCAGCTCGGCGTCGAGCGCCGGTCGCTCCCACCGGGTCCGGGGCGCGACGGCCGAGCGGCTCGGCCGGTCGAGGACGGCGTCGAGCTCGGCCCCGGAGAGGGCCGCGAGCAGGACCTTTCCCTGCGAGGTGGGCGGCGCCGGGAAGTGGGTGCCGATCTCGACCCGCAGGGCGATGATCTTCGGTACCGCGACCCGGGCGACGTAGACGATGTCCGAGCCGTCGAGCTGGGCCATCGAGGAGGACTCCCCGGTCTGGGCGACGAGGTGCTCCATCCGGGGGCGCGCGATCTGCCACAGCCCGAGCGAGGCGACGTACGCCGACCCCAGCGACATCACCCGGGCGGTGAGCTCGAAGTCACCGCCGACCTGGCGGACGTGCCCGAGCTCTTCGAGGGTGAGCAGGAGCCGCCGCGCGGTCGGCCGGGCCAGGCCCGTCGCGGCGGCGACCTCGCTCAGCGACCGGCGAGGGTGCGCCGCGTCGAAGCAGGTGATGACGTCGAGGCCGCGCGCGAGCGCCTCGACGAAGTCGGGTCCCCGACCACGACCGGCCACCGCCGTCTCCTTCCGTCCGCGAGCCTCCGGGGTCGACCCGACCCTACGCGCGGGCCGGCACCCTCACCCCTCGCCGGCCCCTGGCTCGCCGAAGATGCTGCCCCGGGCGAGCGTGGTGTCGGTGCGGAAGTCGGTGTACTGGTACGGGTTGTCGAGCACCTTGTCGTCGGCGTCCGGCATGGCGGGGTTCATCCCGGCCACCCAGGCGTCCTCGCCCATGACCGAGCGCAGGTGCTCGACGGTGGCGTCGGCCCGGCGGCGCAGGTCGGCCAGGTCGACCCCGACGAGCTCGCCCTCGTGCTTGACGACCCGGCCGTCGACGAGGACCGTGTGCACGTCGCCGCGCTGGGCCTGGAACGCGACGTGGCCGTAGGGGTTGAGCAGCGGGAAGGACACCGGGGAGCGGTCGTTGCGCAGGAGGACGACGTCGGCCTTGGCGCCGGGCGTCAGGCGGCCGAGCTCGTCGGTGCCGAGCGCCCGGGAGCCGCCTCGGGTGGCCCAGTCGACCACCTGCTCGGCGCGCAGGTGGACGTTGGTCACGGTGTCGCCGACGGCGTGCGCCTCGAGGTGCTCCCGGGAGCGGTCCGCGCCGAGCGTCGTGCGCATCGCCGAGAAGAGGTCCCCGCTCCACCACACGCTCGTGTCCATCGACAGCGAGACCGGGATGTCGTGCTTGCGGACCTGCCAGGTGGGCGGGTAGCCCTGGCCGGCGCTCTGCTCGGACTCGGTCGACACCGACACCGAGCCGCCGGTGGCCGCGATCCGGTGGTAGCTGTCGGTCGAGAGGGTGGCCGCGTGCACGTAGACGGTGGACTCGTCGGCGAACCCGGCCTCGGTCATCAGCCGGATGCCGTCGTCGTTGGTCGCGCCCCACACACCGGCGTGCGTCGTGACCGGCAGCCCGAGCTCGCGGGCGGCCTCGAAGGCGGCCTTCTCGGGGAAGGAGGGGTCGCCGGTGACGTCGAAGGCGAGCTGCCAGCCGTAGAGGTCGCCGCGGCGCCGGTCGAGGAACCCGCGCAGCGCCGGGTCGGCGGTCCACTCCCACGGGCCGGCCTGGATGTTGCCGTAGGCGAGCACGAAGCGCCCCGGCACGGCGGCGAGCGCGTCGACCGCCGCCTCGGCGTGGTCGATGCTCTGCAGGCCGTGCGACCAGTCGACGGTCGTCGTCACGCCGGCCTCGAGCGACTCCCACGCGGAGAGGAGGTTGCCGGTGTGGACGTCCTCGGGCCGGAAGTGCCTGCCGCTCTCGAGGTAGTACCAGACGAAGTACTGGGTGAGCGTCCAGTCCGCGCCGTACCCACGCATCGCCGTCTGCCACATGTGTCGGTGGGTGTCGACCATGCCCGGCATGACGATGCCGCCGGCGGCGTCGACCTCGAGCGTCCCCTCGGGGCCGGTGAGGCCGGGACCGACCTCGGCGACCCGGTCACCGACGACGAGGACGTCGGCCCCGGTGAGCACGGTGTGCGCGTCGTCCATCGTCAGCACCGTCCCCCCGCGGAACAGCACGGCCGGCGCGTCGGCCACCTCGGTGTGAGCCATCGTCTCTCCCATCGTCGTTGATCGGTCGGACGTCCGTCCGCTCAGCGGACACCACGCCGCACTCACTGTCCCCCGCGCGGCCGCCGACTGTCAAGGGTCGGGGTCGCAGTCTCGCCCGGATGCCTTGACAGCAGCCGTCACAGCGGCGAGGATCGGCGGACCAACAGCCAGCGGACACCTGTCCGTATACGGCGCCGACGAGGAGGTCAGCGATGGGTACGAGCGGTGGACCGCTCTCGGGGCTCCTCGTCGCCGACTTCTCCCGCATCCTCGCCGGGCCCTACGCCTCGATGCTCCTCGCCGACCTCGGCGCCGAGGTGGTCAAGGTCGAGTCCCCCGGCGGGGACGACACCCGCACGTGGAGCCCCCCGGTCCGCGACGGGGTCTCGACCTACTACCTCGGGGTCAACCGCAACAAGCGCTCGGTCGCCCTCGACCTCAAGGACGACGGGGACCGCGCCCTCGCCCAGGAGCTCGCCCGCCGCGCCGACGTGCTCCTGGAGAACTTCAAGCCGGGCGGGCTGGCGCGCTTCGGCCTGGACTACGAGACCGTTGCGCAGACCAACCCGGGCGTGGTCTACGCCTCGATCAGCGGCTTCGGCAGCGGGCCCGGCGGGCGGGACCTGCCGGGCTACGACCTCATCGTCCAGGCCATCTCCGGGCTCATGAGCCTCACCGGCGACCCCGAGGGCCCGCCGTTCCGTGCCGGCATCTCGGTCTTCGACGTCATGGCCGGGCTGCACGCGACGATCGGGACGCTCGCCGCCCTCAACGCGCGGCACGAGAGCGGCCGCGGCCAGCACGTCGAGGTCAACCTGCTCTCCTCGGCACTCTCCGGCCTCGTCAACCAGTCCAGCGCGTTCGTCGCGGGAGGCGTCGTCCCGCACCGGATGGGCAACAGCCACCCGAGCCTCTTCCCCTACGAGCCGCTGCCCTGCGCCGACCGCGACCTCATCGTCACCGCCGGCAACAACACCCAGTTCCGCCGGCTCGTCGAGGTGCTCGGGGTGCCCGAGCTCGCCGACGACCCGCGCTTCGCCCGCAACGAGGACCGCACGGCCAACCGGGAGGCCCTGCGGCCGCTGCTCGTCGAGTGCCTGCGGACCCGTACCGCGATGGAGTGGTTCCGCGACATCATCGCGGCCGGCGTGCCGTGCGGCCCGATCAACACCGTGGACGGCGGCGTGCGCTTCGCCGAGGAGGTCGGCCTCGACCCGGTCGTCGTCGTCGGCGAGGGCGACGCGGCAGTGCCGTCGGTCCGCAACCCGATCCGCTTCTCGGACAGCCAGGCCCGCTACGACCTGCCGCCACCCGCCCTCGACGAGCACGGCGCCGAGCTGCGCCGGTGGCTCGCTGCCCCGCCCCACCCGGCCACGCAGGAGGAGCCGCGATGACGACCTTCCCCACCTCCCTCGGCACCTCGAGCGAGGACGAGATCCGCCTTCTCGGCCAGGACCTCACCGGCGACCTCATGGGGTCGGTGGGGTTCGGCGAGCTCGCCTTCTGGCTCGTCGCGATGCGCCGGCCCACGCCGGGCGAGGTGCGGGTCTTCGAGGCCGTGCTCGTCGCCCTCGCCGACCACGGGTTCACGCCCACGGCGATCGCGGCCCGGCTGACCTACCTCTCCGCCCCGGACTCCCTGCAGGGGGCGCTGGCCGCGGGCCTGCTCGGTGGCGGCTCGCGCTTCCTCGGGGTCACCGAGGACTGCGGCGCCTTCCTGCACGCCGTCCTCGACGACCTCGAGGAGCAGCCCACCGACGACGCCGGCTGGGACGCCGTCGCTCTCGAGGCCGTGCGGCGCGCCCGGGCCGCCGGGCGCTACGTGCCCGGCCTCGGGCACCCGGTGCACAAGCAGGGCGACCCGCGCACCCCCGTCCTCGTCGGCATCGCGCGCGAGGAGGGGCAGTACGGCCCGCACCTGCAGCTGTTCGAGGCCGTCGGGCGGGTCCACGAGCAGGTCCTCGGCCGCCGGCTGCCGCTCAACGGCGCCGGGGTGTGCGGTGCCGCCCTCGCCGACCTCGGGCTGCCGGTCGAGATGCTGCGCGGCTTCGCCCTCCTGGCCCGCTGTGCCGGCCTGCTCGGCCAGCTCGCCGAGGAGCGCCGCCGGCCGATCGGCATGGACGCCTACCTCACCGTCGACCGGGCCGCCGAGTACGTCGACCCCCGGTCCTGACCCTTCCCGCAAAGGAGACCCGCAATGGCGCAGGTCGTCGCCGTCATCGCCTCGACACACCACCCCTTCTACTACCGCGCGAGCACCGCCGTGGGCGAGGACCGTCCGCCGTTCGCCGACGAGTGGGTCGCGAAGATCGAGCGCTTCCGCGAGACCCTGACCCGGGCCCGGCCGGACGTGCTCGTCATGGTCGGCAGCGACCACTTCCACCAGCTGTGGCTGGACAACATGCCGCAGTTCCTCGTCGGCAAGGCACCTGTCTACGACGCCAACTGGTACAACGAGGAGCGCGAGTTCGGCCTACCGCGGCTGCGCCTCGAGGGGCACGAGGAGCTCTCCTCGCACATCCTGCGCGGCGGGCTCGACTCCGGCTTCGACCTCGCCTTCAGCAACGAGCTGCGGATCGACCACTCGGTGACCTGCCCGATCATCACCCTGCGGCCCGAGGCCGACCTGCCGATCGTGCCGGTCTACACGAACATCTTCGCCCCGCCGCTGCCGCAGCCCAGCCGGTTCGTCGAGCTCGGCCGCACCCTGCGGGCCCTCGTGGAGTCCTGGCCGAGCGACCAGCGGGTGGCGATCATCGGCACCGGCCACCTCTCCCTCGAGCTCGGCGGCCCCCGGCAGTTCGGCCCCCACGGCCCGGACCCGGAGTTCGACCGCAAGGCCGTGGACTGGATCGCCAGCGGCGACCTCACCGGCTGCCTCGGCGAGGTGACCCTGGAGAGCCTGCACGCCCCCGGCAACGCGACCCACGGCTTCATGGACTTCATGCTGATGATGGGCGTCGCCGGCGACGGGGTGCGGGCCGACCACGTCGACAGCCTCGACCTGTTCCACACCATGGAGGCGTACTTCACCTGGTACCCCGAGGGAGCGCTGGCATGAGCAAGTACCTGCTGAACAAGTTCCTCTTCACCGTCGACCGGGACCCCGAGCTCGTCGAGCGCTACCGCACCGAGCCCGAGGCCACGGTCACCTGGTGGGAGGAGACCCAGGCCAACCGGATCCTCGGCTGCATCGACGACGAGCGCAGCACCTGGCTGGCCTTCACCGACGAGGAGCGCCGCGCGCTGCGCGAGCACGACCATGTCGCGCTCTTCGGGATGGGTGCCCACCCGTTCCTCACCCTGACCCTCTTCATCGCCCTCTTCGAGCGCGACCACCCCGAGCCGATGTCCTACCAACGGGGGTACGCCGAGGCGCTGGCGCACATCGCGCTGCCCTACCCCGACATCGCGACCTGACCGTGCGCGCCGCCGTCCTCGCCGCCCACGGCGACCCGCCCCGGCTCGTGCGCCGCCCGGAGCCACCGCCCGGGGCCGGCGAGGTGCTCGTCGGCGTCACCGCGGCCCCGGTCACGCCGCTGGACCTGCTCTGCGCGGGCGGCACCTCCTACTTCGGGGCGCCGGCCCTGCCCTACGTGCCCGGCGTGCAGGGGGTCGGGGTCGTCCTCGAGGGTCCGGGCGCCCTGCCGGGAGCACGGGTGTGGTTCGCCTCGAGCGCCGGCATGGCACCCGGCGACGGCTCGCTCGCCGAGCGGGCCCGCTGCCGCGTGGAGGACGTCGTCCCGCTCGACCCGGGCTGCCCCGACCCGCTCGTCGCCGCGCTCGGGCTCTCCGCGGTCGCCGCGTGGGAGGTGCTCGAGGGCCGGGCCGGGCTGGTCCCGGGAGAGACCGTCCTCGTCCTCGGGGCCGGTGGGGTGGTCGGCCAGGTGGCCGTCCAGGCCGCGCGGCTGCTCGGGGCCGGACGGGTGGTCGCCGCCGCCCGCTCGGCACGCGCCCGGGACGCGGCGGTCGCCGCCGGGGCCGACGTCGTCGTCCCGCTCACCGCCGGCGAGCGCGCCGAGGAGCTCACGGAAGCGCTGGGCGCGGCCTGTCCCGGCGGGGTGGACGTCGTCGTCGACCCGCTCGCGGGCGTACCCGGGACCGCCGCGGCGGCGGTGCTCTCCGAGGGGGGCCGGCTCGTCAACCTCGGCAGCAGCGCCGGCCCGGCCCTGTCCGTCGGCTCCGCAGCGCTGCGCAGCCACAGCGCCGCCGTCCTCGGCTACACGAACGCCGCCCTGTCGGCACGGCGCCGTGCCGGGGTCCTGGCGACCGTGCTCGAGCACGCGGCCGCGGGCCGGCTCACGGTGCGCCACGAGGTGCACCCGCTCACCGCCTGCGCCGAGGCGTGGGCGCGGGTGGCGGACGGCAGCGCCGACGGCCGGGTCGTCCTCGTCCCCTGAGCCGCCGACGCCGGCGTCCTCAGCGCAGCCGGACCGACCGGCTGCTGGACTGCCCGGTCTCCGGCAGGGTCACGGTCAGCTCGTAGGTGCCCCGGGGCAGACCCCGGGTGGGCACCGTGTCGAGCCAGGCGACGAGGACCGAGGACATCGTCCCGGAGTACACCTGCTCCCCGTCGGGCCCGGTCAGCGTGACCTCGGGGGCGGCACCGCCGCGGACCGGACGACCGTCGCAGTCCCGCACGAGCGCGACCACGGGGATGTGGACGCCCCGCGGCAGGGTCAGCGGGTGCCGACCGCCCGGCACGACGTCGAGCCGGTACTCGACGACGACCTCGGCCGTCGTGGTCGTCGTGCGACCCTCGTCGTCGGTGACCGTCACGGTCGCCGTGTGCCGGCCGGCGCTGCGGTAGGTGTGCCCGAGGGTCACCTCACCCGTGACGTCCTCGCGGGTGCTCACCGACCCGTCGCCCCAGTCGACCTCCACCGTCGCGGCGTCCGAGCCCTCGACGGTCACCGTGAGCGAGGCGTTGCCCCGCCCGCAGGCGACGGAGCCGTCGGCGAACGCGGCACCGGCCGCGAGGGGCCCGCGGGGGCTGAGCCCGACGACCACCGGGTCGTGGTCGGAGACCCGGTACTGGTCGGGGGCGTAGAGCGAGTCGAGCTGCTCGGGCGACTTGTAGTTCGTGTTGTAGTCCAGGACCGAGGGCTCGTCGGCGTTGATGTGGTAGTCCGCGACGCCGGTCACCTGCCCCACGAGGGAGGCCGACCCGAGGGCCTGGTCGAGGTAGCCCCACTGGCCGTCGAAGACGTAGGAGTAGGCGTCCTCGCCCTGGTAGGCGGCCACGAGGTTGGTGTAGCCACCGTCCTCGAGCGTGCGGATCGGGGTCTCCTTGGCGTAGGAGTTGTAGTCGCCGATGAGCAGGACGTCGTCGTCACCGGTGCCCGTCGGGTCGGTGCCGAGCCAGTCGAGCAGCGTCCGCACGGCGTTGGTCCGCACGACGGCGCAGTTGCCCTGCCCGTCCCCGGTGTCCGATGTCTCGCACTCCGAGCCCTTGGACTTCAGGTGGTTGACGTCGGTGACGAACACACCGCCGGTCGCGTCCACCCGCCACGCCTGGGCGAGGGAGGGCCGGTTGCGCGGCGAGCTGTCCCCTCCGGTGACGAACTCCTCGGTGTTCAGGGCGGCGGTGTCGCCCACCGGCGTCACGGAGCCGGGCTTGTAGAGGAGGCCGACCTTGATCGCGTCGTCGCCGAGCGCGTCGGTCTGACCGGTCCGGGCGTCGACGTCGACGAACGCGTACGTCCCCGGGGCGGTCGCCTCGTTGAGTCGGTCGACGAGGTAGGCGATGGCACTGCCCTGGCCGTAGCCGTCGTTCTCGATCTCGTTGACGCCGTAGACGTCCGCGTCCATCGCGGTGATCGCGGCGACGGTCTTGGCCGTCTGCCGCTCCAGCTCCTCCTGGGTCTCCGCACCCCGGCACTCCATCGGCGCACCCTCGACACCGCCACGGCAGGCGTCCGCCGAGCCGTCGTCGAGCGTGGTGAAGTAGTTGAGCAGGTTCATCCCGACGACCTGGACGTCACCGCCGACGTCGGTGGGCGTGCTCGGGCGGGGGTTCTTCGCCTCGAACTCGATGCCCTCGCCGCTGCGGTTCAGCGGCCGCAGCCGGTAGGCGTTGGGGCTCGCCGAGCTGCCGCCCCAGGTGTAGGTGAGGATGCCCGTCGCCCCGGTCGTCGTGTCCCCGCCGCGCAGGGTGTTCTCCGCGGTGAGCGGCTGCCCACCCCGTCCCCAGATCACCGGGTCGGGGTTCTGGCTCTGCAGGGTGTCGTCGAGGATGACCTGGTTGAGGTCGTTGCGGGCCTGGAGGGCGTTCGCCTCCGGCCCGGGCTCGACGACGTTCGTCGGCTGCTGCAGCCGCCCGCCGGAGGAGAGGGTCACCTGCCCGAAGCGGCCGAGCAGGTAGTGCTCGGTCACCGACAGCTCCTGCGGGAAGGTGACGAGCATCCCCTCGTAGCGCTCGAGGTCGTCCGGGCCGGCGAGCGGGAGGGTCACCTCGGTCGGCTCGACCGACCCGCTCCCGCAGGCCTCGACCGAGGAGACCGAGGAGACCTGCGTCTGGCCCTGGTACTCCCCGGCGGTGCCGGTGACGCGCACGACGTCACCGGCCTCGACCGAGTCGGCGGTGCCGTTGAAGACGAAGATGCCGTCGGAGGTCGCCGGGTCTGCGTCACCCTCGAGGTCCTGGAGGTAGAAGCCGCGCAGGGCGGGGCTCGGCCCCTCGTAGTCCGCGACGACGACGCCCTCGGTGGTCACCGGGCCGGTGACCGCGGCGCTGGTGCCGCTGCCCTGGATGTCGTAGACGGGCGTGTAGTCCGCCTCGCACGCCGTGGCCACCGAGAAGGTGACCGCGACGTCGCCGGCCATCGTGTCCGGCGGGTCGAGCGTGTCGACGTCGGTGACCCCGTCGGCGGCCACGGTAAGCGTGCAGCTCTGACCGGTGGCCAGGTCCTCGGCCGGGTCCACCTCGTAGGTGCTCGGCCCGCCGGTCACCGTGACGGCGGCGTCCCCGCTCTCGGTGCACGACAAGCCGACCGCACCGTCGGCGAGGTCGACCGGCTCGGAGAAGGTGACGCCCAGCGTCTGCGTCGGCGTCGCGGTGCCGCCGTCGGCCGGGGTGGTCGAGACGACGCTCGGGGCGGCGTCCTCCACCGGGCCGCCCCCGCACTCGGCGGTGTGCGTGCCGAGGCCGTCGACGGTGTCCTGGGCGAAGCCCTCCCACTGCTGTGCGGGGTCGAAGGCGTCCGTGCCGTCGCTGTCACCGCTGCAGACCTGCGCCATCCGCCGCAGGGTGTTGTCCTGGGTCGAGGTGACCCCGGTGCCCCACTGCGAGCCCGGGTCCTCTCCGATGCGGCCCACGACGTCGAGCACCGAGCCGCCCTTGGTCAGCACCACGGCGTCGTCGCCGTTGAAGAAGCTGCTCGAGGACTCCTGGTCGGCGACCGCGCCGATGGCGTCGCCGGCGTCGTCGTCGGCGAGGACGAAGACGTCCCCGTCGGCGACGGTGCCCGAGAGGGGGACCGTCGTCCCGGCGGTGCTCGAGCCGTTGAAGTACATCGCCACGGCGTAGCCGCCCGCGCCGAGGTCGACCGGAGCGCCGGTGGCGTTGTAGATCTCGAGCGCCTTGTTGTTGCTCGACCCCTCGACGTACTCGGAGAAGAACAGGTCGGGGGCGGCGGCCGACGCCGGGGCGGGCGTCAGGGCGACGGGGGCGGCGAGCGCGAGGGCGCCCACGGCGACCCTCGTCACGAGCCGGCGCAGCGGCATCCGGGACATGCATCCTCCTGGGGTGGACGGGGAGCGCCGGCCTGTCATCCGACGTCTGCGACCCGCTCGTGGCGAACGTAACACCGGGCCGCGGAGGCGGCCACCGGAGCGGCGGGACGCCCGGGTGAACGCCCGGCGAACGTCGCCGACGGGCTCGGCGGCCGAGAGTCGGTGGCATCAGATGCTCGAATCTGATCGAATAGGCCAAGGATCACGCACAAGCAGGCACACCCGAGGAGCCCTTCCATGCCGCACGTCACCGCCGAGATCGCCTCCCAGCCCGAGACCTGGCGCCGGGCCGCGGGGCTGGCCCCACAGGTCGCCGGCCTCCTGCCCGCGCCCGGGGAGCGGGTCGCGGTCGTCGGGTGCGGGACGAGCTGGTTCGTCGCCATGGCCTGGGCGGTACTGCGCGAGCGGGCCGGCCACGGGGAGACCGACGCCTTCGCCGGCAGCGAGTTCCCCACCGGACGCCGGTACGACCGGGTGCTCGCGATCTCGCGCTCCGGCACGACGACCGAGATCGTCGACCTGCTCGCCGGAATCGGGGAGACCCCCTCCACCCTCGTCACCGCGGTGCCCGACTCCCCGGCGGCACGGGCCGCGGGCGAGGTCGTCGAGCTGCCCTTCGCCGACGAGGAGTCGGTCGTCCAGACCCGCTTCGCCACGAGCACCCTGGCCCTGCTGCGCGCCCACCTCGGCGAGGACGTCGAGCCGCTGGCGCAGGCGTGCGACACCGCCCTGACGGTCCCCGTGGAGGCGCTGCTCGATGCCGAGCAGTGCACCTTCCTCGGGCGGGGCTGGAGCGTCGGGCTGGCCTTCGAGGCCGCGCTGAAGACCCGGGAGGCGGCGCAGTTCTGGGCCGAGTCCTACCCGGCCATGGACTACCGGCACGGACCGGTGAGCATCGCCCAGCCCGGTCGTCTCGTGTGGGCCCTCGGGGAGGTCCCCGTCGGCCTCGCCGACGAGGTCGCCGCCACCGGGGCCCGGTTCGTCCACCACGACCTCGACCCGCTCGCGGCACTCGTCGTCGCCCAGCGCTTCGCCGTGGCGCTCGCCGAGGCCCGCGGCCTCGACCCGGACCACCCGCGCTCGCTGACCCGCTCGGTCGTGCTCGGATGACGACGCCGCAGGTCGACCTCGTCGGCGCCGCGCGCGCCGCCGGCCGGGGGCTCGGGGCGTTCAACGTCGTCCTCCTCGAGCACGCCGAGGGGATCGTCCGGGGTGCCGAGCAGGCCGGGCTACCGGTGGTCCTGCAGATCAGCCAGAACACCGCCGCCTACCACGGCGGGTTCGAGCCCGTGGCGCTCGCCGGCCTCGCGCTCGCGCGCGCGGCGGAGGTCCCGGTGCTCGTCCACCTCGACCACGCCCAGAGCGTCGACCTGGTCCACGCGGCGGTCGCGCTCGGTGTCCCGAGCGTCATGTTCGACGGGTCCGCCCTCCCGTACGAGGAGAACGTGGCGACGACCCGCGCGGTCGTCGAGCACTGTCACGCCCACGGGGTGCGGGTCGAGGCCGAGCTCGGCGAGGTGGGCGGCAAGGACGGCGTGCACGCCCCCGGGGTCCGCACCGACCCGGCCGAGGCCGCAGCGTTCGTCGAGGCCACCGGCGTGGACTCGCTCGCGGTGGCGGTCGGCACCTCGCACGCGATGACCACCCGGGACGCCGCCGTCGACGAGCTGCTCATCGGCCGGATCGCCAGCACCGTCGCGGTGCCACTGGTCCTCCACGGCTCCTCGGGCCTGGACGACGCCGGGCTCGCCGGCGCCGTGCGCGCCGGCATGACGAAGGTCAACATCGCCACCCATCTCAACGCCCTGTTCACCGCCGCCGTCCGGGACGCCCTGGCCCGGCCGGACCTCGTCGACCCACGCCGGTACATCGGCCCGGGGCGCTCGGCGCTCGCCGCCGAGGTCGCCCGGCTGCTCACCCTGCTGCACGGATGAGCCGCTCCCGGCTCGCCCTCCCCGAGCCCACGCGCCCGGCCGACCCGGGGCTCGTCGAGCGGCTGCTGCTCGCGCTGGAGGCCGACGCTCCCGCCCCGCCACCACCCGCCGCGCCGGACCTCCCGGCGCTCGTGGCCGCGCTGTGGGCCGTGGAGGACTCCGCGGTGCGGTGGCACCGCTCTCTCGGCCTCCCCGAGCCGACGACCGCCGAGACCCTGGCCGACGTCGGCCGCAAGGTCGACAGCTACGGCGCCGACGCGGACCTGCCGTGGCTCGTCGGGCTGCTGCGCGGCGACGTCGTGGCCGTCGGGCGGCTGCAGTACGAGCGGCTGGCCGGGCCCGCGGGGCGCGCCCTGCACATCCCCGAGGGCGGACCGCTGGACCCGGCCGCGGTCTCCTCCTCGCTGGCGCGGGCGGAGGCGCTGCTCGGCACCGCCGAGGTCCACTGCACGACCTGGCTGTTCGACCCGGCCCTGCGCGAGCTGCCCGCCGACAGCAACATCGCCGCCTTCACCCGGCGCTTCGCGGTCGGCCCGGCGCGGCCGTCGGACGAGGGCGACCAGGACGTGTGCCGGTTCCTCTTCCGCCGGCCGATGGCCGAGGTGCTCGACCCGCGGGCCGTGCGTCCCCGCACCCGCCTGGAGCGGCTGGCCGTGGACCGGCTCCGAGCCGGCTACCACTGGTCGGTCCCGCGGGGTGTGCTGACGACACGGGGAACAACGGCGCCCTCGGGTGCCTTGGCACTGGGGTAGCCACCCCGGCGCGTGCCGCCCCGGCACCGCGCCGCCCCTTCTGCCACACAGGAGCTGATGTCATGAAGCAGCGTGCTCTCGGAGACCTCCAGGTCGGCGCGATCGGGCTCGGCGGCATGCCGATGTCGATCGAGGGCCGCCCGGAGGAGGCGCGCTCGGTCCGGACCATCCACGCGGCGCTCGACGCCGGTGTCACGTTCATCGACACCGCCGACGCCTACCACCGCGACGCGGGGGAGGTCGGCCACAACGAGGAGCTCATCGCCACGGCACTGCGTGAGTACGGCGGGGACACCTCCGCCGTCGTGGTCGCCACCAAGGGTGGGCACCTGCGCCCCGGCGACGGCTCGTGGACCCTCAACGGTCGGCCCGAGTACCTCAAGGACGCCGCGAAGGCCTCCGCGAAGCGGCTCGGGGTGGACGCCATCGGGCTCTACCAGTTCCACCGCCCGGACCCGGCGGTCCCCTATGCCGAGTCCGTCGGAGCCCTGGTCGAGCTGCTCGAGGAGGGCGTGATCCAGCGGGCCGGGATCTCCAACGCGACGGTCGCCCAGATCGACGAGGCCAACGAGGTCCTCGGGGGCCGGCTGGTGTCGGTGCAGAACCAGTTCTCCCCGGCCTTCCGCTCCTCGCGCGAGGAGCTCGAGCACTGCGCCTCGCTCGGCATCGCCTTCCTGCCGTGGAGCCCGCTCGGCGGGATCAAGAAGGCCTCCGGCCTCGGGGACGAGCACTCCGCGTTCGCGCAGGTCGCGCAGGCGCACGGGGTGAGCCCCCACCAGGTCGCCCTGGCCTGGGAGCTCGCGCTCGCCGACGTCGTCCTGCCCATCCCGGGCGCCTCGCGCCCGGAGTCCATCACCGACTCCGCCCAGGCGGCCGACCTCGAGCTGACCGCCGAGGAGGTCGCCGCGCTCGACAGCGACGACTGACCCTCCTCCCGGCGACCCCGGGGGCCGGTGCCCGCGCACCGACCCCCGGGGTCGCTGCCGTCGGGGGGCGTCCGCGCCGGTTGCCACGACCGCCGCCCACCGGGACACTGGGGCCCACCGCCGCAGACGGGCGGCGTCACCCGAAGGGGCTCGCGATGACCGGGACGGCGCTCCACCTGCTCGTCGGGACGACCAAGGGCGCGTTCGTCCTCGACGGCACCCCCGAGCGCACCGGCTGGAGTGTGCGTGGGCCCTACTGTGACGGCTGGCCGGTCAACCACGTCGTCGGCGACCCGGAGACGGGGATGGTCTGGGCGGGCGGGGGCGGCGCCTGGTCCGGCGCGGGCGTGTGGCGCTCGGCCGACCGCGGCCACACCTGGGCGCTGTGCAAGCTGACGACCGGCGAGCTCGACTCCTGGGCGGCCCGCGACCCCGGGTTCGCGCAGATGGTCGGCTGGAGCGAGGAGCCGGCACCCTTCGGCGACGGGTTCGACCAGGTGTGGTCCCTCGCCCGCTCGGGCGAGCGGCTCTACGCCGGCACCAAGCCCGCGATGCTGCTCGTCAGCGAGGACGACGGCCGGACCTGGTCGGAGGTCAAGGGCCTGAGTGACCATCCCTCGCGCGAGGAGTGGGTCCCCGGGGGTGCCGGGCTGGTCCTGCACACCGTGGTGCCCGATGCCGTCGACCGCGAGCGGCTGTGGGTGGGCATCTCCTCCGCCGGCGTGTTCGTCACCGAGGACGGCGGGGTCACCTGGCGGCGGTGCAACGACCTCGCGGACCCGACCGCGCAGGAGGGGGTGGCCCACCCCGCGGGGCCCTCGGACGGCCTCACCGGGATGTGCGTCCACCACCTCGAGCAGGCCGGCCCCGACCGGCTCTACCAGCAGAACCACCACGGTGTCTGGCGCTCGGACGACGCGGGCCGCTCCTGGCACGACGTCACCGCCGGGCTGCCGTCCACCTTCGGCTTCCCGCTGTGGGCCCACCCGCGCGACCCGGACACGGTGTGGACGCTGCCGCTGAACGGCGACATGGCGGGCCGCTTCCCGCCCGACGCCGCGGCGGCGGTGTGGCGCTCACGCGACGCCGGAGTGACCTGGGAGGCCCAGCGCTCCGGTCTGCCGCAGGAGGCGTGCTTCTTCACCGTCCTGCGCCAGGCGATGAGCGGCGACCACCGGGACCCGGCAGGGGTCTACTTCGGGACGAACAGCGGCTCGGTGTTCGCCAGCCGCGACGAGGGCGCGACATGGGACGAGGTGGCCCGGCACCTGCCGACGGTCCTGTCCGTCGACGTCCTCGAGGTCCAGGCGTAGGTTTGCGCCCATGACCACGCGCAGCGCCGCCGGCACGACCGTGCGCTTCGCCGGTGACCTCGAGATCGTCGGGGCGACCCGGCTGGTGCGGCTGCCGGCGCAGGCCAGCGCCGCGCTGCCCTCACGCGGGCAGGTCGCCGCCCGGGCGTCGCTGCGGGGCGTCGGGTTCGACACGGTGGTCGAGCCCGACGGACGCCGTGGCCACTGGCTGCGCGTCGAGGACGCGCTCGCCCGCGAGGCCGGCCTCTCCGCGGGGGAGCACGTCGACGTCGAGCTCCAGGTGGCGACGCAGTGGCCGGAACCCCAGGTGCCGGCCGACCTCTCCGAGGCCCTCGGCGCCGCCCCGGAGCACATCCGCGAGCTCTGGCGCGACATCACGCCGATGGCCCGCTGGGAGTGGGTGCGGTGGGTCGGCGCCACCCGCAGCCCCGAGACGCGGGCCAAGCGCGTGCGGGTGGGGCTGGACAAGATGGACCACGGCACCCGCCGGCCGTGCTGCTTCGACCTCTCCGCGTGCACCGACCCCGACGTCGCCCGTGGCGGGAAGCTGCCCGAGCCGTCCTGAGGCCGTCGGCAGGACTCCGGGCCGGCGATCTCGCGGACGAGCGGGCCGGCGCCGTCGGCCGAACCCTCCGTCTTCGTCGGCCCGGGTCGTAGGATCGGGCTTTCCCGGCAACGGAGCTGACGATGCAGGAACTCGTAGGGCGCCTGAGCGCCCTGGACCCGACCTCGGGCGACGAGCTGAAGGTCATCGGGTACTTCGACGCGCTCATCGCGGGGGCCGCCGGCACCGAGGCCCTGCTCAAGGGCGCGGCGGTGCTCAGCGGCACCGTCGCCGGTGCCTGCTGGCCCGGTGGCGCGCTGCGCATGTCACCCGAAGGGGTGCGCCTGCCCGCCGGCGAGGCCGGCGGGTGGCCGAGCCGCCCGGCGGCGGACGGCCGGGTGTGGCTCGAGCGGACGGGTCCGGCACACGCCAACGACGCCATGGTGCTCGAGCGCTGCGCGCTCGGGGTGTCCATCGTGCGCGGCCGGCACCGGGAACGCTCCCTCGGCCCCCTGGGGGTGCTCCTCGACGGGGAGCGCACCCCGCAGGAACGGACCGCGGCCGCCGCGCGGGCCGGGCTCGGCCCTCGGGTGCGCGCGCTCGCGGTGACAGCGGACCGGCACCTCCCGGGCGCCTCCGCGGTGCTGGCCGGCACCGACGGCCCGGTGCGGCTCGCGGTGCTCCACCCGCGCGACGCCGCTCCGGCGGAGGGGCCCGTCGGCCTGGGCCCCTGGGGTGAGCCCGCACAGCTGGTCCGGTCGGCGTCGGCGGCGAGGCTCGCCCTGCAGGTCAGCCGGGCCACCGGCGCACCGGTCGACGCCGAGGAGCTCGGGGGGCTGCTCGAGGCCGCCGCCGCCCTCGCGCAGCGCACCCCGCCCGCGCCCGACGTCGCCGTCCTCGACACGCTCGACGAGCGCTCCCTGCGCATCCTCGACGTGCTCGTCGGCTCAGAGAGCCTGCGCGCGGCGGCCGCCGCGTTGGGCATGCACCACTCGAGCCTGGCCGCCCGGCGGACCGCGCTGGCCGAGGCCCTCGGCTACGACCCGTGGACGGCCCGCGGGCGTGCCCGCTGCCAGCTCGCCCGCCTCGCCCAGCAGCTCGGCCGGCCCGGCTGAGCGCGCGTTCGGCGCACGCGGGCCCGGATCGCGCCGCGACTGGCGGGTGACGCGGCCCGCGGCACCGCCCGACCATGGGAGAGCGCCACGACGAGGTGGTGCCCGACGAGAAGAGGACGCCGATGTCCACGACGCTGCCCCGTCCCCCGTTCGACCCCGAGCTCGAGGCCGTGCTCGCCGCCCTCGCCGAGGCGCTGCCGAGCACGATCACCCCGGAGATGATCCCGGCGCTGCGCGCCCCCCTCCCGATGGACGTCCCGGTCGACGAGGCCCTGGCCGAGGCCAAGGTGCGCCGGACCGACCACACCATCGCCGGCCATCTCGGCGACGAGATCGAGGTGAGCGTCCTGGAACGGGAGGACCGCACCGGCACCGCACCGGTCGTCTTCCACACCCACGGCGGCGGGATGATCATGGGCGACCGGTTCACCGGTCTGGCCCAGTTCCTCCCCTGGGTCACCGAGCTCGGGGCCGTCGTCGTCACCGTCGAGTACCGCCTCGCCCCGGAGAACCCCGACCCCTACCCCGTCGAGGACTGCTACGCCGGGCTCGTGTGGACCGCCGAGCACGCCGACGAGCTCGGCGTCGACACCTCCCGGCTGCTCATCGCCGGCGCCAGCGCCGGTGGTGGCCTCGCGGCCGGCACGGCGCTGCTCGCACGCGACCGCTCGGGTCCGCAGCTCGCCGGCCAGCTGCTCATCTACCCGATGCTCGACGACCGTGACGCCACGGTCTCGACCGCCCAGATCGACGGGGTGGGCGTGTGGGACCGCACGAGCAACCTCACCGGGTGGACGGCGCTGCTCGGCGAGCGCCGGGGCACCGACGAGGTGTCCGTGTACGCCGCCCCGGCCCGGGAGACCGACCACACCGGCCTACCGCCGGCCTACATCGACTGCGCCACCGCCGAGGTCTTCCGCGACGAGGACGTCGCCTACGCCACCGGCCTGTGGCGTGCGGGGGTCCAGGCCGAGCTGCACGTCTGGCCGGGGGGCTTCCACGGGTGCGACATGATGGCGCCGCACACCGCGGTCGCGCAGGCCATGGTCGCGACCCGCGACGCGTGGGTGGCCAAGATGCTCGCCGGCTGACGCTCGAGAGGGCGCCGGCCGCTCAGCCGGCCGGCGCCCTGACGGCCGCCTGGCGCCGCAGCTCGGCCTTGGCGAGGGCGTTCGTGTGCACCTCGTCGGGACCGTCGGCGAAGCGCAGGGTCCGCACCCCCGCCCAGGCCGCGGCCAACGGGAAGTCCTGCGAGATCCCGCCGGCCCCGTGCACCTGGATCGCCTTGTCGAGGACCCACTCGACCGTCTGCGGCGTGGCGACCTTGATCGCCTGGATCTCGGTGTGCGCCCCCCGGGTGCCGACGGTGTCCATGAGCCACGCGGCCTTGAGGACGAGCAGCCGCAGCTGCTCCACCCGCACCCGGGCCTGTGCGATCCAGTCGCGCACGACCCCCTGCTCGGCGAGCGGCCGCCCGAAGGCGACCCGCTCGCTCGCCCGGGCGCACATCAGCTCGATCGCCAGCTCCGCGACGCCGATCGCCCGCATGCAGTGGTGGATCCGGCCCGGGCCGAGCCGCGCCTGGGCGATGGCGAAGCCCGCACCCTCCTCCCCGACGAGGTTGGCCGCGGGCACCCGCACGTCGTGGAAGGCCAGCTCGGCGTGCCCCCCGTGGTCGTGGTCGTCGTAGCCGAAGACCGTCATCGGGCGCACGACCTCCACGCCGGGCGCGTCGCGCGGAACGAGGACCATCGACTGCTGGCGGTGCCGGTCGGCGTCGGGGTCGGTCTTGCCCATGACGACGAACACCTCGCACTGCGGGTTCATCGCCCCGGTGATCCACCACTTGCGGCCACTGACGACGTACTCCCCGCCCTCGCGCCGGATGCTCGTCGCGATGTTCGTGGCGTCCGAGGAGGCGACGTCCGGCTCGGTCATCGCGAACGCCGAGCGGATCCTGCCCTCGAGCAGCGGGACGAGCCAGCGCTCCTGCTGCTCGGGGGAGCCGAACATCGCGAGCACCTCCATGTTCCCGGTGTCGGGCGCCGCACAGTTCAGCGCCGCCGGGGCCAGCCGGCCGAGCCGGCCGGTGAGCTCGGCGAGGGGCGCGTACTGGAGGTTGGTCAGCCCGGCCCCGAGCCGACGGCCCCCGGTGTCTCCCGGCAGGAAGAGGTTCCACAGCCCGCGCTCGCGGGCCTCGGCACGCAGCTCCTGGAGCACCGGGACGCTCGACCACGCCCACGGGTCGGCGAGCGCGGCGACCTGGTCGTCGAACACCGCCGCCGCGGGGACGAGCCGGGTGTGCAGGAAGTCGCGCAGCTCGCCGCTCAGCTGCTCGGTCCGGGCATCGGGCGTGAAGTCCACGTCGGTCTCCTCTGGGGCGGGTGCGGATGCTAGGCGTGGCCGCCGACGGCGTCGAGCCCGGCGGCGAGCAGGGGGTCGACGACGGCGCCGACCCCTGCGAAGCCCTCGCCGACGGTCTGCCCGGCGAGGTAGCGGTGGTGGATGCCCTCGAGGATCGCCGCGAGCTTGTACGCCGCGAGCCCGAGGTGGAAATCGAGCGGCACCGGCCCGAGCCCGCACGTGGCGGCGTAGCGCTCGAGCATCCCGCGCTCGTCGAGGTGGCCCGGAGCCCGGACGGCGTCGGCGACCGCACCCGGGGCGAGGTCGGCGAGGCGGCCGTAGAGCACGAGCAGGGCGAGGTCGGTGCGGGTGTCGCCGAGGGTGGCCATCTCCCAGTCGAGGACCGCGGCAACCTGGTCGTGGTCGTCGACGAGGAGGTTGTCGAGCCGGTAGTCGCCGTGGACGATGCCCGGACGCGCCTCGGCCTCGGCGCCCTCGACGCCGTCGGCGAGGGCACGGGCGAGGCGGGACTCCAGCGGCCGCTCGGTCGTCAGAGAGGTCGCCATCTGCGTCCGCCAGCGGGTCACCTGGCGCCCGAGGAAGCCCTCGGGGCGGCCGAAGTCCGCGAGCCCGACCGCCTCCGGCTCGACCGCGTGCAGCGCCGCGAGCGTGTCGACCAGACGCTCGCTGATGGCCCGGGTGCGCGCCTCGCCGAGCGGCGCGAGCTGGCCGACAGTCCGGTACGGCGTGCCGGGCACGTCGGACATGACGTAGAACGGAGCGCCGACGACCGACTCGTCGGCACAGAAGGCGTACGTCGCGGGGACTGGGACGGCGGTGGGCGCGAGGGCCGAGACGACGCGGTGCTCGCGTCCCATGTCGTGCGCGGTGGCCAGGACGTGCCCGAGCGGTGGGCGGCGCACGACCCAGGTGCGCTCCCCGTCGCCGACCCGGTAGGTGAGGTTGGACTTCCCGCCGGCGACGAGCTCGACGTCGAGGGGGCGTGTGGGGCCGGCCAGCGCGGTGTCCGGGTCGTCGCCGAGCACCCGGCGCCACCAGGCGGTGAGGGCGTCCGGCTCCAGCCCTGGGGGCGTCGGGGAGGGGCTCATCGGTCAGTCGCGGGGGCCGCCGGCGACGTAGAGCACCTGGCCGGAGACGAACCCGGCACCCTCGCTGCAGAAGAACGAGGCGGCGTGGGCGATGTCCGCGGGGCGGCCGATCCTGGCCACGGGCGTCTCACGGGCCACCGCCTCCTTGAACTGCTCGAAGTCGACCCCGACCCGGGCCGCGGTCGCGGCGGTCATGTCGGTCTCGATGAAGCCGGGGGCGATGGCGTTCGCCGTGACGTTGTACCGCCCGAGCTCGATGGCCAGCGTCTTGGTCAGCCCCTGCATCCCGGCCTTGGCGGCGGAGTAGTTCGCCTGCCCGCGGTTGCCGAGCGCCGAGGTGCTCGAGAGGTTGACGATCCGCCCGAAGCGCTCCTGCACCATGTGCGCCTGGCAGGCCCGGGTCATGAGGAACGCGCCGCGCAGGTGGACGTCCATCACGGCGTCCCAGTCGGCGGTCGTCATCTTGAAGAGCAGGTTGTCGCGGATGATGCCCGCGTTGTTGACGAGCACCGTCGGCGGGCCGAGCTCGGTGGCCACCCGCTCCACGGCCGCGGTGACCGCCTCCTCGTCCGACACGTCGCAGCCCACGGCCAGGGCCGTGCCGCCGGCGTGCGCGATGTCCTCCACGGTCGAGCGGCAGGCGGACTCGTCGAGGTCGACGACGGCGACGGACATCCCGTCGGCGGCCAGCCGGCGGGCGACCTCGGCGCCGATGCCACGTGCTGCTCCGGTGACGACAGCGGTTCGGGCGGTGCTCATCTGAGGGGCCTCCTCGGGTCGGGGTCGGGTCGTTCGGGGTCCGCTGACGGGCGGCGCGCGGCGGGGTCGGCGACGTAGACGACCCGCCCGACCGTGTGCCCGTCCGCGAGCCGCTGGACACCCGCGGCGACGTCCTCGAGCCCCAGGCGCTCGCTGACCAGGGGGGCGAGCGCGCCGGCGTCCGCGAGCCGGACGAGCTCGGCGTGGACGTCCCGCACGGCCTCGGGCTCGCGGGCGGCGTAGAGCCCCCAGTGCAGCCCGAGAACGGCGTAGTTCTTCACGAGGGCGTGGTTGAGCGCGGCGGACTGGATCTCCCCGCCGGCGAAGCCGACGACGACGATCCGCCCCTCGAAGGCGACGCACCGGGTGGCGCTGCGGTAGGCCTCGCCACCCACGGGGTCGAAGACGACGTCGGCGCCACGGCCGCCGGTGACCGAGCGGACGACCTCGACGACGTCCTCGGTGTGCCGGTCGACGACGACGTCGGCCCCGAGCCGGCGCGCCACCTGCGCCTTGTGCGGCCCACCGACGACCGCGACGACCCGGGCCCCGGCCGCGCGGCCGAGCTGGACGGCGGCGCTGCCCACGCCACCGGCCGCCGCGTGCACGAGCAGGGTCTCCCCGGCGCGCAGACCCGCACGCCGGTGCAGCCCGAACCACCCGGTCTGGTAGGCGATGTGCAGCGAGGCCGCCTGGGCGTCCTCGAGCGAGTCCGGGGCGGGGAAGGTGGACCCGCCGTCCATAGCGGCCAGCTCGGCGAACCCGCCGTGGGGCAGCGCCGTCGTCCCGAGGACCCGCTCCCCGACCGCGACCCCGTCGACCCCGTCGCCGACGGCGACGACCTCGCCGCAGACCTCGATGCCCGGGGTGAACGGCAGCGGCGGACGCACCTGGTAGTGGCCCCGGCACATGAGGACGTCCGGGAAGTTGGCCGGCGTGGCGAGGGCGCGCACGACGACCCGCCCCGCGGTGGCGACCGGCTCGGGTACCTCGGTGAGGGCGAGGACCTCCGCCGGCTCGCCGAGGGCCGGGACCTGCCAGGCCCTCACCGGCTCCGGCCCATCACAGGCCTCCGGTCAGGGTGAGCCCGCCGTCGACGACGAGGGTCTGCCCGGTGACCCAGGCGGCGTCCTCGGACAGGAGGAAGGCGACGGCGCCGGCGACGTCCTCGGGCACCCCGAGGCGCCCCAGCGGGTACCGGGCGGCGACCTGCTCCTCGCGACCCTCGTAGAGGGCGCGCGCGAAGCGGGTCTTGACCACGCCGGGGGCGACGGCGTTGACCCGCACGCCGGGCCCGAGCTCGACGGCGAGCTCCTCGGTGAGGTGGATGAGCGCGGCCTTGCTCGCGCCGTACATGGCGATGCCCGGGGCCGGGGCGGTGCCGGCCACGGACGCGACGTTGACCACCGCGCCGCCGTGCTCGCGCATCCAGCCCGCGTGGACCGCCTGGGTCCAGCCGAGGCTCGCGGTGACGTTGACCTCGAGGATCTTGCGGGCGGCGTCGAGGTCGAGGTCCATCAGGGGTCCGTAGGCGGGGTTGATCCCGGCGTTGTTGACGAGCAGGTCGAGGCGACCGAAGGTGCCCACCGCCGCAGCCACCGCCGCGGCCCGGTGGTCGGCGTCGTCCGACCTGCCGGCGACGGCGAGGGCGACCGGTGGGCCCCCGAGCCGGTCGACCGCCTCGGTCAGCGTCTCCTCGGTGCGCGCGGTGAGGACCACGCGCCCGCCCTCGGCGACCACCCGCTCGGCGATGCCGAGGCCGATGCCGCGGCTCGCGCCCGTGACGAGGGCGACGCGGCCGGCGAGCCGGCCCGCCGCGGCGGCGGTGTCGTCGGTGGGCATCGGTGCCTCCCAGGGGTTGACTAAGCGCTTGCTCAGGCACAGCATGGCCGTCGTGCCGCCACCGCGTCAACCCCCGCCGTCCCCGGGCGGACGCGGTCGCAGCGCGCCCGAGGAGGACGACGTGACCGAGACCCGACGCCCGGCACCACGGTCCGGCGAAGCCCGCGACCGGCTGTACAACGCCGCCGTCGAGGCCTTCTCCCGCAAGGGTTTCCACGGCACAACCACCCGCGACATCGCCGCTGCCGCCGGCATGTCCCCGGCGGCGCTGTACGTCCACCACCGCTCCAAGGAGGACATCCTCTACCGCATCTCCCGCCGCGGCCACGAGACGATGCTCGCCGTCCTGCGCTCGGCCCGGGCCTCGAGCGCGGACCACGTGGAGCGGCTGCGCGCGGTCGTGCGCGACGTCGTGAGCTACCACGCCCGGGCGCACGTCCTCGCCCGCGTGGTCAACGACGAGCTCGCGGCGCTGGCGCCGGAGCACCGCACGGAGGTCGAGGCCCTGCGGCACGCCGTCGACGCCGAGATGCAGGGGGTCGTCCAGGACGGGGTCGCGGACGGCGCGTTCCACTGCGAGGACCCGCGGGTCGCGGCGGCGGCGCTCCTCTCGCTCGCCGTCGACGTCGCCCGCTGGTACCGCGAGGACGGTGCCTGGACCCCCGAGGAGCTCGGTGAGCACTACGCGCACCTCGCGGTCCGCATCGTCGGTGCCGGCCGCTGAGGGGCGAGGCCGTCCACGCCGAGCGACCGGCCGCCATGCCCGGCATCCCGGGGGAGCGGCGGATCGGGGAGAATCGCCGACGATGACCCTCACCGACCGCCTCACCGGGGCCGACGGCCGCCCGGGCGGCCCCGGCATCGGCCCCGACGCCGCCCTGGACGTGTTCGTCGAGTGGGCCGGCGAGCGGGGGTTCACGCTCTACCCGGCCCAGGAGGAGGCCGTGCTCGCCCTCACCGAGGGGGCCCACGTCGTCCTCGCCACGCCGACCGGCTCCGGCAAGTCCCTCGTCGCGGTCGCCGCCCACGCCCTGGCGCTCGCCACCGGACGGCGCTCCTGGTACACCGCGCCGATCAAGGCACTCGTCTCCGAGAAGTTCTTCGCCCTCGTCGAGACCTTCGGGGCGGAGCACGTCGGGATGCTCACCGGCGACGCGGCGGTCAACCCCGGAGCACCGGTCATCTGCGCCACCGCCGAGGTCCTCGCCAACCACGCTCTGCGCGAACGAGACTCCTCCGATGTCGGGCTCGTCGTCATGGACGAGTTCCACTTCTACGGCGAGCCGGACCGCGGCTGGGCCTGGCAGGCCCCCCTCCTACTGCTGCCGGGCGCGCAGATGCTCCTGATGTCGGCGACGCTCGGCGACACGCATGCGATCGAGGAGGACCTGCACGCGCGCACCGGGCGGGAGGTCCTCGCCGTCACAGGCACGCAGCGCCCCGTGCCCCTGGAGTACGAGTGGGTGCTCACGCCCGTCCACGAGACCCTCGAGCTGCTGCTGCGCGAGGACAAGGCACCGGTCTACGTGGTGTCGTTCACCCAGGCGGCAGCGGTCGAGCAGGCTCAGGCCCTGGCTTCGGTCGAGGTCGTCACCGCGGCCCGCAAGGCCGCCCTCAAGGAGGCCGTCGGCGGCTTCCGCTTCGGGAAAGGCTTCGGGCACACCCTCCGACGGCTCGTCCTGCACGGCATCGGCGTGCACCACGCGGGGATGCTGCCGAAGTACCGCCGGCTCGTCGAGACCCTCGCCCAGGCCGGCCTGCTCGCCGTCATCTGCGGCACGGACACCCTCGGCGTCGGCATCAACGTCCCCATCCGCACCGTCCTGCTCACCTCGCTGACCAAGTACGACGGCCGGCGGCAGCGGGTGCTGCGCGCCCGCGAGTTCCACCAGATCGCCGGGCGGGCAGGCCGTGCTGGCTTCGACACCCTCGGCCACGTCGTCGTCGAGGCACCCGAGCACGTCATCGAGAACGCCAAGGCGCTCGCCAAGGCCGGCGAGGACCCGAAACGACAGCGCAAGGTCGTACGCAAGAAGCCCCCCGAGGGCACGCTGTCCTACACCGAGGCCACCTACGAGCGGCTCGTCGGCGCCCCGCCGGAGCCCCTGCGGCCCCGGATGCGGGTGACCCACGCGATGGTGCTCGGCGTCCTCGACCAGTGGGAGGGCCAGCAGGACGCGCTGTACACCCTCGTGCTCGACAACCACGAGGACGACGAGCGGCGCGCACGGCTCCTCGAGCGGGCCGTGCAGGTCGTCGGCTCGCTGCTGAGCGCCGGGGTCCTCGAGCCGGACGACGGCTCCTCCCTCAAGGACTGGCTGCCCCCCGAGCCCGAGCCAGAGGAGCCCGAGGCCCCCGCCGAGCAGGGGGCGGACACCCCCGAGGCGCCGTCGGAGGGGCTCGGCGCGCTCGGCGAGGCCCTCGCGGCCGCCGGCTTCGCGGCGCCCGAGGAGCCCACCCCCGAGCAACCCGCGTCCTCGGCCGGGGCAGCGGAGGGCCTCCGGGACACCCCGGCGGACCGCCCGCCCCTGGAGCGGTTCCTGCGCCGCGAGGGCCCCCGCTACGCCGAGGGTCCCTTCCAGGTGGCCATGGACCTCCACGAGGGGTTCGCCCTCAACCAGCCGCTCTCGGCCTTCGCGCTCGCGGCCCTGGAGCTGCTCGACCGGGAGTCGCCGGACTACGCGCTCGACGTCGTGAGCGTCATCGAGGCCACCCTCGACGACCCACGCCCGGTCCTGCTGGCCCAGCAGTTCGAGGCCCGCGGCGAGGCGGTCGCCGCGATGAAGGCCGACGGGCTGGAGTACGAGGAGCGGATGGAGGCCCTCGAGGAGGTCACCTGGCCGCGACCGCTCGCCGACCTGCTCGACCAGGCCCTGCGCACCTACCGGCGCAGCCACCCCTGGGTCGACCCACGCGACCTGTCGCCGAAGTCGGTCGTGCGCGAGATGTTCGAGCGGGCGATGACCTTCGGGGAGCTCGTGGCCCACCACAAGCTCGCCCGGGCCGAGGGCGTCCTCCTGCGCTACCTCACCGACGCCTACCGGGCCCTGCGCTCCACCGTGCCACTCTCGGCGCGCACCGAGGAGCTCGACGACCTCGTCGAGTGGCTGGGCGAGGTGGTCCGCCACACCGACTCCAGCCTGCTCGACGAGTGGGAGGCCCTGACCCACCCCACCCAGACGGCCGAGGACGAGGTCCGCCCCACCCCCGAGGGCCGAGCCCTGAGCGCAAACCCTCGGGCGCTGCGGGTCATGGTGCGCCAGAGCATGTTCCGGCGCGTGGAGCTGCTGGCGCTCGGCCGCTACGAGGCCCTGGCCGCGCTCGACGGAGGGCTGAGCGCCGCGCAGTGGCAGGACGCCGCGGCGGGCTACCTCGCGGAGTACGGCGAGGTCGGCGCCGGCCCGGACGCCCGCGGGCCGGCCCTCTTCCACGTCGAGCAGCGGGACGGCACCTGGGCGGTCACCCAGATCCTCCAGGACCCGGAGGGCGACCACGACTGGCGGATCACCGCCGAGCTCGACCTCGCGGCGACCGACGAGGCCGGCGAGCCGGCACTCGTCGTCACCGGGTTGGCCCCCACCGGCGGCGGGGGCTGACCGGCCGCCTACGCGCTCGCGCTCCGGTGGCCGCAGCGCGCGGCCGGGGTGAGGATGGGGGCGACCGGCTACCCGAGGAGAGGACCCCGGCCATGAGCGCGACCGCCCCGTGGGACGCCACGAGCCTCGCCACCCGCTACGACGAGGTGCGGGCGCACACCGAGCGCCTCGCGGCGCCGCTGTCGCCGGAGGACCAGACCGTGCAGTCGATGCCCGACGTCTCGCCGACGAAGTGGCACCGGGCGCACGTCACGTGGTTCTTCGAGACCTTCGTGCTCAGCCCGCACGAGCCGGGGTTCGCCCCCTTCCAGGACCGCTACTGGTTCCTCTTCAACAGCTACTACGAGAGCCTCGGGCCGCGGTACTCCCGCCCCGACCGGGGGCTCGTCACCCGGCCCGGCGCGCACGACGTCGGGCTCTACCGGGGCAACGTCGACGACCGGATGCGCGACCTGGTCGCCTCCCTCGACGACGGCACCGTCGACAAGCTCGCGCCCACCGTCGAGCTCGGCTTCCACCACGAGCAGCAGCACCAGGAGCTGCTCCTCATGGACATCAAGCACGTCCTCTCGCGCAACCCTCTCGAGCCGGTCTACGGCGGCACCCGGCCGGCCCGCACCGAGCCCGACGACCTCGGCTGGGTCGACGTCGAGGGCGGGCTCGTCGAGGTCGGGCACGAGGGGGAGGGGTTCGCCTTCGACAACGAGCTCCCCCGCCACCGGCAGTGGCTGGAGCCGTACCGGCTGGCCGACCGGCTCGTGACGAACGGCGAGTGGCTGCGGTTCATGGCCGACGGCGGGTACGCGCGCCACGAGCTGTGGCTCTCCGACGGCTGGGCCACCGTCCAGCGCGAGGGCTGGCGGGCGCCCTTGTACTGGAGCGAGCACGACGGTGTCTGGCTCGAGCACACCCTCCACGGCACGTGGCCGGTCAACCCCGGGCTGCCCGTCGGGCACGTCAGCTTCTACGAGGCCGAGGCGTACGCGACGTGGGCCGGCAAGCGCCTGCCGAGCGAGGGGGAGTGGGAGCACGCCGTCGTCGAGGACGGGCAGGGCGACGCCGCGCGCTCCGGCGGCAACCTCGCCGACCTCGAGCACTTCCACCCGAGCGCGGCGCCCGCAGCCGGTGGCGAGCACCGGCTGCGCCAGGTCTACGGCGACTGCTGGGAGTGGACCTCCTCGGCCTACCACCCCTACCCCGGGTTCCGTGCGGCCGACGGGGCGATCGGCGAGTACAACGGCAAGTTCATGAGCAACCAGATGGTGCTGCGCGGCGGCTGTGCGCTCACCCCGCCGGCCCACGCTCGGCTGACCTACCGCAACTTCTTCCCACACCGCGCGCGCTGGGCGCTCACCGGCGTCCGACTGGCCGACGGCGGGACACCCCGAGAGGTGGGAGGGCCGGCCGGACGCGGCTGACCCTCCCCGCGCGGGGTGGCCGACCGCTCAGGACGGCGAGGGGCCCGCGCCCGCCTCCATCTGCTGGGCGAGGTACTGCTGGATGCTGATCCGCTCGATGGCGTCGAGCTGGGACTCGAAGAAGTCGGCGTGCTTCTCCTCGTCGCGGACCATCTCCTCGAACACCGCGGCCGACCCGTGGTCGCCGAGGTCGTGGCACTCCTTGGCCGAGGCGTTGAACTGGGCCACGGCGGCGAGCTCGCTGCGGTGCGCCAGCCGGAGCATCTCCTCGGCGGTCTCCCCGACGGTGATCGCGCCGAGCTTCTGGACGTTCGGGTGGCCCTCGAAGAAGAGGATCCGGTTGATCAGCGCGTCGGCGTCGCGCATCTCGTCGATCGACAGGTCGTAGAACACCTTGCCGAGCCGCGTGAAGCCCCAGTTGTCGAGCATCCGCGCGTGGAGGAAGTAGGTGTTGGTCACCGTGAGCTCGAAGGTCAGGGCCTCGTTGAAGAGCTCGACGATGCGGGGGTCAGCTGGCTGCACGGAAGGTCTCCTCCTCGACGGGGGGCACCACCGCGGTCTCGATGGTGCTCGCGACGTCATGGTCGCAGAGAAGGGCCTTGACCGAGAACACGCAGCCCCCGCAGTCGGTGCCGGCGCCGGTGGCCCGGCAGACCTGCGCCAGGGTGTGGGCGCCCTCGTCGACGGCGGCGGTGATCGCGGTGTCGTTGACGACCCGGCAGTGACAGACGATCACCGCTGACCTCCCTGGGCTCCCGCGGCGGGTCCGCGGCTGGACCCACCTAACCACATGCAGGTGAGCCTTGCCTAACAAGGGGCGAGGAGGCCGCGCCGGCGGCGTACCCTGGGCGGGTGAGCCTCCCGACCCGCGCGCGCCGCCGGCCGGACCCGAAGTGCCCGATCCGCGTGGGGGAGTACTGCACCCTGTGCGTCCCCGGAGCCACCGGGCCCCAGGACTGCGGCCTGGTCTACCTCGTCATGGACGACGACGAGCTGCGCGAGGCACTCGCGGAGAACCGGCGGGGACACGCGCCGCGACGCACCGGCGCGCCGGGCTCACCCGCCTGAGCGCGGCCGCGCCGCTCAGGACGCCGCGGCCACCCGCAGCGCGCGCTCGACGGCGTCCAGCCAGGCCCCGACGTTCTCGCGGGCCTGTGGGGTGTCCGGGTAGCGGCAGCGCAGGTGCAGCCCCGAGTCGTTGACGACGAACCAGACCATGACACCGTCCGTGCGGATGCGGGCCGAGACGTACTGCAGCTCCAGGGCGGGGTCGATCCGCACGGGCAGGCGCCGGGTGTCGAGCCAGGAGACGGCGAACATCCCCGGTGCCTGCGGCATGCCGCCCCACGGGGCGAGGATCGGCGCCAGCGGCCACGACCCCAGCCCGAGGGCCTCCTTGACCGCCGACGCGCACGCCGCCGGGTCCGGGTCGAAGGACTCGATGACCGCGTTCGTGATGAACCAGCCGCAGGCGTCGTGCCAGCGGCCCTCGTAGCGGCTGTGCACCGGGAAGACCGCCCGCAGCGGCCGGTGCGCCACCTCGCGGGTCGCGCTCGTCAGGGCGGAGACCGCCAGGGCGATGGTGCGCAGGCCCGCCTCGTGGGCGCGCTGGGAGAGCGTGCCGACCTCCTCGGCGTCGAGGACGTCGCGGACCTCGACGACCTCGGGCCTGGCGCTGGAGACGTCGCCGAGAGGGAGCGGGAAGAGCGGCATCAGGCCACCCTCGGCCTCGAGGATGTCGGCCCAGCGACGGCGGACCTGCCCGGGAGCGGCCGGGCGGGCCTCGAGGGCTGCCGTGTGCTCGGCGAAGGCGGGCGCGGCCGGCAGGGAGGCCCCGACGGGGCCGGTCCCCGCCCGGACGTCCTCGAGGCAGGCGAGCAGGTCGCGCACGAGCACCACGAGACTCCACATGTCGACGTGCGCGTGGTCGGCCGCGATGACGAGGGCTGGCCGGGGGTCCTCCGCGTCGGCGTCGGGCACGACGAGGCAGAGCCGGTGCGAGGGGACCGCACAGGACCGGCACGCGGTGTCGAGGACGTCGCGCAGCACCTCGCGGGTGGCGTGTCCGTCGACGGGGTGCTCGCTCCACGTCCCGGCACCGAGGGTGACCTCGTGCAGGCGCAGGTCGCCGTCGCCGGTGCGGGAGAAGGCGGTTCGTAGCGTCCCGTGCCGCTGGACGACCGCCTGCCAGGCCTCGGCGAGGGCGTCCTCGTCTGCCGGACCGGAGAGGCGGACGGCGACCGCCATCCACGACCCGGGCCGGTCCCCCTCGCCGACGTGCCGGCCCTGGTCGAACGAGACCGGGAGCCGG
The DNA here is from genome assembly GCF_011326735.1 of Phycicoccus endophyticus. Lineage (GTDB taxonomy): Bacteria > Actinomycetota > Actinomycetes > Actinomycetales > Dermatophilaceae > Phycicoccus > Phycicoccus endophyticus. The sequence goes on from NZ_JAANCN010000014.1 coordinate 44,082, forward strand.
CGGCCGGGGGGACCGGTGGGCGCGAGCGCGAGGCTGCGGACCCGGCCGGGCGGCAGCGACATCTGCGCGACGTTCGTCAGCCGCATGCCGCCGTACTCTAGGCGCATCCCCGACGATGGTTCCTCCTGGAGGCGGTGTGCCCACCCTCGACCTGCCCGACGCGGCGCTCGACTACGACCTTTCCGGGGATGCCGGCCCCCTCGTGGTGCAGCTGCACGGCCTGAACTCCTCGCGCGAGCGGGACGAGCGCATCGGCCTCGACCTCGGGCGCGCCCTGCGCGGGCACCGCGTGCTGCGCTACGACGCCCGCGGACACGGCCGCTCGAGCGGGGGCACGGACCCGCGCAGCTACACCTGGCCGCGCCTGGCCGACGACCTGCTCGCCCTGCTCGACGTGGTGGCCCCCGGCGAGCGGGTGCACGGGCTCGGGCCCTCGATGGGCTCGGGGACGCTGCTGCACGCCGCCGTGCGCCACCCGGAGCGCTTCGCGAGCCTGACGCTGGCGATTCCCCCGACGGCGTGGACGACCCGGCGGGCCCAGGCCGCCACCTACCTGGCCAACGCCGAGCTCGTCGAGCGCGAGGGGCTGGCGGCGTTCGTCGCCCGGGCCGAGGAGGCCGGGGCGCCGCCGGCGCTCGCCGATGCACCCCTGACCGACCCCTCGGTGCCCGAGGAGCTGCTGCCCACCGTCCTGCGGGGTGCGGCCGCCACCGACCTGCCCGAGCCGGAGGCACTGCGCGAGCTCGACGTGCCGACGCTCGTGCTCGCCTGGAGCGACGACGCGGGGCACCCCCTGAGCACCGCCGCTCTCCTGCACGAGCTGCTCGACGACAGCCGCCTCGTCGTCGCGCGCACCCCGTACGGGATCATGGCCTGGCCGGGCCTGTTCGCCGACCACGTCGCGACCGCCGGCGCACTGACCGCCCGCTCCTGACCTCCCGGCGCCCGCCGGCGCAGGCGGTCAGCCCGTCCCGGCGGGCTCGTCCTGCGGTCGCCACTGCGGCGGCTCGGCGGGGAGGAGCTCGGGGTCGTCCTCGGCGAAGGTGCGCACCCGGCCCACCTCAGTGTGCGGGCCTTCGAAGCGCACGGTGACCCGCCCCACCCCGCTGCCCTGCACCCAGCCCCGCCCGTGCGCGGCGTGCTCGACGTCCTGGCCGGGGCGCCAGGCTGCCCGGCCCACCGGCTCCTCCGGGGGCGGCTCGCCCGGCGACGGGTCGTCGGGTGGAGGCTCGCTCGGCCCACCCCCGGCGTCCGGCCGGACGAACCCGCCGTCCACGTCCTCCTCCTCGCTCTCGGCGGCGGGGGTTCCCGGGCGGGCGCGCCGAGCCGGGGTGGCCTGCTCCAACAGCCCGTCGAGCAGGTCGGGCTGGGTGTAGAGCGACAGCCCCGAGACCCCGACCCCGAGCAGGCGCAGCCCGCCGGCGACGTCGAGCCCGGCAAGCAGGCGCTGGGCGTGGCGCAGGACGACGGCGTCGTCGTCGGTGGGCTGGTCGAGGGTCACCGACCGGGTCAGGGTGCTGAAGTCGTAGCGCCGCGCCTTGAGTACGACGGTGCGCCCGGAGAGTCCGTCGGCGCGCAGCCGCTGCCCGACCCGGCTCGTGAGCCGGCGCACGTGCTGCTCGAGCCGGAGCCGGTCGGTGACGTCGGTGGGAAAGGTCGACTCCGCCGAGACCGACTTCGCTGCCCGCTCGGTGACGACCTCGCGGTCGTCGAGGCCCTGCGCGAAGGCGTGCAGCTGCCGCCCGTGGGCGCTGCCGAGGAGTGCGACCACCTCGCCGAGGTCGAGCGTGGCCAGTCGGCCGACCGTCGTCACGCCGTGCGCGGCCAGCCGCGCGGCGGTCGCCGGGCCGACCCCGGGGATGGTGCGGACCGGCAGCGGGGCGAGCCGGTCGGCCTCCTCGCCGGCGGGCACGACGAGCAGCCCGTCGGGCTTGGCCAGGTCGGAGTGGATCTTCGCGACGAGCTTGCTCGTCCCGGCCCCGACCGAGGCGGTGAGCCCGGTGCGCCCGCGGATCCGGGAGCGCAGGCCCGCCGCGAGCTCGGCGACCGCCTCGGCGTCGGCCGTGGGCAGCGCCGGCGTGAGGTCGAGGTAGGCCTCGTCGATGGAGACCTGCTCGAGCAGCGGGGTCAGCTCACGAGCGAGGTCCATCACGGCGTGCGAGCAGTCGCGGTAGGCCTCGAACCGAGGGCTGAGGAAGGCGGCGTTCGGGCAGCGTCGCCGGGCCTCGGCCATCGGCATCGCCGACCGGATGCCGAAGGCGCGGGCCTCGTAGGAGGCCGTCGAGACCACACCGCGTCCGCCGACCCCCCCGACGACGACCGGCTTGCCCCGCAGGGACGGCTTGTGCAGCTGCTCGACCGCGGTGAAGAAGGCGTCGAGGTCCAGGTGGAGGATCACCGGGCGGGCACGCACGGACCCAGTCTCCCTCCCCCCACCGACCGCGCGGCGCCGCGTCAGGCGCCCCGCGGGTCCCCGGCGTAGCGGGCCCACGCCATGAGCACCGGCTGGGCGGCCAGGCGCGCCATCCGCTTCTCGTCGGTGTCGAGCCCGAAGCCGTCCTTGCGCTCGAGCCACTGGGCGACGTTGCCGGGGAAGACCCCGAGGAAGAAGAGCGCGCCGAGGGTCCCGACCCGCGCGCGGGTGGGCTGGCGCCAGGTGAGCAGGGTCGTCGCGCCGAGGCCGATCTCGGCCCACCCGGACCAGACGACGACGTCGTCGGCGTCGAGGGGCACCCACTCGGGGACCTGGGCCTGGAACTCCTCCCGGGCCACGGTGAGGTGGGCCACGCCCGCGCCGACGAGCGCGGCCCCCAGGGCCACCTTGCTCGTGGCGCGCAGGGCGCGGGAGAGGCGTTCGCGGCGGGTGGGGGTGGGGTCGTCGTGGCGGGCCATTCCCCCAGTGTGCGAGGTCGGCGGGCCACGCGGGGGGTTCGGGGCGGGCGGGTGGCGGCCGCTCTCAGCCGGCACCCACCCAGGCCGCCAGCGAGGCGGCGAGCGAGCGTGCGGTCCGTCGCAGGTCGTCGGCCGTGGCGGCCAGGGCCTCCTCGAGGGTGCGCGGGCCGGGTGCCAGCGGCCAGGCCGCCGCGAGCCGGTCGAGCAGCCCCTCGTACCCGGGACCGAGCGACCCGACGAGGGCCACCGTGGGCACTCCCTGTCGCGCGGCGACCCGCGCGACACCGAGCGGTACCTTGCCCGCGGCGGTCTGCGCATCGAGCCGGCCTTCGCCGGTGATGACGAGCCGCGCTCCGGTACAGGCCTTCTCCAGACCGACCGTGTCGGCCACGAGCTCGACGCCGGAGACGAGCTCGGCACCGAGCACACAGCGCAGGGCGAACCCGATGCCGCCGGCCGCGCCGGCGCCGGGCGTGTGCGGGTCGCCTCCCGCGACCCGGGCGAGCCGCTCCAGGGCGGCGTCGAGCCGGGGGACGTCCTCGGCCGTGGCGCCCTTCTGCGGGCCGTAGACCGCGGCGGCCCCCTCGGGGCCGGTCAGCGGGTTGGTCACGTCGCAGGCGACCCGGATGCTCGTCCCGGCCAGCCGGGGGTGGGCCGGCGTGGCGTCCAGGACGGCGAGGGCGCCCAGGCCCGCCGGGCCCGGGCCGACCGGGGTGCCGGCGGCGTCGAGCAGGTCCACCCCGAGCGCGCCGAGAAGCCCGGCGCCGCCGTCGCTCGTCGCGCTTCCCCCGATGCCGAGGACGACCTCGTCGGCCCCGGCGTCGAGGGCGTGCCGCAGCAGCAGGCCTGTCCCCGCGCTGCTCGCCCGCCAGACGTCGCGCTCGTCGGCTCGCAGCAGGTCCAGGCCGGAGGCCGTCGCGACGTCGAGCGCCACGCGCAGCCGTCCCGACCCGTCCGGCCCGAGCACGCCGTAGCCGGCGGTCACCGGCCGGCCGAGCGGGTCCTGTGACTCCACCTCGACCCAGTGCCCTCCGGTCGCGGCGACCATCGTGCGGGCGGTGCCCTCGCCGCCGTCGGCCATCGGGACCTCGCGCACGTCGGCGTCCGGGAAGACCTCGCGCCAGCCCGCCGCGGCCGCGCGCGCGGCCTCCTGTGCGGTGAGCGCGCCCTTGAACGAGTCCAGAGCCAGGACGACCGGTCCGCCGGTGGAGAGGGTCACGCCCCCACCCTGCCGCACCCGGCCGGGGCACCGGCGGGCGAGGACAGCCGAAACCCCCGGGTCACGCCCCAGAGGTCCGGGGGCGACGCGGGGGTTGGTGCGGTGCGGCTGGCCCCGTGCCCCGGGGCACGTCGCACGTCGCGGTCGAGTGGGTAGTTCCCGAACTCCCTGACCTGCGTCCACACAACACACAGTTGCTCTCCAGGCACAGCCGATGGTGGACTCCAGGCACACCTCTGAGTTCTCATTCCCGGACGTACTTGGCGCCGCGGCGCTCGCCAACCAATCGCAGCTCACCGCGGTCGACCATGCGCTTGAGCACCCCCCTGGCTTGCGTCGGCGACACCTGGCACAGCCCCGCCGCTTGCGCTCGGGTGATCGATCCGTACGCATCCACGTAGTCACCGATCATTCGCTCTTGCTGTATGGGGTCTGCACCCTTCACGCGCACGTAGGCGGTCCGATCCTGCGCCAGGTCGTAGAATCGGGGAGTCAGGTGCAGGCGTCGGCTCCGGCCGACGCCTCGGCTCTCGAGGATGCCCAGCTCGACCAGTTGCGTGGTGGTGCTTCGCACCGCTGCGGGGAGCATGGCCAGCGCCTCGGCGAGCTCGCTCGGAGCGGCTGAGCCCATCGCCTTTATCTCGTGCACCACCCGCAACTGGTCCAACCCCAGAGAGCGCTGCTGTTCGTTCTCAAACGTCAGCAGGAAGCGGACCAGATCGAGGTCCGCCGTTCCGAGAGGGACGGAAACCAGAACTGAGTTCGTCGTGGAGCGTGCATAGCTCGGCGCGTCACGGCCGGCCCGCAGCTGCTGCTCGAACATCTCGTTGACCCCCTTGCCCTTGCGCTCGACCAGTCCGGCCCGTTTGAAGGCGTCGGCAAGGATCGGGCTCCTGGGACGAGACTCATCCAGGATGTTGTGGATCGTGACGCCAGGTGGCAGACCGCCTGGGTTGCTCACCACGAACTCGGCGTCGTCGATCTGCACCCTCGTCGGACCGAGGGCCGAGTAGTCGCGGTGCACGATGGCATTCGCGACTGCTTCGCGTCGGGTCACTGACGGGATGAGCGGGACGTCGAGTCGGTGGATACCCGCCATCAGCTCCGTCACGCTGTTTCGCGCATCGATGAGTGCCTGCATCTCCTCGGTGACACGCAGGAGTGGCCCGACCAGACGTTCGTTGGAAGGGCTTGCCCCCCGCAGGTCCTGGAAGATGAACTCTGCGTTGGGCACCCATCGTGCGACTGCTTCAACCCTGCCGAACAGCAGGATGGCGCCGAGGCTCACCGGAGCCGCAAGGGGGACCAAACCGAGAGCTCGAAGGATGTCCTCGTCCTGGAGGTTCGCGGTGCTGTCCCTGGTCAGGCTGGAGAGTCGGCGATATCGGTCGAACTCAACCGGGTCGAGATCCGTCTGGGTGGCGCCCACCGCGACGGCAGCGGCGTAGTCCTGCCCGCGGGTGACCATCCCCATGCTCACGATCTCCTGCGGCGACATGGGCACGCACTGGGGTTGGCCGAGGGTGTCGAGCACTCGCTTTGTGTAGTACCCATCCTTGGTCGCTACAGGGCCTGGCGTAGCCGTCGGCACATCGATGCGGAACACCTGTTGTCCGTCGATGTGCTCCAGGCTCACCGCGACTCCAAGTGGGGGGTCGGTGCTGTTCTGGACGTATGCCGCCACCCGCGCCGGATCCATGTGGCCGCCAGGGCGCGGCTGGGCACCTACGACCCGTCCGTCGTCATCCACACCGAGCAGGAGTGTGCCGCCTTGGGCGTTCGCCAGGCAGGTCGCGGCCTTGGTGAGGTCCCGATCGTTGAGATGAGACTTGAACTCGGTCGTCAGCGTCTCGCCACCCCGAAGGAGGTCACTCGTGTCCATACTCCACAGTATTGCATAGTTATACGCGTTGATGCGGTCTAGCCCCGTGGAGTCATATTTTTTAATACATGAGTGCCTGGCCGGCACCCAACGCTTCAGGACTCGGCTGGCTGGCCGCACGAGTGCGATGCCTGCACCTGGCCAAGTTCATCGCCGACTCCCAGTTCAGGTCCGACGACAGAACGTGCCGACCAGTGGTACTGCTCGGGGTGCCGACGTCGGTCATGCGATTGGCGTCAACTCGTGCTTGAGGTCTTCCTATGACACTGACGACGAGGCCCAGCATCCATCGACGGCGTCCTGACTACCGGCCGGGCGTGACGTCGGCGCCCCAACAGATACGAAACTCCCGGCCGGATGACCCGACCGGGAGTTTCGTCCGTCTTTTCCAGCTGATTCGTTGACCAGCCCAGAGTGCGCAAGGGGGGATTTGAACCCCCACGCCCGTAAGGACACTGCCACCTGAAGACAGCGCGTCTGCCGTTCCGCCACTTGCGCGTGGTGCTCTGCTGAGCTGTCCCAGTGTGCCCGATGGACCCCGGTTCGGCCAAAGCCGCCCCCTCCCCTGCAGGGCCCGGTGGGCTCACCGCTGCCAGCCCTCCGGCCCGTCCGAGCCCGCCGCGTACTCCTCCATCGGCACCGAGCCACGCCCGAAGGCGCGCAGCACCGGCTCGACGATCCGCCAGCACTCCTCGGCCGAGTCTGCGCGGACCGACAGCAGCCGTGAGCCGTCGAGCACCTGCCCGAGCACCTCGCCGTAGGCCTGCATGCGCGGCGGCGCGAGCTTGGCCGAGAGCATCTTCTGCTCCAGGTCGAACGGGTCGCCCTCGGCGTTCATCGTCATCGTCAGGTCCATCGACCCCGGCTTGAGCCCGATGACGAGCCGGTCCGGGCCGGGTCGGCCGGTGAACCCCTCGGGCAGGTGGGCGACCTCGCGGAAGGTCACGACGACCTCCTTGCGTGCCGTGCCGAGGGCCTTCCCGCTGCGCAGGACGAAGGGGACGCCCGCCCATCGGTTGGTCTCCACCCCGAGGGTCACCTGGGCCAGCGTCTCGGTCATCCGGGAGGGGTCGACGCCCTTCTCGGCCGTGTAGTCGGGCACGCGGCGCCGGCCCAGCCGCCCGGCGGTGTAGCGGGCCCGCCGCGCCGCGCGGGAGGGGCTGCGCCCCCACGGGTGGGTGGCGCGCAGCACCTGCGCCTTCTGGTCCTGCAGCTCCTCGGCGTCGAGGGTGGCCACCGACTCCATGGCGAACAGCGCGAGCACCTGCAGCAGGTGGCTCTGGAGCATGTCGCGCAGCGCCCCCGCACCGTCGTAGTAGCCCGCGCGGCCCTCGAGGGCGAGGTCCTCGTCGTAGACGATCTCGACGCGCTCGATGTGGTCGCGATCCCAGACCGGCTGCAGGAGCCGGTTGGCGAACCGCAGCCCGACGAGGTTGAGCACGGTGTTGACCCCGAGGAAGTGGTCGATCCGGAAGACCTGCTCCTCGGGCACGACCCGGTGCAGCAGCCCGTTGAACCGGCGAGCGCTCTCGCGGGAGGTGCCGAACGGCTTCTCGAGGGCGAGCCGGGTGACCTCGGGCAGGTCGACCCGGGCGAGCAGCTCGCAGCAGTCCATCGTCACCGACGGCGGCAGCGCGAAGAACACGACGAGGGGGCCTTCGCCACACGAGCCGACGAGCTGCGAGAGCGCGTCCGGGTCGAGGATGTCGGCGCTCACGTAGTCGGTGTCCTCGACGACCCGTGAGGTCACCGCCGTGGGCGTCTCGACCGAGGAGAACGCGTCCTCGACCCGCGCGCGCCACTGCGCCGGCGACAGCTGGGCGCGGTCCGCGCCACGGACCCGCACGCGCCGGTCCCGTTCGGTGCCCAGCAGGGTGGCCAGCCCGGGCAGCAGGAGACGCCGCGTCAGGTCGCCGGCGGCGCCGAGCACGAGCAGGGTCACGGGCGGGGAGGTGCGGGTCGCCATGGCCTCGAGCATGCCGCAGCGACCTGGACTCGGGGTGGGAACGCGGCGCGCGGGCCGCACCGGCACCGGAGGCGGCGAAGCGCACCCGGGCCGGCGGGCTCATGGGCGCCACGGGCGCGCGGGTTGGGTGATCCCTCAGCCTCGCCCGATACGCTGGAGGGACGTCTGCCGTACCCGAGACCGATGAGGAGGTGCACGGTGGGTCTGCTCGACCGCCTCGAGGCGGGCATCGAGCGTGCCGTCCAGGGCACGTTCGCCCGGCACCTGCGCTCGGCCGTGCACCCCGTCGAGATCGCCAGCCACATCCGGCGGGCGATGGACGACCGTGCCGTGACCGCCTCCGGGCGGGCCATCGTCCCCAACGTCTTCGTCATCGAGCTCAGCCCCGGCGACTACGACCGGCTCTCCCCGGACCTTCCCGGCGTCGAGGAAGACCTCGTCGCGGCCGCCGAGGAGCACTGCGACGGCCAGCGCTACCAGCCGGCCGGGCCGATCGACATCGTCTTCGAGGAGCACGACGACCTCGAGACCGGCGTCTTCCGGCTGCGCCCGTCCAAGGCCTCGCGCCCGCGCGCCACCGGGATGACCGGGGTGCACCAGGCCGCCCGTGCCCCCCACCCCGGCCCGGGTGCCCCGGCCGCCCCCGCCGCCGGCTCCGCGGGTGCGGCCGCCGGCGCCGCCGCGATG
>NZ_JAANCN010000015.1 GCF_011326735.1 Phycicoccus endophyticus
CCACGCCACCGTCGGCCGCCCCGGCGAGGGCACCTGCCCCCGATACAACCGGACCTGCTGCTGACGCTCCCGAACTCCCATCGACACCTCCACGATCGAGGTGTTGCGACGACCGCTTGAATCCGCCTTGAGAGCCTCTATCGGTGTGCAGGATGCAGCCGGCGACGTCGCCGCGGCGGGTGATCGCGTTCTCCAGGGCGGCGACGGCCAGGCGGGACTTCATCCTCGAGTCGATCGAGTAGCCGACGATCCGGTTGGAGTAGGCGTCCTTGATCGCGCACAGGTACAGCTTGCCTTCGCCGGTGCGGTGCTCGGTGATGTCGGCCAGCCACAGCTGGTTCGGGGCGTGCGCGGTGAAGACGTGCCGGGTCACGCCGTGCTTGTCAGTGACGGCGCACCGGTCCTCGTGGACCGGTGGGCCAGGCTTCTTCCCGTTCCGGGTGCGCTTCTTGCCGAACGCGGACCACCAGCCGTGCTGGGAGCAGATCGCCCACGCGGTCCGCTCGGCCATCACCTGTCCGGCGTCGACGGCTTCGTCGTGCAGGTACCGGTACCCGAACTCCGGGTCGTCGCGGTGGGCGTCGAACAGGGCGTTGGCGCGGTACGCCGCAACCATGTCGGCCCCGGTGACCGGCCCCTGGAGCCACCGGTAGTACGGCGCTCTCGCGATCTTCAGCACCCGGCACGTCACCGTCACGGGGATCCCGTCGGCGGCCAGCTCGCGGACGAGCGGGTACATCATTTTGGGCCGATGTTCGCCTGCGACAGGTACGCGGCAGCGCGGCGCAGCACCTCGTTCTCCTGCTCCAAGGTGCGGATCCGACGCTTGGCCTCGCGCAGCTCCGCGAGCTCCTCACGGCCGGGCCCCGAGCGGATCCCGGCATCTCGGTCGGCTTGGCTCATCCAGTTCGTCAGGCAGGACTCGGAGATCCCGAAGTCCTTCGCGACCTGCTTCAGCGTGACCCCGTCCTCGCGTTGACGGGCCACTCGCACGACGTCGTCGCGGAACTCCTGGGGGTAGGGCTTGGGCACGGGGACATCCTTCCAGCGGCGCCTCACGGCGCCACAGATCGGTTGTCACCTATCGGTGCAGCAGTCCCAATGTGTCGATCGTGGCTGTTAGAACGTGGACATGACGGAACCGGCTAAGGCGTCGCGCCACCAGAAGGTGAGCGCCGCAGCGCGACGGATGTTGGAAACGGGTGAATCGGGCCGTTTCGAGTTCAAGCGCGACGCGGACGCTGTGAGCCCCGGACTGTTGGCTGCCCTCGCCAACTGGGTCGCGGCCGATCCTGCACGCGACGTGGCGCACCTTCTGGTGGGTGTCGATGAGGTGGAAGATAAGGCCACTGGTCTCGTTAGGGGAGTGCCGTGCGGGCTCTCGAAGGGCCTTGACCGGGCAGTCGCACGCATACAGGACCTTGCCTCCAAGACCCGACCGATCCCCGTCGACGCCTTCATCGTGGAAGAAGGGGTTGCCGAGCAGGCGCCGTTTGTTCGGGTGGAGATTCGGCCAACAATGCCGCCGCATTTCGATGACCAGGGGCGCCGCCAGACACGACAAGGCCGCTCGACCCGTGCGCTGACAGACGATGAGCTGCTCAGCATCTACCTAGACCGCGAGGCCGGCAGCTTTGCTGTTCGATTCCGTCAGACCAGTGAGGAGCTGCAATCGGCCGTCGGAGCCGTCGGCAATCAGGTCGACCAGATCGCGGAGGCGATAGAGAAGAACATCGCCGACCCGATCCACCGCCTTACGGGAACGAGCGTTGAGGCGGCCGATGCCGCGCGATCGGCATCGTCCTCAGCTGAGTCGGCTGCTGCCTCGGCAGATTCCGTTGAGTACGAAGTCGGACACGTGCAGCAACTGGTTCGGGATCTGCACGATGTAGTCGAAGCGCTCCAGGACGACTCCTTGCAGAACCTGGCGCACAGGGTTCTGCGCCTCCGCCGAAAGGTCTGGTGGAACTTCACCGTCGACACGTGGGAGCACACCTCCAAGCGTGCTGACGACCTTGAAAGACGACTACGTCAGTTGTTGACGTCCGACGTGTCCTTAGACGCGGCTCGCAACAGCTGGGAGGTGAGGGTCTGGCAGGACCTGCTCAAGGATCGCAACGAGCAACGCACACAGCGCGGCACCCAGAAGTGGTGGAGCTCGGCAATCGCCGAGGTTGCGAGCTTCATGGAGGAGCCGGCGTATGCCGCGCCCGACCTACCTGATCTCCGAAGCGCACTGAAGGAAGACCTGGATCACGAACTCGACGATCCGGACAGCATCACGAGCCGATTCAGTGCGTTGCTCGGGGACGAGTAGGCGGGCGTCATCTGGACCGGAGGTCGTCAGTCCTCATCGCTCATGAACCCTTCGCCGTGCACAACACGTTCCCACTCGGCGCGGAGCATCGCCTCGCGATCTCGATCAAGTAGTTGCATGAGTTGCAGGAATGCGTCAACGCGGCCACGCGCCCAGTACTCCTGGTTCTCGTTGCCGGCGTCCCGGTTTTTCTCGAAGACATCGAACGTCATCGGCAGCTGTCGCGTCATGAACTCCGCCAGCTCATCGACGGTGATCTTCTCGTTCGCCATGTCTGTGAGCCTACGAAATGAGCGACAGCCTGCCGGTCGCCCTCGCCCTATGGTTCAGCTTCGGACCTCTGCATCCGACCGATCGGGGGGCTGGCTGAACTCGTGCGAGCGTGTCATCATGCCTGGCCCATCGAGCGCTTTCGGATGATCGCCCGCACGGTCTCGACGTGGACCCCGTACGCCCGGGCGAGCTCCTTCTTGAAGGCCCCGTTGCGGTGCCGCTACACCAGCTCAGCCTTCTGGGTGTCCGATAGGCGGACCTGCTGCTGCTTAGCCGAGACGGGCTCGCAGACGACTGCAGGCCGGCTGACCTGCGGCTTCTTCCCGTCGAGGATCTGCCGGAGGGCAGGAGAGGGGTTCGATAGTTGTCCTGTTAGGTCCACAGTGTGATGTCTCAGGACATCGCGGACTCCCCGAACCCTCAGGGTTCGGGGAGTCCTTGGTTTTGGGGCTGGTATCGGCGGGTGGTGTCGAGGGTGAGCTGGCGGATGAGCTCGCCGGTGGTGGTGTCGATGACGGTGATGTGCAGGCCGTGGACCAAGGCGGTGACGGTAGGCGGCGGCCGGGGTGCGCCGGCCCAGGGCACGGTGCAGCAGTCCCCGAGGCCGCGTGGAACCGGCGTGTTCGGCGCTAAAGGCGGGTGCTGTCCATGGCGGCGCGCAGGAGTGCGGAGATGGGGGTGGTCTGTTCGGTTGTGGCCCATGCGGTGATGGCGGCGTCGAGGCAGGCGAGCGCGGCGGCGAGGATCGCCGTCGGACGAGGATCGGTGTGGTCGGCAGGGTCGACCCCGATGCGGCGACAGATCTCGGGACGAAGTGCGTCGCGCCACGCGGAGTGTTTTTCGTGTTGGTAGGCGGCGAGGGCCGGCGTGGTCGCGGTCAGCGCGGCCAGTGGACGGGCCGGTTCGGGTGAGGCGTCGTACTGCTCGACGAGTGGTTCGAGAGCTCGATGCACTGCGGTCCACACAGGCTCGTCGCCCGGGCGCGCGCTGAGAGCGCTGCGCAATGTCTCGGCCGCTTCCTCGATATCGGTCAGCACAGCGTCCTCTTTGGAGGCGAAGTAGCGGAAGAAGGTGCTCCGAGAGATCTCGGCGGCGCTGCAAATGGCCTCCACGCTGATGGCCTCGTATCCCCGCTCGAGAACGAGGGTCCGGGCTGTGTTCGACACGTGCGCCTTGACTGCCTCACGGGCTACGGCTCGTGACCCTCCAGGCTGCTCTCGCGGTCCGCCCATCGTCGAATGGTACCGCATCCTGAGCATGATACAGTGTCCCACATTCGGTTAGATGTCTCGTTCGGGATGGGTGCGTCGTGGGTGAGAAGAAGGTTGTCGTGGTGACCGGGTCGAGTGACGGGATCGGTGCTGCTGCGGCCCGCAGGCTCGCCCGAGATGGCCACACTGTCGTGGTGGTGGGGAGGTCTCCCCAGAAGACAGCCGCCGTGGCACGCGAGGTCGGTGCCGACCACTTCGTTGCGGACTTCACTCGTCTCGACGACGTGCGGCATCTGGCCGAGGAACTGGACGCCGCGTATCCTCGCCTCGACGTCCTCGCCAACAACGCTGGCGGTGTCTTCGGGGATCGGGCAAAGACCGTCGACGGATTCGAGAAGACCTTCCAGATCAACCACCTCGCACCGTTCCTGCTCACCACCTTGCTGATGCGGAAGCTCATCGCTTCTCGCGCATCGGTGATTCAGACCACGACACTGCACGGCGGCCTGGAGCGCACCCTCGATATCGCCGACCTGAATATGGACAGGAACTACAGCCCGGTTCGCGCGTACAGTGCGGCGAAGCTGGAAAATGTCCTGTTCACCAAAGAGCTCCACCGCCGTTATCACGCCCAAGGCATCTCGTCCGCAGCGTTCTACCCCGGTAATGTCGCCACCAGCTTCGGGTCCGAGACCACGAGCCGGTTGATGAAGTTCCTCGCGACCAACCGGCTTTCCCGGGCTGTGCTGCTGACAACTCCCGACAAGGGCGCGGAGCAACTGGTCTGGCTCACCGGCGGGCGGCCGGGGATCGACTGGGCTTCGGGCGAGTTTTACGCGAAGAAGACCCCTGGCAAAGGACTCAACCCCCTCGCGAACGACGTCGACCTCGCCCGCCGACTCTGGGAACGCTCCGAGCAACTCATCGGCTGAGGACGCGCTCCCCCGGGCGCGGGTGTCGAAGGCGGCGAGCTCTGCCGGGTGGAGTTGGTGCCGGACGACGAAGCTGCGGTCCTTGATCCGCCACAGGCCATGCCCGGGTGCCGAGCGACGGGAGCCGCTTCCCGCCGCAGGCGGCCGCCGACCGCCTCACGACCCGCGAGCTGGTCGACAGCTCTGCGCAAGCACGTCGCCGGCTTGGCCAGCCTGTCGCGGTAGGTGGCCGCCACGCACGTCAACGGGCAGCTCACCATCGTCCTCGTCGGCTATCGCGCCCGAGAGGGCCGCGTGGAGCGGCGTCACACCGGGGGTGGGGGAGAGGTGTCGAAGGCATGCACGACGGCGACCATGTCCTGCGAGCCGTGCCCGCGCCGCACCGCCTCGGCGTACAGCGCCTCGCAGGCGCTGCTCAGCGGTGTGCGCAGCTCCCGGTCGGCAGCCTCTCGGAGGATGAGGGCGGCGTTGCGGTGGGCATCGGTGACGGCGGCCTGGGCGTCGAAGTCGTCGGCCACGAGCTTGGCCGCCTTGAGCTTCGAGATGGGCGAGGCCATCTGGCCGGAGTCCAGGATGCTGCGCAGCACCTCGCCGTCGACCCCGCAGCGTCGGGCGAAGTGGAACGCCTCCCCGAGGCCGGTGACGAGGGCGAGCAGGAACACGTTGACGGCGAGCTTGGTCGTGGTCCCCGACGGGACGGGCCCGCACGAGACGGACTCTGCGCACATCGGGGCCAGCAGGGGGGCGACCCGCTGCACGTCCGTCGGCGCACCGGCCAGCATCGCGACCAGCGTCCCCTCCTCGGCGGGTCGACGGGAGCCGGACACCGGCGCCTCGACGTAGCGCCCACCCGCCTGCTCGACCTCCTCGGCCAGGCCCGCGGAGTAGCCGGGGGCCAGCGTGGAGAGGTTGACGACGGTGTGGCCGGCAACGAGGGTGGCCAGCCGGCCGTCGGCCCGGCCCAGCACGTCGTCGACGGCCGTCTCGTCGCGCAGCATCAGCAGGACCGTCCGGCACTGCGCGAACACCTCGGCGACCTCGCGTGCGTCTCTGACGTCGGCCAGGCTCAGCTCCCGGTCCTCCTTCGGCGTGCGGTTCCACACCGTCAGGGGGAGCCCGCTCGCGGCCAGCCGGCGCGCCATGGGCAGGCCCATGATGCCCAGGCCGACGAAGCCCACGCGCTCCGAGGGGGCCGGGTCGCCCACGAGCTGCTTCTCGAACCAGTGGTGGGCGTAGGGCTCGTCGTCGAACGGAGCGACCTCGTGGTAGCCCGCCGACCGGTACAGACCGACCGCCTCGGTCAAGGCGCGGTTGGTCTCGAGGCGGACGAGCCGCGCACCGAGACCGGCGGCGGCCTCCTCGGCCGCGTGCACGAGCCGACGGCCGACGCCGAGGCCGCGCACGGCGGAGGAGACCCAGAGCCGGCGAAGCCGAGCCGCGCCGTCCGGCGCCACGGTCACGCCCACGCACCCGACGACCTCGTCGTGGGAGGTCGCGGTCAGGAACCGACCTCGGGGCGGGCGGAACGCCTCGTCGCGGGTCGGAGCGCTCCGGCCGGGGTCGAAGCCGCCCTCGAACCGCTGCTCGAGCGTCGAGTGGTAGGCGGCGACGGCCTCCCGTGCCCGTGGCTGGGCCGGGTCGGCCGGGCCGATGGAGACCGCGGACGCGGCGAACAGACGCTGCACCGTGGAGGCCGCGTCGGTCAGCTCCGCGCGCTGGCGCGGGGTCAGCGGAGCGAGGATCGACTCGACGAGCTCGTCGGAGCGCTCGTCGAGCACGTCCCGCTCGGCGAGCCCTCGAGCCGTCAGGGTCGCTCGTCGGACCCGCCGGTCGCCCGGCGACGCCGAGACCTCGACCAGGCCTTCGTCCTCCAGCGTGCGCAGCTGTCTGCTCAGGTACCCCGAGTCGAGGCCGAGCCGCACGCGCAGCGTGCGGACGTCGAGCCCGTCGGGGCCGATCTCCCACAGCAGCCGGTCCAGGCCGAGCGAGCGGCCGCGCGCCAGGTAGTGCTCCTCCAGCGCACCGAGCCGCTCGGTGACGGTGCGGTTGAACAGGCGGACCGTCGCGGTCTGGTCGCGGGACGTCATACCTCTGACTGTAGTCAGAGGTACCGTCGGCTGTCGTCCGCCCGGCTCGCGCCACGCGGCGTGCGAGGGTGGGTGCATGGCATCTGCGCAGTCGCTCGGCGAGACCCACCGCCGCCTCGTCGCGCTCTGGGCGGCGGACTGCGCGCAGCACGTCCTACCGCTCTTCGAAGCCGACGCCCCGGGGGAGGGCCGGGCCCGTGACGGCATCGACCGTGCCCGGGCGTTCGGCCGCGGCGAGCTGGACACGGCGGGGGAGATCCGCCGGCGGTTCCTCGCGGGCCGGGCCGCCGGCTCGGCGAGCGCGCCGGCGGCAGTCGCCGCGGCCCGCTCGGCCGGGCAGGCCTCGGGGGTCGCGCACATGGGCGCGCACGCGCTGGGCGCCGCCGCCTACGCCGCCAAGGCCGCCGCTCTCGCGGCGAGCGACCAGGAGGCGGGCCGGCGTGCCGAGGTGCGGTGGCAGCTGGGCCGGATGACCACCGAGGTCCGCAAGGCCCTCGCCCTCCTGCCACGGCTCGGCGAGGACCCCTCCGGGCCGCTCGGCCGGGGGCTGCTGACCTCCGGGATGCTCGCGGTCACGATCCGCGAGATCCAGGCCGACCTCGCCCACCCGCCGGCGGCCGGCTGACCCGTCCACCGCGGCCCGTGTCTTGACAGGTTCAAGACAGGCCGTCATCGTGGTCGCATGGTTCATCCACCGGACCTCCAGCAGCTGCTGCGCGCCGCCGGGCTCCGGGTGACCCGCCCCCGGCTGGAGGTCCTCACCGCCGTCCACGCCCACCCGCACGCCGAGGCGGGCGCCATCCTGGCCGCCGTGCGCGAGCCGCTGCCGTCGGTCTCCCACCAGGCCGTGTACGACTCGCTGCACACCCTCACCGACGCCGGCCTGGTCCGTGCCATCCGCCCGGCCGGCTCGGCCACCCGCTACGAGGCGCGCGTCGGGGACAACCACCACCACGTCGTGTGCCGCACGTGTGGCGCCGTCGCCGACGTCGACTGCGCCGTCGGCGACACCCCGTGCCTCACCGCCTCGAGCGACCACGGCTTCGCGATCGAGGAGGCCGAGGTCGTGTACTGGGGCACCTGCCCCGACTGCGCCGCGCGCGCGAGCGCCTGACCCGACGTCCGCGACCCACGAGCACCCGAAGACCACCGCACCACCACCGAACAGGAGATGGACCGACGTGACCGACCAGCAGCACGGCGTGACCGAGCAGGGGAGCGAGAGCGAGAACCCGGCGATCCCGTCGCCGACCCCCGTCCCCGGGCGCCGCCCGCGGACGAACCAGGACTGGTGGCCCGACCAGCTCGACCTGCAGGTCCTGCACACGAACAGCGACAAGGCCAACCCGCTCGGTGCCTCCTTCGACTACGCCGAGGCCTTCGCGGGGCTCGACGTCGAGGCACTCAAGGCCGACATCGTCGAGGTCATGCGCACCTCCCAGGACTGGTGGCCGGCCGACTTCGGTCACTACGGGCCGCTGTTCATCCGGATGAGCTGGCACTCCGCCGGCACCTACCGCATCGAGGACGGGCGCGGTGGTGGCGGCCGGGGCCAGCAGCGCTTCGCGCCGCTGAACTCCTGGCCGGACAACGCCAACCTCGACAAGGCGCGCCGGCTGCTGTGGCCGGTCAAGCAGAAGTACGGCCAGCGCATCTCCTGGGCCGACCTGCTCGTCTTCGCCGGCAACGTCGCCCTCGAGGACATGGGCTTCGAGACCTTCGGGTTCGGCTTCGGGCGCACCGACGTGTGGGAGCCCGAGGAGGTCAACTGGGGTACCGAGGACACCTGGCTCGGCGACGAGCGCTACAGCGGGGAGCGCGACCTGGCCAACCCGCTCGGCGCGGTCCAGATGGGCCTGATCTACGTCAACCCCGAGGGGCCGGGCGGCGAGCCGGACCCGCTCAAGGCGGCCCGGGACATCCGCGAGACCTTCGCCCGGATGGCGATGAACGACGAGGAGACCGTCGCCCTCATCGCCGGGGGGCACAGCTTCGGCAAGACCCACGGCGCCGGTGACCCCGACCTCGTCGGCGCCGAGCCCGAGGGCTGCCCGGTGCACTCCATGGGCCTGGGCTGGAAGAGCGAGTACGGCAGCGGCAAGGGCCGGGACGCCATCACCTCCGGGCTCGAGGTCACCTGGACCCAGACGCCCACCCAGTGGTCGACGAAGTTCTTCGACAACCTCTTCGGCTTCGAGTGGGAGCTGACCAAGAGCCCCGCCGGTGCGTGGCAGTGGCAGCCGAAGGACGGCGCCGGGGCCAACACCGTGCCCGACCCCGAGGACGGCTCGCTGAGCCGGCCGCCGACGATGCTCACCACCGACCTCGCCCTGCGCTTCGACCCGCAGTACGAGCAGATCTCCCGCCGCTTCCACGAGGACCCCGAGGCCTTCCGCCTCGCCTTCGCCAAGGCCTGGTACAAGCTGCTCCACCGCGACATGGGCCCGGTGACGCGCTACCTCGGGCCCTGGGTCCCCGAGCCCCAGCTGTGGCAGGACCCGGTCCCCGCGCCATCGGGCGAGCCGCTCACCGACGAGGACGTCGCGGCGCTCAAGGACGCGCTGCTCGCCTCCGGGCTCACCGTCCAGCAGCTGGTCAAGACGGCCTGGGCCTCGGCGGCCTCCTTCCGCAAGACCGACATGCGAGGCGGCGCCAACGGCGCGCGGCTCGCTCTCGAGCCGCAGCGCTCGTGGGAGGTCAACGAGCCGGCCGAGCTCGCCACCGTCCTGGAGACCCTGCGGCGGGTCAAGCAGGAGTTCGACGACGCGGGCGGGCGCACCGTCTCGCTCGCCGACCTCATCGTCCTCGGCGGCTCGGCCGGGATCGAGCAGGCCGCCCGCGCGGCCGGGCGCGAGGTCACCGTCCCCTTCACCCCGGGGCGCACCGACGCCACCCAGGAGAGCACCGACGTCGACTCCTTCGCGGTCCTCGAGCCGCGAGCCGACGGGTTCCGTGGGTACCTGCGTGCGGGCGAGAAGGCCCGTCCGGAGGCCCTGCTCCTCGAGCGGGCCAACCTCCTCGGACTCACCGCGCCCCAGATGACGGTGCTCGTCGGCGGCCTGCGGGCCCTCGGGGCCACCGTCGGCGGCAGCACGGTCGGGGTGCTCACCGACCGGCCGGGGCAGCTGACCAACGACGTGTTCGCCACGCTGCTCGCGCCGGGGCTGACCTGGTCGACCTCGGCGAGCGCCGAGAACGTCTACGACAGCAGTGACGGACGCTGGAGCGCCAGCGCGGCCGAGCTCGTCCTCGGCTCGCACGCCCAGCTGCGCGCCATCGCGGAGGTGTACGGCAGCGTCGACGGCGAGGACCGCTTCGTCGAGGACTTCGTCGCCGCCTGGGTCCAGGTCATGGAGAACGACCGCTTCGACCTGCACCGCTGAGCCCGCGGGCTCCCACCCACGGGCCGGCCTCCTCGCGGGGGCCGGCCCGTGGGCGTCCCGGGGGCCGCTCAGGCGGGCCAGACCCCGCTGCTGCCGCGGCGGTGGCTGCCCACGAGGTGGGTGTCGACGATGCCGACCGCCTCCATGAGCGCGAACATCGTCGTCGGCCCGACGAAGACGAACCCCTTGGCCTTGAGCGCCCGCGAGAGTGCCGCCGACTCCGGGGAGGTCGTCGGTACCTCGGCGGGGGTCCGGGGGCGCGGCGTGCGGTCCGGTGCGAAGGACCACACGAGGCGGGCGAGGTCGCCCTCGGGGTCGGTGCGCAGCGCGAGGGTGGCCCGGGCGTTGGTCACCGTCGCGTGCACCTTGGCCCGGTTGCGCACGATGCCGGGGTCGGCGAGCAGCCGCCGCAGGTCCTGCTCGTCGTAGCCGGCGACCCGCTCGGGGTCGAAGCCGTCGAACGCGCTGCGGAAGGCGGGGCGCTTGCGCAGGATCGTCGCCCACGACAGCCCCGCCTGGAACGCCTCGAGGCTCAGCCGCTCGAACATCCCGCGCTCGTCGCGGACCGGCATCCCCCACTCACGGTCGTAGTACTCGCGCAGCAGGGGGTCGGTGGCGGCCCACGGTGGGCGGGCACGGCCGTCCTCGCCGACGACGAGCCCCGGCTCGCTCACGGCCACCTCCCGGGCGGGCGTCGCGGGCGCCCCGCGCTCATCCGGCGGCGAGCGCGGCCCGGACCTCGTCGGCGAGGGCCGCCGGCTCGGTGTTCGGGCCCCAGCGGCCGAGGACCGCGCCGTCCCGCCCGAGGAGGAACTTCGTGAAGTTCCACTTCACCCGGCCGCCGAGGACGCCCTTGCGCTCGGACTTCAGCCAGCGGAAGAGCGGATGGGTCTGGGGGCCGTTGACGTCGACCTTGGCGAACATCGGGAAGCTGACCCCGTAGTTGAGCTGGCAGAACTGCCCGATCTCGTCCTCGGTTCCCGGCTCCTGGCCGGCGAACTGGTTGCACGGGAAGCCCAGGACGACGAAGCCCTCGTCCTTGAGCTCGTCGTAGAGCGACTGCAGGCCGGCGTACTGAGGGGTGAAGCCGCACTTGCTCGCGGTGTTGACGACGAGGACGACGTCGCCCGCGTACTCGGACAGGCTGCGCTCCTCGCCCTGAAGGGTCGTCGCGGTGAAGTCCGACAGGGTGCTCATGCCCCCAATCGTCGCACGCGGCCCCGACGGGCGGCGGCCCCGTCGGGCGGCGGCGCCGCCGGGCCGCGTCAGCCGTGACGGACCGCCGCCAGCGCCTCCACTGCCTCGGCGAGGGCGGCCAGGCCCGTCGGCTGCGCGCCGGGGGCCAAGGGGGCGTCGAGGGCGAAGCCCATGAACGCGGCGTCGACGAGCCCGGCCACCCCCTCGAGGTGGTCCTCGGGCACGCCGGAGGCCGCGAGGTGGTCACGGACGGCGGCCAGCCACCGGGCGTTGGTCGCGGCCACCGCCGAGGCGTACGGCTCCTCGCCGAAGACCCCGAGCGTGGAGGCCTCGACGTACAGGCGCTCGCACCGGCTCTGCTGCGGCGCCGAGCGCAGCCGCCACTGGTCGAGGACCGCCCGGCCGGCGGAGGGGGAGGCCGGCAGCGCCTGCAGCTGCGCGAGCGCCCGGTGGGTGGAGCAGCGAATGACGGCGACGACGAGCTCGTCCTTGGACCCGAGGTGGTACAGGAGCATCCGGTCGCTCGTCCCGAGCGCCGCGGCGAGCGGCCGCAGGCTCAGCCCGACGAGGCCGTGCTCGAGGACGTAGTCGGTCGCGCGCTCGACGAGGTCCTCCCGGCGGTCCACGAGAGATGAGTGTAGCGGCTGCTACAGTGTCCATGTAGCACCTGCTACATCGACGCCGCCCGGAGACCGCCGATGCCCGCCTTCCTCCTGCTGCTGCTCGCCATCGCCGTCGAGGTCAGCGCGACCGCCGCCCTGCCGCGCGCGCGGGGCTTCACCGACCTCGGGTGGAGCCTCGCCGTCGTCGCCGGCTACGTCCTGTCGATCTGGCTGCTCACGCTCGTCGTCCGGTGGATGGAGGTCTCGGTCGCCTACGCGGTGTGGTCCGGGCTCGGCACCGCGGCGATCGCCGTGGTCGGCTACCTCTGGCTCGGGGAGCCCCTCGGGCCGGCCAAGCTCGCGGGCATCGCGCTCATCGTCGCCGGGGTCGTCCTGCTCAACCTCCAGGGCGCGGCCCACTGAGCCGGACGCGGCGCGGGCGGCCCGCGGCGCTGCGCTACCCTGACCCCGTGACGAGTTCCCTGCTCCTTGCGTAGCCGCGCCGGCCACCCGACCCGCGCGGCGACCCCTCCTGTGCGAGGGGTTTTTTCATGGCCGCAGGACGCAACGACGACGAGGACGAGATGAGCGAGACCCCGCACCGCTACACCGCCGAGCTGGCCGGGACGATCGAGGTGGCCTGGCAGGACCGCTGGGCCGAGCGCGGCACCTTCCACGCCCCGAACCCCGCGGGCCCCTGGGGCGACCCGCAGGCCGTGGCCGGGTACTCCGCCGGGCACCTGCTCGTCCTCGACATGTTCCCCTACCCCAGCGGCGCCGGCCTGCACGTCGGCCACCCGCTCGGCTACATCGCCACCGACGTCTACGCCCGCTTCCACCGGATGCTCGGGCGCAACGTCCTGCACTGCCTCGGCTACGACGCCTTCGGCCTGCCCGCGGAGCAGTACGCCGTCCAGACCGGGCAGCACCCGAGGAAGACCACCGAGGAGAACATCACGATCATGGCGCGCCAGCTGCGCCGCCTCGGCCTCGGCCACGACGACCGCCGCGCCATCCGCACCATCGACCCGGACTACTACCGCTGGACGCAGTGGATCTTCCTGCAGATCTTCAACGCGTGGTACGACCCGGACGCCCCGCGCGAGGACGGCGGCACCGGGCGCGCCCGGCCGATCGAGGAGCTCGTCGAGCAGTACCGCCGCGGGGAGCGCTCCCTGCCGGCCGAGGACGGGCGCGGCTGGGAGGACCTCTCGCACGTCGAGCGCGCCGAGATCCTCGACGCCCACCGGCTCGTGCAGTCCCTCGAGGCCACCGTCAACTGGTGCCCGGGGCTCGGCACCGTCCTGGCCAACGAGGAGGTCACCAACGAGGGCCGCTCCGACCGCGGCAACTTCCCGGTCTTCCGGCGCAACCTGCGCCAGTGGGTCATGCGGATCACCGAGTACGCCGACCGGCTCGCCGACGACCTCGACCGGGTGAACTGGCCCGAGAAGGTCAAGACGATGCAGCGCAACTGGATCGGCCGCAGCCAGGGTGCCCACGTCACCTTCCCGCTGGCCGACGCCGCCTCCGGGCCCGGCATCGAGGTGTTCACCACCCGTCCCGACACCCTCTTCGGCGCGACGTTCATGGTGCTGGCCCCCGAGCATCCCCTGCTCGAGGCCCTCGTCCCGGACGGCGGGTGGCCTGCGGGCACCCGCGAGGCCTGGACCGCCGGCGCCGAGAGCCCGCGCGCGGCCGTCGAGGCCTACCGCGCCGCGGCGGCGGCCAAGACCGACCTCGAGCGGCAGGCCGAGGGCAAGGCCAAGACGGGCGTCTTCACCGGCGGCTGGGCGACCAACCCGGTCACCGGGGCCCGCATCCCGGTCTTCGTCGCCGACTACGTGCTCATGGGCTACGGCACCGGGGCGATCATGGCCGTCCCCGCCCAGGACGAGCGCGACTGGGACTTCGCCACGGCCTACGAGCTGCCCATCGTGCGCACCGTGCAGCCACCGGCGGGCCACGACGAGTCCACCGCGTTCACCGGCGACGGGCCGGCGGTCAACTCCACCAACGACGAGCTCAGCCTCGACGGTCTCGGCGTCGCCGACGCCAAGGAGCGGATGACCGCCTGGCTGGAGGAGAAGGGCCTCGGGCGCGGCGCGGTCACCTACAAGCTGCGCGACTGGCTCTTCGCCCGTCAGCGCTACTGGGGCGAGCCGTTCCCCGTCGTCTTCGACGAGGACGGCATCGCCTACGGCGTGCCCGAGGACCAGCTGCCGGTCGAGCTCCCGGACGTGCCCGACTACAGCCCCCGGGTCTACGACCCCGAGGACGCCGAGAGCGAGCCCGAGCCGCCGCTGGCCCGCGACCGCGACTGGGTCGAGGTCGAGCTCGACCTCGGCGACGGCCGCGGGCGGCGCCGCTTCCGCCGGGACACCAACGTCATGCCGCAGTGGGCGGGCTCGTGCTGGTACTACCTGCGCTACCTCGACCCGGCCAACGCCGAGGCCCTCGTCGACCCCGAGAACGAGTCGTACTGGATGGGCCCGCGCGAGCAGCCGGTCGCCGGCGCCCCGACGGGCACCCGTGACCCCGGCGGCGTCGACCTGTACGTCGGCGGGGTCGAGCACGCCGTCCTCCACCTGCTCTACGCACGGTTCTGGCACAAGGTGCTCCACGACCTCGGGCACCTCTCCTCCGACGAGCCGTTCCGCACGTACTTCGCCCAGGGGTACATCCAGGCGCCGGCCTACACCGACGAGCGCGGCCAGTACGTCGAGGCCTCCGCCGTCGAGGAGGAGGTGGGCGAGGACGGCCAGGTGACCTTCACCTACGCGGGCCGGCCGGTCACCCGTGAGTTCGGCAAGATCGGCAAGTCGCTGAAGAACATGGTCAGCCCGGACGACATGTACGCCGCCTACGGCGCCGACACCTTCCGCCTCTACGAGATGGGCATGGGGCCCCTCGAGCAGAGCAAGCCGTGGGACACCCGGGCGGTCGTCGGCAGCCAGCGGTTCCTGCAGCGGCTGTGGCGCAACGTCGTCGACGAGGAGACCGGCGCGCTGCGGGTGCTCGAGGAGGCTCCGGACGCGCAGACCGCCAGGGTGCTGCACCGGACCATCGACGCCGTGCGCACCGACCTCGGCGAGCTCGGCTTCAACACCGCCATCGCCCGGCTCACCGAGCTGAACAACGCCCTGACCAAGCTCGAGGCCGGGGTGCCGCGCGAGGCCGCCGAAGCGCTCGTCCTCATGGTCGCCCCGCTCGCGCCCCACATCGCCGAGGAGCTGTGGATGCGGATGGGCCACCCGGACTCGCTGGCCCACGAGCCGTTCCCGGTGGCCGACCCCGCGCTGCTCGTCGACGAGACGGTCACCTGCGTGGTCCAGGTGCGGGGCAAGGTGCGCGACCGGCTCGAGGTGCCGAGCGACATCGCCGAGGACGCGCTGCGCGAGCTGGCGCTCGCCAGCCCCAAGGTGCAGGCGAGCCTGGACAACGGCGTGCGCACCGTGATCGTGCGTGCCCCCAAGCTCGTCAACGTCGTCCCGGCCTGACCCGGGGAGCCCCGGCCGGGGCCCCACGCCCTCGGCGACGGGCCCAGGGCGGGGCCGCCCGGGATGCGGATTCCGTGGGCTGGCGTCGGGTGCGGGCACGGATCGAAACATGATCGTCACGCGAAACCGTTGCGAACCGGGGGTCGAGTCGGGTTGAATCGCCGGAACCCGCACGAGGAGCCGACACGTGACGCCACCCCCACCCGCCGAGACCGACGCGGCACCCGCCGACGCCGTCGTGCTGCGCCGGGTCAGCAAGCTCTACGGCGAGGTCGCCGCGGTCGACGACCTCACCCTCACCGTCCGCCGCGGGGAGTTCCTCTCCCTGCTCGGCCCCTCGGGATGCGGGAAGACGACGACCCTGCGGATGATCGCGGGCTTCGAGTACCCCGACACCGGTGACATCCTCGTCGACGGCCGCAGCGTGCTCGGGGTGCCGCCCTACAAGCGCCAGGTCAACACCGTCTTCCAGGCCTACGCCCTCTTCCCGCACATGTCGGTCGCCGAGAACGTCGCCTACGGGCTCGAGCAGCAGCGCACCCCCAAGAGTGAGATCCGGGGCAAGGTCGCCGAGGCGCTCGAGATGGTCCAGATGCGCAGCTACGCCAACCGCCGTCCCACCCAGCTCTCCGGCGGTCAGCAGCAGCGGGTCGCCCTCGCCCGGGCGCTCGTCAACCGCCCCTCGGTCCTGCTGCTCGACGAGCCCCTCGGGGCGCTGGACCGCCAGCTGCGCGAGGAGATGCAGGTCGAGCTGAAGCTGCTGCAGTCCCGGCTCGGCATCAGCTTCGTGTTCGTCACCCACGACCAGGGCGAGGCGCTCTCGATGAGCGACCGGATCGCCATCATGCGCGAGGGGAAGGTCGAGCAGCTCGGCGACGCCGACACCATCTACTCCTCGCCGGCCTCGGCCTACGTCGCCGGCTTCGTCGGTCAGCAGAACTTCCTCGAGGGCCGGGCGGGGGAGTCTGGCGCCGTGGAGACCGAGCTCGGGCCGATGCGCTCCTCGCGCCCGAGCGAGACCCGGCCAGGGGAGCGGGTCCGGGTCGCGGTGCGCCCGGAGTTCGTCGACCTCACCGCGGACCAGCCGGACGGCACGAGCGAGAACACCGTCAAGGGCACCGTCATCGGGGTCGCGCACCAGGGTGAGACCCGGCAGTTCCTCGTCGACGCCGGCGACGAGCACACCCTCCTCGTGCGGCGGCCGACCCCGCGGGCACCGCGCCTGGACGTCGGCGACCCGGCGTGGTGCCACTGGAGCCCCGAGGACGTCCACGTCTTCCCCCACGACGGGGCGCACTCCGCGCCACCACCCACCACCGTCCCCGACCAGCCGTCCAGCTGACCCTTCCCGGAGAGGACCACCCCATGACGAGCCCCGAGCAGCCGCTGCGCATCCTCGCCCACACCTCGGCCGTCCCGCGCATCCGGCGCGAGCTGACCCGACGGAACCTGTTCGGCCTGGCGGCCGCCGCCGGGGGAGCCGGCGTCCTGTCCGCCTGCGGCGACGGCGGCAGCGGCGGGGGCGGCAGCAGCAACGCCACCGCCGTGCCCACCGACGCGCCCGCGAGCCAGGTCGCGACCGGCGGTCCCCTCGAGGGCTCGATCTCGATGTACTCCTGGGGCGACTACGACGCCCCGGAGGTGCTCGAGAGCTTCACCAAGAGCAAGGGCCCGAAGATCACCACCGACTCCTTCGGCTCCAACGAGGAGCTGATCTCCAAGCTCGTCGCGAGCAAGGGCACCGGCGGCTACGACATCGTCGTCCCCACCGGGGCCTTCATCCCCCAGATGGTCCAGAACGAGCTCCTCGCCCCGATCAACAAGGAGCTCATTCCCAACCTGGAGTACATGGACCCGCAGTTCCTCGGCCAGTCCTGGGACCCGGAGAACAACTACTCCATCTGCAAGGCGTGGGGGACCACCGGGTTCGTCTACGACACGACGAAGATCACCCGTGAGCTGACGACCTGGGACGACTTCATCGACGCCGCCACGAACGAGGCCAGCGGCAAGGTCTCCGTCCTCGACGACCCGGCCGAGGTGACCGGGATCTACTACTGGGCCAACGGCATCGACTGGAACACGACCAAGGCCGAGGACCTCGACGCCGCCGAGGACTTCGTCGTCAACACCCTCGCCCCGCACATCGCCGCGTTCGACTCCTACCCCGGCGGCCAGGCTATCCCGCAGAGCACGCACTGGCTGATGCAGGTGTGGAACGGCGACGCGCGGATCGGCATCCAGGAGAGCAAGGACCCCGACAAGTGGCAGTGGGTCCTCGGCAGCCCGGCGACCGAGCTGTGGATGGACAACTGGGCGATCGCGGCGGGCGCGCCGCACCCCGAGGCGGCGCACGCCTTCATCAACTACGTCCTGACCCCGGAGAACCAGCTGAAGAACGTCGACTACATCGGCTACCACACCGGCGCCAAGGACATCGAGGCCCAGGCCGAGAAGGAGGGGCTGGAGATGCTCGACCTGGTCTTCTTCACCCCCGAGCAGATCGCGACGATGAAGACCGGCGAGGTCAACGACGCCCAGCAGCGGACGGTCGACATCTGGAACAAGGCGAAGGCCGCAGCGGGTGCCTGACCTCGCCCCCGAGGCCGCGCGGCCCCGGTTGCGTGCTCCGCGCTACGCGCTCGCCCTGCCGGCGGGGGTGTGGCTCGTCGCCTTCTTCGTCGTCCCCATCGGGACGATCGTGTGGTTCAGCTTCGGCTACAAGCCCGGGCTGTTCGGGACGCACGCCAACGACGTCCTCTCCCTCGACCGCTACCGCGAGACCTTCTCCTCGACCTTCTTCGCCACCTTCCAGAACACTCTCTGGGTCGGCGTGGCGGGGACGCTGCTGTGTCTGCTCGTCGGGATGCCCGCGGCCTACTGGATGGCGGTCAAGGCACCGCCGAACCGCCGTGGACTGCTCGTCGCGCTCGTCATGGTGCCGTACTGGACGAACTTCCTCGTGCGCACGATCGGCTGGCAGGTCATCCTCGCCCCGCAGGGGTGGCTCTCCTCGCTGCTGCAGACGCTGCACCTCACGGGCGAGCCGCTCGACATCCTCTACACCCGCACGGCGGTGCTCATCGGCGTCGTCTACAACTACCTGCCGCTGATGATCCTGCCGCTGTTCGTCGCCTTCGACCGGGTCGGCGAGCCGCTGCGGGAGGCGAGCAAGGACCTCGGCGCGAACCGCTGGCGCACCTTCACCCGGGTCACCCTCCCGCTCGCCCGCCCGGGCATCATCGCGGGCACGGTGCTCGTGTTCATCCCGCTCATGGGCGACTACGTCACGGCCACCGTCCTCGGCGGGGCCCGGGGCAACATGGTCGGCCAGCTCGTCGCGAGCCAGTTCCAGACCGCGCAGAACTGGGCGCTCGGCTCGGCGATGGCCGTCGTCCTCATCCTCGTCATCGCGGCCACGGTGGCCGTCATCGCCGGGCTGTACTGGCTGGCCTCCCGCCCGCTGCAGGCCCGCCACCGCCTCGTCCTCGAGGACGCACCGTGAGCGCCGGGAGCGACCTCGGCGCGGCGGGCCAGGCCGCCCCCGCGGGTGACCCGGCCGGCGCGGGCCCCCCGCCGCGCAACCGTCCGCCGCGTTCGTGGGCCGACCGTCTGCTCACCCTCGGCGGGCTCGCGGTCCTCGTCTTCCTCTTCGCCCCGATCGTCGTCGTCATCGTGTACTCGTTCAACGAGGGCCGCCTGCTCATCGCCTGGGACCACTTCGGGTTCGGGTCCTTCCGGGCCCTCACCGAGCGCCCGGCGATCCGCAGCGCCGTCCTCGTGTCGGTCCAGGTGGCGGTGCTCTCCTCGCTGCTCGCGACCTTCCTCGGGACGATGGCCGGGGTGGCGCTCGCCCGGCGACCGGGGCGGTGGACCTACTGGTTCATCGGGCTGCTGCTGCTCGTCTCCGTCACGCCCGAGATCGTCGACGCGGTCTCGCTCCTGCCGTGGCTGGTCTACCTCGGCTCGGACGCCGGCCTGAGCGTGTTCAACGGCGGGATCGTCCGGCTCGTCGTCGGGCACTCGCTGTTCTCGACCGCCGTCGTCAGCTACATCGTGCGGGCCCGGCTCGTCGGCCTCGACGAGTCCCTCGAGGAGGCCTCCGGGGACCTCTACGCGCCGCCCGTGCGCACCTTCCGCCGGATCACCGTGCCGCTCGCGATGCCCGCGGTGCTCGCCGGCTACCTGCTCTCGTTCACGCTGAGCCTGGACAACACGATCGTCTCGGCGTTCGTCCAGGTCTCGGGCACGACCCCGTGGCCGGTGTACGTCCTGTCGGCCCTGCGCTCGGGCCTGCGCCCGGAGATCGCCGCGGTCTCGACGGTCATGCTCGTGCTCACCCTGCTCGCCCTCGGCCTCGTCGCGCTCGTCCTCCGACGCAGCGGTGACTCGGCCACCGACATCGCACGCACCATGGGAGGCGGCTAGTGGTCGACCTGATCTTCTCCGGCGGACCGGTCTTCACCTCACGGGGGGTCCGTGCCCGCCCGACGGCGGTGGCCGTCGACAGCGGCCGGGTCGTCGCGGTGGGCCACGACGAGGTGCTCGACCTCGCCGGGCCCGGGACCGAGCGGGTCGACCTCGCGGGGCGGATGCTCCTGCCGGGCTTCCAGGACGCGCACGTGCACCCGGTGTGGGCCGGGGTCGACATGCTGCGCTGCGACCTCACCGAGCTGTCCACCGCCGAGCAGTACCTGGCCCGGATCGGCGACTACGTCCGCGAGCACCCCGAGCAGGAGTGGGTGCTCGGCGCCGGCTGGTCGATGGCGGCCTTCCCCGGGGGGACCCCCACGGCCGCCGCGATCGACGCGGTCGTCGGCGACCGCCCCGCGTTCCTGCCGAACCGCGACGGGCACGGCGCCTGGGTCAGCTCGGCCGCGCTGCGCCGCGCCGGCATCGACCGGGACACCCCCGACCCGCGTGACGGGCGGATCGAGCGGGACGCCGACGGCAACCCCTCGGGGACGCTGCACGAGGGCGCGATGGCGCTCGTCGGGCGGGTCGCCCCCGAGACCACCGACGGGGAGCGGCTCGAGGGGCTGCTGCGCGCCCAGGCCCACCTGCACTCCCTCGGCGTCACGGCCTGGCAGGACGCGATCATCGGTGACTACGGCGACGGCGGGAACCCCGCGGCGGCCTACCGCGCCGCCGACGAGTCCGGCCGGCTCACGGCGCGGGTCGTCGGGGCCCTGTGGTGGGACCGCAACGCCGGTCTCGAGCAGGTCCCGGACATCATCGAGCGTCGGGAGCGCCTCTCGAGCAGCCGGTTCCGCGCGACGAGCGTGAAGATCATGCAGGACGGCGTGCCGGAGAACTTCACCGCGGCGATGCTCGACCCGTACTGCGACGGCCACGGCCGCTACACCGACAACTCCGGCATCTCGTTCGTCCCGGTCGAGACCCTGATGCCGGCCGCCGTGCAGCTGGACGCCGCGGGCTTCCAGCTGCACTTCCACGCCATCGGCGACCGCGCGGTGCGCGAGTGCCTCGACGCGGTCGAGGGGGCGCTGGCCGCCAACGGCCGCCGGGACGCCCGCCACCACATCGCGCACATCCAGGTGGTCCACCCCGACGACGTGCACCGCTTCCGCGAGCTCGGGGTCGTCGCGAACATGCAGGCGTTCTGGGCGGCACTCGAGGCCCAGATGGTCGAGCTGACCATCCCGTTCCTCGGCGAGCCGCGCACCTCGTGGCAGTACCCGTTCGGTGACCTCCAGCGCTCGGGTGCGGTGCTCGCCATGGGCTCGGACTGGGCGGTCTCGACGGCCGACCCGCTCGCCGCGATCCACGTCGCGGTCAACCGGAAGGTGCCGGAGGCCCACCGCGAGGGGGAGCCGGAGCACCCGGTGTTCCTGCCCGAGCAGCGGATCGACCTCGCCACGGCGCTCACCGCCTACACGGCCGGCTCGGCGTACGTCAACCGGCTCGAGGGGACCGGGAGCATCCGCGAGGGGGCGCTGGCCGACCTCGTCGTCCTCGACCGGGACCCGTTCGCCGGCCCGGCCGAGGACGTGGGGCAGACCCGCGTGCTGCAGACGTTCGTCGACGGTGAGCGGGTGTACGCGGCGCCGGACGCCTGAGGGCCCGCCCGTCGCGGGCCATCTCGCAGGGTGGACCGCGGATGACACGACCCACCCCGGTCGCCAGACTCGCCGGTGACAGGTCACGAGTGCCAGCGTCAAGCCCCGGCTTGCTGGCCGGCAACCCTCCTCCGCGGTGGGGTGCCCCGGGTGACGACCGGGTCGGCGCCGCAGCGGCGTCGGCAAGCGCGGGATCCCGGTGGCACGCCGAGGGTCCTTTGGCCCTCGGGAGCATCGATGTCCACCCACCACACGACCACGACCGGCCACGTCCCCCCGACGGCGACGCTGACCCGCGGCCCCGACGCGCCCGGCCGGGCCCTGTCGCCCGCACTGCTGCCGGCCACGGTCCTCGCGCCGACCGTCCCGCTGCTCGACGGCCGCCTCGTCGACTACGCCCAGCTCGACCACGCCGCCTCCACGCCGGCGCTGGCGAGCGTGGCCCGGGCCGTGGCGTCGGTGACCGCCACGTACTCCTCGGTCCATCGCGGGACGGGGTGGCTCTCGCGGGTGACGAGCGCGCACTACGAGGCGGCCCGGGAGGAGGTCGCCCGCTTCGTCGGTGCCCGGCCCGAGGACCTCGTCGTCTTCACCCGGACCACGACGGACGCGACCAACCTCCTGGCGGGGGCGCTCCCCGACGCGACGCCCGTCGTCGTCTTCGACAGCGAGCACCACGCCTCGCTGCTGCCGTGGGACGCGGAGCGGACGCACCGGCTGCCGGTCCCGCACAGCCCCGCCCAGGCGGTGGCGGCCCTGGGGGACACCCTCGCCGGGCTCGCCGACGGCCCGCAGCCGCTCGTCGTCGTCACCGGAGCCTCCAACGTGACGGGGGAGCTGTGGCCGCTCGAGGAGATCGTCGGCCTCGCCCGTCGGCACGGCGCCCGGGTGCTCCTCGACGCCGCGCAGCTGCTCGCCCACCGGCCGGTCGACCTCGCCGGTCTCGGGGCGGACTGGCTCGTGCTGTCGGGGCACAAGCTGCACGCCCCGTTCGGGGCCGGCGCCCTCGTCGGCCGGGCCGACTGGCTGGACGCGGCCCCGCCCTACCTGGCCGGCGGTGGTGCGAGCCTCGCCGTCACCGCCGACGAGGTCACCTGGGCCACCGGCGCCGCCCGGCACGAGGGCGGCAGCCCGAACGTCGTCGGGGCCGTCGCGCTCGCGGCCGCGTGCGCCGCGCTGCGGGAGCACCGCGGCGCCGTCGAGGCGCACGAGGCTGCCCTCACCCAGCGGCTCCTGCGTGGCCTGCGCGCCGTCCCCGGCGTCCGGACCCTCTCGCTCTTCGGCGAGGACCACGAGCGCGTCCCCGTCGTGGCCTTCACCGTCGACGGCCTCGACAGCCATCTCGTGGCCGCCGCCCTGAGCGCCGAGGACGGCATCGGGGTCCGGGCGGGCAAGTTCTGCGCGCACCGGCTCGTGGACACCCTGCTCTCCCGGGCCGGAGCGGGCGGCGACACCGCCGTGCGGGCCAGCGCCGGGCTGGCGACGACCGCCGAGCACGTCGAGCGCCTCCTCACCGCCGTCGCCCGGCTGGCGGCCGCGGGGCCGGCCGGCGAGTACCGGCTGCGGGAGGGAGCCGGCTGGGAGCCGTCCGTCGACCCGCGCACGCTCGAGGCCGCCCTGCCCTGGTGACCCGCCCGGTGGGTCGCCGCCCGCTAGCCTGCGCTCGTGCCCACCGCGCTCGTCACCGACTCCACGGCCTACCTCCCGCCGGGGTCGCTGCACGGGCTGCCCGTCCACGTCGTGCCGCTGCACGTCGTCATCGGCGGGCGCGAGCACGAAGAGGGCGTCGACATCGGACCGGCCCGGGTGGCCGACGCGTTGCACGCCTTCACGCCCGTCTCCACCTCCCGGCCGGCTCCGGGCGCCTTCCTCGAGGCCTACGAGTCCGCCGCCCGAGACGGTGCGGACGCCGTCGTCTCCGTGCACCTGTCGGGCGAGCTGTCGAGCACCGTCGCCGGGGCCGAGCTCGCTGCGGAGCAGGCGCCGGTGCCCGTCACCGTCGTCGACTCCCGCGCGCTCGGGATGGTCATGGGCCACGCCGTCCTCGCCGGCGCCCGCGCCGCCCGCGAGGGTGCCTCGGCCGCCACGGTCGAGCGGCTCGTCCGGGAGACCTGTGCCGGCTCGAGCGTCGTGTTCTACGTCGACACCCTCGAGTACCTCCGCCGGGGCGGACGCATCGGGCGCGCGGGAGCGCTCGTCGGCTCCGCGCTCGCGATCAAGCCCATCCTCGGCCTGCGCGACGGGCAGATCGTCCCGCTCGAGCGGGTGCGGACCGCCAGCCGGGCCATCGCCCGGCTCGAGGAGCTGTCCCTGACCGCCGCTGAGCGGGCGCTCGGCGCGCACCCGGCCGGAGCCGACCTCGCGGTGCACCATCTCGACGCGCAGGCCCGGGCCGAGCAGCTGGCCGACCGCCTCGCCGAACGGGCCGGACGGCTGCTCGGGGACCGCGCGGCGGTGGGCGTCGAGGTCGTCGAGCTCGGTGCCGTCGTCGGTGCGCACGTCGGCCCCGGCACGCTGGCCGTCGCCGTCGTCCCCCGGGTGGGCGGCTGATCGGTGGGGGCGGTCCCGGTCGTCCTGCTCCTCGAGGCGCTGCTCCTCCTCGTGGCCGGCTTCCTCGTCGGGTCGGTCAACCCGGCGAGCATCCTCGCCCGCGCGCTCGGGCACGACCTGCGCACGGCCGGGTCGGGCAACCCCGGCGCCACGAACGCAGGGCGGGTGCTCGGCCGCCGGTGGGGCCTGCTCGTCCTCGTCCTCGACGTCGCGAAGGCCTGGCTGCCGACGGCGGCCGTCGCGGGCTCGATGGGGACCTCCATGGCGCTGGTCGTCGCCACCGGGGTGCTCCTCGGGCACATGTTCAGCCCGTTCCTCGGCGGTCGCGGGGGGAAGGGGATGGCCTGCGCCCTGGGGGCGGTGCTCGCCCTGGCCCCGCTCGTGGCCCTCGCGGCCGTGGTGGTCTTCCTGCTGGCGCTCGCGCTCACCCGGTACGTCGGAGAGGCCTCCGTCCTCGTCGCGGGCGGTGTCGCCGTGCTCGGCGCGCTCGGCCTGGCCGGGGTCCTCCCCGGGGCGCGGGCGCCCGAGGCCGGCTGGCTGCTCGGCGTCGGCTGCCTCGTCCTGCTGCGGCACCGGGGCAACATCCGGGCCTGGTGGCGGCGGCACGCACGCGGTGCGGACGAGGCCGGCCCGGCCTGAGCCTCCCGCCCGTCCACAGGTCGGCGGCTGCGCTCGCCCCGTCCACAGATCCGGCGGGCCGGTGCCGGTCACTGCGTGCTCCTGCCTAGCGTCGCGGCATGCGCCGCCGACCCGACCCGGACGCCGTCTCCCCCCGGGGGATGGGCTGGCTGCGCCACCGTGCCCGCGGTGCCGGCCGGGGGTGGGTGCCCTCGGCGCCGCTCCCGCCGGTCGAGCCGCCGCCGGTCGAGCCGCCGCCGGGCGGCGACGAGGGCCGCGGGCGGCACCGTGGCTCCGGGCTGCGCGGCTGGGTACGGCTGCCGGTGACGCTCACCGCCGCCCGGTGGCAGCCGGGCGCCTCGGCCGTGCTCGGCGTGGCCCTCGTCGCCCTGCTCGTCGCCCTCGTGCTCGGCCTGCGCGTCGCCTGGGCCCGCGACACGAGCGAGGGCGACGTCATCGCGCCCGCGGCGGCACCCTCGAGCACGGTCGCGGGCCTGGCCACGGGGGCGGTCTCGGCGGGGGTGCCCTCCGGCGCGGTGACCGGCGACGACCTCGACCCGGTGGCCCCGTCGTCGGTCGCGGCGCCGGCCACGGCACCGGTGGCGGCCACGGGTGCCGACGGCGGGCAGCTCGTCGTCCACGTCGTCGGGCGGGTCCGCCACCCCGGGGTGCGGCGGCTGCCGGCGGGGTCCCGCGTCGCCGACGCCGTCGAGGCGGCCGGCGGAGCGAGCAGGGGTGCCGACCTGTCCGCGGTCAACCTGGCCCGGCTCCTCGTCGACGGGGAGCAAGTGCGGGTCCCGAGGCCCGGTGAGGCGGTGAGCGAGCCGCTCGCGGCACCGGCGCCGGGGGCGACGAGCGGTGCGCAGCCGGCCGCGCCGGTCTCGCTGAGCACCGCCGACCTCACGACGCTCGACACGCTCCCGGGTATCGGGCCGGTCCTGGCCCAGCGGATCGTCGACTGGCGTACCGAGAACGGGCAGTTCACGAGCGTGGACGAGGTCGTCGAGGTCAGTGGCATCGGCGAGAAGCTGCTCGAGCAGCTGCGCCCCCTCGTCGTGCCGTGAGCGCGGCGTCCGGGGCCGAGCACGCAGACCTGCGGCTGCTCGCTCCCGCGGTGGCGGCGTGGGCGGTCGCCGCGGCCACCCTCGGCTGCACGCCGGGAGAGCGGGGCGCCGTCGTGCTCGCCGCGGGCGTGCCCGCGGTGGGGGTCGCGGTCGCCTCCCGGTCCGGCCGCGGGCGGGAGGGGCTCGCCTCCTGGCGGGGTCCGCTCGCCCTGCTCGCCGTGCTGGTGGTCCTCCTCCAGGGGGCGGCGCTGGCCGCGGGGGCGGTTCGGGAGGCCGGCGGCGTCCGCGAGCTCGCCGACGCCCGTGCCGAGGTCACCGCGGTGGTCCTCGTCACGGGCGAGCCCGTCCGGGTCGCCTCACGCAGCGGGGAGGACCGGATCCTGCGCGACGCCACGGCGCGGCTGCTCACCGGCCGGGGGCGGACCTCCCACGTGCGGGCCCCGGTGCTGCTCACCGGCGGAGCGGAGCTGACGGCCCTGCGCTGGCACGAGACGGTGCGCGTGCAGGGGCGTCTCGGGCCGCTCGAGCGGGCCGACGACCGGGTGGCCACGCTCGCGGTCCACGGTGGCGTCGAGCCGGTGGCGCCCCCCGGGGCCGTGGCCCGGGGGGCCGAGCGGCTGCGCACCGGGCTGCGCGCGGCGGTCGACCACGCCCCGGCCGACGCCCGGGGGCTGCTGCCGGGGCTCGTGGTCGGCGACACGAGCCGTACCCCGCCGGAGCTCACCGAGGCCATGCGCGCCACCGGGATGACCCACCTGACCGCGGTGTCGGGAAGCAACGTGGCCGTCGTCGTCGGCCTGGTCCTCGGGATGTGCGCCGTCCTCGGCGTGCCCCGGAGGCTTCGCCCGCCGCTCGCCGGCCTGGCCCTGGCCGGGTTCGTCGTCCTGGCCCGCCCGGAGCCCAGTGTGCTGCGGGCCGCCGCGATGGGGGCCATCGGGCTGCTCGGCCTCAGCCGCTCCCGGCGCTCGGCCGGCATGCCCGTCCTCGGCGGCGCGCTCGTCGCCCTGCTCGTCCTCGACCCCTGGCTGGCGCGCTCGTACGGGTTCGCCCTCTCCACCCTCGCCACCGTGGGCCTGCTGCTGTTCACCCGCCCGTGGGGCGAGGCGGTCGGGGCGCGGCTGCCGCGCCGGCTGGCACCGCTTGGCCCCGCGGTCGCGGTGCCGGTCGCGGCCCAGGTGACGACGGCGCCCGTCATCGTGCTGCTCCAGGGGTCGGTCAGCCTCGTGGGGGTCCTCGCCAACCTGCTCGCCGCGCCTCTCGTGCCGCCGGCCACCGTCGCCGGCGTGGCCGCCGCGCTCGCCTCCCTCGTCTGGGGGCCCGCCGCGGCCGCCGCCGGCTGGCTCGGGGTCGTGCCGACGACGGTCATCGCGTGGGTCGCCCGGGTGTTCGCGCAGGTGCCCGGCGGGACGCTGCCGTGGCCGGACGGCCCACCGGGAGCGCTGCTGCTCGCCGGCCTGGTCGTGCTCGTCCTCCTGTGCGGGCGGGCCCTCGTCGGCGGGGTGGTACGTCACCCGGTCATCGCCCTGGGCGTGCTCGCCCTGGCCGGTGCGGCCCTCGTGCCGACCCGGGCGGTCACCTGGCCGCCCGACGGCTGGCGGCTCGTGGTCTGCGACGTCGGGCAGGGGGATGCCGTCGTGCTGCGCAGCGGCCCGGGGCACGCCGTGCTCGTCGACGCCGGGCCCGACCCGCCCCTCGTCGACGGCTGCCTGGACCGGCTCGGCGTCGGGACGCTCGACGCCGTCGTCCTGACCCACTTCCACGCCGACCACGTCGACGGCCTCGTCGGGGCGCTCCGGGGGCGCACCGTGCGCGAGCTGCTCGTCTGCCCGGTCCGCGAGCCGGAGAGCGCGGCCGACGCGGTCGACCGGCTCGCGGCCGAGCAGGACGTCCCCGTCACGGCCGTGCACGCCGGGGACCGGCTCGAGGTGGGCGAGCTGCGTGCCGTGGTCTGGAGCCCCTGGCGGCGGATCGAGGAGGGGTCGGTGCCGAACAACGCCAGCGTCGTCCTCGCGGCGCGCACCGGCGACGTCGACGTCCTGCTGCTCGGCGACGTCGAGCGCGAGGCCGCCCACGACCTGCTTCTGCGCCTACGCCGCGACCCCGCGATGTCGCGCACGGCCCGCGGGTTCGAGCTGGTCAAGACACCGCACCACGGCAGCAGCAACCTCGACGCCGACCTCATGGCGGCGGTGCGAGCCCCCGTCGGGGTCGTCAGCGTCGGGGAGGACAACGACTACGGGCACCCGAGTGCCGCGCACCTGGCACTGCTGCGGCAGCTGGGGTACGCGGTCTACCGCACCGACGAGCGCGGGGACGTCGCCCTGACGCGCGACGACGGGCGGCTGCGGGTGGTGACGAGCCGCTGACCTCAGATCGACCAGGCCGGCTCCGGCATCCGGGTGGTCGGGGCGGTCGACTGGGCCGCGGCACTCTCCGCGAGCGCGGCCAGGGTCGCCCGGACCGCCGGCACCCGCTCCAGGTCGGGGGTCGTCACGGCCATGATCGTGCGCCGCGACGCCGGCGCCATGGGCAGCGCCACGACGTCGTCGTGGTGCACCGTGCGCAGGATGAGGTCGGGGATGAGGGCCACACCGAGCCCCTCGGCGACCAGGCCGAGGACGGCGACGTAGTCCTCGGTCTCGTAGGCGACGTCGGGGCGGAAGCCCGCCGTCGCGGCGAGCTGGACGAGGTGGCCGCGGCAGCGCGGGCAGCCCGCGATCCACGGCTCGGTGGCGAGGTCGCCGAGCTCGACGGTCTCGTGCTCGGCGGCCGGGTGGGTGCGCGGGAGGGCCAGGCGCACCTCGTCCTCGAGCAGCGGGCTGATGACGAAGGCGTCGAGGTCGGCCTCCCCGCGGGCGACGTCGGTGCCCTCGTAGGCGAAGGCCACGGCGAGGTCGCAGTCCCCCGAGCGCAGCGCGGCGAGGCTCTCGGGTGGCTCGGCCTCGGTGAAGCTGATGCTCACGTCGGGATGGCGCGCCTTGACGAGCGCCAGCGCGCGCGGGACGAGGGTGGCCGAGGCCGAGGGGAAGGCCATGAGCCGGACCCGGCCGCTGCGCAGGCCGGCGATCGCGGCGACCTCCTCCTCGGCGGCGTCGAGCGCGGCGAGGACCGGCCCGGCGTGCCGCGCGAGGACCTCGCCGGCCTCGGTGAGCCGCACGTTGCGCCCCACCCGCTCGACGAGCACGGTGCCGGTGCGCTGCTCGAGCCGGCGCACCATCTGCGAGATCGCGGGCTGGGTGTAGCCGAGCGCGGCGGCGGCGGCGGTGAAGCTGCCCTCGTCGGCGATGGCCCGCATGACGCGCAGCCCGGCGGCGTCGATCATCCCCGCATCCTAGTAGCGCACCGGCCCGGGGCCGCCGGGGATAATGGGGGCATGCCGGACGCCGCGACCGCCCCGCCCTGGTCCAGCCGCGTCCTGCCCGAGCGCACGCGTGACCCGTCGGCGGTCGAGCGCCTCGGGGCGGTGCTGCGCGAGCACCCGGGGACCCTCGTGCTCACCGGAGCCGGTATCTCGACCGACTCCGGCATCCCGGACTACCGCGGACCCGACGGCACCCGCCGGGTCACCCCGATGCAGCACGGCGAGTTCTGCGCCTCGAGCGAGAACCGTCGCCGGTACTGGGCGCGCTCCTTCGTCGGCTGGCAGCGCTTCAGCCGGGCCCGGCCGAACAGCGGCCACCACGCGGTCGCCGCGCTCCAGCGGGCCGGCGTGCTCGGCGCCGTGGTCACCCAGAACGTCGACGGCCTGCACCAGGCGGCCGGCAGCCCGGCGGTGACCGAGCTGCACGGCACGCTGGCCGAGGTCGTCTGCCTCTCCTGCGACGCCCGCTGCGCGCGGGACGCGCTCCAGGCCCGGATGGCCCGGGAGAACCCCGGCTTCGAGGGGTTCGTGCGCGGGCAGGCATCCGACGGCTCACGGGTCAGCAGCCAGATCCGTCCCGACGGGGACGTCGTGCTGCCCGACGAGGCCGTCGCCGCCTTCCGCCTGCCCCGGTGCCTCGTCTGCGGGGGCGACGCCCTCAAGCCGGACGTCGTCTTCTTCGGGGGCTCGGTGCCTCGCGAGCGCGTCGAGGCGTGCTTCGCGCTCACCGACGCGGCACCCGCCCTGCTCGTCCTCGGGTCCTCGCTCGCGGTGATGTCGGGCCTGCGGTTCGTGCGACGGGCGGCGCGGCGCGGCATCCCCGTCATGGCGGTGACCCGCGGCCCGAGCCGGGGAGACGAGCACATGAGCGTGCGCGTCGACGGCCCGCTCGCACCGACCCTCGCCCGCCTGGTGAGCCGGGAGGCGGCATGAGCGAGGTCGTCGTGCGGACCGCGACCGCGGCCGACCTGCCCCGGATGTCGGCCATCTACAACCAGGCCATCGAGCGCACGACCGCGACGTTCGACGTCGAGCCGCGCCCGGACGACAACTACGCGGCCCGGGTGGCCTCCACCCGCCCCGGTGACCACGTCGTCGTCGCGCAGGTCGGCGGCGAGGTGGCCGCGTACGCGTTCAGCAACACCTACCGGCCCCGGCCCGCCTACGACGGGACGCGCGAGGTGTCCGTGTACGTCGACGAGGACCACCGCGGACGGGGCCTCGGGCGCCTCCTCTACGAGGAGCTCGTCGCCCGCCTCGACGCCGACGGCGTGCACACGATCGTCTCGGTCATCGCCCAGCCCAACCCCGCGAGCGAGGCGCTGCACCGGGCGCTGGGCTTCGAGCACGTCGGCACCCTGGCCGAGGTGGGCTTCAAGTTCGGGCGCTGGGTCGACACCGCCCTCTGGCAGCGGATGCACCCCGACGTGCGCGGCGGCGGCGCGCCGTAGACCCGCCGGCCCCTGCGGGGCAGCGCGCCCGGCGTCAGACCCGGCGCAGGACGGCGGTGACCTTGCCGAGGATCGTCGCGTGGTCGCCGTCGATGGGGTCGAACGCGGGGTTGTGCGGCATCAGCCAGACGTGCCCGTCGCGCCGCTTGAACGTCTTGACCGTCGCCTCGTTGTCGAGCATCGCGGCGACGATGTCGCCGTTGTCGGCGACCGCCTGCTGGCGCACGACGACCCAGTCGCCGTCGCAGATGGCCGCCTCGACCATCGAGTCGCCGACGACCTTGAGCAGGAAGAGGGAGCCCTCGCCGACGATCTGCTTCGGCAGCGGGAAGACGTCCTCGACGACCTCCTCGGCGGTGATCGGGACACCGGCGGCGATCTGCCCGAGCACCGGCACGTACGAGGCCTCGGGGCGCTCGTCCCCGATGCCGGTGACGTCGAGCTCCTCCTCCTGGTCGGGGCGTCGGTAGCCCTCGCCGGGGCGGTCGGGGGAGACGACCTCGATGGCGCGCGGGCGGTTGGGGTCGCGGCGCAGGAAGCCCTTGCGCTCCAGGGCGGAGAGCTGGTGGGCGACCGAGCTGGGGGAGGTCAGCCCGACGGCCTCGCCGATCTCGCGCATGCTCGGGGGGTAGCCGTGCCGGTCGACGGCGTTGCGGATGACCTCGAGGATCTTGCGCTGACGGTGGGTGAGGTCGCCGCCGTCGCCGCGGTCGGGCATCTCGTGGATGTCGGCGTTCCTCGGACGTGCCATCTCGCGACCCCTTTGCTCCGGCCCGCTGGGCCTGTCGGTGTTTGTGCAGGTCAGGTGCCTTGTCAGTGCTGCCGGGCAGTCTGTTCCGCGTGAGAACAGCGTACGGCCGTCGAACAGAGAATTCAAACATTCTTTCGACGCGTGTCTTGTCCGGCGGCGCGGCTCGTGCTACAACTCGTACAGACGTTCTATCGAACACCGGTTCGACGGTGGCCCTGGCCGCCGGGATGGAGGAGACGATGAGTGCGATCGCATGGGAGCCGGCCGAGGCCGGTTCGTGCACTCCGGCCGGGGCCGGCCGTCCGGCGCTGGTCCTGCTCCCCGGCGGTGCGGGGCGCCCGCAGGCCGCCCGCGGGGGCCTGCGGCTGACCGCGCGGGGGCGCCTGGTCCTGCTCGTCCTCGGGGTCGTCGTCCTCGCCGGTCTGCTCGGCGTGCGCGGGCTCGGGGGTGCGGGTGCCGCGGAGCCGGCGCACACCGTCACCGTCGAGGCCGGTCAGACCCTCTCAGAGGTCGCCGCCGCCGAGCTGCCGCAGATGACGCTGAGCGACGGCATCGTCGCCATCCAGCTGGCCAACGACCTCAGCACCGCGCAGGTGAGCGCCGGGCAGGAGCTCGTCATCCCCGCCCGGTGAGCCGGCCCCGCCGTGGCCCGAGCGGCCCCGGCCCCATCGTCCGAGTCCCTCGACCCGGCTCGGGACGCCGAAGGGCGTCGTCCTCCCGTGCAGGCGGGGACGGCGCCCTTCGTGCGTGCCGTCCCCGGCTGCTCGCGCGCGTCGGCGGACGGGCATCGGCCGAACGGCCGAGGCGGCATCACCCGTTGCGCCGAACCCGCGCCCGGGCGGCCGGGTCGTGGGCGCGCCGGGTTTTGCCGACGGCCCCCGGTGGCGGAGACTGCACTCATGCAGTCCCGTCGGCGCAGCCACCGCGCCAGCCACCACCCCGTCGTCCACTGTGGTGGGCACGGCCGGTGGAGCTGGGCCTGTGCGTGCGGCGCGCGCGGGACGGCGGCCTCGGGCGGGTGGCACGGCGCGGTGACCGCGGCGCTCGTGCACCAGAGCCTCAGCCCGGGCGAGTAGACGTGCGGCCCGGGGAAACAGAGGGCCCCGGGCCGCACCCCTCGCTCGTCCTCCAGGTCCCGGCACGCTCCGGCGTGCCCCGAAGGCTGGCGCCTGCCGTCCTGCAGTGCTGTAATGGTGTAATCACTGTAAGAGGAGATGGACACCATGGACGACCGAGACGAGCCGCAGGACCTCGGGGACGAGCGGGGTGAGCGTGCCCGCGGCGGGCACCGGGGCCGCGGACCGCGCGGCGGTGGACGAGGTGGACGGGGTGGCCCGGGGGGTCCCGGAGCGCGCCGCGGCCACGGCCGCCCCGGCGGCTGGCAGCAGGCCGACCTGCCCGATGCCGACGACGCCGGGCAGTGGTTCGCCGGGCGGCTCCCGCAGGGCTGGTTCGACGCGGTGACGGTCACCGTCGACCGCGAGGAGGTCCTCGTCGTCGGGCGGCTCGCGGGGCTGGACCCCGACGCGCCGCCGGCGGAGGTCGAGGGGCGCGCCGGGCGCTTCCGGGCGGAGACCCGCGAGCAGCGCATCGAGATCGCGCAGGAGGCCCAGGCCCGCTACGGCCGAGCGGTCTCCTGGGGTGTCCAGGTGGGAGAGCGGGTCGAGCTGTTCACCCACCTCGCCGTCCCGGTCATGACCCGGCTGCGCCAGCCGGAGCGCTCCGTGCTCGACACGCTCGTCGACTCCGGCGTCGCCCGCTCGCGCAGCGACGCGCTCGCCTGGTGCGTGCGCCTCGTCGGGGACCACGCCGAGGAGTGGCTCGCCGAGCTGCGCGCGGCGATGACCTCGGTCGACCGGCTCCGCGCGCAGGGGCCGCAGCTGTGACGGTGGGGGCGCCCTGACCCACCCGAGGCCGGCCCCCACGACCCCAGATCTGGTGCCTCACCGGCCCCATGAGTCCCACTGGTGGTGCTGCGACACGCGGACGACGGGTCGGTGTGGCACCCCCTGCAGGCCTGTGACCTGCGCAAACAGCCGAACGGACGATCTTTGCCGCGGTGTTCTTGCGCGGGCGGGGGGCCGGTGGCACGATGATCACAACATCTAGTGGTTACACCGGTGTAGTTCATCCACATCTTGTGCACATGAAATTCCGGTTCTCCACAGGTTGTTCACACCAGAGTCCACCGCATCGTCCACAAGGGGGAGGAGCCGCGCCTCATGCACTGCCCGTTCTGCCGGCACACCGACTCCCGGGTCATGGACTCGCGCACCACCGACGACGGCGCCGCCATCCGGCGCCGGCGCCAGTGCCCCGAGTGCGGCCGCCGGTTCACGACCGTCGAGACCGCGAGCCTGAGCGTCGTCAAGCGCTCGGGCGCCACCGAGCCGTTCAGCCGCGACAAGGTCCTCGTCGGTGTCCGGAAGGCCTGCCAGGGCCGCCCGGTCACCGAGGACCAGCTCGCCATCCTCGCCCAGCGGGTCGAGGAGTCCATCCGCAGCGCGGGGTCGGCCGAGATCGACGCCCACGAGGTCGGCCTCGCCGTGCTCGAGCCGCTGCGCGAGCTCGACGAGGTCGCCTACCTGCGCTTCGCGAGCGTCTACCAGGCCTTCGACTCCCTCGAGGACTTCGAGTCGGCCATCACGCTCCTGCGCGCCGAGCACGCACCGACCGGCGCCGAGCCGCAGGCCGGGGCGCCTGTCGGACCCCAGCAGTAGAACAGCAACCACGAGGTCACCACGGCCCCACCCGGGGCAGAAGGAAGGGATAGGCATGACCGAGACCGCCGGAGCACGTGCAGGTGCCCGCAGGGCCGCCAAGGGCAAGGGGGTGAAGATCGAGCGGATCTACACCACCCCCGGTGTCCACCCCTACGACGAGGTGACCTGGGAGAAGCGCGACGTCGTCCAGCAGAACTGGAAGACCGGCGAGACGATCTTCGAGCAGCGCGGGGTCGAGTTCCCCGACTTCTGGAGCGTCAACGCCTCGACGATCGTCACGACGAAGTACTTCCGCGGAGCCGTCGGCACCGAGGCGCGCGAGACCGGGCTCAAGCAGCTCATCGACCGCGTCGTCCTCACCTACGTCAAGGCCGGCAAGGACCACGGCTACTTCGGCTCCGACGAGGACGCCGAGATCTTCGAGCACGAGCTGACCTACGCCCTGCTGCACCAGGTGTTCAGCTTCAACTCGCCGGTCTGGTTCAACGTCGGCACCAAGAGCCCGCAGCAGGTCAGCGCCTGCTTCATCCTCTCGGTCGACGACTCGATGGACAGCATCCTCAACTGGTACAAGGAGGAGGGCTTCATCTTCAAGGGCGGCTCCGGCGCGGGGCTGAACCTCTCGCGCATCCGCTCCTCCAAGGAGCTGCTCTCCTCGGGCGGCACCGCCTCCGGCCCGGTCTCCTTCATGCGGGGCGCGGACGCCTCCGCGGGAACCATCAAGTCCGGCGGCGCCACCCGCCGCGCGGCGAAGATGGTCGTCCTCGACGTCGACCACCCCGACATCGTCGAGTTCGTCGAGACCAAGGCGCGCGAGGAGGACAAGATCCGCGCCCTGCGCGACGCCGGCTTCGACATGGACCTCGGGGGCAAGGACATCACCTCGGTCCAGTACCAGAACGCCAACAACTCGGTCCGGGTCACCGACGAGTTCATGCGCGCGGTCGAGGAGGGCAGCGAGTTCGGGCTGACCTCGCGGATGGACGGGTCGGTCATCGAGACGGTCGACGCCCGTGAGCTCATGGGCAAGATCGCCACCGCGGCCTGGGAGTGCGCCGACCCCGGCATCCAGTACGACGACACGATCAACGACTGGCACACCAACCCCGAGTCCGGCCGGATCACCGCGTCCAACCCGTGCTCGGAGTACATGAGCCTCGACA
Source organism: Phycicoccus endophyticus (assembly GCF_011326735.1). Lineage (GTDB taxonomy): Bacteria > Actinomycetota > Actinomycetes > Actinomycetales > Dermatophilaceae > Phycicoccus > Phycicoccus endophyticus. Next base: position 35,264 of record NZ_JAANCN010000015.1, read on the forward strand.
ACTCCTCGTGCAACCTCGCCTCGCTCAACCTCCTGAAGTTCCTGCGCGACGACGACACCTTCGACGCCGTCACCTTCCAGAAGGTCGTCGAGCTCGTCATCACCGCGATGGACATCTCGATCTGCTTCGCCGACTTCCCCACCGAGGCGATCGGCAAGACCACGGTCGACTACCGCCAGCTCGGCATCGGCTACGCCAACCTCGGCGCGCTGCTCATGGCGACCGGGCACGGCTACGACTCCGAGGGCGGGCGCGCGCTCGCCGCGTCGATCACCTCGCTGCTCACCGGCGCCGCGTACAAGCGCTCGGCCGAGCTCGCCGGCGTCGTCGGTGCCTACGCCGGGTACGCCCGCAACGCCGAGGCCCACAAGCGCGTCATGCGCAAGCACGCCGCGGCCAACGACACGATCCGCACGATGCACACGATGGACAAGGACATCCACCGGGTCGCGACCAAGGCGTGGGACGCCGTCGTCAAGACGGGGGAGAAGAACGGCTACCGCAACGCGCAGGCGTCGGTGCTCGCCCCCACCGGGACCATCGGCTTCATGATGGACTGCGACACCACCGGCATCGAGCCGGACTTCTCGCTCGTGAAGTTCAAGAAGCTCGTCGGCGGTGGCTCGATGCAGATCGTCAACCTGACGATCCCGCGGGCGCTGCGCAAGCTCGGCTACACCGAGGAGACGGTCGAGGCGATCGTCGAGTACATCGCCGACAAGGGGCACGTCATCGACGCGCCCGGCCTCAAGCCGGAGCACTACGAGGTCTTCGACACCGCGATGGGTGCCCGGGCGATCTCGCCGATGGGCCACGTGCGGATGATGGCTGCCGTCCAGCCGTTCCTCTCCGGCGCGATCTCCAAGACGGTCAACCTGCCGGAGACGGCCACCGTCGAGGACATCGAGGAGGTCTACGTCCAGGGCTGGAAGCTCGGCCTGAAGGCGCTGGCCGTGTACCGCGACAACTGCAAGGTCGGCCAGCCGCTGTCCGACGGCGGCTCCACCGCCAAGGACAAGGCCGCGGAGGCCGTGAACGCGGCGACGGCCGAGGTCGTCGAGAAGGTCGTCTACCGGCCGACGCGCGAGCGGCTGCCCAAGCGCCGCACCTCGCAGACGACGTCGTTCACCGTCGGTGGTGCCGAGGGCTACCTCACCGCCGGCACCTACGACGACGGCCGCCTCGGCGAGGTGTTCCTCAAGTTCGGCAAGCAGGGCTCCACGCTCGCCGGTGTCATGGACGCCTTCTCGATCGTCACCTCGGTCGCGCTGCAGTACGGCGTGCCGCTGGAGACCTTCGTCGAGAAGTTCACGAACATGCGCTTCGAGCCGGCCGGCATGACCGACGACCCGGACGTGCGGATGGCGCAGTCGCTCATGGACTACGTGTTCCGCCGCCTGGCGCTGGACTACATGGACTTCGACACGCGGTCGTTCATGGGCATCCACACCGCGCAGGAGCGGGCGCGCCAGCTCGAGACCGGCTCGTACGCGCCGGCCACGGAGGAGTCCGACGAGGAGCTCGAGGGCGAGATCGAGGCGCTCTCGGCCGGCATCGGGGCCTCGGCCAAGAAGGCCGACGAGACGACCGCCTCGGCGCCCGCCCCGGCCACCGAGTCCTCCGCCGACGCGGACGCCGCGTCGACGACGGCCTCCGGCTCGGGTGCGGCCTCGGCGCGTGAGGTGTCCGGGGAGATCCACTCCTCGGCCGACCTGCTCGCCGCGTTCGGCAACTCCAAGGCCGCCGACGCCCCGATGTGCATGACCTGCGGGACCAAGATGCGCCCCGCCGGCTCCTGCTACGTCTGCGAAGGCTGCGGGAGCACCTCCGGCTGCAGCTGACAGCCACGCAGGAAGGCCGGGCCCGCCACGACACCGGGCCCGGCCTTCCTGCGTGAGGCGGTGTCGATGGGTGCCGACGGGTGGTGTGCCCGATGGTGCGGAGAGCATCCCCGCGTGGCTGCGTGTGCATTTCCGGGACACGGTCTGGAACTGTGCGTACGTTCGGTGGCATCGGCAACGAGGCCGAAAACGTCTCCCGCGCGACGGAAAGGAGGCGCGAATGCGCTTCATCGCGCCACCGGAGTGGCCGTCCCCGCCGGAGGGTTGGCTGCCGGATCCCGGTTGGGCCCCAGACCCGTCGTGGCCGCCGGCGCCGCACGGTTGGCGCTTCTGGGTGGACGACAGCAACCGGCCGGTCTCCGGGCCGGCCGGGTTGTACGGCGCCACGAGACCTCGCATCACGGGTGGACGAGTCGCCATCGCGCTCTGCTCAGCGATCCTTGGGCTTCTGGTAGGGCTCGGTGCTGGCCACGATGAGGGTGGATCGCGGGTCGACGCTTTGCCGCTCGCTGACCCGGTGGTGTCTGAGCCGACCGTCACGCAGACGCTCACGACGGCCGGCCCGACGGTGACCGCGACGAGAACGGCAACGGCGTCCCCGGCACCCACGGTCACGAAGACGAAGGTCAAAACGGTGACGAAGGTTCGAACCCGAACGGTGCCTGCGGCACCATTGGTCGACCCCGGTTCCGCCTCGGTGTACTACGACAACTGCACCGAGGCCCGTGAGGCGGGGGATACCCCCCTCTACCGCGGCGATCCCGGGTATGCGTCTCACCTCGATCGAGACGGCGACGGTGTCGCCTGTGAGTGAGCGGCAGCGCGCCGAGCTACCTGACCAAGTCGTGGAGGTGGTCTTGGGTACGTGGGTCGGTCGAGAACAGAACGACACCACGCATACCGCGGGTCAGCAGCACCTTGTAGACATTCCGCACCAGGCGGTCGAAGACCTCGTCACTCACCTTGGCGCGGCTCTTGAAGTCGGGGTCCTGGTTGGCGCCACGCACCGAGAGCCACCGGCCGTCACGCCAGACCAGATCGGGACCGAAGATCACACCGGCGTAGTCGTACTCGAAACCCTGGGCGGTGTAGACGCACCCCACCTGGCCGAACCCGGCGGGATCGGTAGCCCATAGCGCGGCGGCTGGAGCGCCGCCCACGGACCGGTCGCCCTTGAGGTTCCATGGTCGTGCCCACTCGCCGACTCGAACGTCCGGCACGAGCGTCCCGTCGCTGCGGGGGTCGCTCCAGGGCCAGCAGTAGCCGGCAGCTATCCGTGCCGAGTATCCGGCCTCGAGTCGAGAGCGCAGCATCGCCTCCATCTCCTCGGGGGAATCTACGACCGAGACCGCGAATGCCGAGTCCCCGCTCCAGGGGGACTCGGCGCCGGGTTCAAGACCGAGAAGGCGCTGGACCCAGTGGACATACGCCTCGGATCCACCGCAGCGGAACTGGTCGGCAAGGTCGATCTCTATGACGTCGAGTCCGCGCGACGAGGCGTGGCCGCGGATATCCTCCACAGTCCCGAGCTCGCCGGGCCGCACGACCTGATACTGGTCGAGGAGGAAGACAGGAACCCTCGCGGCATCGAGGAGCTCGTCAACCTGTGGCCTCCCGGTCCGGTGCTCGGCTCTCGTCCATCGTGAGGCAGACGTCTCGCGGATGCGATGCGCCTCGTCCAGAATCAATGCGTCGAGGTCGTTGGGTACAGCGGTCATGAACGAGTTGAAGTACTGGAACATCTTCTGGACACGAGGTGCGCGTCGACCGGCCACCTTGCGCAGTGTCTGCGTGAACGAACGTGACCCCGTGGCATGAAGAACCGACCGCCCTTGCCGGGTGAGCTCGCCCAACAGGGACAGCGCGATCACGCTCTTCCCGCTGCCGGGGCCACCAGCGACAATGACCGTCGTCTTGGTGTTGCTTCGCCGGGCTCGTTCCACCGCGTGCAGAACGAGGTTGTACGCGTCGCGCTGCTCGTCCAGCAACGTGAACATCTCGCGCTGCTGGACCTCCTCCGCGGCGAGTGCCAGTAGCTGCTTCGACGGCGCGATTCGGCTGTTCATCAGGTGGTCCGCGGCTTCCGCCCCCTCAGCGCCGCGCGCGAAGCGACTCTTCAGGAAGTCCTGAAACTCCCCTCGCCGCTGCCCAGTGAACACTCGGCCGTGGTCGTCGCCCGGGAGCCGGAAGAGATCGTCCACTCCGGAGTCCGTCGCGTTGTGGAGGTATGCGGCGCCGGCGACCGAGTGCGGGTCGTCCGCGAGCGCAGTGGTGAACCCGAGCAAATAGTCGCAGTAGTCGCGCACTTGGAGAGCAGGGTGGGTCACCGGTCGCCCGTGGTACTCCTCAATGGTGACGAGGGTGTCGCTCTGCTCGAAGCGCGTGGCGTGGCTCCACTGCTTCAGCTCGACCACGAGGTACGAGTCCCGACCCGTCTCGGGGTGCCTGCCCGCCAAAACGACGTCGGCGCGCTTGCTCGTGAGCGGCAGCTGGTACTCGATGAGCATCTCGACGTGGTCGAGTCCGGCATCCAAGAGATCGGCGCGGAGTGCAGGCAGGCTGCGCTCCCACGAGCGGCGCTCGGCCGGACTGGCCGACTGGCCGGTGCGGATCGCCATCTGCTCAGCAAGCATCTCGCTCAGGCGGTGCTCGACCGCAGAGAAGCCAATGACAGACGTCCGATAGAGCGTCACGAAGAAGAACCCCAGGCAGCACGAGAAAGACCGTGCGGGTGGGGGCTTGTCCTGACGCGGAAGCCCGTCGGGCCGCTGTTACGCAAGTGACTCTAACGGGGGCGCGCCCGGTACGAGGGGAAGCGGCATACTCGCGGTCGTGTCGGACCTTGAGACCATCCGCGATGCTGCCCGCGCGTTCCGCGAAGAACGGGACTGGGAGAAGTTTCAGGACCCCAAGTCCGTGATGCTGGCACTGGTGGGCGAGGTTGGGGAGCTCGCTGAGCTGATGCAGTGGCTTCCAGCGAATGAGGCACGAGCGCGGTTGCGGGAGGAACCGCTGAGAACGAGAGTGGCGGACGAGATGTCGGACGTGATCATCTATCTCGTGACACTCGCCGACAAGCTTGATGTCGATCTTGGGGCAGCCGCGCTGACCAAGATCGAGAAGTCGGCCCAGAAGCATCCCGCAGCGGCTGTGCGTGGCTCCGCTCCGAGTCGGGGTGTGCGATAGGCCGAGGCCCGCGTCGCCGCGCAGAGCGCGTAGCCCACCGCCCGTCGCGGCAGGCGGACGGAGCATGTCGGAATCACGTACGGCCAGCCCACAACGGGTATAAACGAGTCGAGTCACCGCTCGAAGGCTGCCCCGGGGTGGATCGGGGTGCCGTAACCGCGGCTGTCGGCCGATGTGCCGCTCAGCGAGTTCTGGCTGCGACGCGGACCTTCGACTCGGCACGAGATCCGCAGTCGACCACGTGTGTGGGGAAGGTGCTCGCCGGGAGGGCTGGCCGAGGGGACGGAGGTGGATACCCCCAGGGGTGCGTGCGATGGTGGGGGTGGACCCGTCGGCCGACCGAGGAGGAGACATGACGTACACGCTCGACGCATCGCTGGACCGCCCGTTCGAGGAGGTGCTCGAGGCGACTCGCGGCGCGCTCGCCGACCAGGGCTTCGGCATCCTCACCGAGATCGACCTCGCCGCGACGCTCAAGGAGAAGATCGGCGCCGAGATCCCGCCGCAGGTCATCCTCGGTGCGTGCCGGCCGCCTCTCGCGCACGCCGCGACGCAGGCCGAGCCGTCCATCGGGGTGCTGCTGCCGTGCAACGTCGTCGTGCGGGCGGGGGAGGGCGGCGCCACGCTCGTCGAGGCCATGGACCCCGACGCGATGGTCACCGTCACCGGCAACGAGGCGCTCGCGGAGGTCGCCGCGGATGCGGGCCGGCGGCTGCGGGCGGCGCTGGCGGCGCTCGGCGGCTGACGTTGCTGGCGACGCCTGTGGGGCTCGGCGGACGGCATCATCGCAGGTCAAGGGGCTGTCAGTGGTGGCGTCTAATGTCGTGACATGGACCAGCCGGCAGTTCGTCTCGCGGGGCGCCGCTCCGCGATGGAGGCCGCCCGCACCGCGCTGTCGGGGCTCGCGGAAGTGCTGCACGAGGCCTCCGGCGCCGAGCTGGCCCGGCTGATGTCCCTGGTCGACGAGGTGGGCGCCCAGGCCGGTGCGGCACGGGTGGCCGTCACGGCGGAGGCGCTCGCCCGCGGCGAGGTCGCCGAGTCCGGTGCCACCGCGCACACCTGGGTTCGCGAGCACGCCCCCTCCCTGCGCCAGGGGGGGGCCGGGCACGTCGCGGCGCTCGCCGGCATGCTCACCGAGGGCGGCCCTCCGTGGCAGGACGAGCGCCGAGCCCCCGACCCGGAGACCCCAGTCGGGGTGGTGGCCGCCGGCGTCCTCGACGGCACCGTCTCGCCCTCCCTCGCGACGACTGCCGTGCGCGAGCTCGAGCGCCTCGACGCGCATCTGAGTACCGAGGCCAAGCCCACCGTGGCGCGTGCCCTGCTCGACCTCGGCGTCCAGTGGGGGCCGTCGATGATGCGGCGCCTGCGGCCCCGGCTGCTCGCCGAGTACGGGCTCCCGGGCGAGCTCGACCGCCTCCAGGAGCGGCTCGCACCTGCCGCCCGGCTCTCCGCCCCGGCGGTGGAGTCCGGTGACCTCACCGAGTACCAGCTGCTCATGACGCCCGAGCAGGCCGCCGCGCTCGAGGCCGCCATCGGCCCCCTGAGCGCGCCCGCCCCGAACGACGAGACCGGCGAGCGTGACCTGCGCCCCGCCGGCCAGCGGCGGGTCGAGGCGCTCAGCGAGGTCTGCCGCCGATCGAGCGCCCTCGATGCCGACGCCAGCGGCGGCGACGGTGCCGCGGCCGCGTCCTCCGCCGTCCACGTGACCATCGCGCTGGCCGACCTCGAGGCACGCTCCGGGTGCGGCGAGGTGATGGGCTCCTGCGCCACCGGCGCGGTCCTCTCGCCCGAGGCTCTCCGCCGGATGTGCTGCGAGGCCGACCTCGTCCCGCACGTCCTTGGCACGGCGGGGGAGGACCTCGACCTCGGCCGGGTCGTCCGGCTCTTCACCCGGGCACAGCGGCGGCGCCTGTGGCGGCGCGACGGTGGCTGCACCTACCCCGGCTGCACCGCGCCGGCGGCGTGGACCAGGGCACACCACGTCGTGCACTGGGTCGACGGGGGTCGCAGCGACACCGGCAACGCCGCACTGCTCTGCCAGCGGCACCACTCGTACGTGCACCGCCGACGTCTCGTGGCCGAGGTGCGCCACCGGCCCGACGAGCAGGGGCGCAGCGTCGTGTGGGACCTTCGGCCCGGCAGCTACGACCGACATCTCGAACGGCTGCGTGCCGAACGGGCCCGACCAGGGCCGCGCGGAGCGGACAGCGCCCGCCTCGTCGGAGCGCCCCTGTGACCCGGCACGTTTCGCCGGACGCCGCGTCGACACGGCCCGAGGGGAGAGGGGCCGACCCGACAGGACCTGGCACGGCAGTGACCGGTCTCGCGACCTGCGCCGCCTGCCGCGCGACATCGCCTGATCGTCGCCCGCGCGGCCGCGATGCCTGCGCCTCCGGTTGTCGACCTGCCCGGCCTGTGGTTGGGTGCGAGAGAGCGCTCTCTCAGCGGCGAGAGGGCCCGGCGCGAACGGACCGCGATGACCCGACACCTGCTCCGGCCCCACCAGACCTCCACGCTCCGCCTGCCCCGCCGGCGACCTCGGGGCGGCGCCGCGCGCAGTGGCCGGCTCGCGCGGGGAGTCGCTCTGGCCGCCGCGGTCGGCGCCGTGAGTGCCTCGGCCGCAGCCGTCGCCCCGACCTCCGCGATGGCCACCACCATGTCGGCCACCACCGCGTCGGCCACCACCGCGTCGGTCGCCACCGCGTCGGTCGCCACCGCGTCGGTCGCCACCGCGTCGGTCGCCTCTGCCGCCGCCTCGGCGGACCGGACGCACCCCAGCCCCACCGGTCCAGGCCCCACGCAGCCCGGTCGGGGGCATCACCGCACCTCCTTCGGCGACCACGTCCTCCTCCTCGACCCGAGCATGCCGACGAGCGAGGTCCAGGCCGCGGTCGACCGGATCAGCGACGCCCAGACCGACGACGAGATGGGCACCAGCCGCTGGAGCATCCTCTTCGAGCCCGGCACCTACGGCACCGCCGACGAGCCGCTGCAGATGAAGGTCGGCTACTACACCGAGGTCGCCGGGCTCGGCGCGAGCCCGGACGACGTACACATCAACGGCAAGGTGGAGGTCTACAACCGCTGCCTCGAGGACGACGGCACGAGCAACTGCATCGCCCTGAACAACTTCTGGCGCACCCTGAGCAACCTGACGATCGACGTCAACGGCGCGGGGCAGGACGACTGCCGCCAGTCCGCGAACTTCTGGGCGGTCTCGCAGGCGGTCTCCATGCGCCGGGTCGCGGTGCACGGCGGGACCCTCTCCCTCATGGACTACTGCACCGCCGGCCCGCAGTACGCCAGCGGCGGGTTCATCGCCGACTCCTCGGCCGAGACCGTCGTCAACGGCTCCCAGCAGCAGTGGCTGACCCGCAACAGCGACGTGGGCAGCTGGAGCAACGCCGTCTGGAACCAGGTGTTCTCCGGCGTGCAGGGTGCCCCCGACGACGCGACCTTCCCGGACCCGCCGTACACGACCCTGGAGACCACGCCGGTCAGCCGCGAGAAGCCCTTCCTCGTCCTCGAGCGTGGCCGCTGGGCCGTGCGCGTCCCCTCGGCCCACACCGACACCCGCGGCACCAGCTGGGCGGCCGACGAGACCGCGGGACGCACGCTGCCGCTCTCGGCCTTCTACGTCGCCCACCCAGGTGACTCCGTCCGGACCATCAACGCCCAGCTCGCCCGAGGGCGCCACCTCCTGCTCACCCCCGGCGTCTACGACGTCGCGCGCAGCATCGAGGTGCGGCGGCCGGGCACCGTGGTCCTCGGGATGGGGCACGCCACCCTCACCGCCCGCAACGGCTCCACGCCCCTGCGCGTCGCCGACGGCCCCGGCACCGTCGTCGCCGGCGTCACCATCGACGCGGGCGAGCGGCTCTCCTCCTCCCTGCTCGAGGTCGGCCGGCACGACCGCGGCCGGGGAGGCTGGGCCTCGCACCGCGGCTCCTCGGCGCGCGACCCCCTGACGCTGAGCGACGTGTACTTCCGCGTCGGCGGCCCGCACGTCGGCAAGACGCGGGTCGCCCTGGAGATCGACGCCGACCACGTCCTCGTCGACCACACCTGGGTGTGGCGCGCCGACCACGGCGTCGAGGACTTCAGCGGCGGTGCCCTCGGCGACGACGAGCGCTGGGTGACGAACATCGGCACCACCGGCGTCGTCGTCAACGGCGACGACGTGACCGCCACGGGCCTGTTCGTCGAGCACTTCCAGCGGCACAACACCGTCTGGAACGGCGAGCGGGGCCGCACCGTGCTCTACCAGAACGAGCTGCCCTACGACCCGCCGAGCCAGGCCGACTGGACCCAGCCGGACGGCACCCTCGGCTACGCCGGCTACCTCGTGGCCGACGACGTCCGCACCCACGAGCTCTGGGGCGGCGGCTCCTACGTCTACAACCGCAACGACCCCGACATCGTCACCGAGCACGGGTTCCAGGTACCCCGGACGCCCGGCGTGCGCCTGCACCACCTGCTCACCGTCAACCTCGGGGCCGGCACGATCCGGCACGTCGTCAACGACACCGGCGCCCAGGTCGACAACAGCAACACCGGCACGCCCGCCTACGTCGCCGAGTACCCGTGACCGGCACGGACGCCGCCCGCTGACCCGCGGGAGCTGCCGGCCGCCGAGGACGGGCTCAGGCGCTCTCGCGGGCGACGAGCTCGACGCCGAGGACGATCCCCGGCCCGTCGTGCCTGCCGTGCAGCTCGGGCATTGGCTCGGCCACCTCGCGCCCGAGCCGCGTCAGGAGGTATTGCGCCATGAGACGGCCCTGGTCGAGGGTCCGCTGGCGCACCGTCGTCAGCGGGGGAGCGGCCACGGCGGCGACGTCCGCGTCGTCGAAGCCGACGACCGCCACGTCGCGCGGTACCTCCAGGCCACGTCCGCGCAGCACGGTCAGCGCGCCGAGGGCCATCAGGTCGTTGGCGACGACGATGCCGTCCAGGTTGGGGCGCCGGGCAAGCAGGCGCTCGGTCGCCGCCGCGCCGCCCGTCGTCGTGAAGTCGCCGACCTCGACCAGGTCCGGGTCGAACGCGCCGCCGAGGCCCTCCCGGAACCCGATGAGCCGGTCCACTCCCGCGGACATGTCCTGCGGCCCGGCGACCGACGCGACCCGGCGGCAGCCCCGTGCCAGCAGGTGGCCCGCGGCGATCCGCCCGCCGGTGACGTTGTCGTTGTCGACGTAGGGGACCTCGCCGTGCGGCGTCATCGGCCGCCCCCCGACGACGACCGGCAGCCCCGAGCCGGCCGCGACCCCGACGACGTCGCGCGAGTCGTGCTCGGAGATGACGAGGATGCCGTCGAGGTGCCCGCCACGCACGAAGCCGGCCAGCCGCTCCAGGTCCTCCTCGCTCTGGACCATCGAGAGCACCAGGTGCAGCCCCGAGCGCGCGAGCTCCTGCCCGGCCCCCCGGGTCACCGCGGCGAAGAACGGGTCGCCGAAGACGCGCGTCGTGGACTCGGCGGCGACGAGCGCGACCGTCTCGGACCGGCGCGTCATCAGCGACCTGGCGGCCCGGTTGGGTACGTACCCAAGGTCGGTGACCGCGCGGCGCACCTGGGTGGCGAGCGCCTCGTCGACCGTGCTCGAGCCGTTGACGACCCGCGAGACGGTCGCCCGGGAGACGCCGGCGTGGGCGGCGACCTGGTCGAGGGTCGGCCGCTCCGGCTGCCCCCTCACGTGCTCACCCGCAGCGGCATGCGGCAGATGCTAGCCGGGACAGGGCGAGGCCCCGGTCGGGTGACCGGGGCCTCGGGGGTGCTGCAGTGACGGCAGCTGGTGTCAGGCGCTGGCGGGGATCCGCTCGGCGGCCGGGTAGTCGGTGCTGTTGACCTTGCTGGCGTGCCGCAGGCCGAGGATGCCGAGGACGAGCATCACGGCCGCGCCGACGAAGGCGGCGATGGCGGCCCACATCGCGATGAGGCCGATGGTGCCGAAGGCGTAGGCGTTGAGGAGCATGCCCCGCAGCGTCGTGCCCATGAAGAGGGTCTGGCGCAGCTGACCGAGGTCCTGGGTGGCCTCGGCGGTCGGGTCGGAGGCGACGGCGGCCATGTACTCACCGGAGATCTCCGAGTAGCTCTTGCCACCGGACGACTCGTCCATGTGCGCCTGGATGTAGTAGTCGGCGTAGGCCTTGGCCTGCGCACCGGTGGTGAGCTCCTGGCCGGCGTACTGGCTGAGGTGGTCCTTCATCTCGTCCGTCGTCAGCTGGTCGCCCTCGGGCATGGTGATCTCCTGGGCCGCGAGCTGGTCGTGAACCGTGGAGGTGGCGAAGGTCGACGCCCACGTGAGCAGGCCGCCGGCCACGAGGAGGATGGCCGCAATGATGAGGCCGGTCCAGGAGATGAGCTTGTCGAATGCGCTGCGCATGGTTCTCGAGTCCTTCCGCGGGGCGGGGTAGGAGCCCCGGTGGTGGTGCTGTGGGGGGGTGGTCTTGCGAGTCACAATCTACTACTAGCCGTAGTAGTTGAATAACCACAGCGATGTGGCGTGCGCCACACCGACGACGGCCCCGCGAAGGGCGCGGCGCTGTCGTTCGTCGGAGGGTCCCGAGGGCCCCCGTCGGCCCGGGTCGCCCACAGGCCGCGGTGGTAGTTTCGAGAGCAGATCGGAGACGGCGAGCACGACGACGAGGACGTCGGTGGTGGCCCGCATTCCCGGCAGGACGACGCAGGAGGGACGACCCCAATGTCCGACACCCGAACCTCGTCAGAAGCCAGCCCGACGACGGAGGCGATCACCCTCCGGCTCGCGGCGCTCGGCCTGCCCCTCCCGCCGGGAGCGGAGAGCGACAGCGCCCTGCAGCTCGCGACGCCGATCCTCGCCCGCAACCGCGAGCTGAGCCGCCGGCTCGCCGACCGGCCGTGCGCCGCCGACCGGCGTATCCAGGCCTTCCTCGACGACTTCCTCGCCAACGCCCCCGTCCGGCCCCAGCTGCCGCGGCGCACGCTGGTCCTCGACGAGCCCGGCCTCGCCCGAGAGCTCACCCTGCCCCGGGACGGCGACGAGTTCACCTCACGCCTCGTGGCCAGCTACCGCCTGGCCAACGGCGTCCTGCACAACCCGGCCAACGACCGCCGCACGACGGCCGGGGTCTTCCACATCGCCGAGGGTGGGCTGCCTATCCAGGACGACAAGCTCGCCGTGCCCAACGCCGTCTACGCGCGCTTGCTCGAGGAGGCGCTGCGGCCTCCCGCGGAGGACCTCGTCCTCCCTTGGACCGCCACCGCGCCGGAGCCGGCGCGCACCTGGGTCTCCCTCCTCCTGCGGCCCGTCGTCGTGCCGGCCACGGGCGCCAGCCCGCTCGCCCGCAGCATGGAGACCCGGTTCATCGTCCCCGGCGGCCTCGTGTGCAACCTCGACTTCGTCGAGACGGTCTTCGGCAACGCCGGCGACCCCTACCTTCCCGAGAACGACGCCTCGCTGGACCCGGTGTCGTGGACGGGGCACACCGGCTGCGTCATCCTCGCGCCGCACCTGACCGCGCTGACCAAGCGCGAGCTCGGGCTTCCGCACGTCGACGACGCCACCGAGCGTCAGCGGCGCGACGGCATGTGCTGGACCACCTCCGACGAGCGGTACAACGGCGGCAAGGCGTTCAAGGTCACCGCCCGGGACGCCCGTGGCGTCGTCGTCACCGTCATCGCCGACAACTACTTCGGCTACTGCAAGAAGGAGGTCAAGACCCAGATCAGCTACGCCGCCAACCTCTTCGGGATGGCCGAGGAGGAGCACTCCGGCGGCGCGATCTGCTACCCGGCCTACAACCTCGGCCAGGAGTACACCGACACCTTCACGCCGGAGGACTACAGCGTGCGGGAGGTGCTCGCCGGCAACCCCGGCCGCTTCGAGCCCCGGCCGGAGGGGCACGCCGTCGACACCCGGCTGCCCCAGCTGACGCTCGTGCCCACGGGTGCCGCCTTCAGCATCCCGCGCCGTGCCGTGACCTGGACGGGGCGCCGTGGGGAGCGCTACGAGATCCCCCTGGACGCCGACCGGGTCTACATGACCCCCAACGGCTACCGGGTCTTCGCCAAGCCCCGCGAGGCCGACCCCACCCAATGGCACCTGCTCGGCATCTCGCCGCTGTCGACCCAGTGCCACAAGCCGGCGACCGTCTCCGGCGGGGGCAAGAGCGAGATCAGCAAGTCGCTCATGGACGCCGTCGTCTTCGGGCACGCGACCACCCTCGGCTTCGACGCCGACATGGACGCCGTCGCCGACCTCGTCGGCACCGACTTCTCCGGCCGCTACCGCGACCCCCAGCGCCCGCGGGACGAGCGCAGTCTGCTCTCCGCCGAGCGCACGCTCGGCAGCGTCATCAAGCTGCTCACGCCGAACGAGGACTTCACCGACGAGTACAACGCCTGGCTCGAGGAGATCCCGCCGCACGTCAAGGAGCTGGTGTACCTCGTCAAGAAGTACTACGAGCCGGAGTGGGGCGAGGACTGGCGCAGCCACTTCTCGGTGAGCACGATCAACGGCCGCGAGGGCAGCCGGGTGCGCCTGGACGGCGAGCTGGTCATCGTCAACATGCTCCGGCTCGGGTTCACCCCGGACGGCTCGTGGCGGCTGTTCTCGCTGCGGCCCGACTTCAGCCCCGCGGTCAAGGTGCAGAGCGAGGACGACATCACCGCGAGCGTCGTCCTCCCCGAGACCCTCGCGCCGCTCGACTTCGGCGACCACCGTGGCCTCACCGAGGCCCGCCGGGAGGCGCGCAGCCGCCCCGCGGTCTCGCGCAAGTACGTCACCAACTGCGAGCGGCTGCTCTTCCAGCGCCCGGACGACGCGATCCACCGCGGCTACGACAAGCAGGCCGAGCGCGACATCGCCACCCCGGGCACCTTCCTCTCCAACTTCCAGCCGCTGACCCGGGCCGACGCCGCCGAGATGGTGCGCGACGCGGTGGCCTTCAGCCGCTACACCCCGCCGATGGCCGACCTGCTGGCCCGTTTCGCGACGACCGAGGAGGGGCCCGGATTCGTCGTCTCCTCCTCCGAGCCCCGGCTCGTCGGCGGCGTGCCGACGAAGAACCCCCGCTACCTGCAGCCGCGCCCGGACACTGCCGACCCGACGGCCACCGCCCTCGCCGATGTCGCGAGCCACCTCGCGCTCAAGCGGCCCCTGGACGAGCTCGCCCCGCTGCCGGTCGACGTCGTCGCCGCGGGGCGGCGCAACAACCCGCCCGAGGCGGGGTCCCCGGCGCTGTGCTCGTACAACCCCCTGCACTACATGGAGCTGCCCGAGCTGTTCATGGAGTTCATCAGCTCGATGACCGGCAAGTCGCCCTCGACGACGGGAGCCGGGTCCGAGGGCGCCCTCACCAAGGGCCCGTTCAACATGCTGCCTTCGGTGATCGACCTCAACGCGGCCTTCCTCTCCTACGCCCTCACCGGCTACGACGGCTGGGTCTCCGGTGCCGGGTACATCGGCCCTCGGATCCGGGTCGACCACGACTTCAGCCTGCTCGTGCCCGAGCTGTTCGCCCGGATGTGGCCGAGCGAGCGGGACGCGCGCGCCCTCATCGACAACGGCTTCCTCGAGAAGGTGCCCGACGTCGAGCGTGAGGGGATGACCGTCGAGGCCAGCCGCCTCGGCTACCGGATGAACCACCGCTTCGCGACGACCTTCTTCGGGCGGATCTTCCTGCACCCGGAGACGGTCTTCACCGACGAGATGCTCGCCCCCGAGCTGCAGGGCGCCGACGTCTACGCCGACAGCGTCGAGGTCATCATCGAGACCCACCGTCGGGTCGCGCAGTCCTACATCGACGACGGCACGATCGAGCTCGCCGTGCCCCCGCTGCGTGCGCTGCTGCAGTACATGGCCCTGGGCAAGACCGACGAGGGCTGGACGCTGCAGTCGCCCGAGCTGCGCTCGCAGTTCACCCGCGAGAGCGTGCTCGCCAGCGACTGGTACGCCGAGCGGCTGGACGCCAAGCGCAGCTACGACATCGACCACTACGAGCGCTCGGTGGCCGACCTCGAGCGCTTCCTCGCCGGCGACACCAACGCCGACACCGCCGACCGGCTGCACGTCCAGCGCCGCCTGCAGGACGTCACGGCCGAGCTGGCCCGGGTGTCGGCACCGGGGTACGCCGCCGAGCTGGTCGGCACGGTCGGGCGCCAGCCCCTCTGAGCCGAGACGGCCCGCGAGGCCGCCCGTCCCTCCCGTGCTGTGGGTGGGTGGCCTCGGCATACGGTGGCGACATGGAGTTTCGATACCTCGGAAACAGCGGGCTGAAGATCTCGGAGATCACCTACGGGAACTGGCTGACCCACGGCTCACAGGTCGAGAACGACGCGGCGACGGCGTGTGTGCGCGCCGCGCTCGACCACGGCATCAGCACCTTCGACACCGCCGACGTGTACGCCAACACCAAGGCGGAGACGGTGCTCGGCGAGGCCCTCAAGGGTGAGCGGCGGGAGAGCCTGGAGATCTTCACCAAGGTGTACTGGCCCACCGGCCCGGGCGGGAAGAACGACACCGGCCTCTCCCGCAAGCACATCATGGAGTCGATCGAGGGGTCGCTGCGGCGGCTCCAGACCGACTACGTCGACCTCTACCAGGCCCACCGGTACGACACCGAGACCCCGCTCGAGGAGACGATGCAGGCGTTCGCCGACGTCGTGCGCCAGGGCAAGGCGCTCTACATCGGCGTCTCGGAGTGGACGGCCGACCAGATCCGGGCCGGTCACGCCCTCGCACGCGACCTCGACATCCAGCTGATCTCGAGCCAGCCGCAGTACTCGATGCTGTGGCGGGTCATCGAGGGTGAGGTCGTCCCGACCTGCGAGGAGCTGGGCATCGGCCAGATCGTGTGGAGCCCGATCGCGCAGGGCATCCTCACGGGCAAGTACAAGCCAGGTGAGGCTCCGCCGGCGGGGTCGCGCGCCACCGACGACAAGGGCGGCGCCGACATGATCAAGCGGTTCATGGACGACGACCTGCTCGCCCGCGTCCAGCGGCTGCAGCCGATCGCCGACGAGGCGGGCCTCACCATGGCGCAGCTGGCCATCGCGTGGGTGCTGCAGAACGACAACGTGTCGGCGGCGCTCGTCGGGGCGTCCCGTCCGGAGCAGGTCGAGAGCAACGTGGCGGCGGCGGGGGTCCGTCTCGAGGAGTCCGCGATGGCGGCGATCGACGAGGCGCTCGGCGACGTCGTCGTGCGTGACCCGGCGATGACGGCTCGTAACGCGCCACAGACCCGCGTGGCCTGACGTACGGCGCCGGGCGGCCCCCGCCGCCCGCAGACGGCCCCGGACCCGCGTGGGTCCGGGGCCGTGCTCGTGCCACGGGTGGGGTGGCTGCCTGTGGACAACTCGGGTGGCGGATCCGGGGGGTTTGGCTACCGTTTCGGGGGTGGGGGTCGCCGGGGTGGTGGCCCGGGAAGGGACGGATGGGCCGTACGTGTCGTGCGCTCACCGGGGCCGTCGTGCTCGCGGTGCTCGCCCTCGGGGCGTGCAGTTCCGACGACGACCAGGTCGCGAGCCCGACGCCGAGCGCGACGAGCGCCAGCCCGTCGCCGTCGGCCTCGAGCGCCAGCCCCTCGCCGTCGCCGAGCGAGAGCGGCCCCGACATCCCCGCCGCCGCCCGCAAACAGACCCCCGCCGGCGCCGAGGCGTTCGTCCGCTACTTCTTCGCCCAGCTCGAGAGCGCGTGGACCACGCCGGAGTCCGGCCTGATCGCAGCCCTGAGCATCGATGCCTGCCACTTCTGTGAGGTGACGGAAGGTACCGCGAGGTACTTGGTCGATCATGGGCAGCGTTACGCCTCCGACCCCGTGGATGTGCGGGACGTACGGGTCTTCGGGGGCGCTCCTCCTGGGCAGCAATACCTCTCACTGACGATGGTCCAACGTCGAGCCAGCATTGAGAGTCTTGATGGAGAGGTGGTAAAGACCGACACCTACAAGGAACTGCCCCGCTACGCAACCTTGCGATGGGCGAACAGCCGGTGGGTCATGCTCGAAGTAGAGAAGACATGAAGCGGGCGCTGCTTGCCTTCGGGATACTTGCGTCCTCTGTCTCCGGCGTGGGTGCGGACGAACCGGGCCCTCCGTTGGACCTTGACGCCAGCTCCGCGAATACCGGTACTCGGGTGACGTTGAGTAGTGCTGACATGCGTGACCTGGCTAGTTCCTACTTCCGTAACGCGGTGGCGAGTGGGCCTTTCCACGACTATCGGGCGGTCTCGGTGTGTGGGAACGCGGGACCGGAGAGCGCCAATCCCGGGGATCTGTGTCCGCCGTCGTGGGGGCTGTGTCGTATCGCGTCGGGTGGGGGTGAGGGTCCGGCGGTGGTGGTCTATCGGCGGGTGGTCAGGCGCGATGGGACGCCGGTGGTGGGGCCGTTGGGTGAGTGGGTGGAGGTGGCGTTGACGTGTTGGCCGGAGGCGGTGCCGGGGAACGAGAACGCGTTGACGATGGCGATGATTCGGGATGCGTTCCACGACACCGACTTCACTGTGCCGACCGTCAACATCCAGCCGGAGGGGGATGTGACGTTGGTGAACCTGCCGACGTTCTTCGAGGCACGGTTTCCCGACGCGGGTTTTGGCCCGGATGAGGTGGACCACCCCGATCCCGCCCGTCTGCTGGGCCATCCCATCGACGTGCGGCCGCGGCTGAAGTCGGTCACCTACCACCTCGGCGAGGACACTGTCGGCCCCACCCAGGACCTCGGCGGGCCGTACCCGGATGGTTCCGTCGTCCAGACCTACACCCGGCCCGGTCGGTATCAGGTGCGCCTGGACATCGTCTACACCGGCCAGTTCCGGGTTGGCGGCGGCGCATGGGTCGACATCCCGGGGGAGGTCGCCCTCCAGGGCACGCCGGTCACGCTCACCGTGCGTGAGGCCACCGCCCGTCTCTACACCCACTGAGCGCCGGCCGCACCGACCTTCCCTCGACCGAACCGCGAGCGGCCGGTGTCGGGGACGCGGGGGTCCCCGACACCGGCCGACACGGTCGAGCCGTCAGGAGAACAGCTTCGCTGCCGTCTGCAGCGTCTGGAACACGCCGTAGGCGAGCAGCACGACCATCACGCCCCACGACAGGTACACGCGCAGCGACCCGCCACGGGCCACGGAGCCCTCGCGCTCTCCCTCGGCGAAGTCCTGGACGGCCTCGGCCGCCGTCCCCTCCGGCTCGTGGTAGCGGGCGTCGACCGCGCGCACGAGCAGGTTGGCGACGAAGCCGACGGCCAGCACCCCGACCATGGTGAACAGCGCGGTCCGGTACTCGGCCGCGGTGAGCTCACCGGGCTTGCCGGCCGCGTCGAGGAACCCGTTGATGATCAGTGGCCCGGCCACACCGGCCGCCGACCAGGCGGTGAGCAGCCGCCCGTGGATCGCGCCGACCTGGAACGTGCCGAACAGGTCGCGCAGGTAGGCCGGCACCGTCGCGAAGCCACCGCCGTAGAAGCTGATGATGATCGCCGCGACGAGCACGAAGACCGCCGTCGCCGTCGAGCCGGCCAGCGCGAGCACGAGGTAGAGCACGATCCCGACACCGAGGTAGACCATGTACATCGGCTTGCGGCCGATCTTGTCCGAGGTCGTGGACCACACGAACCGCCCGGCCATGTTGAACAGCGAGAGCAGCCCGACGAAGCCTCCGGCTGCCGCGACCGCCACCGACGAGGTCCCGTCCGAGCCGCGGAAGAAGTCCTGGATCATCGGCGCCGCCTGCTCGAGGATGCCGATGCCCGCGGTGACGTTGCAGAACAGCACCGTCCACAGCAGCCAGAACTGCGGGGTGCGGATCGCGTTCGCCGCCGAGACGCTGCGGTCGGTGATCAGTGCGCTCTTCTTCGCCGTCGCCGGGTCGAAGCCGGCCGGTGCCCACCCGGGCGGGGGGACCCGGACGTTCGTGACCCCGATCATCATGATGAGGAAGTAGATGACCCCCAGGCTGACGAACAGCATGGTCAGCGCGTGCCCGTTGGCGAGGGAGGTCGACACCGACGGGTCGTAGTCGGTGTCGTAGAAGCGCAGGAGCTGGCGGGAGAGGGGAGAGGCCACCATCGCCCCGCCGCCGAAGCCCATGATGGCCATGCCGGTGGCGAGACCGGGCCGGTCGGGGAACCACTTGATGAGCGTGGACACCGGGGAGATGTACCCGATGCCGAGCCCGATCCCGCCGATGACGCCGTAGCCGAGGTAGACCAGCCACAGCTGGGAGCTGGCCATCCCGGCCGCGCCGACGAAGAAGCCGAGCGCCCAGGCGCACGCGGCGGCGAACATCGCCTTGCGCGGCCCGACCCGGTCCACCCAGGTGCCGAGGACCGCGGCCGCCAGGCCGAGCATGACGATCGCGATCGAGAACACGATCCCGACGGCCGTCAGCGACGAGTCGAAGTGGGACACCATCGAGGCCTTGTAGACACTCGTCGCGTAGACCTGGCCGATGCACAGGTGGATCGCGAGGGCCGCGGGCGGGATGAGCCACCGGTTGTAGTCGTGGGGCGCAACGGTGTGGTGGCGGTCGAGCAGCGAGAGCAGCCCTCCCGAGGGTGCCCCCTGCTCGTCGGTCGTGGCGGACATGCCTTCCCCTTCCACTGGTCCCGGCGCACCGTTGCGCCTCGGGTGGCCCGCCGCGCGGCGAACACCGCGACCGAGACTAGGGACGTTGGCGCCCGCGTGGGGAGGAACGGGCTCACGAAGTGGCCGGAGGGCACGGTCGGCGCCACCACCGGGCCGAGCTCGGGTCGGCTCCGGTGTGGCGCAGCGTCCCTGTCGGTGCCCGTCCCTACGCTTTCGAGACGAGCCACCGTGGAAGGACGCCCCGCGGTGCCGACGGCGGAGGAGGTGCGCGGTGCAGGTCCAGCAGGCTCTGGCCATGGCGCGGCGGCTCCTGCACGAGCACGGGCTCGAGGAGTGGAGCGTCGTCGTCGACCGCGCCAAGACGCGTGCCGGGGTGTGCCGTTTCGCCCGGCGGCAGATCGGCATCAGCGGGCCGCTCACGGCGCTGCACTCCGAGGAGGAGGTGCGCGACACCGTCCTGCACGAGATCGCCCACGCGCTCGTCGGCCCCGCCCACGGTCACGACGCCACCTGGCGGGCGGCCGCCGTGCGCATCGGGTGCACGGGTGAGCGCTGCGTCCCGAACGACGCACCGCGCGTCCCGGGGGACTGGGTCGGCCGCTGCCCGGCGGGGCACGAGCGGATGCGCCACCGGGCACCCACCCGGCTGATGTCCTGCGGGCGCTGCTCGCGGGCCTTCGACCCGGCGCACCTGTTCACCTGGACCTACCGGGGCCGGTCGGCACCGCTGCCGGCCTCGTACACCGCAGAGCTCGCCCAGCTGCGCCCGGCCGTGGCCGCGGTGCGGGCGCAGCCTCCGCGCCTCGGCGAGGCCGTCGAGGTGGCGGCCGGTCCGTGGCAGGGCCGCTCGGGCGAGGTCGAGCTCATCGGGGCCGTGCGGTGCCAGGTGCGCCTCGGCGACGACCTCGTCAGTGTGCCGCTCGACGCGGTCCGGGTGCTGCGCGCCGGCCGGGTGGCATGAGGTGGCACGCGCGGGGGCAGGCACGGCGCACGCGGTGAGCGGACGGGCGCGAGCGCCGAGGGCCGGTGAGGACCCTCACCGGGGGTGCCCGTGACCGCACCCGCCCGACCGGCGGACAATGGCTGACGTGAGCGACCACGACAGCGATGCGCCGACGCCCCCGGAGCGCGACATCGACCAGCCGCAGCGGCCCGAGCCGCTGGAGAGCGCCATGGACGCGCCGGAGCGGCCGGAGCCGGACACCGTCGCGCCCGGCCTCGCCGGCAGCACCCGGGTCGCGGACCCCACGAGCAGCGTCTTCGCGGACTGGCGGCCACCGCAGCACGGGCTCGAGCGGGCTCTCGTGCTCGCCGGCGGCGGGGCCACGGGCATCGCCTGGGAGGCCGGGATCGTCATCGGGCTGCGCGACGAAGGCGTCGACGTGCGCACCGCCGACACGATGATCGGCACCTCGGCGGGGTCCATCGTCGCCGCCCACCTGCGGCTGGGCACCGACGAGGACGGAGCGCTCACCCGCATCCGGGAGGGCGCGCCGCTGTCCAGCTACGGGCGGCTCGGCGCCTCCGACGCCGGGCGCTACGTGCGCTCCCAGCTCACCGCGGACCGCCGCGGCGGGCGGTCGGTGGTCTCCCAGGCCGCCCTCGAGGCGTCCACCCCGAGCGAGGAGGAGTGGCTGGAGACCGCCGGGCTCGGGCTGGTCGGCAAGGAGTGGCCACCGGGCCGGCTGTTCGTCACCGCGGTCGACGCCGAGACCGGCACTTCCGTGGTGTTCGACGGCACCGGCGGGGTCCCGCTCGAACGCGCCGTCGCCGCCAGCTGCGCGGTCCCCGGCGTCTTCCCCGCCGTCGAGGTCGCCGGGCGGCGGTACGTCGACGGCGGCCTGCGCACCATCGCCAACGCCGACCTCGCGGCCGGCCACGCCCGGGTGCTCGTCCTCTCGCCCTACCCCGTCGGCCCGCGGATGCGCGACCTGCCCCGGATGCAGCTGCGTGCCCTGCGCCCGCACAGCCGCACACACCTCGTCGTGCCGGACGCCAAGGACCTGTGGGCGATGGGCGCCAACCCGCTCGACATGACGCGGGGGGCCGAGACCTTCGAGTCCGCCCGGGCCCACGGGCGGCGCATCGCGGCCCGGGTCGCCGAGGTCTGGGACGGCTGAGCTCCGCGACCGCCGAGGGCAGGGACGGGCGAGGCGTCCCGGGTGGGCCCTCGGGCGTCCGGCCCCCTCCGCCGCCGGTCCCGGCGGTCGATAGGGTCGCGGCAACGGAAGGAGGCCCACCCATGACGCCTCAGCACGGCGCCCTCGACACCGGCGGCCACATCGCCCTCACGGAGCACTACGCAGCCCACAACTACCACCCGCTGCCTGTCGTCCTCAGCCACGGCGAGGGCGCCTGGGTGACCGACGTCGAGGGACGTCGCTACCTGGACTGCCTGGCGGGCTACTCCGCCTTGAACTTCGGGCACGGCCACCCCCGGCTGCTCGCCCGCGCCCACGCCCAGCTCGACCGGCTCACCCTGACCAGCCGGGCGTTCCTCAACGACCAGCTCGGCCCGTTCGCGCAGGCCCTCGCCGGGCTGACCGGCACGGACATGGTGCTGCCGATGAACACCGGCGCCGAGGCCGTCGAGACCGCCATCAAGGTGGCGCGCAAGTGGGGCTACCGCGTCAAGGGCGTCCCCGAGGACGCCGCGACCATCGTCGTTATGGAGGGCAACTTCCACGGGCGCACGACGACGATCGTCAGCTTCAGCGACGACAAGGTCGCCCACGACGAGTACGGGCCCTTCACCCCGGGGTTCCGCACCGTCCGCTACGGCGACGCCGACGCGCTGCGGGCGGCCGTCGACGACACGACGGTCGCCGTGCTCCTCGAGCCGGTGCAGGGGGAGGGCGGCGTCGTCATCCCCCCGGAGGGCTACCTGCGCGCGGTCCGCGAGATCTGCGACGACGCGGGCGTGCTCATGGTCGCCGACGAGGTGCAGTCCGGTCTGGCCCGCACCGGGCGCACGTTCGCCTGCGACCACGAGGAGGTCCGGCCGGACGTCTACGTCCTCGGCAAGGCGCTCGGCGGCGGCCTGTACCCGGTCTCGGCGATCGCCGCCGACGAGCCCGTGCTCGGCGTCATCACCCCGGGCAGCCACGGCTCGACCTTCGGGGGCAACCCGCTCGCGGCGGCCATCGGCCACGAGGTCGTCCAGATGCTCGAGGAGGGCGAGTTCCAGGCCCGGGCCACCCGGCTCGGCGCGCAGCTGGCCGACGGCCTGCGCCCGCTCGTCGGCCAGGGGCTCGACGCCATCCGGGTGCGCGGCCTGTGGGCCGGGCTGGACATCACGGCCGGCGGGCCGACCGGGCGCGAGCTGTCCGAGCGCCTCCTCGAGCGCGGCGTGCTGGCCAAGGACACCCACGGGTCGACCATCCGGCTCGCACCGCCGCTCGTCGCCACCGAGGGTGAGGTCGACCTCCTCGTCGAGGCGGTCACGGGCGCGCTGGGCTGACGGCCCGGGCCGCGTTGCGGGCGATGGCCTCGGCGATCTCGTCGCGGCGGGCCCGGGGAAGGTCGTGGCCCATGTCCGGGAACATCAGCAGCCGCGACCCCGGCACCGCGCGTGCCGTGGCGATGCCGCCGCTCGGCGCGACGAGCCGGTCGGCGAGGCCGTGGACGACGAGCGTGGGTACCTGAACGCTCGCCAGCCGCTCGGTGCGGTCGGGGCTCTCGAGGATGGCGAGCAGCTGGCGCACGGTGCCGATCGGGCTGACGCTGCGCCGCACGGCCGCGCGGACCATCGTCGTCATCTCCTCCTCGTCGAACAGCGGGCCGGCGATCCGTCGCCATCCCTCGACCCCGAGCCGCACGGCCTCCTCCTCGTCGCTCGGGTGACCCTGGGTCAGCGAGAGCGCCATCGAGGGCAGCAGGGACGGGTGCACGCGGCCGTGCCGCCGGCTGCCCGTCGTCGACATGATCGAGGTCAGGCTGCGGACCCGCTCGGGGTGGTCCACGGTCAGCTGCTGGGCGATCATCCCGCCCATCGACGCACCGACGACGTGCGCGGTCGCGACGTCCAGGTGGTCCAGGAGGGCACGGGCGTCCTCGGCCATGTCCGCGAGGAGGTAGTCGGCACCCCCGGTGCCCGGCCGCAGGAAGCTGCGCACGACGGCCGCGCGCGAGGGCGGGGGCGACTCGGTGAAGCTCGAGAGCCCGATGTCGCGGTTGTCGTGCCGGATCACCCGGAAGCCGCGTTCGACGAGGGCGGCGACGAAGTCGGTGGGCCAGGCGACGAGCTGGGTGCCCAGGCCCATGACGAGCAGCAGGGGCTCCCCGTCCGGCGGCCCGTCGACCTCGTAGGCGATCTCGACGTGCCCGAGCTGTGCGGTGGCCATGAGGCCCAGTCTCCCACCGGTATCCGCGTGGCCGACCGCGCCGGCCCTTACCGCCGTCGCGGGCCGGCGCCGCCGGGACCGCCTGCACAACTAGCATGTGCGGCGTGATCGCAGCGCTGACGTACGTCGTCGTGGCGGTCTCGGTGACCCTGTGCCTCGCGGCGGTCTGGTACGCAGTCCGCGACCGGCTCATCGACGACCGGCTTCTCGCGGTCGCCGCCCTCCTCGAGCTCGGCGTCGTCGTGCTCCTCGTGGCCGGGCTGCTCGGGCTCGGCCGCATCGGTGACGCCACCGAGCGGGCGACCTTCGTCGCCTACCTCGTCAGCCTGCCGGTCATCCCCGTCGGGACCGCCCTGCTCGCCATCAAGGAGAAGTCCCGGTGGGCGATGGGCTCGATGGCCGTGGGGGCCTTCGCCGTCGGGGTCATGACCGCCCGTCTCCTCCAGATCTGGATGGCCTATGCCTGACTCCTCTGTCCGCGACCGCCGTGCCCTCGGTGGCCCCGGCGTCCTCCTCGTCGTCGTCTACGGGGTGCTCGCCCTCGCCGCCACGGGCCGCTCCGTGCTGCAGATCAGCGAGTACTTCGAGCGGGCGCCACTGGCCTACGTGCTGTCCGCGGTGGCCGCCGTCGTCTACCTGCTCGCGACGTGGTGCCTCGCCCGCGGCGGGCGGTGGGTGCGGGTGGGCATCGTGGCCTGTGCGGTCGAGCTCGTCGGGGTGCTCGCCGTCGGCGCCGCGTCCTACGCGCTGCCGTCGGCCTTCCCGGACAAGACCGTGTGGTCCCACTTCGGGCAGGGCTACGGGTTCGTCCCGCTCGTGCTGCCCGTCCTCGGTCTGCTGTGGTTCCGTCGCGTCGAGCGCGCGGCCGCGGCCGAGGAGACCGCGGCCCGGGGCGCGGGCGTCGGGGACGGCGCCGCGCCCTCCGGCGGCTGACCGGGGCGACGACCCCGCCCGCGGGAGCCCGAGAGGGGCCCCCGCGGCCGCGTCAGTCCGCCGCGGGCTCGAGCAGCAGCACCGGGATGAGCCGGTCGGTCTTCTCCTGGTACTCGGCGTAGGGCGGGTAGGCGGCCACGCACCGCTCCCACCACTGCGCGCGCCCCTCACCGGTGATCTCCCGGGCCACGGCCGGCCACGACCGGGTGCCGTCCTGGAGGGTGATGTGCGGGTCGGCGAGGAGGTTGCCGTACCAGGCGGGATGCTCGGGGGCCCCGCCCTTGCTCGCGACCGCCGCGTAGACCCCGTCGTGCTCGACGCGCATCAGCGGCACCTTGCGGGTCGCCCCGGTGCGTCGGCCCCGCATCGTGAGCATGACCACGGGGCGGTCCATGACGCTCACCGACCGGGTGTCGCCGGTCTGCTCGATCTTCTCGACCTGCTCGCGGACCCAGTCGGTGGCGGAGGGGAGGTATCTGTCGCTCATGACGGGGTCAACTCACTTGTCGCTCGAAGGCTTCCACAGGTTGATGCCGGCCTCGACGGCGTGCTTGTCGATCTGGGCCAGCTCGTCCCTGGAGAAACGCAGCTTCTTGACGGCGTCGAGGCTGTCGTCGAGCTGCTCTACCGAGCTGGCCCCGACGAGGACGGACGTGACCCGCGGGTCGCGCAGCGCCCAGGCGAGCGCCATCTGGGCCAGCGACTGTCCGCGCGCCTTCGCCATCCGGTTCAGGGCGCGGATGTGCCGGAGCGCGGAGTCGGTGAGCAGCGAGGGGTCCAGCGACTTGCCCTGCGAGGCCCGCGAGCCCTCCGGGACGCCCTTGAGGTACTTGTCGGTGAGCATGCCCTGGGCCAGCGGTGAGAACGCGATGCACCCGACCCCGGTCTCGCCGAGCGCGTCGAGCAGACCCTCGGTCTCGACCCAGCGGTTGAGCATCGAGTACGACGGCTGGTGGATGAGCAGAGGGGTCCCCATCGCGCGCAGGATCTCCACCGCCTCCCGGGTGCGCTGGGCGGAGTAGGAGGAGATGCCGACGTAGAGCGCCTTGCCGGCGCGCACGAGCGAGTCGAGCGCCCCGAGGGTCTCCTCGAGGGGCGTGGTCTCGTCGAACCGGTGGCTGTAGAAGATGTCGACGTAGTCCAGCCCCATCCGCTGCAGCGACTGCTCGCAGCTGGCGACGATGTACTTGCGCGAGCCGCCGCCCTGGCCGTACGGGCCGGGCCACATGTCGTAGCCGGCCTTGGAGCTGATGACGAGCTCGTCGCGGTAGCGGCGGAAGTCGCGCGCGAGGATCGTCCCGAAGTTGCGCTCGGCCGAGCCGTAGGGCGGCCCGTAGTTGTTGGCCAGGTCGAAGTGGGTGACGCCGCGGTCGAAGGCGCGGCGCAGGATGGCCTGCTGGCGCTCCAGCGGGACGTCGTCGCCGAAGTTGTGCCACAGCCCGAGGGACACCGCCGGCAGGTCGAGGCCGGAGGACCCGGTCCGCCGGTACGGCATGCCGGAGCGGTAGCGGCCCGGGGCCGCCTGGTACTCGTCGACGAGGTAGGTCATGGCGCCCATCCTGCCCCCTGCACCCCGCCCGGCGGGACCGCGGGCCCACGGCCCGTCGGGTGCCCACGGGGGCATGCCCGCGGGATGAGACGAGGCCGCGGCGAGGATGGCTCGCCGCGGGGCCTCGGCGTAGCCTGCCGGCAGGTCATGAGCGCCAGCGCCAAGCCCCGGCTCGCTGGCCGGCAACCCTCCTCCGCGGTGGGGTGCCCCGGGTGAGGACCTGGCGAGCGGCACCCGCCGCTCGCAAGCGCGGGAGCACCCCGGTACCCCCGCCGAGCACACGTCCGCGTGCGCCCGGCCCAGCGTCGAGCGCACCAACACAAGTGGGAGCCATCGCAATGACCGACCCGTCCCAGTGGGGTTTCGAGACCCGGCAGGTCCACGCCGGCCAGCAGCCGGACAGCGCCACCGGCGCCCGTGCGCTGCCGATCTACCAGACCACGTCGTACGTCTTCAACGACACCGCGCATGCCGAGAACCTGTTCGCGCTCAAGGAGTTCGGCAACATCTACACCCGGATCATGAACCCGACGCAGGACGCCGTCGAGCAGCGCATCGCCGCTCTCGAGGGTGGCGTCGGTGCCCTCCTCGTGTCGTCCGGGCAGGCGGCGACGACGCTCGGCCTGCTCAACGTCGCCGAGGCCGGTGACCACATCGTGAGCAGCGCCGCGCTGTACGGCGGCACGGTCAACCTCCTGAAGTTCACCTTCGCCAAGCTCGGCGTCGAGGTGACCTTCGTCGAGGACCACACGAACCCCGACGCGTGGCGGGCCGCGGTGCGCCCGAACACCAAGGCGTTCTTCGGCGAGACGATCGCCAACCCGAAGGCCGAGGTGCTCGACATCGAGGCCGTCGCGGCCGTCGCGCACGAGGTGGGCGTGCCGCTCGTCGTCGACAACACGATCGCGACGCCCTACCTCATCCGCCCGCTCGAGCACGGCGCCGACGTCGTCATCCACTCGGCCACGAAGTACCTCGGGGGCCACGGCACGTCGATCGCCGGCGTCATCGTCGACGGCGGCACCTTCGACTACACCGCCGACCCGCAGCGCTACCCGAGCTACAACACCCCGGACGAGAGCTACCACGGCCTGCGCTACGGCCCGGACCTCGGCGTCGGCAGCCCGTTCGGGGCGAACCTGTCCTACATCCTCAAGGCGCGGGTCCAGCTCCTGCGCGACCTCGGCTCGGCGATCAGCCCGTTCAACGCCTTCCTCATCGCGCAGGGCCTGGAGACGCTCAGCCTGCGCCTCGAGCGGCACATCGAGAACGCCCGCCGGGTGGCCGCCTACCTCGAGGACCACGCACAGGTCGAGTCGGTGCGCTGGGCCTCCCTCGAGCGCAGCCCCGGCAAGGCCCTCGCCGACAAGTACGCCCCGAAGGGCGCCGGGGCGGTGCTCGCGTTCGAGATCCGCGGCGGCGTCGAGGCCGGGCGGCGCTTCGTCGAGGGGCTGAGCCTGCACAGCCACGTCGCGAACATCGGCGACGTGCGCTCGCTCGCCATCCACCCGGCGTCGACGACGCACAGCCAGGGTGGCGACGAGGACCGGCTGGCCGCCGGCGTGACCCCCGGCCTGGTGCGGCTCGCCGTCGGCATCGAGAGCATCGCCGACATCCTCGCCGACCTCGACGCCGGGTTCGCCGCGGCGCTCGGGTCGGGGGAGGACGGTACGGCGCCCGAGCTCGTCGGGGCCACCCAGGGCTGACGCCCCGCGCCCGCCCCGAGACCGCCGAGCGGGCCGGGGCGGGCGCGCGGGAGCCTGTGGAAAACCTCGCGGACGGTCCGCCGCGGGCGCCTAGCGTCGGGGCATGGCGACGTACCGGGTCGATGCCCAGACGGTCCTCGAGGTGGGGGCCGCCCTCGTCGACCTCGGGGGCGCCCTCGCCTCGATGGGCGACCCGCACGCCGACCGCTGGGCCTTCGGCCCCGGCCCGGCGGGCGCGGCGGTGGAAGAGCTGCTCGGTGGCTGGCGTCACGCCCGGCTCGGGCTCGCCGAGGCGCTCGCGGTCCTCGGCGAGGCTGCGGCCGAGGCCGGTGGCGCCTACGTCGACACCGAGGCCGGGCTGGCGCACTCGCTGCACGGAGGGCCCACCGCGTGACGCCTCCGGTCCGGCGGCTGCGCGTCGTCGAGGGGAGTGCGGGCGGGGTGCGGCTCGTCGCCGACGCCGTCGCCGCCACCGGGCGCCGGCTCGCCGACGCCGCGGGCACGCTCGTGCGCCTGCGCGAGGGCGCGGTCTGGGACGGCCCGGCCGGTGAGGCGTTCGGGCAGCGGATCGCCTCGGCGCCCGCGGTGCTCGACCGGGCCGCCCGCCGCTTCCTCGGCGCCGCCGCCCCGTTGCGCGAGCTCGCGGACGTGCTCGAGGCCGAGCAGCTGGCCACCCAGCGCACGGCCGACGAGCACGCGGACGCGTGGGGCGCCTACGTGCTCCTCGAGGACCGGGTCGCGGCACTGCTCGGGGCCGGCCTGACGCAGGCCGCGCCCGAGGTCGCCGCGCTGCGCCGGGCCCAGCAGGAGGAGATGGCCACCGTCCTGCGCGCCGAGGAGGGCAACCGGGCCGCGCTCGCCCGCTTCGACGCCGCCGACGCCCGGTGTGCGCGCACGGTGGCCGCGCTCGCCGACGACGACATCGCCGACTCCGCGCTCTACCGGGGGGTCCGCGGCGCCGGCTCCCTCGGCCACGGCGTCGGCTACCTCGCGATGCTGCCGACGCGGGTCGCGCCGCAGTCGGCGCTGCTCGGCGCGCTCGGGGAGGGGGTCGGCACGCTCGCCGACACCGGGTTGCTCCTCGGGTACGGCGAGGGCAGCTGGGCCGAGCTCGGCGTGGGTGCCGGCGCCTGGGCGCTCGGTGCCTCCGGGCAGGCGCTGAGGAAGGGGGCCACGGCGGGCAGCGTCCTGCGGGCCGACGGCGGCGTCGCCGTCAGCTCGATGAGCGCGGGGGAGCGGGTCCTGGCCGGCACGGTGGCCACCGCGCGCAGCCGCGTCCGCAGGGCCCGGGCCCGCTACGCGCACCTGCCCGAGCGGGGGACGCCGAGTGCCCTCCTCGGTGGCCCGCCACTCCCGCCGAGCGGCAGCGCCCTGACCCGGGCGAGGGCTGCGGGCGCCCGCCTCGCACGCTCCCGGCTCGCGAGCGCGCGCACGGAGCTGCGCCTCGCGGCGGCGGGCGGCCGCCAGACCTCGCGGATGTACCTCGCCGGAGTGAGCCTCCAGGCGTCCTCGAAGGCCCTGCCGGTGACCGTGCCACCGCGTCGCCGCCCGCCACGCTCGCGGCCGCTCTCGCTGCCCCCGCCCCCGCCCGGGTGCTCGGCCACGGTGGGCTGGTGACCCCGACCTATCCTGTCGGCCATGCCCGCCCGCCCCGTCGACGCCACCGAGGGGCTCGACGCGTCGCGGCTGCACTACCCCGAGCACCTGCCGGTCGTCGCTCGCCGGGCGGACCTGCTCGCCGCGATGCGCGAGCACCAGGTGGTCGTCGTCGCGGGGGAGACCGGCTCGGGCAAGACCACGCAGCTGCCCAAGATGCTCCTCGAGCTCGGCCGGGGCGCCGGGGGAGCCCAGATCGGGCACACCCAGCCCCGGCGGATCGCGGCCCGCTCGGTGGCCGAGCGGATCGCCGAGGAGATGCACGTCGAGCTCGGCGGGCTCGTCGGCTACCAGGTGCGCTTCGGCGACCACAGCAGTGACGCGACCCGCCTGAAGGTGATGACCGACGGCATCCTCCTGTCCGAGATGCAGCGCGACCGCGAGCTGCGCCGGTACGACACGATCGTCATCGACGAGGCCCACGAGCGCAGCCTCAACATCGACTTCATCCTCGGCTACCTCAAGCAGCTGCTCCCGCGCCGGCCCGACCTCAAGGTCGTCATCACCTCGGCGACCATCGACCCGGAGCGGTTCGCGCGGCACTTCGGCACGGACGCACGGGGGCAGAGCGTCCGCGAGGTGCCGGTGCTCGAGGTGTCCGGGCGCACCTTCCCCGTCGAGGTCCGCTACCGGCCCCTCGTCGAGCTCGACCCGGACGGCCGCCACGTGGTCGCCGAGAAGGACCAGGTGACCGGAGTCGTCGAGGCCGTCGAGGAGCTGTGGACCGAGGCGCCGCCGAGCCCCGAGGCCACCGACATCCTCGTGTTCTTCTCCGGCGAGCGCGAGATCCGCGACGCCGCGGAGGCGCTCGAGGCGCTGCGCCTGCCCCGCACCGAGGTGCTGCCCCTGTTCGCCCGGCTCTCGGCGGCCGAGCAGCACCGGGTGTTCCGGCGCACCGGCGGCCGGCGGATCGTCCTCGCGACGAACGTCGCCGAGACCTCGCTCACCGTGCCCGGCATCGGCTACGTCGTCGACACCGGCACCGCCCGGATCAGCCGCTACAGCCAGCGCACCAAGGTGCAGCGCCTGCCCATCGAGCCGGTGAGCCGCGCCAGCGCCGCCCAGCGTGCCGGCCGGTGCGGGCGCGTGGCGCCCGGGGTGTGCATCCGGCTGTACTCCGAGGAGGACCTCGAGGCGCGCGAGGAGTTCACCGAGCCCGAGATCCAGCGCACCTCGCTCGCCTCGGTCATCCTCCAGATGACCTCGCTCGGCCTGGGCGACGTCGCGCGCTTCCCCTTCGTCGACCCCCCGGACGCGCGCCAGGTGGCCGACGGCGTGCGCCTGCTCGAGGAGCTCGGGGCGTTCTCGGCCGACGAGCGCGGCGCCGGCCGGCACCGGGGCCGGGGGCGCCGGCTCACCGCGACCGGGCGCACCCTGGCCCGGATGCCGCTGGACCCGCGGCTCGCGCGGATGGTCGTCGAGGCGGGCCGGCTCGGCTGTACGCGCGAGGTGCTCGTCCTCGTCGCCGCGCTGTCGATCCAGGACCCTCGCGAGCGGCCGGTGGACAAGGAGGCCCAGGCGGCTCAGCAGCATGCCCGCTTCACGGACGAACGCTCCGACTTCGCCGCGTACCTGACGCTGTGGCGCTACCTTCGGACACAGCAGAAGGAGCTCTCGCACGGCGCGTTCCGGCGGATGTGCAAGAACGAGTACCTCCACTACCTGCGCATCCGGGAGTGGCAGGACCTGCACGCCCAGCTCCGGCGGGCCACCCGGCAGGCGCGCATCGACCCCGACCTCGCGACGGCCGCCCAGGATGCCGACCCCGACTGGGACACGGTGCATCGCGCGCTGCTCGCCGGGCTGCTGTCGCACGTGGGCGTGCGCGACCAGGTCCGCCGCGAGTACCTCGGGGCTCGCGGCGCGCGGTTCGGGATCAGCCCCGGCTCGGCCCTGTTCCGGCGCACGCCGGAGTACGTGATGGCCGGCGAGCTCGTCGAGACCTCCCGGCTGTGGGCGCGCACCGTCGCCGTCATCGACCCGGCGTGGGCGGAGGAGGCCGGGGCACACGTCGTGACCCGCACGGTGAGCGAGCCGCGGTGGAGCAAGAAGGCCGGGGCCGCCGTGGCCACCGAGCGCGTCACGCTCTACGGCGTCCCCCTCGTCACCGACCGCACCGTCCAGTACGCGCGGGTCGACCCCGAGGCCAGCCGCGACATCTTCATCCGCAGCGCGCTCGTCGAGGGCGACTGGGACCCCCGGCACGACTTCTGGGCGCAGAACCGGCGGACGCTGGCCCGGGTGGCCGAGCTCGAGGAGCGCGCCCGGCGCCGGGACATCGTCGTCGACGACGACGTCGTGTACGCGTTCTACGACGCGCGGCTCCCCGCGGACGTCGTCAGCGAACGCCACTTCGACCGGTGGTGGCGCGGCGAGCGTCGACGCCGGCCGGACCTGCTCACCCTCAGCGAGGCGGACCTCACCTCCGACGCCGCCGGGTCGGTGTCGGCCGCCGACTACCCGCGCACCTGGCGCCAGGGCGACCTCGAGCTCGACGTCACCTACCAGTTCGCCCCGGGGCAGGAGGCCGACGGCGTCACCGTCCACGTGCCCGTCACCGTCCTCAACCGCGTGCGGCCCGAGGGGTTCGACTGGCAGGTCCCCGGGCTGCGCGAGGACCTCGCCGTCGCCCTCCTGCGCTCGCTCCCGAAGGTGACCCGCCGCCACTTCGTCCCGGCGCCGGACCACGCGGCCGCCGCCCTGCGCGAGGCCGACCCCGACGCCGGACCGCTGACCAGCGAGCTGGCCCGGGTCCTGAGGGAGCGGACCGGGGTCCGGGTCGACCCGGCCGACTTCGACCTCGCGCGGGTGCCCGACCACCTGCGGGTGACGTTCGCCCTCGAGCGCCCCGGCCGGCGCGGGCCTCGGGTCGTCGCCTCCGGCAAGGACCTCGAGGCCCTGCGCGAGCAGGCGGGGGGCGCGGTCCGCGAGGGGATGGCGCGGGCCGGGGCCTCGCTCGAGCGCAGTGGCATCACGGCGTGGGACGTCGCGACGGTGCCCGAGACGTTCGAGGGCCGGGCCGGCGGGCAGACCGTCCTGGGCTACCCGGCGCTCGTCGACGAGGGGGACAGCGTCGCCCTGCGCGTGCTGCCGGACGCCGGCTCGGCCGCGGCGGCCCACCGGGCCGGAGTGCGCCGGCTGCTCCTGCTGGGCACGAGCGCCCCGTGGAAGCGCGTCCTCGGCCGGCTGAGCAACGCCCAGAAGCTCGCCCTCGCGGACAACCCGCACGGGTCGGTGCCGGCCCTGCTCCAGGACTGCCTCGACGCAGCGGTCGACGACCTCGTCGCCGAGCACGTCACGGGGCCGGTCCGCACCCCGGAGGCGTTCGAGGCGGCGCTGGCGGCGGTCCGCGCGCACGCCGCCACCCGGGTCCTCGTCGTCGTCGAGGCCGTCGAACCCGTGCTCGTCCTCGCCGCACAGGTGCGCCGGACGCTCGAGGCGCTCGGGCGCGCCACCACGGCGCCGTCGACCGCCGCCGCCCGGGCCGACGTGCGCGCCCAGCTCGACGGCCTCGTCCGGCCGGGGTTCGTCGCCGCGACCGGCCGCGGGCGGCTGGCGGACCTCCAGCGCTACCTGCGGGCGGCCCAGCACCGTCTCGAGCGGGCGGCGACCAACCCGCGAGAGCCGGTCCTGCAGGAGCAGGTGGACGCCGTCGAGACCGCCTACGCCGACCTCCTCGAGCGCCTCCCGGCGGCGCGGCGGCAGGCTCCCGAGGTGGCCGAGATCGGCTGGCTCGTCGAGGAGCTGCGCGTCAGCCTGTTCGCCCAGGCCCTCGGGACGGCCGTGCCGGTGTCCGAGAAGCGGGTCCGCCGCGCCATCGCCGCCGTCGACGGCTGACGCCGCCCTCGGGCCCCAGGTGGCGCAGGCGGGAATCCGGGGCCGCGGCCGGACGTTCCATGGTGGACGAGCACCACCGTGAAAGGTTTCTGCCGTGCTGAACCCCACCGACCTGTACCGCATCGAGTCCGACACCGACGCCGACGGCTCACGCCCCGGCGTCCTCCTCGTGCTGCTCGGCGGCTTCGTCGACGCCGGCCAGATCCAGGACACCCTCGGCACCCACCTGCTGGAGACCGGGGAGCCGGAGGTCGTCGCCTCCTTCGACGTCGACCAGCTGCTCGACTACCGCGGGCGGCGCCCCGCGATGGTCTTCGACGCCCACCGCTGGGAGGAGTACGACGACCCGGCGATGCTCCTGCACCGGCTCCACGACCGCGACGGGCAGCCGTACTACCTGCTCACCGGTCCCGAGCCGGACTACCAGTGGGAGCGCACGGTCGAGGCCGTGCGGGGGCTCGCCGACCGCCTCGGGGTCACCCTCGTCGTGACGACCAACGGCATCCCCATGGGCGTGCCGCACACCCGGCCCGTGGGGATGACCCCGCACGCCACCGACGACGCACTCGTCGGGGAGGCGCGCTCGCCCTTCGGGCGGGTGCAGGTGCCGGCGGCCTTCTCGGCGCTGCTCGAGCTGCGGCTCGGCGAGGCCGGCCGGCAGGCGCTCGGCTTCGCCGTCCACGTGCCGCACTACCTCGCCGGCTCGGAGTGGGCCGAGGGCGCCCTGGCGGCGCTCGGCGCGATCACCGACGCCACCGGGCTGAACCTGCCCAACGACGAGCTCGTCGAGCGGGCGCGGGCCAACCAGCAGGCCATCGCCGCCGAGGTCGCCAACAGCGAGGAGGCCCGGCAGGTCATCAGTGCCCTCGAGCAGCAGTACGACGCGTTCGTCGAGGGCCAGGCCCGCCCGAGCCTGCTCGCGACCGAGACCTCGCAGATCCCGTCCGCCGACGAGCTGGGCGCCGAGTTCGAGGACTTCCTGCGCAGCGTCAACGACGACGACTGACGGGCACCCGAGGGAACCGCGCGGCAGCGCTCACCCCTTGGCCTCCGACCAGCGCGCGAGCACCGAGGTGTCGGCGACGAACCGCACCGGCGCGCCAGCCGACCATCGTCGGGCGGAGTCGGTGAGGGCCACCTCGACCCGGCGCACCGCCTCGTCGGCGGCCGCCCGGGGGACGTGCAGGAGCAGCTCGTCGTGCAGGCAGAGCACCACCGCGGCCCCGAGCTCCCCGACCGATGCCCGCACCGTGGCCGCCCACGCCTTGAACAGCTCGGCCGCCGACCCCTGGATCACGGCGTTGCGCGCGAACCGGCCGCGGGCCGCGTCCAGTGCGGGGTCGGCCCCGGGTGGGCGGCTCGCGAGGAAGCGGCCGGTGGGCACGAGGCGCCCGCCGAAGGTGCGCAGGTCCTCGCCCCGGCGCCCCGCCGCGTAGGCCCGGTCGAGCAGGCCCATCGCCACGGGGTAGGCGGCCTCGAGGCCGCGTAGGGCCTCACCGGCCGCGCCGCTGCGCTGGCCGTACATCGCCGCGAGGACGGCGACCTTGGCCACCGGGCGTTGCACGCCGAGCCGCTGCGCGACCGGCGCGTAGAGGTCGTCCTCCGCGGTGGCCGCGGCGAACGCGGCGTCCCCGCTGACGACGGCGAGCACCCGGGGCTCCACCTGCCCGAGGTCGGCGCGGACCAGGACGTGGCCGGGGTGGGCGGCGACGCCCGGCCGCAGGGCCGCGGGGAGGTTGTGCAGCCCGTTCTCCGCGGTCATCCGGCCGGCAGCACCGTCGCAGGCGCTCCACCGTCCCCGGAGGCGGTCGTCGGCCCCGACGTGGGCCTCCAGCCAGCGGTAGCCGTAGGTCGTCGCGATCCGCTCGTCCCGCCGCCAGTCCAGCAGCGCCCCGACGAGCGGGTGCACGTCCCGGTACGGCTCGAGGACCCACTTGCGCGTGTTCGGGACGTCCACCCCGACGGCGGCGAGCAGCTCGCGCACCTGGGCCGGGTTGCGCAGGTCGGTGGACTCGCGGCCGGGGACGTGAGCGAGGACGCGGGCGTCGCGGGCGCGCCGTGCCGCCGCCTCCGCGGCGACGTCGGCCGGCCGGGGACCGGCCGCACCGGCGACGAGCTCCTCGGTGCGCGCCCGGTCCAGGGGCAGCCCGTCGCGCTCCAGCTCGAGGCAGAGCAGGGCGGCGGCGGACTCCGAGGCGACCGTCGAGGGCAGCCGGGACGAGACCTGCTGCGCCTGCGCGAGCTGACGGCGGGCCGTGCCGAGCGCGGCCTCGGCCCACGGCCGCAGGTGCTCGGGGTCGGCGAGCCACCGGACGTGGTCGGCCCGCAGGTGCCCCGCGGGGTCGACGAGCTCCTCCGGCGGGAGCGGGTCGGTGGCACCCACGAGGTCGAACAGGTCGCCGCGCGGCGGCGCGGGCACGCTGCCCGCGGACAGGCCGTGCGCGCCGGCCCAGGCGAGCGGGGGGCCCGCCTCGAGGCCGCCGTGGAGGAGGCGGTGGGCCTCGGCGACGTCCCACGCCCGCGCCAGGTGCACGCCGGCGCCGACGACCTGCCGGGCCGCGCCCTCGGCCGACCACCACACCCACCGGGGGCGGTGGCCGCGCTCGACCTCGCCGACCGTGGCGGCGAGCTCGGGCGCTGGGACGTGCGCGAAGGAGCCGTCCGGCCGCAGCAGGCCGTACCCGCCCGTGGGGCCCGCGACGAGCACCGCCACCTCGCCCGAGAGCATGCGCCGAGCCTACGGCCGGGCACCGTCGGCGCGGGCCGCGCCCGCGACCGTCGGGGGCCGCCCCGACGTGGCAGGATGGCCGGAGCCGGACAGGCGGCCGGCGAGGCGCCGCCCCCGGCCGACGAGGGAGGACGCCGTGGGACTGCTCGACCGAGGCCGCCGCCGCAAGGAGGCCGTCGAGGACACCCGCTCCGCCCTCGAGCGCGCCGCCGACCACCCGCAGGACGACGGGGTGCTCAGCCGCCAGGCGGTGCGGGTCGTCGACGAGATCCTCGACATCGGCATCGACGGCAAGGGGTGGTTCTCCTCGGCGGCCGAGGTCGCCGATGCCGCCCTGCGCGCGGCCGGTGGCGACCGCGAGCGGGCCGTCGAGGCCATCGTGCGCTCGCACACCCTGCGCGCCGGCGCCGAGGGGTTCGTCACCGGGCTCGGCGGCTTCGTCACCCTCCCCGTCGCGCTCCCGGCCAACGTCGTCGCGTTCTACGCCCTCGCGACCCGGATGACCGCGGCCGTCGCCCGGGTGCGCGGGCACGACATCTCCCTGCCGCAGGTGCGCACCGCGGTGCTGCTCATCCTCGCCGGTGCCGACGCCGACGACCTGCTCGCCAAGGCCGGTGTCGTGGCTCCGGTCGGTGGCCTCGCCGACCTCGTGGCCCAGCGGCTGCCGGGGCCGGCCGCGATGGTCGTCAAGAAGGGCGTCTTCTTCAAGCTCGTCGCGAGCACCGGTAAGGGCGTGCTCTCCCGGTTCGGCCGTGGCGTCCCGGTCGTCGGCGGCGCGGTCGGTGCCGGTCTCGACGCCGTCCTGCTGCGCCGGCTCGCCGCCGACGTGCGCCGCGAGTTCCCGGCCGCGGGCCCGCCCGCGGCCGGCTGACCGCCCCAGCCCACCCGTCCCGCGGCACCGCCCGCCAGACCCGGCAGCAGCCGGCCAGGAGGTCCCCCCCATGCCCAGAGCACGCACGTTCGCCTACGTCGGCGCCCTCGGCCGGGCCGTCCGGCTCGCCACCCGGCCCGGCGGGCCCTCGCTGGGAGAGCGCGCCTCCGCCCTCCCGCGGATGGTCCACGCCGTGCGCTCCGGGCAGTACCGCGGGACCTCGCTCGGCAAGCTCGCCCTCGTGGCCGCCGGGACGGCGTACGTCGTCTCGCCGGTCGACCTGCTCCCGGAGGGGGTGCTCGGGGTCCTCGGCCTCGCCGACGACGCCATGGTGCTCGGCTGGGTCGCGACGACGCTCGTCGAGGAGACCGAGCGGTTCCTCACCTGGGAGGCCGAGCAGGGGCGAGGGCCGCAGGACCCGCCGACCGTCCCCTCCGACGTCGTCGACTGACCGGCGCGGGCGTCCGGCTCGGCGGCTCTGTGGACCGAGCGCCTGGGCGGCCCGCGCGGGCCGTCCACAGTCGTCCGGGCCGACCCCCGTCGTCCACAGCCCGGGCCCGGCCCCTTCCGCGCGGGCCGGTCCGCGACGAGCGTGGCCGCATGACAGACCACCTCACCGTCGACGGGCCCGCGCAGCTGCTCGTGGTCCTTCCCTACCAGCTCGGCTACCACCCCCGCCGCAGCGTCCTGGCCCTCGGCCTGGACCGGCGCCGGGTCCGGTTCGTCGCCCGGGCCGACCTGCCCCCTCCGGGGGAGGTCGAGGAGACCGTGGCGGCCCTCGTCGGGCCGCTGCGTCGTGAGGCCCGCGGGCCCGTCCTCGTCCTCGGCTACGAAGACGAGCCCGAGGAGTCCGCGCCCGTCGTGCTGGCCCTCGTCGACGCCCTCGAACGCGGCGGGACACAGGTCGCCGACATCGTCGTCGTGCGTGCCGGGCGCTGGTACTCCCCGGCGTGCTCCGCAGGCTGCTGCCCCGAGGAGGGCCGAGCCCTCCCCCCGGCGGAGTCGGTGCCCGCGGTGGCCGAGCTCGTCGGGCTCGGCCTGGCCCCGCTGCCCGACCGCGCGGCCGTCGGGCGGCTGCTCGAGGCCGAGGACGGTGCTGCCGGGGTCGGCCGGTCACTCGGCGCGCTCGGCGAGGACCCGGCCCGGCGACGACGCGAGGGGGTGCTGGCCTGGGCACGGCTGCTCGAGCAGCCGGGGGAGGAGCCCGCGGGCCCCCCGCCGGACGAGCTCGTCGTCCCGGCCGTCGCCGCGCTGCGCGACATCCCGCTGCGCGACGCGCTCATCGGCTGGCTGGCGCCCGGTGTCGTCCCCCGCTCCCGCCTCGAGCCGGTGGTGCTCGCCCTGCTCGAGCGTCGGCTGCCCCGGCGCGCCGGCCTGGGCACGTGGCGTCCCGGGGGTGTCGACCCCGACGAGCGGCCGGCGGTGCTCGAGCGGCTGCTGGCGGTGTGCCGCCGGGTGCCCGACGAGCGGCCGACCGAGGCCGCGGCCGTCTGCACGACCGCGGCCCACCTGGCCTGGCAGGCCGGCGACGGTGCGGTGGCCCGCTCGGCGCTCGAGCGGGCGTTGCGGGTCGAGCCCGGCTACCGGTTGGCGCAGCTGCTCGCTCGGCTGATCGCCCTCGGGCTGCGTCCGGACCAGCTGCTCGACCGGGCCGGCTGACCGGGCCGGGGGACCGGGCCGGCGGTGGCTCAGCCCGCGGGACGGTGGACCGCCCGCGGGCCGCGCCGGGGTAGCATCGCGCCAGGTCATGAGTCCCAGTGCCAAACCCCGGTTTGCTGGGCGGCAACCCTCCTCGCGGTGGGGTGCCCCGGGTGATGACCCGGCCGCAGGAACCACTGCGGCAAACGCGAGCTGGAGGAGTCCTGCGATGACCGCCACCCCGACCCGGGGCGCCGGTGCCGTCTGGCGTCCCGGGGACCCCGTCGGAGATCGTCGTTTCGTCGACCTCGGCGACCTGCGCCTGGAGCGTGGCGGCGTCCTGCCCGGCGTGCGGCTCGCCTACGAGACCTGGGGCACGCTCTCGCCCTCGGGTGACAACGCCGTCCTCGTCGAGCACGCGCTGACCGGGGACAGCCACGTCGTCGGCGAGGCCGGTCCCGGGCACCCCACACCGGGCTGGTGGCCCGGGCTGGTCGGCCCGGGAGCGCCCCTGGACACCGACCGGCTGTTCGTCGTCGCGGCGAACGTCCTCGGGGGCTGCCAGGGCAGCACCGGGCCGTCGTCCGACGCCCCCGACGGGCGGCCCTGGGGCGGGCGCTTCCCCTTCCTGACCATCCGCGACCAGGTGGCCGCCGAGGCGGCGCTCGCCGACGCCCTCGGCATCCGGCGCTGGCATCTCGTCCTCGGTGGGTCGATGGGCGGGATGCGCACCCTGGAGTGGGCCACGAGCGAGCCCGAGCGGGTCGAGCGGGCGCTCGTGCTCGCCGCCTCGGCGGCGGCGAGCGCCGACCAGGTCGCCTGGTGCCAGCCCCAGCTGCTCGCCATCCGGCACGACCCCGACTACCAGGGTGGGGACTACTACGGCACCGGCCGCGCCCCGCTCACCGGGCTCGGCATCGCCCGCCGGATCGCGCACACCACCTACCGGCACGAGGAGGAGCTCGACGACCGGTTCGGCCGTCGCCCGCGGGTCGGGGAGGACCCGCTCGGCGGCGGCGGCCGCTACGACATCGAGAGCTACCTCGACCACCACGCGACCAAGCTGGCCCGCCGGTTCGACGCCAACAGCTACCTCGTGCTCTCCGAGGCGATGAACAGCCACGACGTCGGGCGCGGCCGGGGAGGGGTGGACGCGGCGCTGCGGGCCTACCCGGGTGTGCTGCACGTCGCCGGCGTGCGGACCGACCGGCTCTACCCGCTGCGGCTGTCGGAGGAGATCGCCCGGGCCCGGCCGGGCACCGGGCTGAGCGTCATCGAGTCCGCGCACGGGCACGACGGCTTCCTCGTCGAGCTCGACCAGGTCGGCCGGGTCGTGCAGGAGGTGCTCTCGGCGACGGTCCCCTCCCGCTGCGGTACGGTCGGGTGAGAGTTGCACCGAGCCGAGCAGGAGGACATCGTGACGATCGTCGTGGGGTTCGTCCCGACGAAGGAGGGCCGGGCGGCCTTGACCCGAGCGGTCGAGGAGGCCAAGAGCCGCGGGAGCCGGCTGGTCGTCATCAACTCCCACCGGGGCGGCATCGACGACGAGACGATGCGCGCCGCCGAGGACGAGCTGCGCCAGGCCACCGCCGAGGTCGAGGCCTCCGGAGCGCAGGTCGAGGTGCGTCAGCTCGTCCGGGGCAACGAGCCGGCCGAGGACCTCATCGCGGTGGCGAGCGAGACCGACGCCGACCTCATCGTCATCGGTCTGCGGCGTCGCACGCCGGTCGGCAAGCTCATCCTCGGATCCAACGCGCAGCGCATCCTCCTCGACGCGCCCTGCGCCGTCCTGGCCGTCAAGGGCTGACGACGGCCTCCGGCCGTGTGCTGCACCGCGGCTCGCTGGCCACACCCGGCGCGTTCGGCGCCTCGTGGACCCCGGGGATGTGCCTCGAGGGGGTGTCCAAAGTTATAATGGTCATGCGCACCTGGCCCAACGGCGCGGAACCTGTTGGTCGGAGCGCCTCCCCGGACCCCACCCCGCATCCCGGACCCTCGCGTCCCGGGCTCGCGGTCATCCGCGACGAAAGGTAGTCGGTGTCGCCTGTGTCCACACCCTCCTCCCCCCCGAGCGCCCTCCCTCCGGAGTTCTCCCACACCGCCCTGCAGACCCTCGTGCGGCAGGGCCGGACCACCGGCTCGGTGACGGGGGAGCAGGTCGCGGAGGCGATGCGGGCCGCCGACGTGCGCCCGAACCGCGGGCGTGTCGTGCTGCGCGCGCTCGGCGAGCAGGGCATCGAGGTCCGGCACGACGACGCCCGGGGGGTGGCGGCGGCCGCGACCCGCACCGCGAAGAAGTCCGCGGCCACGGCCTCGGCGGGCGGCACGGGCAAGACCGCGACCACGACCAAGACCGCGGCCAAGACCGCGAAGAAGTCCTCCACCGCGAAGGCCGACGGCCAGGCGGCGCCCGCGAAGAAGTCCGCGGCCTCCTCCTCGACCACCCGCAAGGCCGCCGCCAGCGCGGCCGGCGGGGCCTCGGCGGCGAAGAAGGCCACCCCCGCGAAGAAGGCCACGACGAAGAAGGCGACGAAGAAGGCCACGACGACGCCCGAGGGCGAGGAGCCGCCGGAGGACCTGCAGGACGAGGCGGTCGACGGCGAGGACTCCCTCGAGGTCGACGGCGCCGGTACCGAGGACTCCGCGGCCACGGAGGAGACCGCCGCGGGCGAGGACGGCGAGGAGACCGCCGCGGCCCGCCCCACCGGGTCGGACTCCGAGGACGCCGGGTTCGTCATGAGCAACGACGACGAGGACGCCCCGGCCCAGCAGGTCGTCACCGCC
Organism: Phycicoccus endophyticus; assembly: GCF_011326735.1. Taxonomy (GTDB): domain Bacteria; phylum Actinomycetota; class Actinomycetes; order Actinomycetales; family Dermatophilaceae; genus Phycicoccus; species Phycicoccus endophyticus. The sequence goes on from NZ_JAANCN010000015.1 coordinate 76,888, forward strand.
GGCGCGACCGCGGACCCCGTCAAGGACTACCTCAAGCAGATCGGCAAGGTGGCCCTGCTCAACGCCGAGCAGGAGGTCGAGCTCGCCAAGCGGATCGAGGCCGGGCTGTTCGCCGAGGAGACGCTCAACTCCGGCGAGAAGCTCGACATGAAGCTCAAGCGTGAGCTGTGGTGGATCGCCCAGGACGGCAAGAAGGCCAAGAACCACCTGCTCGAGGCCAACCTGCGCCTCGTCGTCAGCCTCGCCAAGCGCTACACCGGCCGCGGCATGCTCTTCCTCGACCTCATCCAGGAGGGCAACCTCGGCCTCATCCGGGCGGTCGAGAAGTTCGACTACACCAAGGGCTACAAGTTCTCCACGTACGCGACGTGGTGGATCCGCCAGGCCATCACCCGCGCGATGGCCGACCAGGCCCGCACCATCCGCATCCCGGTCCACATGGTCGAGGTCATCAACAAGCTCGCCCGCGTGCAGCGCCAGATGCTCCAGGACCTCGGGCGCGAGCCGACCCCGGAGGAGCTGGCGACCGAGCTCGACATGACGCCGGAGAAGGTCGTCGAGGTCCAGAAGTACGGGCGTGAGCCGATCTCGCTGCACACCCCGCTCGGCGAGGACGGCGACAGCGAGTTCGGCGACCTCATCGAGGACTCCGAGGCGGTCGTCCCCGCGGACGCGGTGAGCTTCACCCTCCTGCAGGAGCAGCTGCACAGCGTCCTGGACACCCTCTCGGAGCGGGAGGCCGGCGTGGTCTCGATGCGCTTCGGCCTGACCGACGGCCAGCCGAAGACGCTCGACGAGATCGGCAAGGTCTACGGCGTCACCCGCGAGCGGATCCGCCAGATCGAGTCCAAGACGATGTCCAAGCTGCGCCACCCGAGCCGCAGCCAGGCGCTGCGCGACTACCTGGACTGAGCCCCGGCCGACTCCCGCCCGCTGCGCTCCGGCGGGGCGCCGCTCTCCGGCCCGCCCCGCCGACCCAGGCGGAGCACCGAGCGCCAGTGCCGCCGACCCTCCTCGGGCAGGAGCAGCGCCCGCAGCCGGTCGACGCGGCGGCGCCGGCCGAGCGCCCCCCGCCACACCGTGCGCACCTGCGCGCTCACGTCCGGGACGGGGGCGCCCGGCGGTGCGTAGCGGGCCTGCTCGAGCGCCTCGACGACGCTCGCGAGCGCAGCGCTCTCCTCGGCGTCCAGGTAGGCCGCGCGGGAGAGCTCCCGGGAGGCCTGCCGTGGGGTCGCGCCGTCGCGGGGCACCAGGCCCACGTCCCCGAGCCGCAGCAGCAGGGACTGCCACTGGGCCTCGAGCCGGCCGGCATCGTCGCGGGTGCGGGCCCGTCGCCGGGAGAGCCACGCGCCGAGCGGGGTCAGCGCGCCGAGGACGAGGACGGCGAGGACACCGAGCAGCGTCGGCCAGCGCGCCACGAGCACCTGGAGCACGCCGGTGGACCCGGTGTCCACGCTCACGTCCTCCGGCGCGTCCGCGGGGAGGTCCTCCTCGGGGCGCGTGGAGTCCTGCCCGGTCGAGGTCGCGGACGAGGTCGGCTCCGGTGAGGCGCTGCCCTCGGTCGTGGTGGACTCGCGCGTGTACGCGGGGGAGAGGCCGCTGCGTACGCCGGGCGTCGGCTCGAAGCGCATCCAGCCCAGCTCGGGGAACCACAGCTCGGGCCAGGCGTGGGCGTCGGTCACCCGGACCACCCGCTGGTCGCCGTCCACCGTCCCGGGCAGGAAGCCCACGGCCATCCGGGCGGGGATGCCGGCCTCGCGCGCGAGCATGACCATGGCGCTCGCGAACTGCACGCAGTAGCCACGCCGGGTGTCGAGGAAGCGCACGAGCGGCTCCTCGTCCTGCAGGCCCTGGCCGGTGTCCTCGGCGAGCTCCTCGGAGTAGGTGAAGTCCGACCCCCGCAGGTAGTCCTGGATCGCCGTGGCGACCTCGAGGGGGGTGTCCCCGGCGTCGGTGAGGTTCTCGAGCACCTCGGCGAGCCGCTGTTCGGCGAGCGCGTCGACGAGCAGGTCCTCCTCGTCGGGGGCGCTCGCGGCCGGGGTCTGGCCGAACTGCTCGGGCTCGGGGGCCAGGACGGCGTACTCCACGCTGTACTGCTCCACGGCGGCGGTGAGCTCGACGACGTCGCCGGCGGTGAGCCGCCAGGTACCGGCCGGGAAGGGCGAGCCGACGGCGTTGGCCGGCAGCGCCACCTGCGGTACCCCGACGGAGTTCGAGGTGACCTCGAGCTGCTCGGTGGTCCGCTTGACCTGCGGGTTCGCCGAGGTGCCGGGCAGCTCACCGGTCCGGGAGAGAGCGGTGCTCGAGGAGGACTGCCAGCGCCCGGAGCGGTACCGGTCGAGGACGCCGACCCGCAGGGGCTCGGGGTCGCTCGCCGTGGTGGTGTAGGTGAGGACGGGGTCGCTGGAGCGGCTCGCGAGGTCCCGGGCGATGTCGATGCTCGTCGACAGCCGCACCGTGCCCCCGCTGCCGATCCCGGCCCCGCTGCGCCCGAGCCCCTCGGCGACGTACGTCGGCGGCAGGTGGGGGACCAGGGCCGGGACGACGACGGCGGCGACGAGGGCGAGGGCGCCGATGCCGCGCCCGACGCGCTCGACCGCGCTCGCGGGGTCTCGCGACGGGTCGGTCTCGGTGCCACCGCCCCAGGCGCGCACGGCCCGCACCCCCTGGCGGCCGACGAGGGCCAGCCAGGCGAGCCCCGGCGGCACGAGGTACCAGGCGGTGAGCCCGGTCCCGGTGTTCGTCGCGGACGCGAGGAAGGCCGCGAGCAGCGGCAGCCCCGCGAGGGCGGGGGTGCGGTAGGTGACCGCGACCGCGTCGGTCGCCACCGCCGTGAGCCCGACGAGCAGGCTGATCGCGAGCGTCGTGCCGCGGTCGGCGGGCGCGGGCGCGCTGTACGTGGTCACCGTGTGGTACGCGTCGGTGAGCAGCACCCCCACGGCGTGCGCGGTGTCGAGCGTCGGCACCAGCCCCCCGGCGAGGTGCCCACGGCCGTGGAGGAGGGCGAACCCCTCGAGCCCGACGAGGGTCTGCCCGAGGACGACGAGCGGGCGAGGCGACCCGAGCGCGCGCAGCACGGCGCCCGCGCCGGCGACGAGCGCCACGAGCAGGAACGCCGGGCGGGCCCACGCCCCGGCCGGCGTGAAGAGCTGCCCGAGCGGCAGGGTCACCAGGACCACCGCGAGCGCGGCGAGCGCGGTGTCCGCGGGGCGGGCCCGGGTCACCGTGACCCCGCGAACGTGCCGGAGACGACCGCCGACCAGGCCTCGGCCGGCCCCGTGGTGCCGCCGGAGACCGTGGTCAGCCAGCCCGAGGCCCGCAGCAGGGCGGCCGTCGCACCGGCGGGGGACAGGTCTGCGGTCGGGGCGCCCGGCAGCCGCGCGAACCCGGCGGGGTCGACGAGCAGGGCCACGCCCGTCGCGCCGGGCTGGCGCAGTGCGGCAAGAGTACGGGCATCCTCGTCGCCGAGCGGTCCGCCGACGTAGACGACCAGGCCGCCCTGGGCGGTCAGGGCGCTCGCGGCGTGCAGCAGGTGACGCATCGCGTCCTCGCCCTCGGGCCGGACGCGGGCCAGCGCGTCGAGGGCGCCGTCGAGGGTGTCGTCGTGCCGGGTGCCGGTGTCGGCCCCGGCGTCGGTCGTCAGCACGTGGACCGCGTGGGCCCCCTCGGCGAGGTGGGCGGCCACCGAGGCGGCCGCCGTGACACACCACTCGAGCGACCCGGAGCGCGCCGACCCTGCGTGCCCGACCGCGCGGGAGTCCAGGACGAGGACCGCGCGACGCTTCGCGGGCCGGTCCTCCTGGCGCACCATGAGGTCTCCGGTGCGTGCCGTCGCCGGCCAGTGGATCCGGCGCAGGTCGTCGCCGTCGCGGTAGCCCCTGATCGTCTGGTCGTCCTCGCCGTGCAGGGCCACCATGTGGGGGATCGAGCCCTCGCTGCCGATACCCCGCCCGAGCGAGCGACCCGCGCAGAGCGGGACCACCGTGGGCAGGACGACGACCTCGGCCTGTCCGCGGACGGCAGCCGTGCGCAGGGTGAGCCCGAAGGGGTCGCGCACCCGGACGCGCAGGGGGCCCACGTGGTGCACCCCCCGCAGCCGGGAGCGGACCGTGTACTGCACCTCCCGGGTCGTCCCGGGCCGCATCCGGTCCAGGACGACACGCGGGCGGTCGCCGAGGGCGGGGTCGACGGCCTCCTCGGCCATGAGGACGGGGGTCGTGGCCGACTCGCCGTTGCGCACGCGCAGCGTGACGACGCACTGTCCACCCGCCGCGACCCGGCCGGGGGAGAGCGTGCGCGAGACCTGCAGGTGCAGGCCGTGCCAGCGGGCGAGGACGAGGCTGCCCGCGACGAGGGCGAGCAGCAGCACGCCGACCCGTGTGACGTCGCGCTGGCCGAGCAGGATGCCGGCGGCGGTCAGGGCGAGGCCGCTCCCGGCGAACGAGGCGCCCCTCGTCGTCAGCGTCCGGCGCAGGACGTGCACGGCGCTCAGCGGGTCGGGGCCGGCACCCGGGTCCGCTGCAGCAGGTCGCCGAGGACGTCGGCGGCGGTGCGGCGGGCCATCTGGGTCTCCCCGGTCGGGATGAGCCGGTGGGCCAGGACGGGCACGGCGACCTGCTGGACGTCGTCGGGCAGGACGTGGTCGCGGCCGGACAAGGCGGCGTGCGCCCGGGAGGCGCGCAGCAGGTGCAGGGTGGCCCGGGGCGAGGCGCCCAGCCGTAGCGCCGGGCTGGAGCGGGTGGCCGCGACGAGGTCGACGATGTACTGGCGCAGGGCGGGAGCCGCGTACACCCCGCGTACCGCCTCGACCATCCCCTGGACGGTCGCGGCGTCGGTGACCGGCTGGAGTGCGTCCAGCGGTGAGGCGCCACCGTGCAGCTCGAGCATGTCCAGCTCCGAGCGTGCCGAGGGGTAGCCCATGGAGATCCGGGCCATGAAACGGTCCCGCTGGGCCTCGGGGAGGGGGTAGGTGCCCTCCATCTCGATCGGGTTCTGCGTCGCCATGACGATGAACGGCCGGGGGAGGGTGTACGTGGTCCCGTCGACGGTGACCTGGCCCTCCTCCATCGACTCCAGCAGGGCCGACTGCGTCTTCGGGGACGCCCGGTTGATCTCGTCCCCGACGACGACGTGGGCGAAGATCGCGCCCGGCCGGAACTCGAAGGCGCGCACGTCCTGGTTGTAGACCGAGACCCCGGTGATGTCGCTCGGGAGCAGGTCCGGGGTGAACTGCACCCGGCGGACCGAGGCGTCGATGCACCGCCCGAGCGTCTTGGCCAGCAGCGTCTTGCCGACGCCGGGGACGTCCTCGAGGAGCAGGTGGCCCTCGGCGAGCAGCACGGTGATCGCCATCCGCACCACCGGCTGCTTGCCCTCGATCACCGAGTTCATCGCGCCCGCGAGCCGGCTGGAGACCTGGAGCACCTGGTCGAGCGAGGCGCCACGGGGTGCCGGGTCGTCGCGTGTCGCCTCGCCCGGCGGACGGTCGTGCTCGAGGTCGCTCACAGCGGGTCCCTTCCTCGGGTCGGATCCCTGGCCAACGCCCGGCGCCGACGAGGGGTGCCCTCATCGTGCAACACGAGGCGGCCGCAGGGGGAGGCCCCACCGGTCCCGCGTTCGTCCCCGGGCCCAGGAGGGGCTGGCTGGTGGATTCTGCTCCACTTTGCACCACCACATCTGACCTGGGAAAACACATGTCAACTAGGATCAGCTTCCGCGATTTCATCCCTCTGTGGCACTCTGGTGGAGTAAAGTGGAGCAGGACGGAGCACCGCGGGGCGCTCCGCGGGGTCGAGGAGGTGGCGGCGTGGACGAGTTCCTCGGCACGCACACGCCCCGGCTCGACGAGAAGGGCCGCCTGTTCCTCCCGGCGCGTTTCCGGGGCGCGCTCGCCGAGGGCCTCGTCGTCACGCGCGGGCAGGAGGGCTGCCTCTACGTCTTCCCGACCGCGGAGTTCCACCGCATCTCCGCGCAGATGCAGTCGGTCTCCGGCTCGACCAAGGGCGTTCGCGACTTCGTGCGCGTCTTCCGCGCCAGCGCCCACCCCGACACCCCGGACAAGCAAGGGCGGGTCACCATCCCGGCCCCGCTGCGGGCGTACGCCGGCCTGGAGAAGGACTGCACGGTCATCGGCAACGGCTCCCGCCTCGAGGTCTGGGACACCGCCCGCTGGAGCGAGTACCTCGAGCAGGTCATGCCCGCCTACTCCGACTACTCCGCCGGGTCCGAGGAGGTGGTCCCCGGCCTGTGACCCCACCCGCCCGAGCCCGCCGAGACCACCACCACGCCCCCGAGCGACCCGACAGCCGGCCTCCAGCCGACCCGACACCCGACGCGTCTTCCCCCGCGCCGGGCGCGGCTCGGATGGGGACCCGCCGCCGGGTCGCGCCGCCCCACCCCGCCCCACCGCGAAGGAGTGAGATGACCAGCAGCGGCGATGCCGGCAGCCGGCACGTGCCGGTCCTGCGCGACCGGTGCGTCGAGCTGCTCGAGCCTGCCCTGCAGGCGGCGGGCAGCGTGTGCGTCGACGCGACGCTGGGGATGGGCGGCCACGCCGAGGCGGTCCTCCAGCGGTGCCCGGCCGCCCGGGTCGTCGGCCTGGACCGCGACCCGCAGGCCCTGGCGCTCGCCGAGGAACGGCTCGCGCCGTACGCCGAGCGCTTCACCGCGGTGCACGCCGTCTACGACGAGGTCACCGAGGTCCTCGAGCGGCTCGCCGACGGTACGGCGCGCGGCATCCTCTTCGACCTCGGGGTCTCCTCCCTCCAGCTCGACGAGCCCGAACGGGGCTTCGCCTACCGGCACGACGCGCCCCTGGACATGCGGATGGACCAGACCCGGGGGATGACCGCCGCGGACGTCCTCAACACCTACTCCCACGCCGACCTCGCCCGGGTGCTCTCGACCTACGGGGAGGAGCGCTTCGCCCGGAGGATCGCCGGCGCCGTCGTGCGCGAGCGTGAGGCGGAGCCGTTCACCACCTCCGCCCGGCTCGTCGAGGTCGTCCGATCCGCGGTCCCGGCGGCGGCCCGGCGCACCGGAGGGCATCCGGCCAAGCGGACCTTCCAGGCCCTGCGGATCGAGGTCAACGCCGAGCTCGAGGTGTGGGAGCGCGCCGTGCGCCGCGCCCTGGAGGCCCTCGCGCCGGGCGGGCGGATCGTCGTCCTGTCCTACCACTCGCTGGAGGACCGGATCGCCAAGCGGGCCTTCGCCGAGGGTGCGCACAGCCGCACCCCCCCGGGCATGCCCGTCGAGCTGCCCGAGCTCGCGCCCACCCTGCGGCTGCTCACCCGGGGCGCCGAGGTGCCCTCCGAGGCCGAGCAGCGCGCCAACCCCAGGTCCGCGTCGGCCCGGCTGCGGGCCGCCGAACGCCTCTCGCCGAACGGAGCCACCGGATGACCCAGCACGCGACCGCCCGGCCCCAGGGCCGCCCGGCACCCCGCCGCTCCGGGGCGCCGGCGCGCCGGCTGCGGGTCGTGGCCCAGCCGGCCGGAGCCGGGAGCGGGCTCTTCCTCGCGCTGTGCGTCGCCCTCGTCCTCGGCGGGTTCGTCGGGGTCCTCGTGCTCAACACGGCGATGGCCAAGGGCTCCTTCACGATGCGCGACCTCCAACAGCGCTCCGACGAGCTCGCCGACACCCAGGACGACCTGCAGCACGACCTCGACGCGGTCTCCGGGCCGGGTCCGCTCGCCCGGGAGGCGCGTGCCCTCGGCATGGTCCCGGCGCAGACCGCCGCCTTCCTCCGGCTCCGCGACGGCACGGTCCTCGGCGTGGCGACCAAGGCCACGGCCGACGAGACCTTTAGCGTCGTCACCGAGTCCTCGACGTCCGCCGGCTCCGCCTCGGCCGCGTCCCCGACCACCGCCCCCTCCCGCTGACGACCCCGAGGACCCGGAACCCGTGACCCCGCCTCCCACCCCGCCGCCGGGGCGCCCCCGCCGGGCGCCGGCGCGCCGGAGCGGCCCTCGGCCGGCCGCCGCGCGGGCGACGGGGAGC
>NZ_JAANCN010000016.1 GCF_011326735.1 Phycicoccus endophyticus
GCCCGGCCACGGCGCGAGCGCGCACCCGTCGGGCCCGTACGGCGGCCCCCCGCCGAGCGCCCCGCAGCGGCCCCTCGGGCCGCCGCCGCCCCCGGCGCCACGCCGTCGCCGCCCGGACCGCTTCGTCGGGCTGGTCTGCCTCGGGCTCGTGCTCGCCCTCGTCGGCCTGGGCGTGGCCCTCGCCGAGCCGCTCGGCTTCCCCGGGGAGCCGGTCGTCCTCGGGATGTCGCTGGCCCTCGGTGGTGCCTCGCTCGTCGTGCTGACGCTCGGCGCTGCCGGTCGGGCGGCCGGCTTCAGCGGCCTGCTCGTCGTCGTCCTCGGCGTCCTCACAGCCGTCACGGCGCTGGGCTCGCACGTGCCGGGCGGGCGCGACGTCGGGGACCGGACCTGGTCCCCGACCGTCGCCACCGTGCCCGTGCGCTACGAGCTCGGCGCCGGCGACGCCACGCTCGACCTGCGCGGGCTCACACGGCTGCCGGAGGACCCCGCCGCCCCTCCGGCGGTCGACGTCAGCCTCGGGGTCGGGCAGCTGACCGTCGAGGTCCCCGCGGGTCTGGACGTGCGGGTGGAGAGCCACCTGCGCGCGGGGGACCTGCGGTACGAGACGCGGGACACCGACGGGCTGACCGTCGCGGTCGACGACCACTCCGGTACCCGGCTCACGCGCACCCACCGGGTCGGTGACGGCCCGCCGGAGCTCGTCGTGCGCACCGACGTCGGCCTCGGCGCCGTGACGATCATCGAGCAGGAGGGCTGACATGGGCACCGACGACACCACCCGTCCGCTGGGCAGCGACCCGGACGCCACCGACGCGCCGACCGAGGTCACCGCCGAGGCGCCGACCGCCGATGAGCCCGTCCCCGAGGCCACCGGGCCGGTCACCACCGCGGCAGCGCCCGCCCCCGCGGCGGCCGAGCAGCCACCGCCCCTCTACCGCTCCGGCCCGGCGCCGTTCGCCGTCGTGCTCGGGCTGCTCGGCCTCGTGACCGCCGCCTGGGTCCTGCTCGCCGAGACGACCGACCTCACCGTCCCGTGGGCCGACCTCGGGCCGTGGACGATCGTCGCCGCCGGCGTCCTCATCGTCCTCGTCGGGCTGCTCGGCATCCGCGGCAGCCGCCGCCCGGAGTGACCGCTGTCCGGGGAAGCGCCACCGGCGCCACGACGGCGGGCGGCGGGCGACGCGTCAGGCGCGGGCGCCGGCCCGTCGGTACTCGGTGAGCGTCGCCGCCACCGTCCGCGGCCAGGCCTGGCGTGGCGGGGTGCTGCGCACGTGCGCGCGCATCCGCTCCCGGGTCGCGGCGTCGCCGGCGAGCCGGGCCAGGGCCGGCGCCAGACCGGCGTCGTCGGCCAGGACGCCCTCGACGCCGTCCTCGATGACGTCGTCGACGCCCGTGCGCCGCGGCGCCAGCACGGGCAGCCCGGCCGCGCGGGCCTCGAGGGCCGCGATGCCGAAGGCCTCGAGCCGGGCGGCGGACAGGTAGAGGTCGGAGGCGTGGTGCAGCCGGCGCAGCCCCTCGCGGTCCAGCCGGCCGGGCAGCTCGACCCAGTCCATGCCACGGGCGCGCAGGTACGCCTCCATCGCCCGGCGCTGCGGCCCCGCCCCCGCCACGGTCGCCCGCAGCGGGATGGCCGGGTCGAGCCGCTCCCGGGCGTCGTGGAGGATGCCGAGCAGGACGAGCGGCCGCTTGCGGGACACCAGGCGGATCGCCGTCGCGACCCGCACCCCCTCGGACGGGGGGCGCTCACCCCGGTCCGCTGCCGGCGCCCACCACGCGGCGTCCACCCCGTTGTTGAGGACCGCGACCTCTCCGCCCCCGGCGACCGACCGGACCTGCTCGGCGGCCATCCGCGACACCGCGCTCAGGGCGACCCCGTCGCGCGACCACCGGCGCAGGTGGCCGGCGGCCTGCACGACCGGCTGCCACCGGCCGAGGAGACAGTGGACGGTCGCGGCGACGGGCAGCCCCGCCGAGCGTGCGGTGCGGACCATGTCCGTGGCGAACGGGCTGACGACCCCGACGTGCACGTGCGCCACGTCGAAGCCTCCCGCCCGCAGCCGCCGGCGCACCTCACGGGGCGCGAACGGGTTGACCGGCACGCCGTACGGCAGCGGGAGCGCCATCCGGTGCACGACGACGCCGTCCTCCTCGACGCTGCGCCGGCCGTGCCGTTCCCCCTCGGCCCCGGGCGTCGCGGTGAAGACCTCGACGCCGTGCCCGGCGCGGGCCAGCTCGTGGGCCAGGTCGTGGACCTGGCGCTCGATCCCGCCGAGCCGGGGCGGGTAGCAGTCCGACAGCAGGGCGACCTTCACGAGGCTCCACCCTGCCATGCGCGAGGATGGGCGGCGATGTCCCGCACGCTCGTGGCGCTCCGCGCCCACCCCGACGACGAGGTCCTGCCCACCGCAGGCCCGCTGGCCCCTGCCGCGGCGGAGGTCGCGCCGTGAGGGCCGGGCAGGTGGAGGTGCCGACCACGCGCCGCCAGCTGCTCCAGTTCGGGCTCGGGTCGGCGCTCGCGGTCGTCCTGCTCGTCTGGGGTCTGCCGCACTTCGCCCAGACCTCGTGGGGGGCGATCTGGCAGGTCATCCGGTCGGTGCCGTGGCACCACGCCGTCGGCTTCCAGGCGCTCATGCTGCTCGGGCTCTTCTGCTACACGTTCACCTTCACCGGGTCGCTGCGGGGGCTGACCCACACCAAGGCGCTCGTCGTCAACCTCTGCGGCTCCTCGGTCTCCAACCTGCTGCCGGGCGGCGGCGCGGTCGGGCTGGCCGCGACCTACGCCATCTGCCGCTCGTGGGGCTTCTCGCGGCGGGCGACGTCGACCTCGGCGATCGTCACGGGCGTCTGGAACGTCCTGGCCCGGATCGCCCTGCCGGTCGTCGCGATCGTCGTCCTCATCGTCGGCGGGGTGACCCTCCCGCGGGCGCTGACCAACCTCGCCGTCGCGGGGTCGCTCACCGGTCTGGGCATCCTCGCAGCGTTCGTCGCGGTGATGGTCAGCGAGCGGTCCGCGCAGTGGGTGGGCGCGGCCCTCGACCGCGTCGTCGGGCCCCTCGTCCGGCGCCGGCGCCCGCGCTCGACGATGACCGTCGAGGACCTCGTGCGCGACCTGCGGGCCCGGATCATCGACGTCGTCCGGTGGCGCTGGTGGTCGATGACCCTGGGGATGGTCGGCTTCTTCGGCGCGTACTACGTCCTCTTCGTCCTCGTCATGCGCGAGACCGGCGTCGCGATGCCCCTGAACCTGCTCTTCGCCGCGTACGCGATCGGGCGGCTGCTCACGGCCGTCGGGATCACCCCGGGGGGTGCCGGCGTCACCGAGACCGCGACGACGGTCGTGCTCGTCGGGTGGGGCGCCGACCCGGCCGCGGCGACCGCGGCCGTCGTGCTGTTCTCGTTCGTCACCCACCTCATGGAGGTGCCCCTCGGTGGCCTCGGCTGGCTGCTGTGGTCGCTCAGCCCGAAGGTCGGCCCGCCGGTGGAGGGCGAGGAACCGCTCTTCCCCGCCGGGAGCACCGGCGTCGTCGCTCCCGAGGGCCAGGGCCCCCACCCTCGCTGACCCCGCGGGCCGCTCAGCCGGCGAGGAACGCCGCCACCGCGCCGTGCAGGGCCGCGAGGTCCTCGACGTGGACCAGCTCGCGGGCCGAGTGCATCGACAGCAGCCCGACGCCGACGTCGACCGTCGGGATGCCGAGCCGGGTCGCCGCGAGCGGCCCGATGGTGGAGCCGCCGGGCACCGTGTTGGGGTTGACGTACGGCTGGTGGGGCACCCCCGCGCGGGCGCACGCGGCGGCGAACAGCGCCTCGCCCCGGGCGTCGGTCATGTACCGCTGGTTGGCGTTGACCTTGAGCAGCGGCCCGCCGCCCGGGCGCGGCCGGTTCGTCGGGTCGTGCCGGTCCGGGTGCCCGGGGTGGACGAGGTGGCCCGCGTCGCTGGAGAGCAGCCACGACGCCCGCAGCGCGCTGGCGGCCTGCGAGCGCGTCGCCCCGAACCCCTCCTGGGTGCGCGCGATGACCTCCTCGAGGAAGGGCCCGGCGGCACCGGTCGGTGTGCCCGAGCCGACCTCCTCGTGGTCGAAGGCGGCGAGCACCGGCATGTGCGGGGTGTCCTGCGGGGCGGCGAGCAGCCCGTGCAGGCCGGCGTGGACGCTCGTGAGGTTGTCCATCCGGGCCGAGGCCAGGAGCGAGCCGTCGGCACCGAGCCGGGCCGGTGCCTGGGTGTCGGCGAGGAAGAGATCGGCGGCCACGGCATCACCGAGCTCGGCCCGCAGCCAGTGGCGGGCGTCGTCGGGGTCGGGGCCGCCGGCGACCCCGACGACCGGCAGGAGGTGGCGCTGACGGTCCGGTGCGAAACCCTCGTTGACCCCGCGGTCGAGGTGGATGGCCAGGTGCGGGATGCGCGCGAGCGGGCCGGTGCGCACGAGCCGCGTGGTGCCGTCCGCGAGCACGACCCGGCCGGCGAGCGCCAGGTCGCGGTCGAACCACGACGGCAGCACCGGCCCGCCGTAGACCTCGACGTTGAGCTGCTCCCAGCCGTGGGCCCGCACGACGGGGTTCGGCTTGAGCCGGAAGCCCGGTGAGTCGGTGTGCGCCCCGAGGACCCGGAAGGGCGTGTCGGGGCCCGCCCCCTGCGGTACCCGCCAGGCGATGACCGCCCCGTCGCGCACGACGACGTAGCTGCCCGGGCCGGCCGGCCAGGCGCCGACGTCCTCGAGCGCGGTGAACCCCGCCGCGACGAGCCGGTCACGGGCGGCCGCGGCTGCGTGGAAGGAGGTCGGGGACTGCGTGACGTAGTGCGCGAGCCCCGCGGCGACGCCGTCGGGGTCGAGGCTGCCGTCGGGGTGGCTGTCGGGGCTGCTCGGGTCGCTCACGCCGGCATCCTCTCAGCCCCCCGCCGCGGGCTCCCCGCCGGATCCCGCATGCCGCCGCCGGGCGTCAGCGCGCGCGCAGCAGCCGGCGCACCTGGCGCTCGCGTGCCTGCGTCGCCAGCGGGTCCGCGAGCTGGGCCGGCTCGAAGGGCCGCCCGGTGGCCTGCTCGGCCGCGACGGCGATGAGCGCGTCGGACACCATGGGGTTGGCCGGGAGCAGCGGTCCGTGCAGGTAGCTGCCGATGACGTTCGCGGTGCGCGCCCCCTCGGTGCCGTCCTCACCGTTGTTGCCGTGCCCGGCGAGCACCCGCCCGAACGGCTGCTGGCCCGGCCCGAGCACCGTGGAGCCGGAGTGGTTCTCGTAGCCGACCACCCGCCCGAGGTCGGTCTCGAGGCAGACCGGCCCGATCATCCGCTTGTCGTTGCCGCGGGTCGTGACCTCGAGGATGCTGAGCCCGGGCAGCACCTGGCCGGTCACCGTGTGGAAGGAGTCGCCGAAGAGCTGGTACATGCCGCAGATGACGAGCATGGGGACGCCGTCCCGGGCCATCGCCTTCAGGCTCGGCCCGATCGCCTCGAGGTCGGCCTCGACCCGGGCCTGCCCGGAGTCCTGGCCGCCGCCGCCGAGGACGAGGTGGGCGTCGGCGCGGAACGGGTCACCGGGGTCGTGGAGCACCACCTCGACGGAGTAGCCGTGCCGGCGGATGCGGCTGGCGAGCGCGTGCGTGTTGCCGCGGTCGCCGTAGATGCTCATCTCGCGCGGGTAGAGGTGGACGAGGGTGAGCGTGCCCTTGCTCGGGCCGTCGGGGGTGAGGACCTGGCTGCTCATGCGGGTGCCTCCTCACCGAAGTGCGCCAGCCCGTACCGCGCGGCGAGCGTGCGCCGCAGGGCCATCATCGCCGTGTAGGTGCAAAAGACCCGCTTCGGCTCCTCGGGGTGGGCGGCGACGAACGCGTCGAGGGCCTCCTCGAGGTCGGGCACGACCCGCTCGGTCGCGACGTCGTCGTAGTGCAGCCGCAGCGCCATGTCGTAGGCCCGCACCCCGCTCGTCAGCGCCACGCCGCGCTCGCGCAGCGAGGCGAAGGAGACGTCGTAGAGCCACGAGACGTCGCGCCCGTCGGCGTCGTTGTCGTTGATCGCGACCATCGTCGCCACCGGGCTCGCGCCGTACGTGCTCAGGGCCACGCCGAAGCCCGCGGGGTTCTTCACGAGGACCAGCTCGAGCGGCTGCCCGTCGACGACGACGACCTCGCCGCGGCCGAACGGCGGCCGCACGGCGGCCAGCGCCCGTGCACAGCGGTCCGCGTCGAACGCGTCGCCGAGCAGCAGCCGGGCGGTCGTCGTGGCCGCGGTCGCGTTGATCATCGCGGCCAGCCCGCGCTGCTGGAGGGTCACCGGCCCGACGGTCACGTCGTCGAAGACGACGTCGAAGGCCCGCTCGTCGCGGGGGCGCAGCCGCGCGTCGCCCGGCCCGGCCTCGCGGGCGGCGAGGTCGTCCTCGAAGCGGGCGTCGTGCTCGGTGAGCTCGGGCAGCCGGTCGGCGATCGAGGCGTCCAGCCCGAACCAGCGCACCGGGACCGACAGCGCGTCGGCGGCCCGCGCGATGAACGGGTCGTCGGCGTTCGCGACCACGCCCTGGGTGCTCGCGGCGCCGAGCCGGGCCAGGAGGTCGGCGGTGTGGTCGATCTCGGCGAACCGGTCGAGCTGGTCGCGCGCGACGTTGAGCAGCAGCGCGTGCGTCGGTGCGACCTGCTCGATGAAGCGCATCGCGTGCGCCTCGTCGAGCTCGACGACGACCATGTCGCTGCGCAGCCGGCCGCTGAGGGGCAGCTGCGGAAGCATCTCGGAGAGCACCCCGCGGGTGAAGTTCGAGCCCGTCGGGTTCGTCACGACACTGCGGCCGTGGGCGCGCAGGAGGGCGACGAGCATCTTCGTCGTCGTCGTCTTCCCGTTGGTCCCGCTGACGACGACGATGCCGCCGCGCACCTCGGCGAGGGCGCGGCCCAGGATGCGCGGGTCGAGGCGCTCGGCGACCAGGCCCGGGAAGGCCGACCCGCCGCCGCGGCGGCGGGCCAGCGCCCGGGCGGTCTTGCCCGCCACGACGGCGGCGGCCGTTCTCAGCACGGGTCAACCCTAGCCAGGCGTGGGGGCCGGGCGGGCACCCCGCTGGTCACGAGGGCAGGTGCGCGTCGAGCCAGGCGAGCACGTCGGCCGTGACCTCGTCGCGGTTGGTCTCGTTGAACAGCTCGTGGCGGGCCTGCGGGTAGATCGTGCACGTGACGTCGGTGAGCCCGGCGTTGCGGTACTGCTGGCCGACCTCGCGCGGCCCCCTCCCCCCGTGGCCGGCGGGGTCCTCGGCACCGCCGACGAGGAGGACGGGCAGGTCCGCGCGCACCCGCGCCACGCGCTCGGGGTCGTTGACGCCCGCCACCCCGCCGAGCAGGTCGACGAAGAACCGGGAGGTGGACGTCGTCCCGCACAGAGGGTCGGCGACGTAGGCGTCGACCTCGGACTCCTCGCGCGAGAGCCAGTCGAAGTCGGTGCGGGCGGGCCGGAACGCCGCGTTGTACTGCCCGAAGACGAGCCGGTCCAGCAGGGCGCTGCGGTGCCGTCCACCGCGCAGCCGGGCCTCGGCGGCCGCGATGCCCCGCCCGACCCGCCCGGCCGGCCCGGGGTTGCCGACGGTCCCCGAGAGCACGAGCCCGGCGAGCCCACTGGAGTCCTCGATGACGTAGGCGCGGGAGAGCTCGCTGCCCATGCTGTGCCCGAGGAGGAAGAGCGGCGCCTCGGGGTGCTCCGCGGCCGCGGTGGCGGTGACCGCCCGCAGGTCGGCCACGGTGGAGGCCCAGCCGTCGGCGTCCGCGAAGTGCCCGAGGGTCTCCTCGGTGGCCGTGCGGCCGTGGCCGCGCAGGTCGGCGGCGTAGACGGCGTAGCCGCCGGCGACGAGCGCCTCCGCGAGCCGTGCGTACCGGCCGGAGTGCTCGGCCATGCCGTGGACGACGACGACGACCCCCGTGGGCGCGCCGTCGGGCAGCCAGCAGCGGGTGAACATCCGGGTCCCGTC
Organism: Phycicoccus endophyticus; assembly: GCF_011326735.1. Lineage (GTDB taxonomy): Bacteria > Actinomycetota > Actinomycetes > Actinomycetales > Dermatophilaceae > Phycicoccus > Phycicoccus endophyticus. The sequence goes on from NZ_JAANCN010000016.1 coordinate 7,933, forward strand.
CTGTGCGGTCACCGTCGTCGTCGAGCTCTCCATGGTCCATCCTCGGGTTACCGGCGGGTAGTCGGTGACAGCCTGCCACGGCGCCGGCGGCCGGGAGCCGGGACCCGCCATCGGGCGCCGTGGCCGAGAACACACAGGCGGCGGTCAGCAGGACCGGGGAGGATGCCCGCATGGCGACACGACACGGCACGATGAGCACCGAGCGCCCGGAGCGCTATGCCAAGCAGCTGGCCGGCCACTGGGCCCGGCGCGGCAGCACGGCGCAGGAGGAGGGGGCCACCGTCATCCGGTTCGACACCGGCCAGCGGGTCGTCCTGCGTCCCGGTGAGGGGGTGCTCGACGTCGAGGCATCGGTGCCCGCCGACGGCGACGCCGACCGGTTCGCCGAGGTGGTCGCCGACCACCTCGAGCGGTTCGGCCAGCGCGACGAGCTGCACGTGGTGTGGGACGCCTGAGCCGCTCGGCGGCGGCCCGCCGCGCGCGCCGACGCGGCGCTCACCGCCGCCGCGCGCTCACTCCCACTCGATGGTGCCGGGTGGCTTGCTCGTGACGTCGAGGACGACCCGGTTGACCTCGCGCACCTCGTTGGTGATCCGGGTGGAGATCCGCGCGAGCACCTCGTAGGGGACGCGCGTCCAGTCGGCGGTCATCGCGTCCTCGGAGGAGACCGGGCGCAGGACCACCGGATGGCCGTAGGTGCGCCCGTCGCCCTGGACCCCCACCGAGCGCACGTCGGCGAGCAGGACGACCGGGCACTGCCAGATCTCCCGGTCCAGGCCGGCCGCGGACAGCTCCTCCCGGGCGACCCGGTCGGCGGCGCGCAGGACCTCGAGGCGCTCGCGGGTGACCTCGCCGACGATCCGGATGCCGAGCCCGGGGCCCGGGAAGGGCTGGCGCCACACGATGCCCTCGGGGACGCCGAGCTCGAGGCCGACCTGGCGCACCTCGTCCTTGAACAGCAGCCGCAGCGGCTCGACGAGGGTGAACTGCAGGTCCTCGGGCAGCCCGCCGACGTTGTGGTGGCTCTTGATGTTCGCCGCCCCCGAGCCGCCCCCGGACTCGACGACGTCGGGGTAGAGCGTGCCCTGGACGAGGAACTCCACCGGGTGGTCGCCGGCGCTCGCGTGCTCGCCGACGATGTCACGGGCCGCCTGCTCGAAGACCCGGATGAACTCGCGCCCGATGATCTTGCGCTTCTCCTCGGGGTCGCTCACCCCGGCGAGCGCGCGCAGGAAGCGCTCGGAGGCGTCGACCGTCACCAGGTCCACCCCGGTCGCGGCGACGAAGTCGCGTTCGACCTGCTCGGCCTCACCGGCCCGCAGCAGCCCGTGGTCGACGAACACGCAGGTCAGCTGGTCTCCGACGGCGCGCTGGACGAGGGCGGCCGCGACCGAGGAGTCGACCCCGCCGGAGAGCCCGCAGATCGCGCGGCGGTCCCCGATCTGCTCGCGCACCGCCGCGACGAGCTCGTCGACGACGTTGGCGGCGGTCCACTCTCCCGTGAGGCCCGCCCCCCTGGCGAGGAAGTTCTCCAGGACCCGCTGGCCGAACGTCGAGTGCATGACCTCCGGGTGCCACTGGACGCCGTAGAGCCGGCGCTCGTCGTCCTCGAAGCCCGCGACCGGGGCGCCGGCGGTGGTCGCCGTCACCCGCATCCCCGCGGGGGCCTCCTCGACGGAGTCGCCGTGGCTCATCCACACCGACTGCTCGGTGGGCTGCCCGCGAAAGAGGGTGGAGTCGGTGTCGAGCACCGTCGCCGGCGTGGCGCCGAACTCCGAGAGCCCGGTCCGGGCGACGCTGCCGCCGAGCGCGAGGGCCATCGCCTGGAACCCGTAGCACATGCCGAAGACGGGGACCCCGGCCTGGAGGAGCGCGGGGTCCAGCCGGGGGGCACCCTCCTCGTAGACCGACGAGGGCCCGCCGGAGAGGATGACCGCCGAGGGGTCCTTGGCGAGCAGCTCCTCGGTGGGCATCGTGTGGGGCACGACCTCGCTGAAGCAGCTGGCCTCACGGACCCGGCGGGCGATGAGCTGGGCGTACTGGGCGCCGAAGTCGACGACGAGGACGGGCCGCTCGGCGAGCCGGATCGGGTCGCCGCCCTCGGCCACGGCGTGGGAGGGGTCGACGGGCGAGGGGTCGGCCGGCAGCTCGGGGGCGTCGCTCACGCGGCCCAGGCTATCGGCGCGCGCCCTGCGGGTCGGCGCCGGTGACCGCGGCGAGTGCGGCCCGCACCTCCCGGGCCACCCGGCGCTCGACCCAGAAGGAGAGGAACGGCACGCACCCGGCGAGCATCACCAGGACCATCCGCGGCAGCGACCAGCCGACCTTGAAGCCGAGCACGGCGGTCGCGACGAGGTAGACCATGTAGATGAACCCGTGCGGCTGCGGCCACCAGGACAGCGGGTTGTCCGCGCCCTTGAGGCCGGCGCCGTAGGAGAGGACCATCTCGGCGACGAGGACGAGCAGGCCGACGCCGACGACGAAGGCCATGACGGTGAAGAAGGTCAGGCGGGGCCGGACGGCGTCGACGTCCTGGGGCGCGATGACCGTGCCGGAGCCCGCCCGGGCGCGGGTGTCAGGAGTGCTCACGCACCCCATTGTCGCCCGCGGGCGCCGGCGTGCCCGCGCCGGCCCGCCGGTGCTCCTCGCGGACCATGCGCCACCACAGCCAGAGGGCGAAGAGCGCGAAGACCCACCACTGGACGGCGTAGGCCGCGTTGCGCCAGTTCAGCCCGGTCGGCGCGAGGGGGGTCGGGACCCTCGTCAGCCCGGCGCCCGTGGCCGGGGACTCCTCCTGGAGGAAGAGGAAGGCGTTGTACAGCGCTCCGGGCCAGGTGTTGACGAGCACCGAGGTGTCGACCGACCCGATCTGCCCCGCGACACCGGGGTCGTCGGTCGGCGACTCGGGGGGTGCCAGGCCGCCCTCGACGGTGAGGGTCCCGGACGGCGGGGTCCCGGCCTGCGCGGGGTCGGTGACGAACGCCCGCAGCACCGGCAGCGTCGCCCCCGTGCGCTCCACGACGAAGGGGGTGAGGACCCAGAAGCCGGTGCGCCCCTCGAGGCGCCGCTGCGGGACGAGCAGCTGGCCCTCGGTGTAGTGGCCGGTGGCGGAGACCGAGCGGGAGGAGAGCTCCCCGGGGAAGTCGGTGTGCGGCGTCAGCACCTCGGTCAGGGCGACCGTGGGGGCGCGCAGGGCGGAGTCCACGGCCTCCTCCCGGGCCGAGCCCTGGGCGACGCCGAGCTGCCAGCGGCCGAGCTGGACGAAGACCACGCCGACGACGAGGACGAGGACGAGCAGCCCGAGGTACCTCGGGGTCAGGGCCGTCCGCAGCACGTCGACGAGGCTACGCGACGGCCCTGGAGGGGTCGGGGCGCGCTCCGAGGGCGAGGCGGCGCGCGAGTGGGGAGGGGCACCGGACGCGGCGCGAAACCCGTTCGCGGCGTGCCGGTCCCGCGGCTTAGCGTAGGGGCATCATGCCGAAGCGACCCCCGTGGCAGTACGGCGTGCAGCCCGAGGACCTCGCTCCGGCCGACGCGGACCGGCTCCTCGTGTGGCTCGCACGCCGCCAGTGGCGTTCCCTCCTCGCGGGCGCGTGCTTCGGGATCCCGTGGATGCTCTCGGTCGCGCTCGTCCCGGCCGTCGTCGGCCGGGCGGTCGACGACGGCATCGTCGCCCACGACGCCCGGGCCCTCGTGCTGTGGTCGCTTGCGGTCCTCGGGCTCGCCGGCCTCTCGGCGAGCGCCGGCAACGGCCGGCACTGGTTCGCGGTGAAGAACTGGCTCGTGTCCGCCTTCCGCTCCGGGGTCGTCGCCGACCGGGCGGTCCGGCGCGCCGGCCCCGCGCTGACCCGCTCGATGCCGGCCGGCGAGGTGCTCGCGAGCTTCACGAGCGACTTCGGCCGGATGGGCCACACCTTCGACGTCTTCGCCCGGTTCATCGGCGCGGTCGTGTCGTTCGTCGTCGTCGCCGTCATCCTCCTGCGCGGCTCGGTGCTCCTCGGCCTCGTCATGCTCCTCGGTGGCCCGCTGCTCGTCGCCTCGCTCGCGTTCGTCATGCGGCCCCTCCAGCGCCGCCAGAGCGCCCAGCGCGAGGAGGCCGGCCGTCTCACGGCGCTCGGGGCGGACACCGTGTCCGGGCTGCGGGTGCTGCGCGGCATCGGCGGCGAGGAGTCCTTCCTCACGCGCTACCGGGCCCAGTCGCAGACCGTGCGCCGGGCAGGCATCCGGGTCGCCGGCACCCAGGCCACCCTCGACTCGGCCCAGGTGCTTCTCCCGGGCGTGTTCGTCCTCGTCGTCACCGGCGTCGGGGCACACCTGGCCGTCGCGGGCGAGATCTCCCCCGGCCAGCTCGTCGCGTACTACGGGTACACCGCCTTCCTCACCATCCCGCTGCAGACCGCCGTCGAGATGGCCGACAAGCTCATCACGACCCGGGTCGCGGCCCGGCGGGTCGCCCGGATCCTCGCCACCGAGCCGGACCACCCCGACCGTCCCGCCGGCGCCACCGGCACCGCCGGGCCGTTGCCGGAGGGGGTGCTCACCGACCCCACCTCCGGGGTGCGGGTGGAGCCGGGGGTGCTCACCGCCCTCGTCAGTGCCCGCCCCGAGGAGACCGCGGCCGTCGCCGCCCGGCTCGGGCGCACCGTCGGCGGTCGGCACGGCGTCACCTGGGGGGCCACCCCGCTGGACGAGCTGCCCGTCGCGGTCGTGCGCTCGCACATCCTCGTCTCGGAGGCCGACCCCCGGCTGTTCAGCGGGCCGCTGCGCCGCGAGCTCGGCGGCACCGACGACGGGCACCGCCGGGCGGCGCTCGAGGTGGCCGACGCCGCCGACGCGCTCGCCGCCCTCGACGAGGGGCTCGACGGCGAGCTCGAGGAGCGCGGGCGGTCGCTCTCGGGGGGGCAGCGCCAGCGTCTCGCCCTGGCCCGCGCCCTGCTGCGCGACCCCGCGGTGCTCGTCCTCGTCGAGCCGACGAGCGCCGTCGACGCGCACACCGAGGCGCGGGTCGCCGAGCGGCTCGCGGAGCACCGCAAGGGCCGCACCACGGTGGTCGTCACCGCCAGCCCGCTGCTCCTGGACCGGGCCGACGTCGTCCACCTCGTGCAGGACGGGCGGGTCGTCGCGACCGGGTCCCACCGCGAGCTGAGCCGCACGGTGAGCGCCTACCGCGCCGTCGTCGTCCGCGGGGAGGAGGGCTGATGTCGCCGCTGCGCGAACCCACCGACCACGCCCGCCGCACGCTGCCCATCGCCTCCGGCGCCGTCGTGCGCCGGCACGTCGGGGTGCTGCTGCGCGACCACCGGCGCGCCCTGCTGTGGGTCCTCCTGTGGCATCTGCTGGCCGCCGTCGCGGGGCTCGCCGGCCCCTGGGTCATCGGGCAGGTCGTCGGCGCGGTGACCACCGGCGCGGCCACCGTGACGAGCATCGACGCGCTCGTCGGCCTGCTCGCCGCGGCCCTGGCCGCCGAGACCGCGACGACCTGGGTGGCCCGGCGCAGCTCGCTCGTGCTCTCCGAGGAGGTGTTCGCCCGCCTGCGTGAGGACTTCGTCGGCTCGGCCGTCCGGCTGCCGCTGTCCACCGTGGAGCGGGCCGGCACCGGCGACCTGCTCGCCCGCACGACCAACGACGTCGACGCGATCAGCTACGTCATCCGCTTCGGCATCCCCACCGTCGTCGTGTCGGTGACGACCGTCCTCGTCACCGGCGTCGCGACCGTCGTCGCCTCCCCGCTCGCCGCCCTGCCGCTGCTGCTCACGCCGCTGGTCTGGGTCCTGCCGACCCGGCGCTACCTGCGCCTCGCCGGCCCCGGCTACCTGTGGGAGCACGCGACCTACGCGCGGCTCAACGGCGTGGCCGCCGAGACCGTCGAGGGCGCCGCCACGGTGGACGCCCTCGGGCTGCAGGGCGAGCGCGGCGACCGGTTCGCCGAGGCGCTGCGCGAGAGCCACGACGCCGAGCGCTACACGGTGGGGCTGCGCCTGCGGTGGTTCCCGTGGCTCGAGCTCGGCTTCTTCGCCCCGGTCGCGGGAGCGCTGCTCTGGGGTGGCTGGCTCGCCTGGGAGGGGGTCGTGCCGGTCGCCACCGCCACCGCCGTCGTCCTCTACGTCCAGCGGCTGCTCGACCCGCTCGGCGAGCTCGTCGGCCTGCTCGACGAGATCCAGTTCGCCGCGACCTCGATGTCGCGCATCCTCGGCGTCGCCGAGGTCCCCGCCGACCGCGTCGCCACCGGCGCCGTCCCGAGCGGCGACCGGCTCGAGGTCGACTCGGTCCGGTACGCCTACCGGGAGGGCCAGGACGTCCTCCACGGCGTCTCCCTCGACCTGCGACCCGGCGAGCGGCTCGCAGTCGTCGGGCCCTCCGGGGCGGGCAAGTCGACGCTCGGGCGGCTCATGGCCGGCGTCGACGGGCCACGGACCGGCCGGATCACCGTCGGCGGGGTCCCCCTGGTCGACCTCGAGCTCGACGAGCTGCGCGGGCAGGTCGCGCTCGTGACCCAGGAGCACCACGTCTTCGTCGGCACCCTCGCGGACAACCTGCGCCTGCCCCGTCCGCAGGCGAGCGAGGACCAGCTGCGCGAGGCCCTCGACGCCGTGGACGCCCTCGACTGGGCCCTGCGCCTGCCGCAGGGGCTCGCGACCCGGGTCGGCTCCGGTGGGCACCGGCTCACCGAGGCCCAGGCCCAGCAGGTGGCGCTCGCCCGGCTCGTCCTCGCCGACCCGCACACCCTCGTGCTCGACGAGGCCACCTCACTGCTCGACCCGCGCGCGGCGCGTCACCTCGAGCGCTCGCTCGCGGCGGTGCTCACCGGGCGGACGGTCGTCGCGATCGCGCACCGCCTGCACACCGCGCACGACGCCGACCGGGTCGCCGTCGTCGCCGACGGCCGGGTGCGCGAGCTCGGGCCGCACGAGGAGCTCATCGCCGCGGACGGTGACTACGCCGCGCTGTGGCGGTCCTGGCGCGACGAGGGCTGACCCTCGCCGTCCGCTCGGCCCCGGCGCCGCTGGCGCAGCCGGCGGACCGCGAGCACCCCGAGCAGGAGCACGCCGAGCACCACGACCCCGCGGCTCACCGGGGAGACGTACTCCTGCACCACCTCGTAGTCCTCCCCGAGGCGGTACCCGAGGGCGATGAAGGCGGCGTTCCACAGGCCGCTGCCGAGCGCGGTGAGCGCGAGGAAGCGCGGCACGGGCATCCGGTCCATCCCCGCCGGGACGGACACGACCGAGCGCACGAACGGGACGAAGCGCCCGAGGAGCACGACGACCGACCCGTGCCGGTCGAAGAACCCGAAACCCCGCTCGAGGTCGCGCTGGCCGAAGAGGACGAACCACGGCCGGCCCGCGAGGGCGTACAGCCGCTCGTAGCTCAGCGCGGCCCCGACCCAGTACAGGACGGCCGCCCCGAGGAGCGAGCCGGCGGTCGCGCACGCCCACACGAGCGGGAGGCTGAGCCGGCCCTGGGCCGCGGCGAAGCCGGCGAACGGGAGGATGACCTCCGAGGGGATGGGGGGCAGCACCGTCTCGAGCGCGATGAGCGCCCCCACCCCGGCCTCACCGAGGGACTCGACGACGTCGACGACGGGGTCGGCGATGCTCTCCATCGCACCGACGGTACGTGACGCCCGCCGGCGACCGCTCGCCGCGCGCGCCGGTCGCGCTGCCCGCGGGCCGAGGCCCCCGCTACGGCAGCCCGACGGCCCGCATCGCCCGCAGGGCCCCGGTGAGGGCCCGGGCGTACCCGGCGCCGCGCAGCCCGGGCAGGTCGGCGATGTTGACGAGCCGCTGCACGGTGACGTTCTGGCTCTCGGTGTACTTCAGCAGGCCCTCGCGCCCGTGCCGGCGCCCGAGGCCGGAGGCCTTCATCCCGCCCATCGGGGAGCCGACGCTCCCCCACGCCGCCGCGTAGCCCTCGTTGACGTTGACGGTGCCGGCCTGCACCCGGGCGGCGAACCGTCGCCCGCGGCGGACGTCGCGGGTCCACACCGAGGCGTTGAGCCCGTACTCGGTGTCGTTGGCCAGGGCGACGGCCGCGTCGTCGTCCTGGACCCGGTAGAGCGCGACGAGCGGCCCGAAGGTCTCCTCGTCGCGGCACGCCATCGCCGAGGTGACGCCGGTGAGCAGCGTGGGCTCGAGGACGTACGGCCCGATGTCCGGGCGGGCCCGGCCACCGGCGAGGACGCTCGCACCCTTGGCCACGGCGTCCTCGAGGTGGGCCAGCACCCGGGCGAGCTGGGCCGGCCCGACGAGGCTGCCCATGTCGGCATCCCAGTGCAGGCCGGTCGAGAGCCGCATCCGGCCCATGGCGTCGACGAGCCGGGCGAGGAGCTCGTCGGCGACCCGCTCGTGGACGATGAGCCGCTCCGCACTCACGCACAGCTGGCCCGCCGAGCTGAAGCACGCGTGGAGGACCCCCGGGACCGCCCGGCGCAGGTCGGCGTCGTCGGCGACGTAGACGGCGTTCTTCCCGCCGAGCTCGAGGCTGGCGCCGACGAGCCGGCGCCCCGCGCTCGCCGCGACGCTGCGCCCGGTGGCCGTGGAGCCGGTGAAGCACACGTAGTCGGCGCGCTCGACGACCGCGGCCCCGGTCTCGGCCCCCCCGAGGACGACCTGGACGAGGTCCTCGGGGAAGCCGGCCTCGACGAGCAGCGCGAGCGCGTGCAGCGCGGTGAGCGTGCCCTGGGGGTCGGGGCGCAGGAGGACGGCGTTGCCCGCGAGCAGCGCCGGCAGGGCGTCGGTCACCGACAGGGTCAGCGGGTAGTTCCACGGCGAGACGACGCCGACGACGCCCTTGGGACGGTGGTGCTCGGTGCTGCGGGTGAGCAGCGGCAGGGCGCCGAGGTGGCGCCGGTCGGCGAGCAGCGCGGGCCCGCGGCGCGCGTAGTGCCGGCAGACGACCGCGACGTCGGCGACCTCCTCGAAGGCCTGCGCGCGGGTCTTGCCGGACTCGAGCTGGACGATGTCGAGCAGCTCGCTGCGCCGGTCGAGGACGAGGTCGTGCAGGGCGAGCAGGAGACGGGCCCGCTCGGCGACCGGCCTGGCCGCCCACGCCCGCTGGGCCGCCCGCGCCCGGTCGAGGGCGACGGCGACGTCGGCCGGGGTCGAGGTGGGCAGCGTGGCCAGGGGCGCTCCCGTCATCGGCGTGCGGGTGGTCATCGGCTCGCCGGAGGCGAGCACCCGGCTCGTCAGCGCCCGGACCGAGGCCGGGTCGAGCACGTACGTCGCGTGCGGGTCGGTCTCCGGGTCGGCGATGACATCGGCCATCTCCGCAGGGTAGCCACCGCCACGCCCGGCGGCGAGCGTCAGCTGCGCTGGTAGGGGGCGACGACGACCTCGACCCGCTGGAACTCCTTGAGGTCGACGTAGCCGGTCGTCGCCATCGCCCGGCGCAGCGCACCGACGAGGTTGGTCGTCCCGTCCGCGACGCGGCTCGGGCCGAAGAGCACCTCCTCGAGGGGCGCGACCGCGCCCACCTGCACGCGATGCCCCCGGGGCAGCTCGCTGTGGTGGGCCTCCGGGCCCCAGTGGAAGCCGCGCCCGGGCGCGTCGGTGGCCCGGGCGAGCGCCGCGCCGAGCATCACCGCGTCGGCGCCGCAGGCGAGCGCCTTGACGACGTCGCCGCTCGTGCCGACCCCGCCGTCGGCGATGACGTGGACGTAGCGGCCGCCGGACTCGTCGAGGTAGTCGCGCCGGGCGGCGGCGACGTCGGCGATCGCCGAGGCCATCGGGGCGTGGATGCCCAGGGTGACGCGGGTGGTGTGCGCGGCCCCACCGCCGAAGCCGACGAGCACCCCCGCGGCGCCGGTGCGCATCAGGTGCAGCGCGGCCGAGTACGACGCCGCGCCGCCGACGACGACGGGGACGTCGAGCTCGTAGATGAAGCGCTTGAGGTTCAGCGGCTCGGCCCGGCCGGAGACGTGCTCGGCGGAGACGGTCGTGCCACGGATGACGAAGAGGTCGACCCCGGCGTCGACCACGGTCTTCCACAGCTGCTGCGTGCGCTGCGGGGTCAGCGCGCCGGCGACGGTGACCCCCGCGCTGCGGATCTCCCGCAGCCGCTCGGTGACGAGCTCGGGCTGGATCTCGGCCCGGTAGATCTCCTGCATCCGCGAGGTGGCCAGGGCGGGGTCGAGCGTGGCGATCTCGGCCAACAGCGGCGTGGGGTCCTCGTAACGGGTCCACAGGCCCTCGAGGTCGAGCACCGGCAGCCCGCCGTGGCGGCCGAACGCGATGGCCGACTCGGGCGACATCACCGAGTCCATGGGGGCGGCGATGACCGGCAGCTCGAAGTGGTAGGCGTCGATCTGCCAGCCGGTGGACACCTCCTGCGGGTCCCGGGTCCGGCGCGAGGGCACGACGGCGATGTCGTCGAAGGAGTAGGCGCGCCGCCCGCGCTTGCCACGACCGATCTCGATCTCGCTCACCCCGGCAGCCTACCGACGGCGGGTCCTCCGTTCGGCCCCCGCCTACCGCTGCGGGAATCGTCGGGCACCGAAAGTGGTTGCGCGGTTGTCACCGCCTTCCGGCACACTCGTCCCCGGCACCGTCGCCACCCACCGCTGCCGGGTTGCCGCGCCCTCCCGTCCGGCGCGCTCCCATCCACGACCACCGACATGGAGCCCACGTGTCCGTAGCACCACCCGCCCCCGCGGCGCCCCCGGAGTACCCCGAGAAGATCGACGCCGCCGTGCTCAAGATCGCCGGGGTCGTCGTCCTCGGGGCCATCATGTCCATCCTCGACATCACCGTCGTCAACGTCGCGCTGCGCACCCTCCAGGAGGACTTCGCGACCGACGGCGTCCCGCTCGACTACTCCACCGTGGCGTGGACGGTCACCGGCTACACCCTCGCCCTGGCCACGGTCATCCCGCTCACCGGGTGGGCCGCCGACCGCTTCGGCACCAAGCGCCTCTACATGCTCGCCGTCTCGCTGTTCACCCTGGGCTCGGTGCTCTGCGCCACCGCCGGCAGCATCGAGACCCTCGTCGCCTACCGGGTCCTGCAGGGTCTCGGCGGCGGCATGCTCATGCCGCTCGGCATGACGATCATGACCCGGGCCGCGGGCCCGAAGCGGATGGGCCGGCTCATGGCCGTCCTCGGCATCCCCATGCTCCTCGGCCCGATCTTCGGCCCCATCCTCGGCGGCTGGCTCATCGACCACTTCAGCTGGCACTGGATCTTCCTGATCAACCTGCCGATCGGCATCCTCGCCCTCGGCTACGCGTTCTTCGCGCTGCCGGCCGACCGTCCGACGCCGAGCGAGACCCTCGACTGGCGCGGCGTGCTGCTCATGAGCCCGGGCCTGGCGCTCTTCCTCTACGGCGTCTCCTCGATCCCCGGTGAGGGCGGCATCGGCCACACCAAGGTGCTCCTGCCGGGCCTCGTCGGGCTCGTGCTCATCGTCGCGTTCGTGGCCTACAGCTTCCGCCCGCAGCACCCGCTGCTCGACTTCCGGCTCTTCCGCAACCGCAACCTCACCGTCGCCGTCATCACGATGTTCATCTTCGCGGCGTCCTTCTTCGGTGGCCTGCTGCTCATCCCGCAGTTCCTCCAGCAGGTCCAGGGTGAGACCCCGCTCGCGGCCGGCTGGCTCGTCGCGCCCCAGGGCCTCGGCGCCATGGTGACGATGCCGATCGCCGGCGCCCTCGTCGACCGCTTCCCCGTGGGCCGGATCGTGCCGTTCGGGCTGCTGCTCATCACCGGCGGCATGTACGCCCTGACCCAGATCGAGGCCGACTCCTCGCACTGGGGCTTCCTCATCCCGGTGCTGTTCGTCATGGGCCTCGGGATGGGCGCGACGATGATGCCGATCATGACCTCGGCGCTGAAGACGCTCACCCACCACGAGGTCGCCCGGGGCACGACCCTGCTCAACATCACCCAGCAGATCGCCAGCTCGGTCGGCGTCGCGACCTTCTCGGTGCTGCTCACCAACGCCTTCAAGGACCGCCCGCTCGTCGGGCAGAGCGCGCAGTTCTTCGAGACGGCGCAGACCGAGGGTGCCGACGCCGCCCAGGCGCTCCTGGCGAAGCTGCCGCTCGTCGGCCAGTTCCTCACCGAGCAGGGCGGCAACACCGAGGCGCTCGCCGCCCGGGTGGCCGAGCTGTCGGCGCAGGCCTACGCGCACACCTTCTGGTTCGCCGCCGGCCTCGTCACGCTCACCCTCGTCTCCGCGGCCTTCCTGCCGCGCCAGCACGAGGAGTCCCACCTGCTCGACGACGAGGACGGCGACGAGGTGGCGCCCCCGGCGATGCTCCACTGAGGCCCCCGCCGTGCCCGATGCCGGTCCCCGCAGCCGCGGGGGCCGGCATCGGCCATGCTGGGGGGATGCGAGCCGGTACCCACAACGCGATCACCGACGTCGAGGGTGTCCGCGTCGGCCACGCGACCCGGGAGGAGCCGGGATGGCTCACCGGCGTGACCGTCGTCGTCCCGCCGCTCGGCACGGTCGGGGGCGTGGACGTCCGCGGCGGCGGCCCCGGCACCCGGGAGACCGACCTGCTCGACCCGGCCAACGGGGTCGACGCCGTCGACGCCGTCGTGCTCGCCGGCGGCAGCGCCTTCGGGCTCGCGGCCGCCGACGGGGTCGCCGTGGCGGCGTGGGAGGACGGGCGTGGCTGGCCGGTCGGGGCGGGGCCCGAGGAGCGGGTCCCCATCGTCCCGGCGGCCATCGTCTTCGACCTCGGCCGGGGCGGGTCCTGGCGGCACCATCCCGGCCCGGCCGACGGCGCCGCCGCCTACCGGGCGGCCTCGTCCGGCCCGGTGGCGATGGGCGCCCTCGGCGCGGCGACCGGTGCCCGTGCCGGAGGGCTGCGTGGGGGCGTCGGCAGTGCCTCGGTCGTCCTGGACTCCGGCACGACGCTCGGTGCGCTCGTCGTCGTCAACGCCGTGGGCTCGCCCGTCGCGCCCGACGGCTCGCTGCTCGCGGCCGCGTGGGGCCTGCCCGGGGAGCTCGACGGGCTGCCGCCCGCGGCGCCGGGGCGGGTCGAGGCCTACCTGGCCGGGCGCCGGGCGGAGGCCGAGGCCCTGCGGGCCGGCACCGCGACGACCCTCGCCGTCGTCGCGACCGACGCCACGCTGACCAAGGCGGGCTGCCGGCGGCTCGCGACCGTCTCGCACGACGGCATGGCCCGCGCCCTCTCCCCCGTGCACACCGCCTTCGACGGCGACACCGTCTTCTCGCTCGCGACCGGGGCCGGGCCCGTGCCCGAGGGGCTCGACCTCGTCGACCTCCACGACGCCGCGGCCCGCTGCGTCACCCGGGCCGTGGGCCGGGCGCTCGCGGCCGCGACCTCGGTGGACCGTTCCGCCGACGGCGGGCTCGTGGCGCCCTCGTGGCGTGCGGCCCTCACCGCGGGCTGAACGTCGCCGCGCCGTCAACCCAGCCGGCGGGCGAGCAGACCGGCGAGCCGGTCCATCTGCTGCACGTGCGCCCAGTCCCCGTCGGTCTGGACCACCGCCGGGCCCTCGCCCACGGTGATGATGGCCACGGCGTACCCCCCGACGATGCCCATCTGCCGGGTCTCCGAGGTCGAGGTGAGCCAGCCGCCCTTGAAGGCGCTCGCCCCGATCCGTCCCAGCCCCCAGCGGTGCTGCGGGATGGGCTGCATCTGGGCGAGCAGCCAGGCGCTCGCCGCCGGGCTGACGACCTGCCCGTTGGCCAGGGCCGCCATGAAGCGCACCTGCTCGCGCGGGCTCCACCACATCGTCCCCTGGGACAGGTCGGGGGCGACGGTCGTCACGTCGCCGACCGAACGCAGCACCGCGGTGATGGCGGCGCCGGGGCTGCCCGGGATGCGCCCGCGGACGGCGACGACGGCGTCCCCGTCGCTGCGGGTGAGCGCGGCCTGGATCCAGGCGCGCTCGGTGTCGGGGATGCGCGCCGGGTCGCCGTCGACGACGGTGTCGAGGTAGGCGGCGACGACGAGGACCTTCGAGGTCGACCACGCCTGGTAGCGCGAGACCGAGCCCTCGAGCGAGACGGCCGAGGGGTTGGCCAGCGGCGCCCAGACGATCTGGTTGCGGGTGTCGCCCTCGAGGCTCGTCAGCTCCCCGTCGCCGGCGTCCGGCACCACGGTGTCGACCGGCGCGGGGGCCTCCTTCGCCACGCTCGGCGCGGGCTCCTCGCTCGGCACGGGCACCGCGCTCACGAGGTCCTCGGCACCCGCACCCACCCGCGGCGAGGGCGTGGGGGCCGTCCGGGGCGCGCCCGAGGCCGGGCCCGACGGCTCGCTGGGGCTCGGGGCGACCGGCACGCCCGTGCTCCCGCACCCTCCGGCCAGGGCGGCCAGGAGCAGGGGAAACAGCAGGAGGAGGCGACGCACGGCCGAAACCCTACGTGGCGCGGGCCCTGCACACGAGCCGCGCGGGTCAGCCCTTGGTCGAGTAGTTGGGCGCCTCGACGATGCCCGTGACGTCGTGCGGGTGCGACTCGCGCAGGCCGGCGGTGGTGATCCGGATGAACCGGCCGCGCTGCTTGAGCTCCGGGACCGTGCGCGAGCCGACGTAGAACATCGACTGGTGCAGGCCGCCGACGAGCTGGTGGACGACCGCACCGACCGGGCCCCGGTAGGCGACCTGCCCCTCGATGCCCTCGGGGACGATCTTGTCGTCCGAGGTGACGTCGGCCTGGAAGTAGCGGTCCTTGCTGTAGGACTTCTTGCCCCGCGAGGACATCGCCCCGAGCGAGCCCATCCCCCGGTAGGCCTTGAACTGCTTGCCGTTGATGAAGACCAGCTCCCCGGGGGACTCCTCGCACCCGGCGAGCAGCGAGCCGACCATGACGGTGTCGGCGCCGGCCACGAGCGCCTTGGCGATGTCACCGGAGTACTGCAGCCCGCCGTCCCCGATGAGGGGCACCCCCGCCGGTGCAGTCGCGAGGGAGGCGTGGTGGATGGCGGTGACCTGCGGGACCCCGACACCGGCGACGACGCGCGTCGTGCAGATCGAGCCCGGCCCGACCCCCACCTTGACGGCGTCGACCCCCGCGTCGACGAGAGCCTGAGCACCGGCGCGGGTCGCGACGTTGCCGCCGATGACCTGGACGTGCCGCAGCGCCGGGTCCTGCTTGAGCCGCCGGACCATCTCGAGCAGCGCCCGGGCGTGCCCGTGGGCGGTGTCGACGACGAGGACGTCGACCCCGGCGTCGACGAGGGTCGCGGCTCGCTGCCACGCCTCGCCGAAGTACCCGACGGCGGCACCGACGAGCAGCCGGCCGTCGGCGTCCTTGCTGGCCTGCGGGAACTGCTCGGACTTCACGAAGTCCTTGACGGTGATCAGCCCGCGCAGCCGGCCCTCGTCGTCGACGATGGGCAGGCGCTCGCGCTTGTGCTGGCGCAGCAACCGGGTCGCCTCGTCGTGCGAGATGCCGACGTGCCCGGTGATCAGCGGCATCGGGGTCATCACCTCGCGCACGAGGGTCTCGCCCCACTCGGCGACCGGCGTGAAGCGCAGGTCGCGGTTGGTGACGATGCCGAGCAGGTGCTCCCCGGCGTCGACGACCGGCAGGCCCGAGACCCGGTAGCGCCCGCAGCGCTCGTCGAGCTCTTCGAGGGTGGCGTCCGGGCCGATGGTCACCGGGTTGGAGATCATCCCGGTCTGGGTCCGCTTGACGAGGTCGACCTGGTAGGCCTGGTCCTCCACCGAGAGGTTGCGGTGGAGGATGCCGAGTCCTCCGTGGCGGGCCATGGCGATCGCCATCCGGGCCTCGGTGACGGTGTCCATCGCCGCCGACACCAGCGGCACCCGCAGCGAGATCTCGCGGGTCAGCCGGGTGGTCGTGTCGACCTCGCTCGGGATGACGTCGGTCTCGCCCGGCTGGAGGAGCACGTCGTCGTAGGTCAGGCCCAGCTCGGCGAACGGCTCGGTGGGCACCGGCTGCGCCGAGGTGGCCGGCACGAGCGGGCGGTCGGCGGGGACGGCCGGCTCCGGGTGGTCGGTCGTGGCGCGGGTCTCGTCGAGTCCGAGGCTCATTGCCCGAGTCTACGACCTCGCGGAGCGACCCGCGGACCCATCCGCGGGCGCGCGCGGAGGACACCGCCGGGCGGGCGGCGACCTTTGACCAAAGCCTTACCCGGCGCTTGCCCACCGTTAGCGAAGCGCCACATACGGTGATTTTCCAGTGCCGCCGAGGGGGCGGCACGTCGTGTGGAGGTACGCCATGGCCGAGATCACCCGGCTCCCGGGTCCCGTCGCCGACCTGTGGGACTGGCAGCTCGACGGCGCCTGTCGCCGGGTCGGGCCCGAGGTGTTCTTCCACCCCGAGGGCGAGCGGGGCAGCAAGCGTCACCGGCGGGCCTCGGCCGCCAAGGAGATCTGCCTCGGCTGCCCGGTCCTGGCCCAGTGCCGCGAGCACGCCCTGGCGGTGCGTGAGCCGTACGGCGTCTGGGGCGGGCTCACCGAGGACGAGCGGGAGAGCGTGTACTCCCGCGACCGCCACATCGCGTCCTGACGGGCGCACACCGACCCCTCTTCCGGCCCCACCCGGGAGAGCCACCGGTCCTTCCGGGGGACCGGTCGCGGGACACCGGCGACGCCGTGGGGGCGAGAGCCCACGGACGCTCCGGTCCCGGCGGCGACGGTGCCGGTCGTGGGGGCGAGAGCCCACGACCGGCACCGTCGGCCACCGTGGGAGACCGCGCCCGGACGGCACTCGTGCTCGCCGTCCGGGCGCGGCGCCACGTAGCCTGGGTGCCGTGTCCGACGTCCCCCTCGAGGTCCCCATCCGGGACGGCTCCATCCGGCTCGGCCAGCTGCTCAAGCTGAGCGGGCTCGTCGACGACGGCGCGAGCGCCCGCGAGCTGCTCGAGCGCGGGCTCGTCGAGGTCAACGGCGAGGTCGACACCCGCCGGGGGCGTCAGCTGCGCGTCGGCGACGTCGTGGCCGTCGACGGCGGCGGGAGCCTGCGCGTCACCGCCGGCTGAGCCGGCACCCGAGCCGCGCGGGCGGTCATCCCGGGCAGAGCCAGTCGACACCGGCCGCGATGTGCAGCGCCGTCGTGTCGACCAGCGGCAGCGGGGCGTCGCGCTCGTGGACCAGCAGGCCGATCTCGGTGCAGCCGAGCACCACGGCCTCGGCCCCGGCCGCGGCCAGCCGGCCGAGGACACCGACGTAGGCGGCGCGGGACTCCTCGCGCACGACGTCGTGGACGAGCTCGTCGTAGATGACCCGGTGGACGAGCTCGCGGTCCGGCTCGTCCGGCACGAGCACCTCCAGGCCGTGCGAGCGCAGCCGCTCGAGGTAGAAGTCCTGCTCCATGGTGAACCGGGTCGCGAGCAGCCCGACGCGTCGGTGCCCCGCCGCGAGGAGCGCCTCGGCGGTGGGGTCGGCGATGTGCAGCAGCGGCACCCCGGCCGCCTCCTGCACGGCGTCGGCGACGCGGTGCATCGTATTCGTCGCCAGGAGCAGCGCCTGCGCGCCGCCGGCCGCGAGCCCCGCCGCGGCCTGGCCGAGGAGGGTGGCGGTGGCCGCCCAGTCCTCCTCGTGCTGGGCCCGGGCGACCGGGGCGAAGTCGACGCTGTGCACGAGCAGCCGGGCCGAGTGCAGCCCGCCGAGCCGCGATGCGACGCCGACGTTGAGCCCACGGTAGTAGGCCGCCGTCGACGCCCAGCTCATCCCACCGAGGACCCCGAGCAGCCGCATGGCCGAACCCTAGAGGACCGACGCCGCCCGGCCCCCTGCACAGGGGACCGGGCGGCGTCCGGTGGCGCGGAGGGGGTCAGTGACCGTGGCCGTGGCCGTGGCCGCCGACCGGCTCCTCCTCGTCCTCCTTCTTCTCGACGACGAGGGTGTCGGTCGTCAGGACCATCGAGGCGATCGAGGCCGCGTTGCGCAGCGCCGAGCGGGTGACCTTGACCGGGTCGATGACCCCGGCCTTGACGAGGTCCTCGTACTCGCCGGTGGCGGCGTTGAGGCCCTGGCCGGCGTCGAGCTCGGAGACCTTCGCGACGGCCACGTAGCCCTGCAGGCCGGCGTTCTCGGCGATCCAGCGCAGCGGCTCGGCCGCGGCCTTCTGGACGATCCGGGCACCGACGGCCTCGTCGCCCTCGAGGCCGAGCCCGTCGAGCGCCGAGACGGCCTGGATGAGCGCGGAGCCACCGCCGGAGACGATGCCCTCCTCGATCGCGGCGCGGGTCGCGGAGATCGCGTCCTCGATCCGGTGCTTCTTCTCCTTCAGCTCGACCTCGGTGTGCGCGCCGACCTTGATGACGCACACGCCACCGGCGAGCTTGGCGAGGCGCTCCTGGAGCTTCTCGCGGTCCCAGTCGGAGTCGGTGCGCTCGATCTCCTGCTTGATCTGCGCGACCCGCCCCTCGACGTCACCGGCGTCGCCGGAGCCGTCGATGACCGTCGTCGTGTCCTTGGTCACGACGATGCGGCGGGCCTGGCCGAGGGTCTCGAGCCCGACCTGGTCCAGCTTGAGGCCGACCTCCTCGGCGACGACCTGGCCGCCGGTGAGCACGGCGATGTCCTGGAGCATCGCCTTGCGGCGGTCACCGAAGCCGGGCGCCTTGACGGCGACGACGTTGAACGTGCCGCGCATCTTGTTCACCACGAGGGTCGAGAGCGCCTCGCCGTCGACGTCCTCGGCGATGATGAGCAGCGGCTTGCCCGCCTGGATGACCTTCTCGAGGATCGGCAGGACGTCGGCGATCGCCGAGATCTTGCCCTGGTTGACCAGGACGTAGGCGTCCTCGACGACGGCCTCCATCCGCTCGGGGTCGGAGACGAAGTACGGGGAGATGTAGCCCTTGTCGAACTGCATGCCCTCGGTGAACTCGAGCTCGGTCGAGGCGGTCGAGGACTCCTCGACGGTGATCACGCCGTCCTTGCCGACCTTGTCGAAGGCGTCGGCGATGATCGCGCCGATCTCGGTGTCCTGCGCCGACAGCGAGGCGACCTGGGCGATCTCGTCCTTGGTCTCGATCTCGCGGGCGGTCTCGAGCAGGCGGGCGGAGACGGCCTCGACGGCCTGGTCCATGCCGCGCTTGAGGCCCGAGGGGGCGGCGCCGGCCGCGACGTTGCGCAGGCCCTCCTTGACCATCGCCTGGGCGAGGACCGTCGCGGTCGTCGTCCCGTCACCGGCGACGTCGTTGGTCTTGGTCGCGACCTCCTTGGCGAGCTGGGCGCCGAGGTTCTCATAGGCGTCCTCGAGCTCGACCTCGCGGGCGATGGTCACGCCGTCGTTGGTGATCGTCGGGGCGCCCCACTTCTTGTCGATGACGACGTTGCGGCCCTTGGGGCCGAGCGTCACCTTGACGGCGTTCGCGAGGGCGTCGACGCCCCGCTCGAGCGCCTTGCGAGCGGAGTCGTTGAACTCCAGTTCCTTGGCCATGGCTGTCCTTTGCTGGGGTGACGGGCGGCGCGGTGGCGCCCGGCCCGTCGCGTTGGTCGGGGTGATGCCGGTCGCGTCCCGGCGGCACGTGGCCGCCGGGACGCGACGGGCGGCGTCAGAGGCTGCTCAGCCGACGACGGCGAGCACGTCGCGCGCCGAGAGGATGAGGTACTCCTCGCCCTGGTGCTTGATCTCGGTGCCGCCGTACTTGCTGTAGATGACGCGGTCGCCGACCTGGACGTCGAGCGGGACGCGGTTGCCCTTGTCGTCGATGCGACCCGGGCCGACCGCGAGGACCTCGCCCTCCTGGGGCTTCTCCTTCGCAGTGTCCGGGATGACGAGACCGGAGGCCGTCGTCTGCTCCGCCTCGAGGCTCTGGATGACGATGCGGTCCTCGAGCGGCTTGATGGAAACCGACACGGTGTGCTCCTCCCCTGTGGGATGAGTCGAAGTGGACGGGGACTGCGCGTCCGGTCCGTGCTCGCCGTCGCGGGGGTCGACCGCGAACCGGGGTGCGCTGGCACTCGCCGGTGGTGAGTGCCAATGAGCCAAATCTAGGACGCGCGTTAGCACTCGGTCAACTCGAGTGCCAGCGGGCGCGTCCCGGGCCCGGGACCGACGGGTTCCGGTCGGGGTCCTCGGGCCCGGATGGCAGGATGGCCCGCCGTGGACGTCGGCACCGTGCGCTTCCTCGGGTCGCCCGACGGCAAGGCCGTCCTGCGCGAGCTGCCGCCCTACGACCCCGGGGCGGTCTTCGGCCTCCAGGAGCGGCTGCGCCGCCAGGGCCACCCCCCCGAGCGCGTCGCCGCCCTGCTGACCCAGCAGCGCCTGCGGGCCCGGGCCCGGGCGAAGTTCGGCGAGTTCGCCGGCGACCTGCTCTACACACCCGACGGTCTCGAGCAGGCCTCCCGGCTCGAGGTCGCGGCCGGGCACGCCGGCCGGTTCTCGAGCGCGAGCCTGGCCACGGTCCACGACCTCGGCTGCGGGATCGGCAGCGACGCCGTGGCGATGTCCGCGCTCGGCGTCACCGTCCACGGCGTGGACATCGACCCGGTCACGGCCGCCGTCGCCGACACCAACCTGCGCCCGTGGCCGGACTCGCGCGCCCACGAGGGGTACGCCGAGGAGTTCGAGGCCCCGCGGGACCCGCTGCGCGCGCGGGTCGGGGTCTGGCTCGACCCCGCCCGCCGCATCCCGGGGCGCACCGGGCGCCACGGGCGGATCAAGCGGGTCTTCCGGCTCGACGAGATCCGCCCGACGTGGGACTTCGTCCTCCAGGTGGCGACGGCCGTGCCGGCCACGGGCGCCAAGCTCTCCCCCTCGATGCCGCACGACGCCATCCCGCTCGGCACCGAGGCCCAGTGGACCTCCTTCGCCGGCGAGGTGCTCGAGTGCGCCGTGTGGTGGGGGCCGCTCGCCCACCAGGCCGGGCGCAGCGCGCGCATCCTGGCTCCCGGCCGCAGCCCGGTCGAGGTGGACGAGACGATGTCCGAGGGCGAGCCGCCGCTCGCCGAGGCACCGGCGTCGGTCGGTGCCTGGCTCTACGAGCCGGACCGGGCCGTGACCCGCGCCGGCCTCCTCGGCGCGGTCACCGCCGCCACCCTCGGGGTCGAGGTCGACCGCGGGCTCGGCTACGTGCTCTCCGAGGCCGAGGTCGACATCCCCTTCGCGCGGCGCTACGCCGTGCGCGAGGCGATGCCGTTCACCGTCAAGGTGCTGCGGTCGTGGCTCGCGCAGCACGGCGTCACCGGGCTGACGATCAAGAAGCGCGGGGTGCGCCTCGACGACGACGAGCTGCGCCGCCAGCTGCGCATCGGGCGCGGGGCCGGCGACGGCGAGCAGGCGACCGTCGTCCTCACCCGGGTCGCGGGCCGGCAGACCGCCATCGTCGTCGACCCCGTCGTGCCCGGCCCGGCCGCCACCGAGCAGCCCTGACCGCGGGCGGCACCGCTCACAGCACGGGCTCGGGCTGGGCACCGTCGGACCGCACCGCCTCCGCACCCGCCGCCAGCGCCGCGGCCAGGGCCGCCGGCCGCCGCGCCCCGGCCGCCAGGGCGGCCGCGAGCGCACCGCAGAAGGCGTCCCCCGCCCCCGTCGTGTCGAGGACCTCCTCCGGGGGCACGGGGTGCGCGGGCGCCGTCTCCCCGTCCCACGAGGCGCCGTGGGCGCCGAAGGTCACGAGCAGCGACGCCGGCTGCGAGCCGGCCTCGGCGAGGGCCTGCATCTCGTGCTCGTTGGCGACGACGGGGTCGCCGAGCTCGACGACGTCCGGGGGCAGGGCGACCCACGGCGCGACGTTGAGGACCACCCGCGCCCCCCGGGCCGCGGCCCGCCGGGCCGCGACGCACACGACCTCGCGCGGCACCTCGAGCTGGAGGAGGAGGACGTCCCCGGGCCCGAGCGCGCCGACGGCGTCGAGCTCGCGGGGGCCGAGCTCGGCGTTCGCCCCGGGCACGACGACGATGGCGTTCTCGCCGTCGTCGGCCACCTCGATGAGCGCATGGCCGGTCTCCACACCGGGTACGACCCGCACCGCGTCGACGTCGATGCCGAGCCGGGCCAGCCGCTCGCGGTAGGCCCGGCCCGCGTCGTCGTCGCCGACGCAGCCGGCCATCGCGACGTCGGCGCCGGCGCGGGCGGCCGCGACCGCCTGGTTGGCGCCCTTGCCCCCGGCGAGCCGCCGCAGGCCCTCGCCGAGGACGGTCTCGCCGGGGCGGGGATGGCGCTCCACCCGGGTGACGAGGTCGACGTTGAGCGACCCGAGGACGAGGACCCGCCCGCTCACGGCTGCTCCCCGGCGACGGTCCGCAGCCACAGCCCGGCGACGCGCGGGCCGTCGACCTCGAGCGCGACGTCGACCATCGCCGGCGCCGGCCCGTGCGGGTCGTGCGCCAGGCCGCCGCCCCAGTCGCGCGTGTCGACGATGGTCCGCCCGCGCGTCCACGTCCCCGTGAGCTCGACGCGCACCGGGCGGCGCTCGGTGCGCAGGGCCTCGGGGACGAGCAGCGACGCGACCGCCCCCGTGTCCCCGAGGGTCGCCCCGTCGGCGGTGAAGCGGCGCTGCTGGAAGGCGACGAGGTCGGCGGCGAGCCGGGCCGCCGGGGTGCCGGTGGCACGCAGCCGGTCGGCCTGGGCGCGGGTGACCCGGGGCCCGTCGAAGACGTCGAGGCCGTACATCGTCACCGGCACCCCGCAGGCTGCACACGCGTCGAGGACGATGGCCGCGGCCTCCGGGTCGTGGAAGACGTTGAACTCGGCCGCCGCCGTCGCGTTGGACACCTGTGCACCGCCCCCCATGAAGACGACCCGGGCGAGGCGGGCGAAGCTGCGCGGGTGCAGCCGGGCGAGCAGGGCGACGTTGGTCATCGGGGCCAGCGGCACGAGGGTCACCGGCCGGCCGGCGGCCGCACCCTCCTCGACGGCCGCGCGCAGCACCTCGACCGCGTGCCGCGGGTCGGGTGGGGTGGGCGGCGCCGGCAGGCCGAGGTCGGCCATCCCGTCCGTGCCGTGCACGTGCCGCGCGTCGCCGGGCGCCTCGAGGAGGGGCCGGGGGGCACCGGCCGCGACCGGCACCTCGGGCCGGCCGGCGAGGTGCAGGACGGTCAGCGTGTTGCGCAGGACGTCCGGGAGCGGCGCGTTGCCCGCGACGCACGTCACGGCGCGCAGGTCGAGCCCGGGGTGGAGGGCGGCGAGCAGCAGCGCACACGCGTCGTCGACCCCGGTGTCGACGTCGAGGACCACCGGCAGCCCGCAGGCGTCGTGGCCGGTCACGAGGGCCTCACCGCGGGCCGCAGGCCGAGCTGGTCGGCCCACCGGGCCAGGACCATCGCCTCCAGCGACTCGGGCCACCCGGACGCGCAGCGGGCGGCGAGCCGCCGTCCACGGGCGAGGTACTCCCCGGCCAGCGCCTCCAGGGCGGTCAGCAGCCCGGCCTGGTCCACCCCCACCGGTGGCAGCGCCGCGAGCGCCTCCCGCTGCTCCGCCGTGAGCCGGGCGGCGAGCCGCTTGCCGCTCCCGCCGTCGCGGCCACCCTCGGCGAGCATGAGCGAGACGAGCAGCTCGTCGCGCATGACGCTGGCCCCGTGGGCCAGCGCCTCCACCTCGCCCCGGTGCACGGCCGCGACCGCGGCGTACATGAGGTAGAGGAAGAGCCGGACCTCCTGCGCCGGCAGCCGCGGCGGTCCCGGCGCCTCGAGCCTCCCCGGGGTGTCGGCCAGGAGGCCGCGGCGGTCCAGGAGCGTGCGGACCGGCTCACCGGGCGCCGGTCGCTCCTCGCCCGGGTGGAGCACGACGTCGACGTGGAGACCGTCCTGCGTGAGCAGGACGTAGCCGCCGCGGACGCCCGGGATGGGGTCGGCGAGGACGAGGGGCAGCACGCCGCCAGCCCAGGCCAGCGGGTCGAACCGCGAGGCGTCGGTGACCGCGAGATGGAGGTCGACGTCGCTCCAGGCGTCCCCGTGGCCGCGGGCGAGCGACCCGCCGAGCCACGCGGCGAGCACCCGCTCCTCGTCCCGGCAGGCGGACGCGAGCCGGCGCACCGCCGGGCGCAGGGCGGGTGGGAGGTCCTCCAGGGGCGCGGGCACACCCCGATGCTGCCAGCCCGGGCGACCCCGCGCGGTCGGGGCACCCGGCCGCGTCGCGTACGGTCGACGGGTGCCCCGTCGACCCCGCCGCCGTCCGGCCGCGCTCGTCCTCGCCGGTGCGCTCGCGGGCGCCCTGGCCGCCTGCTCGCAGGCCGGCCCGGCCCAGGGCCCCACGAGCAGCGACGCCGCCCCGAGCAGCACCGCGGCGACGACCACCGGCTCCTCGCCCTCGACCTCCCCGCCGACGGAGTCCTCCTCCCCCTCGTCCTCGCCCACCACCGGGGCGAGCTGCGTGGAACGCACGGGCGAGGCGATGTCCGCCGACCAGCGGCTCGGCCAGCTGGTCATGGTCGGCCTGGACACCGGCGCGGCACCGGGCTCCCTCGACAGCGCCGTCACCCGCGAGCACGTCGGGAACGTCATCTACCTCGGGGGCTGGGAGGGCGCGCAGCGGGTCACCAGCACCTCCGAGCACCTCCAGGGCCTGGTGTCCGACGACGCGACCGGTGGGGTCGGCCTCCTCGTCGCCGCCGACCAGGAGGGCGGCGAGGTCCGCCAGCTGCGGGGCGCGGGCTTCACCGCCCCGCCGTCGGCGACCGAGCAGGCGCAGATGTCCCACTCCGCCCTGACCCGGGCGGCTGCCGGCTGGGCCCGCGAGCTGCGGGCCGCCGGCGTCAACGTCAACCTCGCCCCGGTCGCCGACACCGTCCCGGCGAGCCTCGGCACCGCCAACGGCCCGATCGGCCAGTACCACCGCGAGTACGGCTCGGACCCCGAGACCGTCTCCGCGGCGGTGCAGGCCGTCGTCACCGGGATGCTCGACGGCGGTGTCGAGCCCACCGTGAAGCACTTCCCCGGCCTGGGCCGCATCCGCAGCAACACCGACGTGAGCGCGACGGGCATCACCGACGACACGACGACGGCGCACGACCCCTACCTGCAGCCGTTCGCGGACGGGATCCGCGCCGGCGCCCGGATCGTCATGGTGGGCTCGGCGCTCTACTCGCGGATCGACCCAGGCGTCCCGGCGATGTTCTCCTCCCGGGTCGTCACCGACATCCTGCGCGGCGACCTCGGCTTCGACGGAGTGGTCATCACCGACGACGTCGCGGCGGCCGCCGTGGCGGCCACCCCGGTCCAGCAGCGTGCGGTGAAGGTCGTGGCCGCCGGGGGCGACATCGTGCTCACCGGCGACCCCTCGGCCGTGCCGGAGCTGCTCGCGGCACTCGAGGCGAGGTCGCGCACCGACGCGGACTTCGCCGCCCGGGTCGACGACGCCGTCGAGCGCGTCCTCACCCTCAAGGACCGGATGGGCCTGCTGCCCTGCTCCACGAGCGGCGACGGCTGAGCGGCCCGGCGCCCCGGGACGTAGGCTCGGTGGGGTGACGGACACCCCGACCACACCGGGAACCCCGGTCATCGTCCTCGTCTCCGGCGACCACGCCGAGCGGCTGCGCACGGAGTTCTGGCGCTACTCGCGCGAGTACGAGCTGCGCACCGCCACCTCGTGCGCCCAGGCGTGCGACGTCACCGCCGCCGCCCTCGCCGACGGCCGCCGGGTCGCGATGTTCGTCTCGGACTCACGGCTGCCGGACGAGGAGAACGTCCTGGCGGCCTTCGGGCAGTGGCGCGCGCTCGTGCCCACCGCCCGCCGGCTCGTCGTCGCCCCGTACGAGCGCTTCCTCCTCGACGCGCCGCGCCTGCGGGCCGGCATGGCCAAGGGCAAGTACGACGCCTACCTGCTCATGCCCCGCGGGGCGCGCGACGAGGAGTTCCACCACGCCGTGACCGAGCTGCTCAGCGACTGGGGCTGGACCTCGACCGACCCCGACGTCGTCGTCGCGAAGATCGTCGCGCACGACGGCGACCCCCTCGCCCGCCAGGTGCGCGACTTCTTCGACCGGATGGGGATGCCCTGCCGCGTCGACCCCCCGGACAGCGAGGTCGGGCGGCACGTCGCGGAGCACTTCGACGACGCCGACGGGTACCCGCGGGTGTGGGCGCTCGGCCGCCAGCCGGTCGTCGTCACCTCGGTCCGCGACGTCGCCCGCTCCTTCACCGACACCCCGGCCGAGCGCGACCTCGAGGCGGCCACCGACGACGGCACCGGGGTGGTCGACGTCGCCGTCGTCGGCGGGGGTCCGGCCGGGCTGGCCACCGCCGTCTACGCCTCCTCCGAGGGGCTCTCGACCGTCGTCCTCGACGCCGGAGCCATCGGCGGGCAGGCGGGCACGAGCTCGATGATCCGCAACTACCTCGGATTCCCCCGCGGGGTCTCCGGGATGCGGCTGGCCCAGCGGGCCCGCAACCAGGCGCTGCGGTTCGGGACCCGCTTCCGCACCGGCTGGGAGGTCGAGGAGCTCCTCGCCGGCCCGGGCGGCGGGCCCCACCTCCTGCGCGGGAGCGACTTCGAGCTCGCGGCCCGCTCGGTCGTCGTCGCGTCGGGGGTGCGCTACCGCAGCCTGGGCGTCCCCTCGGTGGAGGCCTTCCTCGACCGGGGTGTCTCCTACGGCGCGGCGATGTCGCGCAGCCGCGAGACGGAGGACCAGGACGTCGTCGTCGTCGGCGGTGGCAACTCCGCCGGGCAGGCCGCGGTGCACCTCGCCCGGTTCGCCCGCTCGGTGACCGTCGTCGTGCGCCGGCCCTCGCTCGCCGAGACGATGTCGGCCTACCTCGTCGACGAGATCGCGTTCAACCCCCGGATCGAGGTCGAGCCGTGCACCCGCGTCGTCGCCGCCGAGGGCGACGACCGCCTCGAGCGGCTCACCCTCGAGAGCACCGAGACCGGGCAGCGGCACACCCGCGCGGTCTCCGAGCTCTTCCTCCTGCTCGGCGCCGAGCCCCACTGCGGGTGGCTGCCGGCGCAGGTCGCGCGCGACGACCGGGGCTTCGTCCTCACCGGTCGCGAGGTGCCCAAGGACCGGTGGCTCGACGGGTTGCCGCCGGCGAACCTCGCGACGAGCGCCCCGGGGGTCTTCGCCGCCGGCGACGTGCGCGCCGGCTCGATGAAGCGGGTCGCGGCGGCCACCGGCGAGGGGGCCTCGGTCGTTCCCCTCGTCCACGCCTGGCTCGCGCCCGGCGGACGCGCCTGAGCGGTCCGGGCGCGCGCGTCAGGCGGAGACCTCGGTGACCGGCATCGAGGAGTCGGCCCGCAGGTCGAGCGCCGAGGCCTCCCGGCCGCGCAGCACCATCTGGGCTCCGAGCGCGGCCACCATCGCGCCGTTGTCGGTGCACAGCCCGGGCCGCGGCACCCGCAGCTCGACACCGGCGGCGTCGCACCGCTCCTGGGCCATGGCCCGCAGCCGGGAGTTCGCGGCGACGCCACCACCGACCTGGAGGTGGCCCACGCCGTGGCGCCGGCAGGCGTCGAGTGCCTTGCGGGTCAGCACGTCGGTCACCGCCTCCTGGAAGCTCGCGGCGACGTCCGCCACGGGCACCGGCTCGCC
The DNA here is from genome assembly GCF_011326735.1 of Phycicoccus endophyticus. Taxonomy (GTDB): domain Bacteria; phylum Actinomycetota; class Actinomycetes; order Actinomycetales; family Dermatophilaceae; genus Phycicoccus; species Phycicoccus endophyticus. The sequence continues at coordinate 35,294 of NZ_JAANCN010000016.1, forward strand.
GCTGGCCTCCCGGGCGGCCACCCAGCGCGAGACGGCGGTCTTCAGCCCGCTGAAGGAGAAGTCGAAGCGGTGCCGCTCGAGGTCGCGTCCACCGGTCAGGCCGCGCGGGAAGTCGATGACGACCTGACCCTCGCGGGCCGCCCGGTCGATGTGCGGTCCGCCGGGGAAGGGCAGCCCGAGGACCCGGGCCACCTTGTCGAAGGCCTCCCCCGCGGCGTCGTCGATCGTGGACCCGAGGCTGCGCACGTCGGCGGTGACGTCGGGGACGAGCAGCAGCGAGGAGTGACCCCCGGAGACGAGCAGCGCGAGCGTCGGCTCCGGCAGCGGTCCGTGCTCGACGACGTCGACGGCCACGTGGCTCGCGAGGTGGTTGACGCCGTAGAGCGGCACGCCGAGGGCGAGCGCGAGCGCCTTGGCCGAGGCCACCCCGACCATGAGCGCGCCCGCGAGCCCCGGCCCGGAGGTGACCGCGACGGCGTCGACGTCACCCAGCCGGACGCCGGCCTCGCGGCAGGCCCGCTCGAGCGTCGGGACCATGGCCTCGAGGTGGGCCCGGCTCGCGACCTCCGGCACGACCCCGCCGAAGCGCGCGTGCTCCTCGACGCTGCTCGCCACCGCGTCGACGAGCAGCGTGTGCCCGCGCACCAGCCCCACCCCGGTCTCGTCGCACGAGGTCTCGATCCCGAGCACCAGCGGCTCGTCCTCAGGCATCGTCGGCTCCCTTCGGCGCGAGGTGCTTGCGCATGACGACGGCGTCGACCGCCCCCGGGTGGTAGTAGCCGCGTCGGCGGGTGAGCACCTCGAAGCCACCGCGTGCGTAGAGGGCGAGCGCGGCCGCGTTGTCGGCGCGGACCTCGAGCATGAGGTGCCCGGCTCCGCGGGCCGCCGCCGCCGCCTCGAGCGACTCGAGCAGCAGCCGGCCCAGCCCGTCGCCACGCCGCTGCGGTACGACGGCGAGGGTCATGACGTCGGCCACCTCACCGCCGTGGTCGAGGCCGGCGTAGCCGGCCAGCGCACCGCCGGCCTCGAGGACGAGGTACTCCCGCCGGGGCCGGCCGGCGAGCTCGGCCCACCAGGACGCCTCGGTCCACGCGTCGTCGGGGAAGATCCGCGTCTCGAGCGCGGCGAGCGCACGCAGGTCGCTCCAGTGGGCCGCACGCACCGTCACCGCGGGGGCGCTCGTCATCGGCTGGCCCGCTCTGCGGTGGTCAGGGCGTCCGGCCGGCGCAGGTAGCGGGGCTCGACCGGCGTCGGGACCCCGGCCGCGACCCGTCGCTGCGCGACCCGGGCGAGGACCGCGGGGTCGACGTCGAGGACATCCAGCCCGCCCGGGAGGGCGTCCGGGTAGAGCAGGGCACCCCGCCCGGCGACGGGGAGGCGGCGCAGGGCCGCGGGGATGTGCTCGGCGGCCTCGACCGCGGGCGCGCTCAGGGGGCGGGCGCCGTCGGGGCCGCGGCCGTACCGGGCCCAGTAGACCTCGCGGCGGCGGGCGTCGGTCGCGACGAGCAGCTCCTGTGCGTCGGTGGCGGCGAACCCCTGCTCGGCGAGCACGTCGAGCGAGCACACCCCGTGCACCGGGACCCCGAGCGCGTAGCCAGTCGTCACGGCCGTGACCAGGCCGACCCGCAGGCCGGTGAACGGCCCGGGGCCGGTGCCCACGGCGACGTCGGTGAGGTCCGCGGGTACCGCGCCCGCCGCGCGCAGGGCTCGCTGCACGAGCGGGGCGAGCAGCTCGGTGTGGCCCCGCGGGTCGACCTCGACGGCGCGCACGGGCTCGCTGCCGGGGCGGTGGACCGCGACGGCGACCGCCGACGTCGCGGTGTCGATGGCCAGGGTCAGCACGGCTCGCCTCCGAGCGCGGCGAGCGGGTCCGCCCGGTCCGCGAGGTCGCCCCCGCCGCTCCAGCGCGGGCCCACCCCGGTGACCGTCGCCGTGCGCACCTCCGTGCGCGGGTCGACGTCGAGGACCACCTCGAGACGGTCCGGGGCGAGCCCCTCGGCGAGCCCGTGCCCCCACTCGACGACGGTGACGCTGTCCTCGACCTCGGCGTCGAGGTCGAGGTCGTCGAGCTCGAGGGCGCCACCGAGTCGGTAGGCGTCGACGTGCACGAGCGGCGGGCCGCCGACGGTGGAGGGGTGCACCCGGGCGATGACGAAGGTCGGGGAGGTCACCGCCCCCCGCACCCCGAGCGCCTCGCCGAGGCCCTGGGTCAGGGTCGTCTTCCCGGCACCGAGGGTGCCGGTGAGCACGACGAGGTCGCCGGGGCGCAGCAGCCGGCCGAGGGCCGCGCCGAGGGCGCGGGTGTCCTCGGGGCGCGGCAGGAGCAGCCGGCGGGCGGTCACGACGCGGCCTCGCGCCGGGCCCGGGCGGCCCGTCGGCGCTTGGAGATGTCCTGGACGGTGCGGCGCACCCGCGGCTTGCTGCTCACCGCGACGCCGTCGGCCACGGCCCGCCGGGCCCGCTGGATGAGCGCGAGCAGCTGCTCGGTGACCAGGTCGGGGTGCTCGAGCATCAGCAGGTGACCGGCGTCCTCGATGACGACGTGCTCGGCCCCCGGGACGTGGCGGACGATCTCCTCCGAGTGCGACGCCGGGGTCACCAGGTCACCGGCCCCGTTGATGACGAGGGTCTCGACGCCGGTCAGGGACTCGAGGGCGGGGATGAGGTCGAGCCCGTCGATGTCCGGGAGGAAGGCGGCCATGACCTCGAAGGAGGTCTCGAAGATCATCTCCGCGACGAGGTCGACCAGGGCCGGGCTCACCGGGGAGTCGAAGGCCCACCGCGCCACGGCGAGGTCCTGGACCCCCTTGCCCATCCGACGCAGCGCCCCGATCGGCCCCGCGTGCCGCGAGAGCCTCGTGAGCAGCCCGGGCCCCACCGCCCCGACGACCCGCCCGACGAGCGGACCGAGGCCGAGCTCGATGACCTCGTGGCCACCCGGCGAGGTGGAGACCAGCCCCACGGCGAGCACCCGGTCCTGGACGATCTCGCGGTGCTGACCGGCGAAGGACATCACGCTCATCCCCCCCATCGAGTGCCCGATGAGCACGACGGGGCCGCTGGGGGCGGTGGCCTCGATGACCGTGGCGAGGTCACGACCGAGCTGCTCGACCGTGCACGAGCCGAGGTCCGGGGTGCCCGAGCGGCCGTGGCCGCGCTGGTCGTAGGTGACCACCCGCAGCCCCTGGTCGATGAGGGCGCGCCGCTGGAGGACCCAGCACTGCATCGAGAGGGCGAACCCGTGGACGAGCACGACCGTCGGGGCGCGCCCGGCGAGGTGCCGGCGGCCGCGGCTGGCCGACTGCGGGGCGTCGATCTCCACGTGCAGCTCGACGCCGTCGTCGGCGGTCAGGCGCAGCGCCTCGGACGGGACGTGCGTCCAGCCGCCCGCCGGGTCGGCCGGGGCACCCTCGCTGCGGCGCAGCCGGGAGCCGACCGCCTCCCACGCGGCCGTCGCCGGGTTGGGGACCATCAGCGCTCGTCCCCGACGACGACCCGGGGCGCCCGGGGGGCCATCCGGGTGACGATCTCGTAGTTGATCGTGCCGGCGGCCTCGGCCCAGTCCTGCGCGGTCGGCTCGCCGTCGGCTCCCCGCCCGAGGAGGGTCACCTCGTCGCCGGGCGCGCCGTCGAAGTCCGGGCCGAGGTCGAGGACCACCTGGTCCATGCAGACCCGCCCGGCGACCATGTACCGCCGCCCGCCCACCTGGACCGGCCCGGCGTTGCCGGCGTGCCGGGGGATGCCGTCGGCGTAGCCCATGGGCACGAGGCCGAGCACGGTGTCGCGGGGCGTCGTGTACTCGTGGCCGTAGCTGACGCCCTGCCCGGCCCGGGCCCGCTTGACCTGGGTGAGCCGGGCGGTGACCCGCATCGCCTCGCGCAGCCCGAAGTCGGCGGGCGTGCCGAGGTCGGGCACCGGGGAGAGGCCGTAGACGGCCAGGCCGGGGCGCACGAGGTCGAGGTGGGCCGCGGGGGTGGTCAGGGTGGCCGCCGAGTTGGCGAGGTGGCGCAGGCCCGGGTCGAGGCCCACCCGGCGCAGCGCGTCCACCGCCGCGGCGAAGCGCTCCTGCTGCGCCCGCACGGTCGGGTGCTCGGGGGCGTCGGCCCAGGCCAGGTGGGACCACGTCCCGGTGAGCTCGACGCTGCCCTCGGCGACCGCCCGGGCGAGCTCGAGGGTGAACTCCTCCCAGTCGGTGAGGACCCCGCCGCGTCCGAGGCCGGTGTCGACCTTGGCCTGGACGCGGGCGGCCTGCCCGCGCTCGCGGGCGGCGGCGACGGCCGAGCGCAGGCTCCAGGCGCTGCCGACGGTGACCTCGATGCCCGCGTCGAGCGCCGCGCCGAGGTCGGCCTGGGGTGGGAAGATCCACGTCAGCAGCGGCGCCTCGACCCCGGCGGCCCGCAGCGCGAGCGCCTCCTGCAGCTGGGCCACCCCGAGCCAGGCGGCGCCGCCGGCCAGGGCCGCCCGGGCGGCGGTGACGATGCCGTGGCCGTAGGCGTCGCCCTTGACGACCGCCATGACCTGTGCGGGAGCGGCCCGGCGCACGAGCTCGGCGACGTTGTCGCGGATCGCGGCGGCGTCGACGGTCACCCACGCGGAGGCGCCCGCGGTCGCGGGTGCGGAGGGCGCGAGAGGGTCGGTCATGGGCCGCACCAGTGTAGGGCCGTGACCAGGGCGCGGGTCGCGCCGCCCGGTGCCGGCGGCCGTGGCACGGGGCCGGTCAGGAGCGCCGCAGCAGCGTGGCGACCGTGCCCGGGAGCGCCCGGGCCACGGCGAGCGCGCGCACCGGCCCCCCGGGGTTGGCGTGCTCGGCGGCCACGCCGTGGACGAGCGCGCCGAGCGCTCCCGCCTCGTGCGGCGCCAGACCGGCGGCGAGCAGGGTGCCGAGCAGCCCGGCGAGGACGTCACCGGCTCCCGCCGTCGCCAGCCAGGACGGGGCGTCGGACTGCGACCAGACCGCGGCCCCCTCCCCCGGTGGCACGACGAGGGTCGTCGACCCCTTGAGCAGCACGCTCGCCCCGGTGGCCCGCGCCAGCCGTCGGGCGTGCTCGAGCGGGGCCCCCTCGACCGCGTCCCGGGCGACCTGCTCGCCCTCGAGGCGCCCCAGCAGCCGGGCGCACTCCCCCGCATGCGGCGTGAGCAGGGTCGGGCGCCCACGCCGGCTCTCGAGCACCGACGCGTCGAGCAGGTCCAGCCCCCCCGCGTCGACGACGACCGGCTCCTCCCCTGCGAGCGCCGCCCGCGCGGCCGACATCTGCTCCGCGGCCCCCTCCCCCTGCGCACCGGTGTCCAGGCCGGGGCCCACGACCCAGGCCTGCACCCGGCCGACGCCGTGGGTCGCCTCGGGCACCGCGGCGGCCACGAGCCGGTCCGGGCTCGGCGTGCCGACGTAGCGCACCATCCCCGCCCCTGCCTCCGCGGCCGCGGTGACGCACAGGACGGCCGCGCCGGTGTAGCCCTCACCACCGGCGACGACGCCGACGACACCACGCGAGTACTTGTCGTCGCTCGGCACCGGGACCGGCCAGCGACCGGCGACGTCGTCGTGGTCGAGCCGTCGCACGACGGGCTCGTCCTCGACGACGACCCCGATGTCGACGACGGTCAGGGCGCCGCAGGCCTGCTCGGTGGCCGGCAGGAGGTGCACGGGCTTGGCGACCGAGAAGGTGACCGTCTCGTCGGCGAGCACCCCGGCCGGGTCGAGCACGGCACCGGCCGGGTCCTGCCCGGAGGGCAGGTCGACCGCGATGACGTAGGCCCCCTCGGGCACCGCCGCGACCCAGCGCCGCGCCGGGTCGCCCAACCCGGGCCGGGCACCGATCCCGAGCACCCCGTCGAGGACGACGTCGGCCTCGGCGAGCGCCGTCTCGTCCTCGGTGAGCACGACGCCGGCCTGCTCCGCCGCGGCGCGGGCCCCGGCGTGGACCCGGTCGCCGTGCACCGCGACGGCGTTCCACCCGGCCTCGGCCAGCCGGGCCACGGCGTAGAGCGCGTCGGCACCGTTGTTGCCGGGTCCGACGAGCGCGGCCACCGACGAGCCGCCACGCTCGGTGAGCCTGGCCTCGGCGACGGCGGCGAGCCCGTCGACCGCCCTCGCCATGAGCTCGCCGTCCGCGAGCGTGGCCATGGCCACCTCCTCGGCGGCGTAGACGGAGCGGGTCGAGAACGCCTCGATCACGGGCGGACCTCCTCGGTCTCGGCGACGACGACGGCCGAGGCGACCCCCGCGTCGTGCGACAGCGACACGTGGACGCTGTCGATGTGCAGGGCCGCCATCCGGTCCGCGACGCCGCCGCGCACGGAGAACGCGGGTCGCCGGTCGGGGCCGCGCACCACCTCGGCGTCGTGCCAGGAGAGCCCGACCGGGGCACCGAGCGCCTTGGCCAGGGCCTCCTTCGCGGCGAACCGCGCCGCGCGGGAGTTCAGCGGCAGGTCGCGTTCGGCGGGGGTGAACAGGCGCTCCCCGAGCGCCGGGGTGCGCTCGAGCGCGGCGCCGAAGCGCGCCACGTCGACGACGTCGATGCCGACGCCGACGATCACCGCGACACCGGCATCACTCGACGGTGACGCTCTTGGCGAGGTTGCGCGGCTGGTCGACGTCCAGCCCCTTGGCGCTCGCCAGGTGCAGGGCGAAGACCTGCAGCGGCACGACGGCGAGCAGCGGCGCGAGCATCGGCGGGCACGGCGGGATGCGCACGACCTCGCTGGCGAACGGCTCGACGTCCTCGTCGTCGTCGTGGGCGATGACGAGCGTGCGCGCGCCCCGGGCGCGGATCTCCTGGATGTTCGAGACCACCTTGCGGTGCAGGTCGTGCGGGGTGTCGGGCCCGGGGACGACGACGAAGACCGGCTGGCCCGGCTCGATGAGCGCGATCGGCCCGTGCTTGAGCTCGCCGGCGGCGAACCCCTCGGCGTGGATGTAGGCGAGCTCCTTGAGCTTCAGCGCCCCCTCCATCGCGACGGGGAAGCCCATGTGCCGCCCGAGGAAGAGCACCGAGCGGGTGTCGGCCATGAACTCGGCCATCTCGCGCACCCGGTCCATCCGCCCGAGCAGCCGGCCGATCCGCTCCGGCATCGCGTGCAGCTCGCGCAGGACGGCCTTGGCGTCGTCGGCGTAGGTCTCGCCCCGCAGCTGGGCGAGGTAGAGGCCGAGCAGGTAGCAGGCGGTGATCTGGGCGAGGAAGGCCTTGGTCGAGGCGACGGCGACCTCGGGGCCGGCGTGCGTGTAGAGCACCGCGTCCGAGGCCCGGGGGATGGTCGAGCCGTGGGTGTTGCAGATCGAGAGCGTCATCGCGCCGAGCTCGGCGGCGTGCCGCACCGCCATGAGGGTGTCCATCGTCTCGCCGGACTGGCTGATCGACACCACGAGGGTGCTCTCGTCGACGATGGGGTCGCAGTAGCGGAACTCGTGGGCGAGGGCGACCTCGACGGGGATGCGCGTCCAGCGCTCGATGGCGTACTTGGCCACCATGCCCGCATAGGCGGCGGTGCCGCAGGCGACGATGGTCACCCGCTCCACCCGCCGCAGCCGCTCCTCGGGGATGCGCAGGTCGTCGAGGATGAGCGCGCCGGACTCGTCGGTACGCCCGAGCAGCGTGTCGGCGACGGCGTGCGGCTGCTCGTGGATCTCCTTCTCCATGAAGGTCGGGTAACCGCCCTTCTCGGCGGCGGCGGCGTCCCAGGTCACCTCGTAGGCGGTGCCCTCGGCGGGCGTGCCGTCGAAGCCGACGACGGTGTGCCCCTGCGGGGTGATCGTCACGATCTGGTCCTGGCCCAGCTCGACGGCGTGCCGGGTGTGCCCGATGAACGCGGCGACGTCGCTGCCGAGGAAGCTCTCCCCGTCGCCGAGCCCGACGACGAGCGGGCTGTTGCGGCGGGCCCCGACGACGACCCCGGGGCTCTCGGCGTGGACCGCGAGGAGGGTGAAGGCCCCCTCGAGCCGGCCGACGACCCGGCGCATCGCCTCGGTGAGGTCGCCGAGGCGGTCGTACTCCCGGCCGACGAGCTTGGCGACGACCTCGGTGTCGGTCTCGGAGGTGAACCTCACGCCGTCGGCGAGCAGCTCCTTCTTCAGGGCGTGGAAGTTCTCGATGATGCCGTTGTGGATGAGCGCGAGCCGGTCGCCCTCCCCGCCCGTGTGCGGGTGGGCGTTGTCGTCGGTGGGGCCGCCGTGGGTGGCCCACCGGGTGTGCCCGATGGCGGTCCGGGCCGGGGCCAGGGGCTCGGCCTCCAGGGCCGCACGGAGGTTCTCGAGCTTGCCGGCGCGCTTGCGGGTCGCGATGCCGTCGGCGGTGACGAGGGCGACCCCGGCGGAGTCGTAGCCGCGGTACTCCAGCCGGGCCAGGCCCTCCATGACGACCTCGAGCGCCGTGCCGTCCGTGGCCGGGCCGACGTAGCCGACGATCCCACACATGGCGGCCAGCGTAGCCGCTGGGGCCCGTCACCCCGGGATGCGCCATGATGGCCGGGTGACCGCAGCGGAGCAGGCGCTCGCCCGTCTCGGGCTCGCCGCGGAGGCCGGCGTCCCGACACCGTACGTCGACCTCGACCGGCGGGCCTGGTCGCGGCTGCGTGAGGAGCACCCGATGAGCCTCACGCAGGACGACCTGGCCCGGCTGCGCGGCGTCGGGGACCGGCTGGACCTGCGGGAGGTCGAGGACGTCTACCTCCCCCTCTCCCGGCTCCTGCACTTCTACGTCGAGGCGGTCCACGGGCTGCGCCTCGCCACCTCGGAGTTCCTCGGCGAGCGCCCGAGCCGGGTCCCGTTCGTCGTCGGGGTCGCGGGGTCGGTGGCCGTCGGGAAGTCCACGACCGCCCGCATCCTGCGCGAGCTGATGTCGCGGTGGCCGCACACCCCGCGGGTCGAGCTCGTGACGACCGACGGCTTCCTCTACCCCAACGCCGAGCTCCAGCGGCGGGGGCTGCTGCAGCGCAAGGGCTTCCCGGAGTCCTACGACCGGCGGGCCCTGCTGCGCTTCGTCGCGGACGTCAAGTCCGGGATGCCGGTGGTCGAGGCACCCCAGTACTCCCATCTCACCTACGACGTCCTGCCCGAGCCACTGCTCGTGCGCAAGCCGGACGTCCTCATCGTCGAGGGCCTCAACGTCCTCCAGCCGCCGGCCCTGCGACCGGACGGGGAGAGCACGAGCGCGGTCTCGGACTACTTCGACTTCTCGGTCTACGTCGACGCCCCCGTCGAGGACGTGCGCCGCTGGTACGTCGACCGCTTCCTCCGGCTGCGCGAGACCGCGTTCGCCGACCCGCAGTCCTACTTCCACCGGTACGCGGGGCTCACCGACGACGAGGCGCGCGCGACGGCCGCGGACATCTGGGCGCGGACCAACGAGCCCAACCTCGTCGAGAACGTCCTGCCCACCCGCGAGCGGGCCACCCTCGTGCTCTCCAAGGAGGCCGACCACGCGGTGACCCGGATCAGGCTGCGGAAGATCTGAGCGCGCCCGGGCGCCGCGGCACCGGCCGGCTCAGTACCAGTGCGGGTAGCGGGCCTGCCACTGGGCCAGCGCGTTGCACGGGGTGCCGTACGAGCTGCGGATGTAGCCGAGCCCCCAGCTGATCTGGGTGACCGGGTTGGTGCGCCAGTCGCTGGCCACGGAGGCCATCTTCGAGCCGGGCAGGGACTGCGGGATGCCGTAGGCGCCGGAGGAGGAGTTCTCGGCCCACCAGCTCCAGCCGCTCTCGCCGATCCACAGCTGGTCCAGGCAGGTCCACTGCGACTCGTCGAACCCGTACTCCGGCATGAGCAGCCGGGCGACCGACTTGGGGTCCTCCTGGGCGTTCTCCAGGACGCGCTTGCGCTCGGCGGCCCGGGCGGCACGCTCCTGGGCGGCCTGGCGCTTGCGGGCCAGGGCCGCGGCCTCGGCACGCTCGGCGGCGGCGACCTTCGCGGCGGCGACCGAGCGCTGGGTGTTGGTCGCCGAGCGGTCCGCGGCGACCCGGGTCGCGTCCTCCATCGCGACCTCGCTCTCCTGCGTCGAGGCCGAGGTCGTCGTGTCGTCGACGGCGAGGGTCAGCGAGTCGGCGGTCGCGGTGTCCTCGAACGCACCGGTCAGGGCGAGCCCGCTCGTGGCCACCGCGGCGACGAGGCTCGTCGAGACCAGGGGCCGGCCCACGACCGAGACGGCGGTCCGCCCGAGCGGACGCCGGGGGGCGGCGTGGCGCGGGGCGTGACGCGGGGTGTAGCGGGCCATGCGGGAGCGGCGGACCTTCCGGGGCGGGGCGGGGCGTGGTGGGACCACACGGGGCGTTACGGAATCGAGACCTCACTGTAGGGAATACCCCACCACGGGGGGAAACCCGACCCTGAGCGTCCGCTCAGCCGGGCTCCCCGCCCGGCGGTCCCGGCGGGCCCCGAGCGCGGCGGCGGGGCTACGGCTCGAGACCCTCGAGCAGGTCGGTGACCAGCGCGGCGATCGGGCTGCGCTCGGAGCGGGTCAAGGTCACGTGGGCGAACAGCGGGTGGCCCTTGAGCGCCTCGACGACCGCGACGACGCCGTCGTGCCGACCGACGCGCAGGTTGTCGCGCTGGGCGACGTCGTGGGTCAGGACGACCTTGGAGTTCTGCCCCACCCGGGAGAGGACGGTGAGCAGCACGTTGCGCTCGAGGCTCTGGGCCTCGTCGACGATGACGAACGCGTCGTGCAGGCTGCGCCCACGGATGTGGGTCAGCGGCAGCACCTCGAGCATCCCCCGGTCGAGCACCTCGTCGACGACCTCGCGGGAGACGAGCGCCGAGAGGGTGTCGAAGACCGCCTGGCCCCACGGGTTCATCTTCTCGGCCTCCGAGCCGGGCAGGTAGCCGAGGTCCTGACCGCCGACGGCGTACAGCGGCCGGAAGACGACGACCCGGCGCTGCTGGCGGCGCTCCATGACCGCCTCGAGCCCCGCGCACAGCGCGAGGGCGGACTTGCCGGTGCCTGCGCGCCCGCCGAGGCTGACGATGCCGATGTCGGGGTCGAGGAGCAGGTCCAGGGCGATCCGCTGCTCGGCGCTGCGGCCGTGCAGGCCGAACGCGTCGCGGTCGCCGCGCACGAGCCGGACCTGCTTGTCCGGCCCCACGCGCCCGAGGCCCGAGCCGCGCGGGGACATCAGCTTCAGCCCCGTGTGGCACGGCAGCTCACCGGCCGCGACGCTCTCCAGCCGGCCGTACTCGTAGAGGTGGTCCATCTCCTCGGTCGTCACGTCCAGCTCGGCCATCCCGGTCCAGCCGGACTCGACCGCGAGCTCCGCGCGGTACTCCTCGGCGTCGAGCCCACAGGCCGAGGCCTTGACCCGCATCGGCAGGTCCTTGCTGACGACCGTCACGAGAGAGCCCTCGTTGGCGATGTTGCGGGCGACGGCCAGGATGCGGGTGTCGTTGTCGCCGAGGCGGAAGCCGGCCGGCAGCGAGGTGGGGTCGGTGTGGTTGAGCTCGACCCGCAGCGTGCCCCCCTCGTCGCCGACGGGGACCGGGGAGTCCAGCCGCCCCGCCTGGATGCGCAGGTCGTCGAGCATCCGCAGCGCCGTGCGGGCGAAGTAGCCCAGCTCGGGGTGGTGGCGCTTGGCCTCGAGCTCGGTGACGACGACGACCGGGAGGACGACCTCGTGCTCGGCGAACCGGAGGATGGCCCGGGGGTCGGACAGGAGGACCGAGGTGTCGAGCACGAACGTCCGCCTCGGCTCCTTCCCCCGTCGGGTGCCTGCTGCCGTCCGCGTGCTCGAGGCCATGTGCCGCTCCTGTGGTCGAGGGAGGTGCGTGACTCGCACGCTACGACGCGGTGTCGCGGCCGGTGCCGAGCGCGACTCGGCGTGTCGGCCTACCTGAAACGGGTGTGACGTGTGGTGCTGATGTGGCGAAACGTCACGTGCCCGTCATCCTCCGGCCCCCGGGTGTCCACCGGCGCCCGGCCGCCCAGCGGACCCGGGCGGGGGCCGGCGGGCGGGCGCTCAGGCGCCGAATCGGCGGTGGCGCTCGCCGTAGGCCCGCAGCGCGCGCAGGAAGTCGACCTTGCGGAAGTCCGGCCAGAACGCCTCGCAGAAGTAGAACTCGCTGTGCGCGCTCTGCCACAGGAGGAACCCCGAGAGCCGCTGCTCCCCGGAGGTGCGGATCACGAGGTCGGGGTCGGGCTGGCCCTTGGTGTAGAGGTGCTCGGCGATGTGCTCGACGTCGATGACCTCGGCGAGCTCCTCGAGGCTGGTGCCGCGGCTCGCCTGCTCGTGCAGGAGGCTGCGCACCGCGTCGGCGATCTCGCGCCGGCCGCCGTAGCCCACGGCGACGTTGACGAGCATCCCGTCGACGGCCCGGGTGCGCTCGGCGGCCGCCTTGAGCCGCTCCGCGGTCGCGGCCGGCAGCAGGTCGAGGGCGCCGACGGGGTTGACCCGCCAGCGCATCGTCGCCGCGATGGACTCCACCGACCCCTCGATGATCCGCAGCAGCGGGCGCAGCTCGCGCTCGGGACGGTTGAGGTTGTCGGTCGAGAGCAGCCACAGGGTGACCACCTCGACCCCGACCTCCTCGCACCAGGCGAGCAGGTTGGCGATGTTGTCGGCGCCGGCCCGGTGCCCCTCCTCGGTGCCCGCACCGCGCAGCTTGGCCCAGCGGCGGTTGCCGTCGACGAGCACGCCGACGTGCCGGGGCATCGGGGCCGACCCGAGCTGGCGGGTCAGCCGTCGGGCGTAGGCGGCATAGACCACGTCGCCGAGCCGCCGCATGCCTCACGTCCTCCTGCTGTTCCGGAGGGCCGGCGGTGCGTCCGCGGGCCTGCGCTCACGCTACTCCGCCTCGGCGCCGGGCCCCGTGGAGAGCCTGTGGCGAACCTGTGCATCTCCGCCGCAGGTTCCTAACCTACGCTCGCGTAGGTTAGCCTCGGAGCATGGACGCCAACCCCGCTCGCCCCACCCCCGAGCAGGGGCGCCTCGAGGCCCTCGAGACCCGGGTCGAGGCAGCCCTGCAGCAGGTCAAGCCGAAGCTGCGCGGCTGGCTGCACGCGGCGATGACGCCCGTCGCGCTCGTCGCCGGCGTCGTCCTCGTCGTCCTCGCGACGACGACCCAGGGGAAGGTCTCGGCCGCCGTCTTCGCCGGCACCGCCGTGCTGCTCTTCGGCACCTCGGCGGTCTACCACCGGGGCACCTGGTCGCCGCGCGTCGGCGGCGTGCTGCGCCGGCTGGACCACTCGAACATCTTCCTCATCATCGCGGGCAGCTACACCCCGTTCGCGCTCTTCCTGCCCAGTGGCCAGGCGCGCACGCTGCTCGCGGTCGTGTGGGGCGGCGCCCTGGTCGGGGTCCTGTTCCGGGTCCTGTGGACCGGTGCCCCCCGCTGGCTCTACGTCCCGGTCTACCTGCTGCTCGGCTGGGTGGCCGTGTTCTACTTCGCGCCGCTCGTCGAGCACGTCGGCGCGGGCGTCATGACCTGGGTGGTCGTCGGGGGCGTGCTCTACAGCCTCGGCGCGATCGTCTACGGCACCAAGCGCCCGGACATCTCGCCGCGCTGGTTCGGCTTCCACGAGGTCTTCCACGCCCTGACGATCCTCGCCTTCACGGCGCACTTCGTCGCCGCGTCGCTCGCCCTGACCGGCCACACCGCCTGAGGGTCGCTGCCGCCGGCGGGGCCCGCCGGGTCGGTCAGCCCCCGGCGCCCGGCCCGCGGCCGGTCCCATCCTCCGCGGGTGGCTCGGCCGTCGGCTGCCCGCCCTCGGGGTCGGGCCCGGCCGCCGGCTCCTGCGCCGGAGGCTCCGCGACGTCCTCCGGCCCGGCCTGGGCCTCGTTGCGGCCGCGGCCCGCGCGCTGCTGGCGGTAGGACATCCGGCGCATCCGGTCGTTCATGTTGCGCATGAGGAACCACAGCGCCAGGGCGAGGAAGGCGAAGGCGAGGAAGGCGAGGAATCCGGTCGTCGCGTCGGGGGGTGAGTCGTTCACGCCGCACGCTCCACCCGGGTGTCGTGGGCGAGGCGCAGGCCGCCGCTCGTGGCGAGCGCGTCCGCCTCGGCCGCGTCGTCCGGCAGCCCCGCGAAGAGGTCGTCCTCGCCCTCGGCGACCGGCACGTAGGAGGCCGCGATCTCGTACTCCTCGACCGGCCAGACCCGCTGCTGCACCTCGCGCGGGACCTTGAACCACGTCCCGTCGGGGTCGACCTGCGTCGCGTGCGCCAGGAGCGCGGCGTCGCGGCGGTCGAACCAGTCCGCGCACTCGACGCGCGTCGTGACCACGCGGTCCTGGCGGTCCCAGCGCTCGAGCCACTCCGCGTACGGGCTCTCCTGCCCGAGCTCGAGGAGGGCGTGGTGGAAGGCCTCGACCCGCCGCCGGTTGAACGTCTGATTGTAGTAGAGCTTCAGCGGCTGCCACGCGGGCCCGGCCCCCGGGAAGCGCTCGGGGTCGCCGGCGGCCGCGAACGCCGCGACCGACACGTCGTGGCACATGACGTGGTCGGGGTGCGGGTAGCCGCCGTTCTCGTCGTAGGTGGTCATGACGTGCGGACGGAACCGGCGCACCTCGCGCACGAGCGCCTCGGTGGTGACCTCGAGCGGCTCGAGGGCGAAGCAGCCCTCCGGCAGCGGCGGCAGCGGGTCGCCCTCGGGCAGGCCGGAGTCGACGAAGCCGAGCCAGGTGTGCTGGATGCCGAGGATCCGCTGGGCCCGGGCCATCTCCTCGCGCCGCACCTGCGCCAGGTCGCGCAGGATGTGGATGTCGTCCTCGAGGCGCGGGTTGAGGATGCTGCCGCGCTCCCCGCCGGTGCACGAGACGACGAGCACCTCGTGGCCGGCGTCGACGTACTTCGCCATCGTCGCCGCGCCCTTGCTCGACTCGTCGTCCGGGTGCGCGTGCACGCACATGAGCCGGAGGCGTTCGGACATGGGGGACCCTTCGGGTGGAGGTGTCGGGCGGTGCCCGAGAATGGACGGGCACCCATTGTCTCACTGCCCCCAGGCCCCGAGGAGCCCCCGTGCCACTGCCCGACCCGAGGTCGCCCGCCGGGCGCCGCGTCCTGCTCGCCGCGGCCGCCGTGCTCCTCGCGGTGCTCGCCGTGGTCTGGTACGGCTGGAGCACCACGGCCGGGCAGGTGCGACCCACCGTGACGGGCTACCGGGTCGAGTCCGACACCCTCGTGCGGGTCGGCTACGACCTCGTCCGGCCGGAGGGCACGGCGGTCACCTGCCGGGTCGCCGGTCTGGACTCCCGCAAGGGGCGGGTCGGCGTCGTCGAGGACCGCGTCCCGGCGCAGGGCCCGGCCGTCGTCCACCGCACCGTCGAGGTGCGCACGAGCGCCCGCGCGGTCACCGGCGTCGTCGAGTCCTGCACCCGCGTCACGGGCGGCTGAGCGGCTCGGGGATGTGACCTGCGGGCCCGCCGTTGCTAGACTGTCGGCTTCACGTTCGGGTCCGGTCCGACGAGAGCGCCGAGAAGAGGCGGTCGGCCCGGGCCCGTTGCCGTAGCACCCGCGGCGCAGCCCGCGAGGGTCCGGCGCGAGACGAACGACCCAGGAGCTGATCATCCATGACCGAGACGAGCACCCACCAGAGCTACCTCACCCAGGCTGCCTACGACCGTCTCAAGGACGAGCTCGACGAGCTCTCGGGCCCGGGTCGCACCGAGATCGCCAAGCGGATCGAGGCGGCCCGCGAGGAGGGTGACCTGCGCGAGAACGGCGGCTACCACGCCGCCAAGGAGGAGCAGGGCAAGATGGAGGCCCGCATCCGCCAGCTGACCCAGCTACTCGAGAACGCGATCATCGGCGAGACGCCCGAGGACGACGGGGTCGTCGAGCCGGGGATGATCGTCACCGTCGAGATGTTCGGCGACGAGGAGCAGTTCCTCCTCGGCTCGCGCGAGATCAACGACTCCTCGATGCAGGTCTTCTCCGAGAAGTCGCCGATCGGCAGTGCCGTCAACGGCCACTCGGTCGGTGACACCGTCTCCTACGAGGCCCCCTCGGGCAAGCAGATCGAGGTCACGATCGTCGCCGCGGTGCCCTACACCGGCTGACTCTCCGCCCGTCCCCCTCTCCCCCCTCCCCCTGAAGGTTCCGGCAGCCGGAGAGAACATTCAGCCACCGGCCCCTTCTACCCGACCGCTCACTGAAGGTTCCGGCAGCCGGAGAGAACATTCAGCCGGCGGCGAGGGTCGTCACCAGGGCGCGGGCCCGCGGAGGGTCGGCCTCGGCGAGCAGACCGGCCGCGAAGAGCACGTAGTCACGGTCGAGGACCACGTCGGCCTCGTGCGGCACCCGCCAGCCGCCGGCGTGGTCGGCGAGCGCGGCACCGAGGACGCGGTCCGCGACCCCGTCCGGTGCGTGGCGCAGGACCCCGCCGGACCCCACGAGCAGGCCGACGTCCGCGAGGGGCCTCGCCCGCTCACCCGGCCCGGGGCGCCCGTGCCGCCGCACCGCCACGGTGACCGCCGCGGTGGCCAGGGCCTCCTCGGCCGCCCACTGCGTGGCTCCCCGGGAGACGTGCGCGGGGTCGCCGGCCATCCGCGCCGCATGCTCGGCGACACCGGGCGCGAGCGCGAGACCCTCGCGCCCGGCCGCCTCCACCACCCCCTGCGCGCTCCAGCGCATCCCGAGGTCGGCCTCGACGGTGCGGGCGTGCCACATCGTGCCGACGACCTCGCGGCGCAGCGCGGCGTCCTCGCCCTGCGGGTGCAGGACGGAGTAGACGTCGGTCGTCGCGCCGCCGACGTCGACGCCGAGCACGTCCCGGCCCAGGACCTCGGCGAGCAGCTCGACCCCCCGCAGGACCGCGTCGGGGGTCGCCGCGGCGACGAGCTCGGCGAAGCCACGGCCCCGGGAGAGGCCCTTGCCACCGATGACGTGCCGGAGGAACACCTCCCGGATCGCGGCCCGTGCCCCGCCCGGCTCGACCCGACCGATCTGCGGCAGCACGTTGGCGGCGAGCACGTGCCGGCGGCCCGTGGCCGCCAGCTCCTCGCGGACCGCGCCCGCGGCGTCCCGGTTCCCGGCGACGACGACGGGAGCGGCGAGCCGGGCCCGCGCCAGCCGGTGGGCGTTGTGGACGAGCACGTCGGCGTTGCCCCCGTCGGTTCCGCCCACGAGCAGCACGACGTCCGGGCAGGCCGCCCGCAGGGCGCCGACGTCGGGGCCCGCCAGCGGACCGGAGGCGACGTGGACGACCCGGGCGCCGGCCGAGAGACCGACCCGGAAGCCGGCCTCCGCGGTGACCTCCCGCTCGTACCCGACGACGGCCAGCCGCAGCCCGCCCCCCGCGCTGGAGCACGCGACGACGCGCCCCGGGGTACCGGCCTCGCCGAGCTCGGCGCGCACGGCGTCGACCCCGTCCATGACGTCCGAGCCCACCGTCGTGGGGTGCGACGCCCTCCCGAGCACCTCCCCGCCGTCACCGACGAGGAGGGCCTTGGTGAAGGTCGAGCCGACGTCGACGCACAGGACCGCACCCACGGCGCGAGCGCTCAGGTGAGCCGGTCGAGCGCCTGGCGCAGGTCGGCGACCAGGTCCTCGACGTCCTCGATGCCGACCGACAGGCGCACGAGGTCGCCCGGCACCTCGAGCTCGGTGCCCGCGACGGAGGCGTGCGTCATCCGGCCCGGGTGCTCGATGAGGGACTCGACGCCGCCGAGGGACTCCCCGAGCGTCCACACCTGCGTCTCCGCGCACACCTTGGCCGCGACGTCCTCGCCGCCACGCACCCGGAAAGCGACCATCCCGCCGAAGCGCCTCATCTGGCGGGCGGCGACGTCGTGGTTCGGGTGCTCCGGCAGACCCGGGTAGTGCACTGCCGTGACGCCCGGGTGCGACTGCAGGAAGTCGACGACGGCCTCGGCGTTGTCGCAGTGCCGCTCCATCCGGACCGCGAGCGTCTTCAGGCCGCGCAGCACGAGCCAGGCGTCGAACGGACCGGCCACGGCACCCATCGAGTTCTGGTGGAAGGCAACGCGCTCCGAGACGCTCTCCCCGTCGCGAGTCGTGGCTCCCGGAGCGACGACGACGGCCCCACCGACGACGTCGCTGTGCCCGCCGCAGTACTTCGTCGTCGAGTGGACGACGACGTCGGCGCCGAGCGCGATGGGGCTCTGCAGGTAGGGCGAGGCGAAGGTGTTGTCGACGACGAGCAGCGCGCCCGCCTCGTGCGTGAGCGCGGCGATCGCCTCGACGTCGGCGATGCCGAGCAGCGGGTTGGTCGGGGTCTCGACCCACACCATCCGGGTCTGCGGGCGTAGGGCGGCGCGCACCGACTCGACGTCGGCGACCCGCGCGACGGAGTGCGAGACACCCCACGGCTCGAGGACCCGCTTGAACAGCCGGTAGGTGCCGCCGTAGGCGTCCGAGGGCACGACGACATGGTCGCCCGGCGACAGCAGCGCCCGCAGCACGGTGTCCTCACCGGCCAGGCCGCTGGCGAACGCGAACCCCCGCTCGCCTCCCTCGAGCGCCGCGACGCACTCCTCGAGCGCGGTCCGGGTCGGGTTGGCCGAGCGCGAGTACTCGTAGCCGCCGCGCAGGCCGCCCACCCCGTCCTGCTTGTACGTGCTCACCTGGTGGATGGGCGGCACGACGGCACCGGTCGTGGCATCGGGCTCCTGCCCCGCGTGGATGGCGCGGGAGGAGAAGCCGAGGTTGTCGAGGGTCATGCCCTCGAGGGTAGGCGCTGCGGCCTGGGGGTCACCCCAGAGGCTTGTGCCACTCCCGCAGGTACCCGCTGGCGCGGTACCCCTGCGCGGCGTTGACGGCGAGCATGTGGGTGTTCTCGACCGCGTTCCACGTGCGGACGCGCCGCACCTCGGGCAGCTCCTGGACCACGGCCGCGAGCGCGGCGGCCTTGAGGGCGAGCCCCAGCCCGCGCCCCCGGTGCTCGCGCAGCACGAGGGTGTCCTGCTGGTAGGCGAGGGCGGGTGCGCCGCGGGGCACCTGGAGCGCGGTGTAGCCGACGAGCCGGCCCGAGCGCAGGTCGCGCGCGAAGGAGGCGACGACGCGGCGCCCCATGGCCCCGGCGCGCTCGTCCTCGCCGCGCACCCGCTCCTCGTCCCAGGCCTCCTCGCCGAGCTCGAGGTCCCCGAGCGGGGTGTCGGTAGACATCCGCCGGGCGAGGACGGCCCGGTCGGCGAGGTCGGCGTCGGGCATCGCGTCGACGTGGGTCTCCACCCGGTACCCGGACGGGGCCGACGGCGCGCTCCCGGTGGCGGTGGCCACGTCCAGGTCGGACCGGAGGACGGTCTGCGCCGCCAGGTAGCCGTGGGCCAGCGCGAACGGTGCGTGCCCGTCGTCGTCGCGCCCGCCCGACCACCGTGTCTCGGTGTAGGCGGTCGTGCGTCCTGCGGCCCGGGCCTGCTCCTCGGCCCACGCCAGCAGCGCACCGCCGTCGCCCCGGCGCCGGTGGGCGGGGTGCACGGCCAGGACGAGCATCGCCGCGTGCTGGTTGTCGAGCAGCGGCAGGACCAGCCCCGCGGCGCCGACGGGGTCGCCGTCGACGGTCGCGAGCACCTGCAGCCGCCGAGCGGTCGTGTCGCCCTCGAGGCCACGCAGCTCCTGTGCCGTCCACGCGTCGTGGTCCTCGCCCTCGTCGTGGCGGGCGGCGTCCGCGAGCACTCCCGCCCACGCGTCGAATCGGTTCGCGGCGGTGGGGTCGATGTCGAGTCCGGAGACGGGGACGAGCTCGGGCATGCGGAACACCGTGCCAGCGGTCGCCGTTGCACACCACATGCTTTTCGGCTCCCGCACGACGACCACCCTGCCGACCCGTGAGGAGGCCCTGCCGGGCCGCGACCACCGGGTCTTCCCGGTCCCGGTGACCCACGAGGTGCTGGGGACCCCGCTCGAGGGTCCGTGGCCCGACGGCACCGAGGTCATGTACGTGGCCATGGGCTGCTTCTGGGGCGTCGAGCGCATCTTCTGGCAGCTGCCCGGCGTGGTGACCACCGCCGCCGGCTACATGGGCGGCTACACCCCGAACCCCACGTACGAGGAGACGTGCACCGGCCGCACCGGGCATGCGGAGACCGTCCTCGTGGCCTACGACCCGGCCCGGACCTCACCGGAGCTGCTGCTCAAGGCCTTCTGGGAGAACCACGACCCGACCCAGGGCAACCGGCAGGGCAACGACCTCGGCACGGCCTACCGCTCGGCGGTCTTCACGACGACCCCGGGGCAGGCAGCCGCGGCCGAGGCGACCCGGCATGCCTTCCAGGAGGTGCTCACCCGGGCCGGACGCGGCAGCGTGACGACGACCATCGCGCCCGCCGAGGTGGCCGGGCCGTTCTGGTACGCCGAGGACTACCACCAGCAGTACCTCCACAAGAACCCCGGCGGCTACTGCAACCACGGCCCGAACGGGCTGACCTGCCCGGTGGGGGTCGCCGACCTCCCGGCGCAGACCGACGTCGCGCCCCCCGCGTGAGCTGACTGCGGCCGC
This sequence comes from Phycicoccus endophyticus, assembly GCF_011326735.1. GTDB lineage: Bacteria > Actinomycetota > Actinomycetes > Actinomycetales > Dermatophilaceae > Phycicoccus > Phycicoccus endophyticus. The sequence continues at coordinate 55,669 of NZ_JAANCN010000016.1, forward strand.
GGGTCAGGCCCGCGGGGCCACCGCCGCCTCCTGACCGTCGACGCTCCCGGGGTCCGCCGAGGACTGCGCCATCGAGTCGAGCAGCTCGTGGCCGAGCTCCTCGGCGGTCTCCTCGACCGTCTCGTGGTGGGCGCTCTCCCGCAGCGGGAGCGCCGGGATGGCGAGCGTGGCGAGCAGGACGAGCGCGACGACCGGCAGCCCGACGAGGAAGACCTCGTGCAGCTGCTCGGCCAGCCCCTGGCGCACCGCGTCGGCCACGGCGGGCGGAAGCTGCGCGAGCGCCGACGGGTCGAGCACCGAGCCCGCGCTGGCCGACCCCTCCGGCAGGGCGCCCGAGACGCCGGCAGGCAGGTGGGCGGCGATGGCGGCCCCGAGGCCGCTGGTGAGGATGGTGCCGAAGACGGCGATGCCCACCGTGGACCCGACGTTGCGGAAGAACTGGCTCGACGCCGTCGCCACCCCGAGGTCACGGCGCTCGGCGGCGTTCTGCACGACGAGGGTGAACTGCTGCATCGCCATCCCGATGCCGAGCCCGAGCACGACCATCGCGAGGGTCAGCTGGGTCTGGGTGGACTCCCAGGTGAGGCGCGTCAGCAGCCAGAGACCGGCACCCATGACGACGATGCCGGTGGCCATGAACGGCTTGTACACCCCGGTCCGGGTGATGAGCAGCCCGGTGACGATCCCCATGACGATGAAGCCGAGCATGAGCGGCGCGAGGATGAGACCGGAGTTGGTGGCGTCGACCCCGAGCACCCCCTGGGCGTAGACGGGGATGTAGATGATGGCCCCGAACATCACCATCGCCAGGCCGAAGCTCGCGAGGTTGGCCGCGGAGAAGACCCGGGAGCGGAAGAGCCGCAGCGGGATCACCGGCTCCGGCGCGCGCCGCTCGGCGAGCACGAACGCGACGAGGCCGACGGCCCCGAGCGCGTAGAGGCCGATGATGACCCCCGAGCCCCACGCGTAGGTCGTGCCACCCCAGGAGGTCGCGAGCAGGATGGCGACGAGGGCCACGGCGAGCGTGCCGATGCCGAGCGAGTCGACCTGCGCCTCGCGCCGCTGCTGGGGCAGGTGGAGGAAGCGGGCGATGACCGCCGTGGCGAGCACGCCGACGGGGATCGCCGCGAAGAACAGCCAGCGCCAGCCCCAGTGGTCGGTGATGAACCCCCCGGCGAGCGGGCCGGCGACCGAGGTCACCCCGAACACGGCACCCATGTAGCCCTGGTACTTGCCCCGCTGCCGCGGCGGGATGATGTCGCCGATGATGGTCTGGGACAGCGGCATCACCGTGCCCATGCCGAGGCCCTGGATGGCGCGGGCCGCGACGAGCACCCAGAAGGACTGGGCGAGACCCGCGGTGAGCGAGCCGAGCATGAAGACACCGAGCCCCGCGAGGTAGAACCCGCGTCGCCCGTAGAGATCGGAGAGCTTCCCGACGATCGGGACCGTGATCGCCGAGACGAGCATCGCGGCGGTCGCGACCCAGCTGTAGTGGTCCATGCCCCCGAGCTCGGAGACGATGCGCGGCATCGCCGGTCCGACGATGGTCTGGCTGATCGAGGCGACGAGCATGCCGAGCATCAGCCCGACGAACACGCGCGAGGCCTCCGGGCTGAGCCGGTACGGCTCGGAGGGAGCGGCGGTCGAGGTCATGTGGTGGTCCTTTCGGCGTCGTGCGCGGTGCGCGCGAGGGAGGTCTGCAGGCGTCCGAGGAGCTCGGCGAGGGAGCGGCGGTCGGCCTCGTCCCAGCCCTCCAGCGCGGTGGCCACGAGGCGCTCGCGCTGGGCGCGACCGGCGGCGAGCACGTCGCGCCCACTCGTGGTCAGGGCGATCTGCTGGGCGCGTCCGTCGCTGGGGTCCGGCTGCCGGGCGAGCAGCCCGCGCTCGACGAGCCCGCTCACCCGCCGGCTCGTCGTCGACTGGTCGAGCCCCCCGGCCTCGGCGAGCTCGCAGGCCCGCGCCGGCCCGTGCTTCCCCGCGAGGGCGAGCAGGGTGTAGTCGCCGCGCGTCACCGGGCTGTCGGGGAGGTGGCTGCGGACGACCAGCGCGAAAAGCCTCGAGAGGTGCTCCGTGACGAGTGCGTCCGCGTTTGTTTGCATGCTGCAAACATATGTGAATGTTGCACTGACTGCAAGTTGTGCCCGCATACTGGTGCCATGGCGAGCACCGCGACCGGGGGCCTCCCCGAGGCCTCCCTGCGCGAGCGCAAGAAGGCCACCACCCGGGCCAACCTCCACCTGGCCGCGGTCCGGCTGGCGCTCGAGCGAGGCACCGAGGCGATGACGGTCGAGGAGGTCGCCGCCGCCGCCGGGGTCTCACCGCGCACCTTCTTCAACTACTACGAGACCAAGGAGGACGCCCTCGTCGGTGCCGACCCCGGGCGCGCCGGCCGGGTGCGCGAGGCGGTCCTCGCGCGGCCGTCGGGCGAGCCGGTGGACCGGGCGGTGCGGACCGTCCTCCTCGAGCACGTGCGCGGGCTCGAGGCCGACCCGCAGCTGTGGCGGATGCGCCGTGAGCTCGCCGCGCGCTCCCCCGCCCTCGCGGCGCGCATCGCCGGCGCCGGCGACCAGCTCGAGACGGTGCTCGTCGAGGCCGCCTACGGACGCACCGGGAGCGACCCGGCCCTCGACCTCGAGACCGGCCTCACCGCCCGGGTGGCCATGGCCGCCGTCCGCGCCGCCTTCCACCAGCACCGGGCGGCCGGGTTCGTCGGCTCCCTGGCCGCGCGCGCCGAGGCCGCCCTCGACGCGGTCGGCGTGGGCTCAGCGGGCTGACAGCGCCGGCCGGCCGGCCACGTCCTCCTCCTCCACGGCGCTCGCCGGGACGAGCGGGACGCCGCGACGGGCGAACACGACGCGGCGCTGGGCCACGAAGGACACCGCGACGAGCGCGAGCTCGGTGAGGAGCTTCCCGAGGAGCAGGGGCAGCCCGAGCCCGGCGACGAGGGCCTCCATGAGCGCCCAGTTGGCGACCAGCAGGGCCGCGACGAGGACGGCGTACCGACGCGCCGCCCCGGGGGGAGACCCTGCACGCCCGAACACCAGCCGCCGGTTCGTCGCGAAGTTCAGGGCCGCCGAGGTCACGCGGGCTCCGACGACGGCCACGAGCAGGCTGCCGGTCAGGGCGTGCAGCAGGACGAGCAGCACCCAGTCGACGGTCGCGGCGACGAGCCCGGAGGCGGCGAAGCGGGCGAGCTGGCGGTAGATCCGCACCCCGTCGCGCATCGGGCGGAAGTGGGAGGAGGCGTTGTCCTCGAGGTAGACGGTGGCGATGGGGACCTCGGTCACGGGCACGCCGTCGGCCTCGGCCCGCAGCAGCTGCTCGAGCTCGTACTCGTAGCGGTCCCCTGCCACGCCGAGCGCCCAGGGCAGCAGTGCGGCCGGCAGGCCGCGCAGCCCGGTCTGGGTGTCGCGCACGTCGTGGCCGGTCGCCGCCCGGAAGAGCACCCGGGTGAGCCCGTTGCCGAGGCGGGAGCGCCAGGGCACGTGGGCGTCGAGGCCGCGGGTCCCGAGCACGAGCCCCTCGGCCCCGCGGGAGAGGCACCGGGCCACGCGCAGCACGTCCTCGGGCCGGTGCTGCCCGTCGGCGTCGACGCAGACCACCGCCTCCCCCGGCCGGTGCTCGAGGGCCCAGCGGAACCCGGTCCGCAGCGCCCGGCCCTTGCCCCGGTTGAGGCAGTGGTGCACCACGGTCGCACCCGCCTCCTCGGCGCCGGCGAGCGCGTCCGCGCCGACCGGCCCGCTGCCGTCGTCGACGACGAGCACCTCCAGCGCCGGCGCTGCGACTCGCAGGTCGCGCACGAGCGCGGGCAGCCGCTGGTCCGGTTCGTAGGCGGGGACGACGACGAGCACGGCGGCCTCCTCACGCCGGTACGTAGAGGATGTCGGAGGTGCCCCGCTCCTCGCCCCGGCCGAGGGGGTTGTTGACGAGCCCGCCGTCGAAGACCATCGCCGAGGACCCGCCGCCGTCGAGGTTGTAGGCCACCTGGGCCCCGTGGTCGACGAAGATCTGGGCGAACTCGCTCATCCCCACACCCCGGCTGTACCCGGTGGACCGGCCGTCGGCGACGACGACGAGGACGTGACCGGTGTCGACCAGGCCGATGCCGGTGCGCGGCTGCTCACCCTGGACGGAGTGGTTGCCGAGGTTGGTGTCCACCTCGACGGAGTCGATGCCGTCGAGCACCGCGCCGTCGTCGACGAGCCCGGGGCCGAAGGAGAGGGTGTGCCAGACCCCGTCGGCGACGAGGCGGTCGGCGCTCGTGGCGGTCTCGTCGTAGAGGCGCATCGTGCCGTCGCGGTACCAGGCGAGACCCTGGCGTGCTCCCGCGTCGCGGTAGGCGACGCCGTTGCGCACGACGATGCCGGTGTCGCGGAACCCGTAGTAGTCGCCGTTGACGGCCCAGACCGCGCCGACGGTGGACGCGATGGCGCTCGGGACCTCGATGATGTTGCGCCCGAACTCGTCGTCGGCGAAGGCCGACCGCAGCGCCGTGGCATCCTCGAGGACCAGGTCCGCGGTGAAGTACACGAGCCGGTCCGCACCGCTGCCGAGGACCGTGCGCTGGACCTGCACGCTGGCCACGTCGCTCGTGTACGTCGTGCCCGACACCGTGCCGCCCGTGGTCGTGACGCCGGTCCCACCGCCGACGCTGGCCTCGTAGGCGCTCGCGTCCTCCACCTCGACGTGGTCGACGACGTACCGGTCGAGCGCCCAGCCCGCACCCGTCGCCGCCAGTGCCAGCGCACCCAGCCCGCCGCCCAGCACGGCCCGACGGGCGACGTGCCCACGGGCCCGGCTCGCAGGTGGGGGGAGAACCTCGGTATGGGTGCCAAGAGTCGTCGGCGGGCTTCCGGTCATGGCAGCACGGTGCAACGTGCCTCTGTGACAACCCTGTCCGCAGTGCCTGAGCCTCCGGTGAGCCGCCCGGCACTTTCGCTGGAACGCAACATCGTTGTCCCGCAACCCGATGACTCAGACCCGTCATCGACCTGTCACAGGAAGTGCACAGGAGGCGATGGCTCGATGGTGGACGTCATCATCCCTCGCCGATTCCGGGAGTCCCTCGTGAGCACCCTCGCCGTCTACGCCGCGAACGTCGCGGCCATCGCCCTGCTCGTCTTCGCCCTCTACGTCCCACGACACGGGCGACGCGACCTCGTCGTGGCCTACCTCGGGGTGAACATCGGGGTGATGGCGGTCGCGTCCGCGCTCCTGGACAGCGCGGTCGGGGCGGGGCTCGGGCTCGGGCTGTTCGGCGTGCTGTCGATCATCCGGCTGCGCTCGGAGGAGCTGGCCCAGCACGAGGTCGCCTACTACTTCAGCGCCCTCGCGCTCGGCCTGCTCAGCGGGCTCGCCGTCGGCCCGGTCTGGCTGCCGGTCGCGCTCATGGGTCTCATCGTCGCGGCGATGTGGGTGGGCGACAACCCGCGCCTGCTGCCCCGTCACCGCCGGCGGGTCGTCGTCCTCGACCGTGCCTACGACGACGAGCACGACGTCGTCCGCGTCCTTCAGGAGCGGCTCGGTGCACCGGTGCTCGGCATCACCGTCGCCAAGGTGGACCACGTCAACGACTCGACGACCGTCGAGGTGCGCTACCGGGCCCCCGAGCCCCGTCCGGACGACCTCGCGCCGCAGGGCGCCCGGTCCGAGCAGGCGGTCCTGGCGTCATGAGGACCCTCTCGCCCAGCGCGCTCGCGGCACTGCCCCCGATCGGGCTCGAGGAGCTCGTCGCCTCGAGCGAGCTGCTCACCCGGGTCGACCGCAAGTACGCGCTCGACCGCTCCGCGGCCGAGCTGCTCCTCGACCTCGCCCCGACCGGGACCCGCGTGCTGACCATCGACGACCGCCGCGGGTTCGGGTACACGACAACCTACCTGGACACCCCCGACCTGCTCACCTACCAGCTCGCCGCCCGACGCCGCCGGCGCCGCTTCAAGGTCCGGACCCGCCGCTACGACACGAGCGGCACCGGCTACCTCGAGGTGAAGACCCGGGACGGCTCGCGCACCGTCAAGACGCGCCTCGACGGCGACCACCTCCTCGAGGGGCGCCTGGACGCCGAGGGCGCCGGCTTCGTGCGCGGCGCCCTGACGGCGGCCGGAGTCTCCGACCGGTACGTCACCGAGCTGCGGCCGACCCTCGACATCCACTACCACCGCAGCACCCTGCAGCTCGCCGACGAGGGCTCCCGCGTGACGCTCGACACCGGCCTGCGCTGGGAGGCGGCCGACGGAACCGTCCTGGAACGCCCCGACCTCGTCGTCGTCGAGACCAAGTCGACCGGCCGGGCGTGCTCGGTCGACCGGCTGCTGTGGTCGCTCGGGCACCGCCCCGGGCGGATCAGCAAGTACGCCACCGGGCTCGCGGCACTCGACGCCGCGCTGCCCGCCAACCGCTGGACGCGCACCCTGCGCGACCACTTCTGACCCTGCAAGGAGTCACCCCATGAAGCTCACGAAGGTCCGAGCCGCCGTCGCCGCGGCCCTGGTGGCCGCCACCCTGGCCGGGTGCAGCGCCGCCGACGCCGTCACCGGCGCGACGGTGTCCGACAGCAGCGCCACGACGAGTACCGCGAGCACCGCGAGCGCCGAGGCCGGCGCGTCCGTCGAGGACGTCCTCGCCGACAACCAGGAGTCCCACGCGGACGCCGACGACGCCGACGTCGACCTCACCGACGCGGTGACCGTGACCCTCTCCGGCACGAGCGCCACCGCCTCGGGCGACGGCGTCACCGTCGACGGGTCGACGGTGACCGTCACCGCGCCCGGCACCTACGTCCTCACCGGGACCCTGCAGGGCCAGGTCGTCGTCGACTCCGACGTCGAGGGCACCGTGCAGCTCGTCCTCGACGACGCGGACATCACCTCCTCGTCCGGGCCGGCCGTCTCGGTGACGACCGCCGACGAGGTCGTCGTCGTGCTCGCCGACGGCTCGGACAACTCCCTCGAGGACGGCTCGGACTACGGTCAGGAGAGCGGCACCCCGAACGCCGCCCTGTACTCGACGGCCGACCTGACGATCGGCGGGACCGGCTCGCTGACCGTCACGGGCAACAGCAACGACGGCATCGGGACCACCGACGGCCTCGTCATCCTCTCGGGCACCGTCACCGTCACCGCCGTCGACGACGCCATCCGGGGCAAGGACTACATCCGGGTCGAGGGAGGCACCGTCACCGCGACCGGGGGCGGGGACGCCCTGAAGTCCGACAACGGCGAGGACGCCGACCGCGGCTACGTCGCCATCCTCGCAGGGACGCTCTCGCTGACCGCCGGGGACGACGGCGTGAGCGCCGCCACCGACGCGGTCGTCGGCGGCGGGACGACGACGATCGCCGCACAGGGCGACGGGATCCACGGCGACGTGAGCGCCACCGTCGGCGGCGGGACGACGACGGTCACCGAGTCGGGCGAAGGGCTCGAGGGCGCCGTCGTCACCATCTCCGGCGGGACCATCGACATCACGAGCTCCGACGACGGCGTCAACGCCTCCGACGGCTCCGGGCAGACCATGGGCGGCGGTCCCGGTGGCGGGGACTCTTCCTCCGACGGCGTGTCGCTGACCGTGAGCGGCGGCACCGTCGTCGTCGACGCCGAGGGCGACGGGCTCGACTCGAACGGGTCGATGACCATCTCCGGCGGCACGGTCGTCGTCAGCGGGCCCACGGGCAGCGGCAACGGGGCCCTGGACACCAACGGCACCTTCGAGATCACCGGGGGCACCCTGGTCGCCGCCGGCTCCTCGGGGATGGCCGAGGCACCCTCGACGGACTCCTCCCAGGGGTGGCTCCAGGCGTCGTTCGACTCGGGCTACGCCGCAGGCACGGTCATCCAGGTCGTCCGGGACGGGGAGGTCCTCGCGTCCTTCACCGCCTCGAAGGTCTTCAGCAACCTCGTCTTCTCCTCGGCCGACGTCACGGCCGGCGAGACCTACGAGATCTGGGTCGACGGGAGCCCGGCCGGAGAGGCGACCGCGGGCCTCGCCCTCGGCGGCAGCACCGACGGCGGGACCCAGCTGGGCACCGTGACCGCCGGCGAGAGCAGCGGCGGCCAGGGCGGCCCGGGTCAGGGCGGTGGCCCGGGCAGCTGAGCACGGCAGCGCCGGTCAGCGACGGCGCCGCCACCACGGGCGTCGGGGCTGCGCCGCCGGCGGCGGGTCGGGGCGCACCGGGCGGGTGGCCGCCCGGAGCGCCCGCCACTGCCCGAGGAGGTCCTCGACGTCGACCGTCGGCGCGAGCAGCTGGGGCATCCCCGGGTCCGGCGGCCGCAGCCGGTCGCGGCGCACCCGGGCGTTGTAGTCCTCCAGCACCGCGCGCACCGACTCCTCCCCGGCGAGCTCGACGAGGGACGCCGGGAAGGTGGCGGCCTCCTTGCGCAGCGCGACGGCGGGGGGCAGGGCGCCGGTGAAGTCGAGCTGCTCGCGGACGGCCAGCCGGCGCACCCACCACATCGGGTCGTCGGCGTCACCGAGGTCGAGCGGCCTGCCGGCGCCGGGCAGGTCGTCGAACTCGCCCCGCTCCTGGGCCTCGCGGATGGCCCGCTCGACCGGGGACTCGGGGCCGGATGGCTGCACCGCCCCAGTCTCGCGCACGGCGGCCCTGCGCGCCCGGGCTCGGTGCGCGGACGGTGCGTCAGCAGCTGCGGTGGCCGGCGCCGAGCCGGCTCCAGCGGCAGGTGTCGACGGTCTTGCCGGCCCGGTTCTTCAGGACGGCGGTGTCACCGGTGTTGTTCCACACGTACCAGGTGAGACCGAAGTAGCGGTCCTTGGCCGTCGCGCGCCCCTTGCCGCTGTGAACCAGGACGCTGCGCCCGGCCCGCAGGGTGAAGGCGGGGAAGCGGAAGGTGTGGCCGGTGCGGTCGCGCAGCGTCCAGCCGGTGAGCGAGCGGGCCGAGCGCGAGCGGTTGGTGATCTTCACGTACTCGGCGTTGACGCTCTTGTTCCCCCCGCGGTCGGCGCCCGGGGAGTCGTAGCGCACCGCCGAGATGACGACCGGGCTCCCGGCGTCGGCGGGCGCGGTGACCGCGAGGCCGCCGGCGAGCATCAGGCTGAGGGCGGCGGTGCCGCGGAGGGTGGTGCGCACGGTCTGTTCCCCTTGGTCGTGCCGGGCGGCCCGGGCGGGGCCACCGCGACTCTAGCTCCCGAGCGCTCCCCGCCGCCGGCGTTTGCGAAGGTCAGGCGGCTGCCGGGCGCGGAGACGCTTTCAGTCGGCGAGGAAGGAGAGCAGGTCGGCCCGGGTCAGGACGCCGACGGGCTTGCCGTCCTCGACGACGAGGACCGCGTCCGAGGCCTCGAGCTCGCGCCGTGCGGTGGTCACCGGCTCCCCGGCACCCACGAGGGGCAGCCCGGGGCCCATGTGCCGCTCGACGGGGTCGGCCAGGTGCGCCGAGCCGGTGAACAGTGCCTGGAGCAGGTCCCGCTCCGAGACCGCGCCGGCGACCTCGCCGGAGACCACGGGCGGCTCGGCCTTGACGACGGGCATCTGCGAGACGCCGTACTCGCGCAGGATGTCGATGGCGTCGCGCAGGGTCTCGTTGGGGTGGGTGTGGACGAGGGCGGGCAGGTCACCGGCCTTGGCGCGCAGCACGTCACCGACGGTCCGCTCCCCCTCGGCGCGCATGAACCCGTAGGAGGCCATCCACTCGTCGTTGAAGATCTTCGAGAGGTAGCCCCGCCCGGAGTCCGGCAGCAGCACGACGACGACCGCGTCGTCGGGCAGGTCCTCGGCCACCCGCAGCGCGGCGACGACGGCCATGCCGCACGAGCCGCCGACGAGCAGGCCCTCCTCGCGGGCCAGGCGCCGCGTCATCGCGAAGGAGTCGGCGTCCGAGACCGCGACGACGTCGTCGACCTGGGAGGGGTCGTAGGCCGCCGGCCAGAAGTCCTCGCCGACCCCCTCGACGAGGTAGGGCCGTCCCGAGCCACCGCTGTAGACCGAGCCCTCGGGGTCGGCGGCGACGACGCGCACCCGGCCCGAGGGGCGCTGCGCGCTCACCTCGCGCAGGAAGCGCCCGGCTCCGCTGATCGTGCCGCCCGTGCCGGCGCCGGTGACGAAGTGGGTGACCCGCCCGTCGGTGTCGCGCCAGATCTCGGGCCCGGTGGTCTCGTAGTGCGAGAGCGGGCCGTTGGGGTTGGAGTACTGGTCGGGCTTCCAGGCCTTCGGGGTGTCGCGCACGAGCCGGTCCGAGACCGAGTAGTAGGAGTCGGGGTGCTCCGGGGAGACCGCCGTCGGGCAGACGACGACCTCGGCGCCGTAGGCCCGCAGGACGTCGCGCTTGTCCTCGCTCACCTTGTCGGGGCACACGAAGATGCACGAGTAGCCCTTGCGCTGGGCCACGAGCGCCAGGCCGACCCCTGTGTTCCCCGAGGTCGGCTCGACGATGACGCCGCCGGGCTGGAGCTCGCCCGAGGCCTCGGCGGCCTCGACCATCTTCAGCGCGATGCGGTCCTTGACCGAGCCGCCGGGGTTGAAGTACTCGACCTTGGCCAGGACGGTGGCGCCGATACCCTCGGTGACCGAGGTCAGCTGGACGAGGGGGGTGTCCCCGACGAGGTCGGCGATGTGCTCGGCGTACTTCACGCGCGCCATCCTGTCACGCCGCCGACCGCCGCCCCCCGCCTCGGGTTTCCCACCGGGTGCGGGAGACCTCCGGGCCCGCCCGCACGGAACCCCCGGTCGGCCCCCGGCGTTACCGTGGACGTCCGGGTACGGGAGGAGGACACCGCATGGGACGCGCTCGCAGGGCACGCAAGATCGCCGCCACGGCCGCCTACGGGGGCGGTGGGCTCGCCGCGGCCGGGGCGGCCCTCGGCATGCTCGGCTACGGGGTCATCAAGACCGAGGCGGCGCTGGCCCGCCGGGTCATCGGCACCCCCTTCGACGACTCCCCACAGGACGACGGCAGCTACGGCACCGGCAGCGGGCGCCCGTGGGAGCTCGTCGTGCTCGGCGACTCCTCGGCGGCCGGGATGGGGGCCGACCATCCCCACGAGACCGTCGGGGCGATCGTGGCCAACGGCGTCTCGGCGCTCACCGGGCGGCCGGTCCGGCTCACCAACCGGGCGGTCGTCGGCGCCGAGTCCGGCGACCTGGAGCGCCAGCTGGCCAACGCCCTCGAGGAGGTCGTGCGGCCCGACGTCGTCCTCGTCATGGTGGGCACGAACGACGTCACGCACCGGATCGAGCGCACCGCCGCCGTCCACCACCTCGAGCAGACCGTTCGCCGGGTGCGCGCCCTCGGCAGCGAGGTCGTCGTCGGCACCTGCCCCGACCTCGGGGCGATCGCCCCGATCCGGCAGCCGCTGCGTGCGCTCATGAAGCGCTGGTCGCGCGACCTCGCGGCCGCCCAGACCGTCGCCGTGGTCGAGGCCGGAGGTCGCACCGTGTCGCTCGGCGACCTCCTCGGCCCGGAGTTCGCGGCCTCCCCGCAGGTGATGTTCAGCCGCGACCGCTTCCATCCCTCGCCCGCGGGCTACGCGCGGGCCGCCGCGGTCCTGCTCCCGAGCGTCTGCGCGGCCCTGGGCGTCTGGGGCACCGACACCGACGACCGCGCGCCCGAGCCGCGGCGCGGTGAGGGTGTGGGGCCGGTCGCCGTCGCCGCCGGGCAGGCCGTGCGCGCCGCCGGCACCGAGGTCAGCCCGACCGAGCTCGGCGGGCAGTCCCGCGGTCCTCGCGGACGCTGGGCGATGCTGCTGCGCCGTCGCCCCGACACCGTCCCCCCGGCGGCCGACCCGTCACCGAGCGGCGCCGCACCGGACGCCGCGGCGCCGGCGGAGCAGGACGAGGGGGCCTCGTCGGCGGACGACGGCGGCGCGTCGGCCACCCGCTGAGGCGGGCGGCGGCGGGTCAGTCCTCAGGGACGACGGCGTCGAGCTCGACCTCGACGAGCCAGCGCTCGTCGAGCAGCCCCGCCACCCGCACCATCGTGCTCGCCGGGCGCACCGCCCCGAAGATCTCGCCGTGCACGGCCGAGACGGCGTCGACGACGTCGAGGTCGGTGATGTAGTGCCGGGTGCGGATGACGTCCTCGGCCGTGCCGCCGAGCTCGGCGAGCGCGCCGAGGGCGATCTCCCAGCACCGTCGGGTCTGCTGACCCGGGTCGAGGCTCACCTGGCCTCCCTCACCGATGGGGGCCGTCCCGGAGACGGCGATGTGCTGGCCGACGCGGACCGCGCGGGAGAACCCGACGCTGCCCTCGTACGGCGACCCGGACGACGCGGCGCTGCGTGTGGTGCCCATACCCTCATCATGTCCCTCGGCCCGCATCGGCACGAGACCCCGAGCCGCCGGGAGACCGACGCCACACGGCGCCCGCCGGCGGCACCACGTACCCTGGGCACCACCTGGTGAGCGAGCGCTTAGCGACCGCCCGCCGCCCCGACCGAGGAGGACCACCCGTGACCGAGGCCGTCATCGTCGCCACCGCCCGCACGCCGATCGGGCGGGCCTTCAAGGGCTCGCTCAAGGACGTGCGCCCCGACGACCTGTCCGTCCAGGTGGTCCGCGGCCTTCTCGACCAGCTGCCGGCCCTGGACCCGACGACGGTCGACGACCTCTACTGGGGCTGCGCGGAGCCGAGCTTCAAGCACGGCTCGAACCTCGCGCGGGTCGTCGCCGTCCTCGCCGGGATGGACCACCTGCCCGCCGCGACGGTCAACCGGTTCTGTGCGAGCTCGACGCAGACGATGCGGATGGCCTTCCACGCCATCCGGGCCGGCGAGGGCGACGTCTTCATCGCCGGTGGCGTCGAGTGCGTGAGCCAGTACGAGAGCTTCACCGGCGCCGGGGGCAGCACCGGGGAGGCCCAGAACCCCCGCTTCGCCGAGGCCGCCCAGCGCACGGCGCAGCAGGCCGCGGCGAACCTGCCGTGGAGCGACCCGCGCGAGGAGGGCCAGCTGCCCGACGTCTACCTGGCGATGGGCCAGACGGCCGAGAACGTGGCCTCACTGCGCGGGGTCTCGCGCGAGCGCCAGGACGAGTGGGGCGTCACGAGCCAGAACCGGGCGGAGCGGGCGATCGCCGACGGCTTCTTCGAGCGTGAGATCCTGCCGGTCACCCTTCAGGACGGCTCGGTGGTCTCCCGCGACGACGGGCCGCGCGCCGGTGTCACCCTCGAGGGCGTGCGCGCGCTGCAGCCGGTCTTCCGCGAGGGCGGCACCGTAACCGCCGGCAACTGCTGCCCGCTCAACGACGGCGCCTCGGGCGTCGTGGTCATGAGCGACACCCGGGCCCGGGCCCTCGGCATCACCCCGCTCGCCCGGATCGTCTCGACCGGCGTCTCGGCGCTCTCCCCGGAGATCATGGGGCTCGGCCCGGTCGAGGCCTCCCGCCAGGCCCTGGACCGCGCGGGCCTGGGGGTGGAGGACCTCGACCTCTACGAGATCAACGAGGCGTTCGCGGCGCAGGTCCTCCCGAGCGCCGACGACCTCGGGATGGACCTCGAGCGGCTCAACGTGCACGGTGGCGCGATCGCGCTCGGGCACCCGTTCGGCTCGACGGGCACGCGGATCATGACGACGTTGCTCAACGGCCTGCGCAGCCGTGACGGGCACTTCGGGCTGGAGACGATGTGCGTCGGCGGCGGCCAGGGCATGGCGATCGTCGTCGAGCGGCTCTCCTGAGGAGGCACCCCGGCCGGCGGGCCGGCGGGCCGGGCCGTGCACGCCCGTGGGCTCACGGCAGGGCGCGCCGCAGCCCGGTGAGCTCCTCCTCGAGCCCCGGGGCGGCCCCGGCGGCGTAGGCGTCCCAGACAACGACGCACAGCTGGTCCACGAGAGCCGCGGGGCCGAGGTCGGGCACCGTCGCCGCGGGCTCGGTGGCCGCGGCGACCCGCTCCACGAGCGCCCGCACCGCCGGGGCGGCCGCCTGCGCGGCGGGCAGCGGGAGCTGCGACCAGCGGCGACGGATGCGCTCGAGCTCGCTGCGCGCCGGCGCGGGGACCGGGTCCGCCGACGAGGGCGCCTCGGTCACTCCCGCAGCCGGGCGAACAGGCGCAGGAACTCGATGTAGAGCCACACGATCGTGACGATGAGACCGTGGGCGAGCAGCCACGAGTACTTCTGCGGTGCCCCGGTGCGGATCGCGTAGTCGATGGCGTCGAAGTCGAGCGCGAGGCTGAAGGCGGCCAGGCCGACGGCGAAGATCGAGATGGCGATGCCGAGCCCACCGGTTCCGCCGAAGCCGAAGGGGGTGTCGGTGAAGACCGCGAACAGCACGTTGACGACCGCGAAGACCGCGTAGCCCATGATCGCCATCGTCATGATCCGCCGGAACTTCGCAGTGACCTTGATCAGGCCCAGGCGGTAGGCGAGGAACATCCCGGCGAACGTCGAGACCGTGGCGAGCACGGCGCTGGGCACAACGCCCTCCCAGCCCTCGACGCTGTTGAAGAACTGGCTGACGGCGCCGACGAAGAGCCCTTCGACGACGGCGTAGGTGACGATGAGCGGCACGCTGAGCGTCTTCTTGAACGCGATGACCAGGCCGAGGACGAGGGTGGCGACCATCCCGCCCATCCACACCATGAGGCCGAGGCTCTGGTCGGCGGCGGCGACGGCCCAGCCGACGGCGCCGAAGCCGACGACGAGCGCGAAGAGCCCGAGGGTCTTCATCACGACGTCGTCCATCGTCACCGGGCGCTCGGTGCCGCTGCGCACCGCGGAGGGCGCGTTGTACAGGTCCTGGAGCTGCTGGGCGCTCATCTGGTCGGCCGTCGCGTGCGACGCGCCGGCGCCGTCGCCGGTGCGGAAGCCGGCGTAGCCGCCGCGGGCGTCCTTCGAGAGCCGGTTGAATGCCGGGTTGTTGGCCATCGGTCCTCCGTGATGGTCGTGGCGGTGGCGGTCACCGTCGTCGTCACCACCCTAGACGTGCGGCGCCCCGGCTGAGTTCCCGCTGAGAACCCGGCCCCGAGTCGCGGACGCCGGTGGTCGCCGAGGACCGCGCACGGTTGACCGTCGGGGCGGAGCGCCCCCGACGGGAGTCGAACCCGCACCTGGAGCGCTTTTAAGGCGCCTGCCTCTGCCGGTTGGGCCACGGGGGCGGGCACACCGTAGCGCGGGCCGGGCCCCCGGCGGGCACCCACCGGGTGGCCCTGGCCCTACGGGGAGGGGGTCGAGGCGGCCGCCGAGCGCTCAGGCTCGGACGGCGTGGGGGCCGGGCCCGGCTCGACGGGCAGCGGAGCCAGGACCAGCGGTGGCGTCCAGCCGTCCTCGCCGGCCGCCCACGGGTCCTGGTCACCGACGACGAGCGGGAACACGTCGGTCTCGACGTCCGGCGACCCGTCCGGCTTGCGCGGCACCTCCTCGCCCGAGAGGTCGAAGAACGACGGGTCGACGAAGACTCCCTGGCCGCTCTGGTCGAGGATGCGCGCCCGGTCCACCCGGTGACCGTCGGCGTCGTAGACGAACAGGTCGAGCACCGGTTCGCCGTCGCGCGCGAGGCCGGTGACCGAGGACGACTCGGTCTCGACGTAGGTGAGCTGCGGATGCGTCGCCACCCAGAGGACGGGGGCGACGGCGACCGCCGCCACGAGGTTCGCGAGGAGGACCACGCCCGGCAGCGGACCACTCCGCCAGCCCCGGGAGGCCCGACCGACCCCGTAGGACAGCACGGCACCGACCACCCCGGCGAACACCGGGTGTCGCGTCCCCGCCATGGCCAGCAGGACCCAGCCCAGGGTGAACCCCCGGGCGATCCACCACGTGGCACGCAGCTCGGGCAGCCAGGCCCAGCGCTCGAGGATGCCGGCCCGCAGCCGCTCGAGGTCCCGGCGGAGCTCCGCGACGTGCCCCGGGGGCCGCGGGGCGGTGGCCCGCGGCGGCAGCCCCGCGGCCGCGCGCAGCTCGGCTGCGTACTCCTCCGGCTCCCCGAGCACCTCGCCGAGCCGGCCGCCCCCCTCGGCGGCCCGCTCGGCGAGGTCGGCCTCCATCCCGAAGGTCAGCTCGTCGACGTCCTCCGCGGGCAGGTCGCCGAGCCACGAGCGCACGGCGAGGATGTAGGCATGGACGTCGGCCGCCCGGGGGTCGGCCATCGGCGCGGTGGGCGTGCTCACGAGGCCACCTCCGCCGCGCGCACCAGTGAGTCCATCGTGCCGACGAACGCCTTCCACGTCGTGGCCTGGGTGTCGAGCATGTGCCGTCCCTCCGCGTTGATGCCGTAGTACTTCCGGTGCGGCCCCTCCTCGGACGGCACGACGTAGGAGGTCAGCGCTCCCGCGGCGAACAGCCGCCGCAGCGTGCCGTAGACCGAGGCGTCGCCCACCTCCTCCAGCCCCGCCTCCCGCAGCCGGCGCACGATGTCGTAGCCGTAGCCGTCCTCGTGGGCCACCACCGCGAGCACGGCGAGGTCGAGGACCCCTTTGACGAGCTGTGTGCCGTCCATGACCACCTCCGAGTTCCTGTGCTGTGCACAGTACTCTGTATGGCGTAGTACTTCACCAAGGACGGCACCGGCGTGTCCGGCACCTCTACCGTGGGCTGATGCATCGCAGCCGCATCGGGGTCGTCCTGCTCGACCATCCCGCGAGCACCTACGAGGCCGCCGCCGCGTTCTGGGCGGCAGCCACCGGCAGCGAGCGCTCGCCGGGTGGCGGCCCGCCGGAGGCGGACCCCTACGAGCCGCTCGAGGCGATGGGCGGTGGCGTCCACCTGGAGCTCCAGCGCACCGGACCAGGCACTCCCCCGCGGGTGCACGTCGACATCGAGACCGACGACGTCGAGGCCGAGGTGGCCCGGCTCACCGCGCTCGGGGCGCGGGTGACCAGGCAGCATGCGGGCTGGGTGGTGCTCGCCGACCCCGGGGGCATGCCGTTCTGTGTCGTCCCGGTGCAGACCGGCGCCGCCTTCGAGG
The DNA here is from genome assembly GCF_011326735.1 of Phycicoccus endophyticus. GTDB lineage: Bacteria > Actinomycetota > Actinomycetes > Actinomycetales > Dermatophilaceae > Phycicoccus > Phycicoccus endophyticus. The sequence continues at coordinate 72,518 of NZ_JAANCN010000016.1, forward strand.
GGCAGGCCCGCACCTGGGGCTGACCTCGCGGCAGTCCGGCCTCAGCCGGCCACCGAGAGGGCGATGCCGTCGAGGATGTCGTGCTCGCTGGTGACGACACGCACGCCCGGCGAGCGGACCGCCACCCGGCCGAGCACCTCGTACCACACGAGCGCCCCGGCACCGATGACGTCGACCCGCCCCGGGTGCATGTACGGGAGCGCCGCCCGCTGCTCGCGTGACATCGCGAGGAGGGACCGGCAGGCTCCGCGGTGCGCCTCGAGCGGCACCTGGGCCAGGTGGATGGCGTCCCGGTCGTAGCGGTCGAGGCCGAGCGCGTGCGCCGTCACCGTCGTCACCGAGCCGGCAAGCCCGACGACGGCGGACAGCCCCCCGAGGTGCACGACCTCCTCGGCCTGCTCGAGGGCACGGGCGACGTCGGCCCGCGCCGCCACGATCTCCTCCTGCGTCGGGGGGTCGTGCTCGAGATGGCGCTCGGTGATGCGCACGCAGCCGACGTCGACCGAGCGGGCCGCCTCGACCCGCTCGGTGCCGCGCACGAGCTCGGTCGAGCCGCCGCCGAGGTCGACCACGAGGTAGGGGCCCTCGACGCCCGCGGCCGGCAGGTCCCCGGTGGCGCCGGCGAAGGACAGCCGGGCCTCGACGTCGCCGGGGACCACCTCCGGGGCCACGTCGAGCTCGCCGAAGGCCTCGCGCACCCCGGCGACGAAGTCGTCGGCGTTGCGAGCGTCACGCGAGGCGGAGGTGGCCACGAAGCGTGCGGTCTCGACGCCGTGCTCGCGGCACAGCGCCGCGTACTCCCGGGCCGCGGCCAGCGTGCGCTCCATGGCCTCGGGGGCGATCACCCCCGTGCGGTCGATGCCCTGCCCGAGCCGGACGACCTCCATCCGGCGCACGACGTCGGTGAGCCGGCCGTCCGATCCCACGTCGGCCACGAGCAGACGGATCGAGTTCGTGCCGCAGTCGACCGCACCGACCCGTTGGCTCACCTGCCCTCCTCCTCGTCGCCGGCTGCCTCGGCACACGGGTGCCGCTGCCACCAGGGGTCGAGCATCTCCAGCACCTCGTCGCCGAGCGGGTTGACCCCCGGTCCCGCCGCCAGCGAGTGCGCGACGAGGACGTGCAGGCACTTCACCCGGGTGGGCATGCCCCCGGCCGAGACCCCGGAGATCTCCGGGACCTCGCCGAGCTCGGCCCGCCGCGTCAGGTAGTCCTCGTGCGCGGCCGCGTAGGCCCGGCGCAGCGGCTCCTCCTCCTCGAGACGGGCGGACATCCGGGCCATCACCCCGCGGCTCTCCACCGTGGAGACCGCACCGGTGAGCCGGGGGCAGGTCGCGTAGAAGCTCGTCGGGAAGGGCGTGCCGTCGGGCAGGCGCGGCTCGGTCCGCACCACGTCCGGCTCGCCGCACGGGCACCGGTGGGCGACCTCGACGACGCCGCGCGGCTCCCGCCCGAGCTGGCGGGCCACGGCGGCGAGGTCGGCGGGGGTGGCCGGCCCCGCGCCGGCCGGGCTCACCGCTGGGCCCCGGGGGCGTCCGCGGTGCGCACCGACTGCCACACGCTCTCGTACCAGGGCAAGGTGGAGCGCTCACCGGCGTCGGAGCCGTCGCCCGTGCCGTCCGTCGAGCCGGACTCGGGGTCGAGCACGGTGTACGCGCGCTCCCCCGGGCGCACGAACTTCAGCCGCTGGCGGGCCTGCTGCTCGACGTAGGCGGGGTCGTTCCAGCGCTCGCGCTCGGTGCGCAGAGCCTGCACGTCGGCCTCCTGGGTGGCCACCTTCTCCTGCAGCGCCGCGAGCTCCCCGCGCTGGTGGAGCCAGGCCGCGACCGACGAGGTGAGCAGGACCACGAGGAAGACCCCGATACCCGCCAGCACCGCCGCGCGGCGCACGGTGCGGTTCGAGACGGCACCCCCGACCCGGCCGCGCCACCCCGCCGGGACCCGCCGGACCACCTTGGCGGTCGAGGGAGCCGTCGCCGAGGCCCGGGGGCCGGTCGGCCGGGCGGCCGAGGACCGGGTGCTCGCGGCGCGGGCGCTCCCGGAGCGGCCCGCCGTGGGGCGCGCCGACCCGGCCC
>NZ_JAANCN010000017.1 GCF_011326735.1 Phycicoccus endophyticus
GATCGTCGCCCGCGACGGGGCGTGGACCCCGGCCTGTTCCACGTGCCAGGCGATCGTCTCCGGGCCGGCGTCGTGCCCGGAAGTGGTCAGCCGGTCCCGCTGAGCCAGGACCGCCTCGACCACCTCGCCGGGGACCGCGCGCGGCGAGGTGCGCGACCGACGCGAACGCGGCTCGAACGCCGCCTCACCCTCGACCCGGTAGCGGGCCACCAGCTCGTACGCCCACGACCTCGAGACTCCGTAGCTCGCAGCGACCTCGGCCACGGAGCGGTGCTGCTGAACGACGGCTGTGATCACCAGACGGGCTTTCGACACCCACCCCAGCGTCCCGCGTCAGTGTCCGGGATGTCTTGAGACACCTGTCCGGGATGTCCTGAGACTCAACACTGTCACCCCGACCAAGAGATTCATGGTGGAACCCTGGTCCTCGTGGACCGGGGTTCCTTCGTTTTCCCAGGCCATCGGCCCGTCGGGTAGAGATCGTCTGTTCGGTCCAGCGTGACGCAGCAGACGCCGCCGGTGGCTACGAAGCAATCGCGGAGTCGTGGACATCCGCAACGACAGGGGAGGTCACCGGAACGACGAAGAGGTCGATGGTTCGACCGTGAGCGGTTCGGTGGCTTCTGCTCGATGGCTCCAGTCGCTCCCGCAACTGGTCTGTGTCGACCGCGTCGGCGTAGAAGGCGTGCTCGCACACCAACGCTCTGACCCCACTCAGGGCGTGATCCGTGAGCTGGATCTTGGCTCACCCGTCCTCCACGGCACGGTTGACGCTCGCCTGGCTGGTCGTACGGAAGTCGCAGCAGTTCTTCCGGACCTGTCGTCTGGTGCGCACGAATTCAGACCTGCGACGTGAACAGGCGATCTAGGGCGGCGAGTACGCACCTCGACTACTTCTGCGAAGCTGTCGGAGGCCCGGATTCCTGACACTCGGCCACCAGCGCCTGAAGAGCATCTTCACGCGACTCGCCGCGGCGCAGTCGCCTCTGGTACAACACTCGGTCACTGCCCATTCGGCGAGCCTCCACGACACCGACCTTCCACCGCCGAGCTGTGGCCTGTCGAATCTCGAGGTATATCGTCCAGATCAGGTTGTCGACTATTCCTGTTCCGGGGGTGTTGGTGATGCGCAGCGGAAACCACGTCGGAACAACGGCAACCTGCAGTCTTCGGCCATCGGGAGACCGTGCCTCTTGGCGCATGTCATCTCCGTTTCTGGGAGTCCCTCAGAGCCACGTAGAGCACCTTTCCCACGGCCGTCGTCATGCCGATGATAGTTCGGGCGAGGCCCCGGGACAGCAGAGACACGGGTTGCGGGACACCGGTGCCACGAGCCCAGGTACCGGAGTGAGGGGGCGCCCCCGAGGCTCTGGTGTGGGCCCCGGGCGCCGGCGTCAGGCGGGAACGTCGAGGGTGCGTCGGTTCCCGGCGGCGCGCGGTCGGTGGTGCAGCAGGAGCAGCCCGCCGGCCGCGAGCGCCCAAGCCGCGAGCACGACGAGCTCTCGGGACATCCCGTCGCGGCCGTAGTACCCCGCGTCCACGAGTGCGCGGAACGCCGCACCGGGCGGGAGAGCGCGCCCCACCGCCGCGACGAGGGCGGGCATGAGGTAGGCGCTCACGGTGGCGCCGCTCGTCGCGTTGCCCAGTGTGGTGAAGACCAGCGTGGCGAGCACGTTGCCCATCGGCCCGACGAGGGCGGCCACCGCCAGGGTCGAGAGGGAGACCGCGGTCGCGAGGAGGACGAGGACGCCGACGAGGACCGGCCCGGACGCCGGCGTGGCACCGAAGACCGGGCCCGCGAGGACCGCCACGGCGACGGCGCTGGCCACGGCACCGACGAGCAGGGTGAGGACCCGCCAGCGCAGGCGCACGAGAGCGCCGACGGAGACCATGACCTGCGCCAGGACGAAGGAGGCCAGGGTCACCCCGAAGACGATGTAGAAGCCCACGAGTCCCTGCTGGTCGTGCTCGACGAGAGGCACGAGGTCGATCGAACCGCTCAGCCGCTGGCCGCTCACCCGGGCCAGCACCTCGGCGCTGGCGGTGGCCGCACCGACGGCGCTGCGCCCGTCCGCTCCCGCGACCGAGAGCTCGAGCGACCCCGGCGCGGACGCCGGGGTGAGCGCCGCGACCGCCTCGTGGGCACGCACTGCCCGCCGGGCCTCCTCGGCCGAGGCGTAGACGTGGACGACCACGCCGTCCGGCGCCGCGTGCCCGGCGACCTCGCCGAGGGAGGCGCCGCTGACGGCGACCGGAAGGCCGTGCGGCCTGGGGTCGCGCTGCAGGCCGACGTACAGCCCGACGAAGGCGGTGGCGACGACGACCCCGACGAGGACCTGAGTGGCCAGCATCCCGGCGAGGCGGGCACCGGTGAGACGAGAGGGCACGGCAGGCTCGGTCATGTCGGCTCCAGTAGTAATTGAATGATTACTACGTAGACCGTAGCATGACGGCATGACCCGAGCACCCCGGATGTCGGCCGACGAGCGACGCGAGGCGACGGTCCTCGCGGCCACCCGGGTCTTCGGACGGCGGGGGTACCACGGGGCGACGACCGACGAGATCGCCCGGGAGGCGGGGATCAGCCAGCCCTACGTCGTGCGGATGTTCGGCAGCAAGCAGCAGCTCTTCCTCGCCGTGACCCAGCAGGCGCTGGAGCTCACCCTCGCCGCCTTCCGCCACGTCGTGGAGGACTCGCGGGAGGAGTCCCGGGCCGTCGTGGTGGTCCGCCTCGGGGAGGCCTACCGGGCGCTCGCGGCGCGCCGGGAGATCCACCTGGTCCAGATGCACGCGTACGCCCTCGGCGCCGACCCGGTGATCGGGCCGGCAGCCCGTGCCGGCTTCCGCCAGCTGGTCCAGTTCCTCCTCGACGAGGCAGGCCTCCCGCCGGCCCAGACCGACGACTTCATGGCCCGGGGGATGCTCGTCAACACCGTGCTCGGTCTGCGCATGGCCGAGGACCCGACACCCGTGAGCCGGCAGCTCGTCGACCGGGTCCTCCCCGAGGCCCCCGCGGCCGCAGGAGCCACGGAGCGAGGGCAGCGGGGGGCGGCCGGCTGACCGCCTGTGCCGGCAGCATCAGCCCAGGCGGGCGCCGCTGTCGACGTCGAACAGGTGGGGCAGCGCCCCCTCGGCGGCGACCCGGACGGGGTCCCCCGGGCGCAGGTCGGTGAAGCCGGAGACCCGGACCCGGAAGGCGCCGCGTGCGGTGTCGACGACGAGGTCGGTGTGGCTGCCGAGGGGCTCGGTGACCCTGACCGTCCCCGTGGCCGGCGCGCCCGGCTCCGGGCGCAGCAGGTCGCACTCGTTGGGACGCAGCCCGAGCCGCACGACGCGCCCCTCCCCGAGGTCGTGGTCGTGCCGCAGCTGCCACCCCTCGGCCAGGTGGAGGCCCTCGTGGGTGGTCCGGACCGTGAGGAGGTTCATCTGCGGCTTCCCGACGAACGACGCGACGAACTCGGTGGCCGGGCGCTGGTAGATCTCACTCGGCGTGCCGTACTGCTCCAGCCGCCCCCGGCTCATGACGGCGATCTCGTCCGAAAGCGACATCGCCTCCTCCTGGTCGTGCGTGACGTACACCGTGGTCGCTCCGACCTCGGCGTGGAGGACCTTGAGCTCCTCGCGGGTGCGGTCCCGCAGCAGGGCGTCGAGGTTGGAGAGGGGCTCGTCGAACAGGAGCACCGCGGGACGGCGAGCGATGGCGCGGGCGAGGGCGACCCGCTGACGCTGCCCACCGGAGAGCGACCGCGGCTTCTTGCGCAGCTGCGCGGTGATCTCGAGCCGCTCCGCCGCGTCGGTGACCCGCGCGTCGATCTCGGCCCGGTCCATCTTGCGCATGCGCAGCCCGAAGGCGATGTTCCCGTAGACGTCCAGGTGGGGGTAGAGGGCGTAGTCCTGGAAGACGAACGCGAGGTCGCGCTGGTGGGGCTCGACGTCGTGCACCGGCCGGCCGCCGATGCTGATCTCGCCCTCGGTCACCCCCTCGAGGCCGGCGATCATGTTGAGGGTCGTCGACTTGCCGCACCCGGAGGGGCCGAGCAGCGAGACGAAGTGCCCGCTGCGGATGGTGTAGGACAGGTCCCGGACGGCGGGCTCCTCGCCCTTGCCGGGGTAGCGCTTGCTCACGTGCTCGAACCGGATGTCTGCCATGGTCAACCCTTGACGGCCCCTTCGGTGATGCCCTGGACGATCCACCGCTGGGCCACGAGAGCGAGCGCCAGCACGGGCAGGGCGGTGATGACCCCGGCCGTCGCGGCCGCGGTGTAGTCCATCGCGAACAGCCCCTGGAACGAGGCGGTCCGGACCGGGAGCGTCTCGGCGTCCGGCCCGGTGAGGATCTTGGCGAGGAAGAAGTCGCTCCACGCGGTGATGAAGGCGAAGATGGCGGTGGCCGCGAAGCCCGGCCCGGACAGCGGCAGCACGACCCGGCGCAGGACGCCGAGCCGCCCGCAGCCGTCGATCCGGGCCGCCTTCTCCAGGTTGACCGGGATCGAGTCGAAGAAGCTCACCATCATCCAGATGACGAGGGGCAGGATGAACGCCGCATAGGTGAGCACGAGGCCGACCAGGGTGTCGTACAGCCCGAAGTCACGCATGAGGACGAACAGCGGTACCGCGAGCACGATGGCGGGGATCGCCTGCACCGTCATCATCGACAGCAGCAGGGTCTGGCTGCCACGGAAGCGGAAGCGCGAGATCGAGTACGCGGCGAGACTCCCGAGCAGCATGCACAGCACCGTCGTCGCCGCCCCGACGACCGCCGAGTTGCGCATGGGCAGCAGGAACGAGGGGTCGCTGAGCAGGTCGGCGTACTCGGTGAGGGTGAGGTCGCCGGGGTCGAAGCTCATCGGGGTCGCGCGCAGGTTCGTCGAGGGGTAGACGCTGTAGACGACCATCCAGGCGAACGGCGCGACGAGCCACAGGACGAGGACGGCGACCGCGAGGCGGTGGGCGACCCGGCCGACGGTCCAGCGCCGGCGGCCCGAGAGCGCGCTCATCGCGAGGCCTCCTTGCCCCGACGGCCGAGGACGAGGACCCAGAAGGCCGTGACGACGGCGACGAGCACCATGATGGCGATGGACATCGCGGCGCCGTAGCCCCGGTCGAGGTAGCTGAAGGTCGTCAGGTAGGCGAGGAAGTTCACCGTCGTCGTCGCCCCGGCCGGGCCACCGGAGCCGCCGGTGAGGACGTAGATGCTGTCGAACACCTTGATGCTCCACATCGACTGCACGATGAGCAGGAACATGATGGTCCCGCGCAGGTTCGGCACCGTCATCCGCCAGAACCGCTGCCACGAGCCGGCCCCGTCGATGCTCGCGGCCCGGTACATCGAGGCGGGGATGGACTGCAGCGACGCGATGACCATGAGGGTGAGGAACGGGGTCAGCTTCCACAGCTCGGCGAAGACGAGCACGCCCATCGTCAGGTCGGGCACGGCGAGCCACTGGACCCGGTGGTCGACGATGCCGAGGGTCATCAGGACGCTGTTGGCCACGCCGTAGGAGCCGTCGAAGACGAGCTTCCACATGATCCCGTTGACCACCGGCGGCACGGCCCACGGCACGAGCAGGAGGACCCGCGCCGCGAGGCGTCCGCGGAAGGGCTGGTTGAGCAGCACGCCGAGGCCGACCGCCAGGGCCACCCCGCCGAAGACGGTGAACAGACAGAACACGCCGGTGCGGGCCAGGGACGCGAGGAACTTCTCGTCACCGAGCAGCTGGAGGTAGTTCGCCAGCCCGACGACCCGGGTGGCCGCGGGTCGCTTGTCGTTGAGCTCGTAGAGGCTGAGGACGACGGCGTAGCCGAGCGGGTAGACGAACAGTGCGGCGATGGTCAGCGCGGCCGGGGTGGCCGCGAGCAGCGCGAAGCGCCGGTCGCCCCGCTCGATCGCCGATCGCCCCGACCGCACCGCCATCGCTCAGCCCAGGTACTTCTCGACGATGGGCTCGAGCTCCTGCTGGGCCGCGGTCATGGCCTCCTGGGGCTCCTCCTTGCCGTTCATCGCCCGGTTGACGTGGACGCTGAGCAGCTGGTCGAGCTCGTTGGACCAGGGGGTGCCGTAGCGCTTGGTCACGTACTCGGTCGACTTCTGGTAGGTCTCGACGACCGGGAGCGCCTCGAGAGTGGCCGGGTCCTGGAGGATCTCCTGGGAGACCGGGAACCAGCCCTCCTGCTGCACGATCTCGGTCTGCGAGGTGGCGCTCGAGGCGAACTCCAGCCACTTCATCGCCGCCGCCTTGTTCTCGGAGAACCTGCTGATCGCGTACCCCTCGGAGCCGTCGATGGAGGCCGAGCGGACGTTGACGCCCGGCAGGAGCCCGTTGCCCACGGTCTCGGCCGAGGTCTTGGCGCCCTTCTGGGTGGCCACGGACCACTGGAAGGGCCAGTTGAAGACGATAGAGGTGTTGCCCTGGGCGAACACCTCGACGAGGTCGGAGGCGTTGGTGATCTGCAGCGAGGCGGGGTCCATCGCCTTGTGGACGCGGAAGAGCTCGACGAGCTTGCTCATCGCCTCCACCCCGGCCTCGCTGTCCAGCTGCGGGGTCCAGTCGCTGTCGTAGAGCTCGCCACCGCACAGGAGCATCGTGCGCAGGAAGTTCTGGTAGGCACCGGCGGGGTTGCCCATGTCGCACGTGTACCCGTAGCGGCCGTCGGTCGTCAGCTTCTTGGCCGCGGCGACGAACTCCTCCCAGCTCTGGGGGCCGGCGTCGGGGTCGAGGCCGGCCCGCTCGAAGTGCTCCTTGTTCCAGAACATCGTCTGCACGCTGGCGAACTTCGGCAGCCCGTACACCTTCCCGTCCCACGAGACGGCGTCGAGGGCCGGGCGGATGACGTCGCTCGGCAACGCGTCCTGGGAGATCTCCTGCAGCCAGCCGGCCTGGCCGAACTCGGCCGACCAGCCCGCCCAGGTCATGATGACGTCGTAGGAGGAGTCCTCGCCCGCGAACATCGTCGCGAAGCGGTCGTGCAGGTCGTTGAAGTTGGCCATCTCGTAGTTCTTGACGGTGATGCCCGTCTGCTCCTGGAACGTGTCGATGAGACCGTTCTTGAAGACCGAGTTGGTGTTGTCGTCGAGGATGGAGATCTCCCCGCCGGCGTCGCCGGTGGCCTCGAGCGCGCCCGAGGACGCGGTGTCGGAGGAGCCGGACGGGCTGACACACCCTGCGAGGGTGGCGCCACCGAGGACGAGCCCACCACCCATGAGGGCGCGACGGGTCAGGGTGCGGTGCGGAGCAGGCATGGCGGGTCCTTAGTCGTCGATGCGGATGTTCTGGCCGGTCGCGAGGGAACGGTGGAGAGCCTCGATCGCGGTGGTGACCGTGACACCGTGGTCGAGGGAGGGGACGTCGACGTCGGCGCCCCGGCACAGGTCGATGAAGTCGCGGGTCATCTCGACCGGCGCGCCACGCAGGCGTCCGCGCAGGTCGTGCTCCGGTGGGCCGAGGTAGGTCAGCCCGGTGTCGGTCACCCGGGTGACCCCCGAGCGGTCGACGTCGACGAGGTAGTGGCCCGCGCGGGTCTCCACCTCGAAGCGGAAGTCGAAGACGGCCGGGCGTCCCGTCGGCAGCGCCCACCCGGAGTCGAGCGTGACCAGCGAGCCGTCCGACATGACGAACGAGGCGCTCACCCGGTCCCAGGTGTCGATGCCGTCGGCGGCCAGGACGGTCCGCACCCCGCGGGCGAACACCTCCACGGGGGTGCTCCCCGAGAGCCACATGGCCATGTCGAGGCTGTGTGGCATGAGGAACCAGGCCGGCGTCGAGCGCGAGCTCCACGCGAGCATCTCCCGAGGGACCCAGTGGGTGTCCTGCAGGGCCGCGCGCTGGGCGAGGAAGGCCTCGCCGCTCTCGTGCAGCGCTGCCCGCACGCTCTGGAAGCTGGGGTTCCACCGGTTCTCGAAGCCGACCATCGAGTGCACGCCGGCCGGCCGGGCGTCCCGCAGGGCCCGGGCGTCCTCGACGGTCGTCGCGAGCGGCTTCTCGAACAGGGTGTGCAGGCCGTGGGAGAGCGCCAGCTCCCCCGCCTCCCGGTGGGCGAAGTCGGGGGTGGCCACGATGACCGCGTCCACCGCGTCCACGTGCTCGAGCAGCTCGGCCAGCGAGGCACGCACCGGGACGGCGAACTGCTCGGCGACGGCGGCCGAGGCGGCGGGCGCGGTCTCGCAGACGCCGACGAGCGTGCTGCCCGGGTGCTCCTGCACGACGGCGCCGTACATGCGCCCACGGATGCCTCCGCCGACGACGGCGACGTGGAGCCGGTCAGTCATCTGTGGCCTTCCTCGGGGTGGGCCGGACGGGGGTCACGGTCCCGCCGGTAGGTATGTCGTGGAACACTACAAACCTGATGATGGGCTGTAAAGAGGTTCGGTGGATGTTTCTGGCGCCCGTGCGCGAGCATGGGGGCGCAGCCCGAGGCCGGTCACGGCCGACCCCGTCCAAGGAGCACCGATGAGCGGCCCGCTCGACCACCTCGTGAGCTCCACGGACGTCGGCGGGGTCAACCGGGCGAGGGTCATGCGGGCCCTCTACCGGCACGGTCCGCTCAGCCGCTCGCAGCTGGCACGTCACCTCGGGGTGAGCCGCGCGACGATCACCGCCGTCGTCCAGCCGCTGCTCACCGACGCCGCGCTGCGCGAGCTGCCGCAGCGGGCCGCGTCCGCCCAGGGCGGCAAGCCGCCGAAGCCGCTGTGGTTCGGCTCGGACACGACCATCGGGGCGGTCTACCTCGCCGCCGACGCCGTGACCGTCGCCCTCGTCGCCAAGGACGGCTCGGTCCTGCGCCGCCGCGACGTCGCGTTCACCGACGGCCGCGACGTGGACGACGTCCTCGGCACCCTTCGGGAGGCCCTGGGGCTCTTCCGCGGCGAGTCGCTGCTCGGCATCGGGGTCGGGATGGCCGGGATGATCGACACGAGCGAGGGGCGGGTGCTCGCGAGCCACCGGGCGCCCTCGCTCAACGGGCTACCCCTGGCCGAGCACGTCACCGCCTGGTTCGACGTGCCGGTCTACGTCGACCACCACCCCCGCGTCCAGGCCATCGGTGATCAGTGGTTCGGCCTCGGCCGCGACCTCGAGGACTTCGTCTCCGTCTTCACCGGTGAGGTGCTCGGCGCCGGGATGGTCATGTCCGGGCACGTCGTCCGGGGGCCGGACGGCGCCGGGGGCGAGGCCGGGCACATGGTCCTCGACGCCCGGGGCACCCGGTGCGAGTGCGGGCGCCGGGGGTGCTGGGAGACCGTCGCCACGCTGCCCTGGCTGCGCGCGGAGTCGGCCCGGGCCGGCGTGCCCGAGCCGTCCTCGGCCTCGAGTGCCCGGCTCACCCGCCTGGCGCGTGAGGGCTCGCAACCGGCCGAGGACGTGCTCGACCGGTACGCCCGCAACATCGCCGAGGGGATGGCCAACCTCGACCAGCTGCTCGGGCTCGGCCACTACATCGTCCACGGGGACGCCGTCGGCGGCGGGGAGGAGATGCGTGCGCGCATCGCGGGGCACCTCGAGCGGTCGGCCCCGCACCGCGGGGCGGCTCCGGTCGTCATCCTCGCCGAGCCCTCGGACGAGTCGACGATCCTCGGCGCCGCGGGACTCGTGCTCTCGCGGGTCTACTCCTACAGCCTCTAGCCGGCCGCGGCGGCCTCGGGCACCCCGAGCTGCCCGAGCAGGGCGACGACGCGGGCGCGGATCTCGTCCCGGATGGGTCGCACCGCCTCGAGCCCCTTGCCCGCCGGGTCCTCGAGCACCCAGTCCTCGTAGCGCGTCCCCGGGAAGACGGGGCAGGTGTCACCGCATCCCATGGTGACGACGACGTCGGAGACGCGCACGGCGTCCGCGGTGAGCACTGTGGGCCGCTCGGCGGTGATGTCGATGCCCTCCTCGGCCATCGCCGCCACCGCCGCGGGGTTGACCTGCTCCGCCGGTTCGGACCCCGCCGAGCGCACCTCCACCCGGCCACCGGACAGGTGCGTCGTGTAGGCCGCCGCCATCTGGGAGCGTCCCGCGTTGTGGACGCACACGAAGAGCACCGACGGCCGGTGGCTGTCGGAGGTGTCGTCGGGGACGTCGGTGTCGGGCGCGGTCGCGGCCATGGGGTCTCCTTCGGTGGTCACGGTCGGTCGAGGATGTCGCGCAGCAAGGTGGTGACCCGCCCCTGGAGGTCGTCGCGGATGTCACGGACCTCCTCGAGCGGCCGGCCGGCCGGGTCGGCGACGTCCCAGTCCTCGTAGCGCTTGCCCGGGTAGATCGGGCACGCATCACCGCAGCCCATCGTGACGATGACGTCCGCCGCCCGCACGACGCTGTCGGACAACGGCTTCGGGTACGGGGCGCTGAGCTCGATCCCGCGCTCCCGCAGGGCGGTGACGACCACGGGGTTCACCTGCGTCCCCGGCTCGGACCCGGCGGAGCGGACGTGCACGCGGCGGGCGGAGAGGTGCTCGGCCAGGGCGGCGGCCATCTGCGAGCGCCCGGCGTTGTGGACGCACACGAAGAGCAGCTCGGGGACCACCTTGGCGACCCGCCCCTCGACCTGCGCGGCCGCCATGAGCTGCTCGCGGGCCTGGCGGGCCACGAGGACCGGCAGGTAGGTACGCACGGCCGCCCGGGGCTCGAGGAGGCGACGGGCCTCGGCGACGGCCGCGGCCACGCTCGCCCGGGAGAAGACCCCCTCGTAGGCGTAGGCGAGGTCGTCGACGAGCGGGTCCTCGGCCGGCACGTCACTCATGTCGGCATCTTGACCCACGCCAGTTATCTCAGTCAAACTTGAGTCAATGAACAGTGAGCAAACTACCGACATCGCCCGTCGGGTCCGGTGGCACGCGGCCCTGGCCGACCCGACCCGGCTGCGGGTGGTCGACCTGCTCACGGTGAGCGACCACTCCCCCTCCGAGCTCGCCGCCGTCCTCGGGCTGCCCTCCAACCTGCTCGCCCACCACCTGCACACCCTCGAGGAGGCCGGCGTGCTCGAGCGCCGCCGGTCCGAGGGCGACGGGAGGCGCAGCTACCTGCGGCTCACCTCGCAGGCCCGCCGACGGGCCGGCGAGGACGGCCGCAGCGCAGCGTTTCCCACCCCGCGTCGGGTGGTCTTCGTGTGCACCGCGAACACGGCACGCTCCCACCTGGCCGCGGCCCTGTGGCGGCGCGCCAGCGCCGTCGACGCCACCTCGGCCGGCACCCACCCGGGTGAGCGGGTCCACCGAAGGGCCCTGGAGGTGGCGCGACGTCACGGGCTCGACCTGCCGGACGTGCCTCCCCGGGGTCTCGAGGAGGTCACCGGGGAGGGGGACGTGCTCGTCACCGTCTGCGACCGTGCGCACGAGGAGGTGGGTGGCCGGGCCTGGGCCCACTGGTCGGTGCCGGACCCCGTCGCCCTGGGTACCCGGGCGGCCTTCGAGTCGGCCCACGACCTGCTCGCCGACCGGGTCCGAGGCCTCGCGCGGCTCACCCGGGCCGGCTCGGTCTGACCCGGCGCCGGTCGTCGGGGAGCCGGCTGGTCAGGCCGGCCGCGTCGAGGTGGGCCAGGAGCGGCAGCGCGACCCGGCGGCTGGTGTCCAGGGCGGCACGCGCCTCCCCCGCGGTGAACGGCTGCGCCAGGGCAGCGAGGCGGCGGACGGCCTCGGCGGTGGCTCCGGGCAGCAGGACGACCCCACGCCCGGCGCGCTCGAGGTGACCGGCCCGCACGAGAGCATCCAGCCGGGGGCCCTCGAGGCCGAGCTCTCGCAACCGCTCGAGGGTCGGCGCCGCGAACGGCCGGCCCTCGAGGTCCGCCCGCACGGCCGCCAGGGCGTCCCTCTCGTGCTCCTCGAGGGCCACCGCGGCGTCCTCGAGGACGATGCGTCCAGCGGCGAGGGAGAGCGGCGCTCGGACCAGGGCCAGGGCGACCTCGGCGTCCTCGACCCCCACGGCCCGCGCGGCGGCGGCGGGGGCCAGACCCGCCGGCCCGGACCCCCGGACCGCCTGCTCGAGCGCCGCCCGCAGCTCCTCGGCCCGGTGGCCGGAGAGCACGTGCTCGCCCGCGAGGAGGGCACCGGGCGGCGGGTCGCCCGGTGTGCCGAGGCGGCGGAGCAGCTCGCGGGTGACGAGACCACGGCGGGAGACCTCCCCGGCCAGGGTGCCGTCGTGCCCCTCGAGCTCGGCCGCCCGCTGCCGGGCCGCGCCCCGCCCCTGCAGCGGCGGCGGAGCCGGGTCGAGCACCTCGAGCGCCCACAGCCGCCGGCTCCCCGGGTCGCGCAGGACGCCCCGGTCGCCGACCCGCAGCGGGAGGGCCCGCGAGAGGCGCAGCCGGAGGAGCCCCGGGCGAAGGGGGCGGGCCCGCACCTCGAGGTGGTCGCTGCCGACGTGCAGCAGAGGGCGCTCGGGCGGCCGCTCCCCCGGCCGGACCCGGACGTCCACGACATCGGCCCGCACCAGCGCGCCCGGCGTCACGACCTGGGTCCCGCGCCGCAGACGCGGGGCGCCGCTGCCGAGAGCGAGCGCCACCCGCGCCGGTGCGCTCACCTGCGCACGTGAGCGGCCGAGCGCCTCGACCCCGCGGACCCGCACCTCGCCCTCGTCGGTCTCGAGGACGTCGCCGGGCCGGACGGTGCCCGAGGCCAGGGTGCCGGTGACGACGACGCCGGCGCCGCGCACGGTGAAGCAGCGGTCGACCCAGAGCCGGACGTCCGAGCCGGTCGGGCCCGGCGCCGCGCGCAGCACCTCGGCGAGGGTGTCCCGGAGGCGGTCCATGCCCTCGCCGGTGCGCCCGCTGACGACGACGTCGGGCACGTCACGAAGTGTCGTGCGCCCCACCTCGGCCCGCGCCCTGGCCAGCGCCGGTGCGGGGTCGGCGAGGTCGGACCGGGTCACGACGAGCAGCCCGTGTCGGACGTCGAGGGCGTCGAGCGCTGCGAGGTGCTCGGCCGCCTGCGGCATCCACGGGTCGTCGGCGGCGACGACGAGCATCGCGACCCGCAGCGCGCCGAGCCCGGCCAGGGTGGTGCCGATGAACCGCTCGTGCCCCGGCACGTCGACGAAGGCCACCTCGCCGACTCCCGGCAGCTCGCTCCAGCAGTAGCCGAGCTCGATGGACAGCCCCCGGCGGGCCTCCTCGGCGAGCCGGTCGGGGTCCTGCCCGGTGAGCCCCCGCACGAGGGTGGACTTGCCGTGGTCGACGTGCCCGGCGGTGGCGACGACGTGCACTCAGCCGCCCCCGCCGGCGCGGGCGCGGCGTACCGCCTCGAGAAGGGTGGGCTCGGCAGCCTCGGGCACCGTGAGCAGGTCGAACAGGAGCCGCCCGTCGCGCACCCGGCCGACCACGGGTGGGTCGCCGCGGCGCAGCGGGAGCGCGAGAGCCGCCGGGAGCGACAGCGCGGCGCTCGGCAGGGGGACGCCCGGTGCGCCGCCGCCGCCGACCCGCCCGTCCGTCGTCTCGACCCTCACGTCCCCCCCGAGCTCGGCGGCCAGCCGGCGGGCCCGCTCCTGGAGCTGCGGCTGCCGTCGGGCGAGGGCCTCCGCCACCGGCACCGGAGGCCCGGCGAGGGTGGCCTCGAGGGCGGCGAGGGTCAGCTTGTCGACGCGGACGGCCCGGGCCATCGGGTGACGGCGGACGGCATGGACCAGGTCGCCGCGCCCGAGGACGAGCCCACACTGCGGCCCCCCGAGGAGCTTGTCCCCCGAGGCGGTGACGAGCGAGGCGCCGGCTCGCAGGGCACTCGCGGCGTCCGGCTCCTCCGGCAGGCGAGGGTGCGGCGCGAGCAGGCCGGAGCCGAGGTCTGCCACGACGGGCAGGCCCAGCGACGCGAGCCGGTCGACTCCCACGGAGGAGGTGAAGCCCTCGACCCTGAAGTTGCTCGGGTGCACCTTGAGGACGAAGGCCGTCCGCTCGCCGACCGCGGCGGCGTAGTCCTCGAGCCGGACACGGTTGGTCGTGCCCACCTCGCGCAGCCGCACGCCGAGCGACTCGACGAGCTCGGGGATGCGGAACCCGTCACCGATCTCGACGAGCTCGCCGCGCGCCACGAGCACCTCGCGGTCCGCGGCCAGGGCCCGGGCCACGAGCGCCACCGCGGCCGCCCCGTTGTTCACGACGTGCACGTCCTCGGCGTCCGGGACGGCGCAGCGCAGGGCTTCGAGCGCCGCAGCACCGCGAGGCCCCCGACGGCCGGTCTCGAGGTCGAGCTCGACGTCCGTCGTGCCGGCGGCGAGGGTGAGCGCCTCGACGGCGGCCGCCGAGAGCGGGGCTCGGCCGAGGTTGGTGTGGACGACGACGCCGGTCGCGTTGAGGACCGGGCGCAGCGAGGTGCTCGAGCGCGGCAGCCGCTGCAGCACCTCCGCGACGACGGCGGCGGGCGTGAGGGCCCCCTCGCGGCAGGCCTGGAGCACCTCGGCGACCACGCCCTTGACCCGGGGGCGGCCGAGCCGGGCCGCGGCGTCCGCGACGGCCGGCTCGGCGAGCACGGCGTCGGTGCGCGGCACGTGGCGACGAGGGTCCTCCACGGGGCTCCTTCGCGGTCGAGGCGGACGGGAAGCTGGCGGAGGCGGACGGGAATCGAACCCGCCTGACCGGGTGTCCCGGTCACGTCGGTGTTGAAGACCGCGCCCGTCACCAGACGAGGAACGCCTCCGCGACCGACCCTAGCCCGCAGCGGGCCCCGCATCGCACCGGAACCCCCGGGGTCCCGCCGAGGTCGAGGCGGCGCAGGTCGGTCGGGTTTCCCCCGCGGCGCGGCGGGTAGCAGTACGGTGCTGACCAGGCCCGACCCGAGAACCCACCCGGGCTCGAGACCGACCGAGCGCCAGGACCTTGCCCCCGAGCCAGGAGGACCGCCGACGTGCGTACCCCGCTGGAGTGGCCGGTGCTGCGCCAGGTCCGCGGCCGTGACCGGCTCGGCCGGGGCGCCGCGGCGCAGTCCGCCCACACGAGGGCACTGACCCCGCGCACCGAGACCGCCGACCGGGTCGTGGACTCCGTCTGCCCGTTCTGCGCGGTCGGCTGCGGCCAGAAGGTGTACGTCGAGGACGGGCGGGTCACCCAGATCGAGGGCGACCCGGCGAGCCCGGTCTCCCGGGGCCGGCTGTGCCCCAAGGGCAGCGCCAGCACCCAGCTCGTGACCTCCGACCGGCGGGTCACGACGGTGCGCTACCGCCGGCCGCACGGCACCGAGTGGGAGGACCTCGACCTCGACACCGCGATGGACATGATCGCCGACCGGGTCGTGGCCACCCGCCGCCGCCACTGGGAGTGGGAGGACGACCAGGGCCGGCGCACCCGGCGCACCCTCGGCATCGCGAGCCTCGGAGGAGCGACCCTCGACAACGAGGAGAACTACCTCATGAAGAAGCTCTACACGGCGATGGGTGCGATCCAGATCGAGAACCAGGCGCGTATTTGACACTCCTCCACCGTTCCCGGTCTGGGAACGAGCTTCGGCCGGGGAGGGGCCACCACCTTCCAGCAGGACCTGTCCAACAGTGACTGCATCGTCATCCAGGGCTCGAACATGGCCGAGTGCCACCCCGTCGGGTTCCAGTGGGTGATGGAGGCCAAGCGCAAGGGGGCGACCGTCATCCACGTCGACCCGCGGTTCACGCGCACCTCCGCGGTGGCCGACCTGCACGTGCCCCTGCGGGCGGGCACCGACATCGCCTTCCTCGGTGGGCTCGTCCACTACGTCCTGGACAACGACCTCGACTTCCGCGAGTACGTCGTCCACTACACGAACGCCGCGGCCATCGTCGGAGAGGAGTTCGCGGACACCGAGGACCTCGACGGGCTCTTCTCCGGCTACGACGAGGAGAGCGCCCAGTACGACCCGACGAGCTGGCAGTACGAGAACGCCCCCCAGGCCCCGGCGGCCGGGATGCGCGACCCGCGCCAGCCTGCGGGACCCGAGGCGTCCGAGGAGCCCGCCGAGCACGAGGCCGCCCGCTCGGAGGAGACCGGCTCCGGCGGCCCCGCGGTGCACGCCAAGCCCGAGCGGGACGAGACCCTCCAGCACCCGCGGTGCGTCTTCCAGATCCTCAAGCGGCACTTCGCGCGCTACACCCCCCGGCTCGTCGCCGAGGTCTGCGGCGTGCCGGAGGAGGACTTCCTGCGGGTCGCCCGCGCCCTGACCGAGAACTCCGGGCGCGAGCGGACGAGCGCCTTCTGCTACGCCGTCGGCTGGACCCACCACTCCACCGGGGTGCAGACGATCCGGACGGCCTCGATCCTGCAGACCCTCCTCGGCAACATGGGCCGTCCCGGCGGTGGCATCCTCGCCCTGCGGGGGCACGCGAGCATCCAGGGCTCCACCGACATCCCGACCCTGTTCAACATCCTCCCCGGCTACATCCCGATGCCCCATGCGGCCCAGCACGAGAACCTCGCCCAGTTCGTCGCGGAGGACGCCGGCTCGACCGGCTTCTGGGGGAACATGGACGCCTACACCGTCAGCCTGCTCAAGGCCTGGTGGGGGTCGGCGGCCACCCCGGAGAACGACTTCTGCTT
Organism: Phycicoccus endophyticus; assembly: GCF_011326735.1. Taxonomy (GTDB): domain Bacteria; phylum Actinomycetota; class Actinomycetes; order Actinomycetales; family Dermatophilaceae; genus Phycicoccus; species Phycicoccus endophyticus. Next base: position 16,459 of record NZ_JAANCN010000017.1, read on the forward strand.
CGACTACCTCCCGCGGCTCACCGGTCACCACGGCACCTACGACACGGTCGTCAACCAGATCGAGGGGCGCAGCCCGGGGTACTTCGTCATCGGCGAGAACCCCGCGGTGGGCTCGGCCAACGGCAAGATGCAGCGCCTCGGGCTGGCCAGCCTGGAGTGGCTCGTCGTCCGCGACCTGACGATGGTCGAGACCGCGTCGTTCTGGAAGGACGGGCCGGAGATCGAGTCGGGGGAGCTGGTGACCGAGGAGATCGGGACCGAGGTCTTCTTCCTGCCGGCCGCCTCGCACGTCGAGAAGAAGGGGAGCTTCACCAACACCCAGCGGATGCTCCAGTGGCGCCACCAGGCGGTCGAGCCACCGGGCGACGCCCGCAGCGACCTGCAGTTCTACTACGAGCTCGGCCAGCGGATCCGCGAGCGCCTCGCCGGCTCGACCGACCCCATGGACGCCCCCCTGCTCGACCTCACCTGGGACTACCCGACCGAGGGGCCGCTCGCGGAGCCGGACGCCGACGCGGTGCTGCGCGAGATCAACGGGCAGGACGCCTCGGGCGAGCCGCTCTCCTCCTACACCCAGCTCGCGGCCGACGGCTCGAGCAGCTGCGGCTGCTGGATCTACTGCGGGGTGTACGCCGACGGTGTCAACCAGGCGGCCCGGCGCCGCCCGCACTGGGAGCAGTCGCTCGTGGCCCCCGAGTGGGGCTGGGCCTGGCCGGCCAACCGTCGCATCCTCTACAACCGGGCCTCGGCCGACCCGGACGGGCGGCCGTGGAGCGAGCGCAAGAAGTACGTCTGGTGGGACGCCGAGCAGGGTCGCTGGACCGGGGAGGACGTCCCCGACTTCGTCGTCGACCGGCCCCCGGACCACGTCCCCGACGAGGGCGCGACCGGCCCGGACGCGCTCGGCGGGCGCGACCCGTTCATCATGCAGACCGACGGCAAGGCCTGGCTCTACGTGCCGACCGGGCTCGCCGACGGCCCGCTGCCGGCGTTCTACGAGCCGGTCGAGTCGCCCGTCGGCAACGCCGTCCACGGGGTGCAGCGCAACCCGGCGCTCGAGGACGTCGCCGAGCCCGACAACCCGCTGAACCCGGCCGGTAGCCGGGTCTTCCCCTACGTCTTCACGAGCTACCGGCTCACCGAGCACCACACGGCCGGTGGGATGTCGCGGACGCTGCCCTACCTCAGCGAGCTCCAGCCGGAGATGTTCTGCGAGGTCTCGCCGCGCCTGGCGCAGGAGGGCGGGCTCGAGCACGGCGGGTGGGCCACCATCGTCACCGCCCGCTCCGCGATCGAGGCGCGCGTCCTCGTCACCGCCCGGATGCGCTCGCTGCGCCTCGGGGACCAGTGGGTCGAGCAGGTCGGGCTGCCCTACCACTGGGGTGCGAACGGCCTGGTCACCGGCGACTCCGCCAACGACCTCGTCGGACTGGCCCTGGACCCCAACGTGCACATCCAGGACAAGGTGGGCACGTGCGACATCCGTCCCGGCCGCCGTCCGCGCGGCCCCGCCCTCGTCGCCTTCGTCGACGACTACCGGAGGCGCTCCGGCGCCCACCCCGCACCGGAGGAGACCTCGTGAGCCACTCCCTGTTCGGCCCGCTCGAGGACGTCGCCGGCGACGCCGGGCACGAGGCGCACCCGCCCCGGATGGGCTTCTTCACCGACACCTCGGTGTGCATCGGGTGCAAGGCCTGCGAGGTGGCCTGCAAGGAGTGGAACCTCGTCCCCGAGGACGGGCTCTCGCTCACCGGGATGTCCTACGACAACACCGGCGCGCTCGGGGCGAGCACCTGGCGGCACGTCGCGTTCGTCGAGCAGCCGGCCGGGCGGGCCTCGCGCACCGACCTGGGGATGCCCGGGATGGGCCCGCCGGAGCCGGCCCCAGCGCCCGACGGCCCGGGGCAGGAGAGCGAGTCCGGTGAGGGCGGCGTGCGCTGGCTGATGTCCTCGGACGTGTGCAAGCACTGCACCCACGCGGCCTGCCTCGACGTCTGCCCGACCGGCTCGCTCTTCCGTACCGAGTTCGGCACGGTCGTCGTCCAGTCCGACATCTGCAACGGGTGCGGCTACTGCGTGCCGGCCTGCCCGTACGGGGTCATCGACATCCGCCCGGGCGACGGCCGGGCGTTCAAGTGCACCCTGTGCTACGACCGGATCGGGGAGGGGCTCACCCCGGCGTGCGCCAAGGCGTGCCCCACCGAGTCCATCCAGTACGGCGAGCTCGACGAGCTGCGCGAGCGCGCCGGGCGCCGCCTCGGGCAGCTGGAGGAGCAGGGGGTGGACGGCGCACGGCTGTACGGCGCCGACCCCGAGGACGGCGTCGGCGGCGACGGCGCCTTCTTCCTCCTCCTCGACGAGCCCGAGGTCTACGGCCTGCCCCCGGACCCGGTCGTGACCACCCGCGACCTCGCCTCGATGTGGCGGCACGTCGGCGCCGCCGCCCTGGGGCTGGTCGGGGTGGGCGTCGCGTCGTTCCTCGGGGGACGCCGATGAGGGAGGCCCCGATGGTCCCGCAGGCCACCCCCGACTCCTACTACGGGCGGCCGATCCTCAAGCAGCCGACGTGGAAGACACCGGACGTCCCCCTCTACCTCTTCCTCGGCGGGCTGGCGGGCGCCTCCTCCGTCCTCGCCGAGGGCGCCGCGCTCACCGGGCGCCCGGAGCTGGAGCGGGTGGCCCGCGTCGCCGCGGGCGCCGGTGCCGGCCTCGGCACCGTCGCCCTCATCCACGACCTGCACCGCCCCGAACGCTTCCTCAACATGCTCCGGGTCTTCAAGCCGACCTCCCCGCTGTCGGTGGGCTCGTGGGTCCTCGCGCCCTTCGGGACCCTCTCCGGCGCGTCGGCGGCCTCGGCGGTCACCGGGTGGCTGCCGCGGGCGGGCCGGGTGGCCGGAGCCGGGGCCGCCGCGCTCGGCCCCGCGCTCGCCACGTACACCGGAGCCCTGCTCGCGAACACCGCGGTGCCGGCCTGGCACGAGGCCCACCGCGAGCTCCCCTACGTCTTCGCCGGCTCGGGCGCCACCGCGGCCGGCGGCCTGGCCTGCATGCTCGTGCCGCCCGCGCAGGCCGGCCCGGCCCGGCGGATGCTCGCCGCCGGGGCCCTCATGGAGCTCGCGGCCGCCGAGCGCGTCACCCACCGGCTGGGCCTGGTCAGCGAGCCCTACCAGCAGGGCCGGCCGGGGCGGCTGATGCGTACCGCGCGCGTGCTCACCGCGCTCGGCGGGAGCGCCGCCCTCGTCGCCGGTCGGCGCTCGCGCACGGTCTCCGTGGTGGCCGGCGCCGCCTGCGTCGCCGCCTCGGTGATGACCCGCTTCGGGGTCTTCGAGGCCGGGCTGGCCTCGGCGCGCGACCCCCGCTACGTCGTCGAGCCACAACGTGCGCGGCTGCGGGCCCGCCACGAGGAGGCAGCGGCGACAATGGCCAGGTGACGGCCACCGACGACATCACCGACCGGACACCACGCCTCACCCAGCTCGCCTCGGGGGGCGGCTGCGCCTGCAAGGTGCCGCCCGGGGAGCTCGAACGCGTCCTCGGCGGCCTGACGCCCGCGGCGGGGGCTGACCTGCTCGTCGGGGTCGAGTCGGGGGACGACGCGGCCGTCGTCCGGCTCGACGGTGAGCGCGCGGTCGTCCTCACGACGGACTTCTTCACCCCCGTCGTCGACGACCCGTACGACTGGGGCCGGATCGCGGCGACCAACGCGCTCTCCGACGTGTACGCGATGGGGGGCGAGCCGCTCGTCGCGGTCAACCTCCTCGCCTGGCCGCGCGACCGGGTCCCGTTCGACCTCGCCGCCGAGGTGCTGCGCGGCGGGGCCGACGTCGCGCTCGCCGCCTCGTGCCACCTCGCCGGGGGGCACAGCGTCGACGACGTCGAGCCCAAGTACGGTCTCGCGGTGACCGGCACCGCCGACCCGCGGCACCTCCTGCGCAACGACGCCGGTCGCGCCGGGGTGCCCCTGACCCTGACCAAGCCGCTCGGTCTCGGGGTCCTCAACAACCGGCACAAGGCGACCGGTGAGGTCTTCCCCGAGGCGCTCGAGGTGATGACGACGCTCAACCGCGAGGCGTCCCGGGCCGCGCTCGAGGCGGGGGCCCGATGCGCCACCGACGTCACGGGTTTCGGGCTCCTGGGGCACCTGTACAAGCTGTGCCGGGCCTCCGGGGTCTCGGCGGTGCTCGACGCCGCGGCCGTCCCGTACCTCGAGGGGGCCCGTGCCTCGCTCGAGGCGGGGTTCGTCCCCGGCGGCAGCCGGCGCAACCTGGACTGGGTCCGGCCCCATCTGTCCGCACGCCTGCCCGAGGACGAGCTCGTCCTCCTCGCCGACGCCCAGACCTCCGGCGGCCTGCTCGTCGCGGGCGAGCTGCCCGGCCACCCGGTGGTCGGCGAGCTCGTCCCCGCGGGCGAGAGCGTCCTCGAGGTCCGCTGACCCCGACCCGCGTGCGGGGCCTGCGCAGCGGGTAGGGAGCAGGCACGCCCCGGCCGCCGGCCGGCCCGTTGACCACGGAGGACCCTCGTGACCGACGACCGTGCGCTGGACCGCCCCCGGGTGTCCCGGGCCGTGGCCGCTCCCGCCGAGGCCGTGTGGGACGTGGTCTCCGACGGCTGGCAGTACGCCACCTGGGTCGTCGGTGCGGCCCGCGTGCGCGCCGTCGACGACTCCTGGCCCGCACCGGGGGCACGGTTGCACCACAGCGTCGGCCCGTGGCCGGCCATGCTCTCGGACACCACGAGCGTCGAGGAGTCCGAGCCGCCCCACCGGATCGTCCTCACCGCTCGCGGGTGGCCGGTCGGGGAGGCACGGGTCGAGCTCGAGGTCGAGCCGGACGGCGCGCACGCCTGCCGGGTGTCGATCGCCGAGGACGCGAGCACCGGACCGGGTCGGCTCCTGCCGATGCCGGTGCGCCAGGCGGTGATCCTGCCGCGCAACCGGGAGACCCTCTACCGCCTCGCCCTCGTGGCCGAGGGGCGCCACCGCGAGGCTGCGCAGGGCACGGACGCCGGCTGACCGCTCACCGCTCGTCGAGCACGCGCGCCCACGCCGTGCCGACCAGCCGGCGACGAACCCGCCCCAGCGGTGCCCGGTGCCGCATCGCGGCCAGCGCCGCGTTCCAGCCGCACGCCCCGTGGACCCCACCCCCGGGGTGCGCGGCCGCGCTCGCGAGGAACAGCCCGGGCACGGGGGTCTCCGGTCGCCCGAGGCCGCGCGTCGGCCGGAGCACGAGCTGCTGGTGCAGGGCCGCCGTCCCACCGCTCAGAGCTCCGAGACTGAGGTTGGCGTCGGCCCGCTCGAGAGAGGCCGGGTCCTGGACGTGACGGCCCACGACGTGGGCGCCGAAGCCCGGCGCGACCTGCTCGAGCGCGGCCTCGACCCGCTCGACGTGCCGGGCCACGACCCCGGCGTCGCCCGCGGCAGCCCGGGGCAGATGGGTGTACGCCCAGGCCGACTCGGTGCCGTCCGGGGAGCGGGTCGGGTCGGCGGTCGTCATCTGCCCGAGGAGGAGGAACGGCGGGTCCGGGACGCGCCCGACCGTGAGGTCGGCCGCGACGTCGACGAGGCCGTCCTCGCCCACGCCGAGGTGCACCGTCCCCGCCTGGCGGACCTCGGGCGCGAGCCACGGCAGCGGCGCGTCGAGGGCCCAGTCGACCTTGAGGGTCGCCGGGTCCCACTGGAAGCGCTCGAGGTCGGCGAGCAACCGGCGCGGCACGTGGTGCTCCTCGAGGAGGCCGCGGTAGAGGGCGGGGGCGGAGACGTCGGCGAGGACGCCGTGCGGGGCACGCACCACCGACCCGTCGGCGAGCCGCGCGCCGCGGGCCCGGCCGCCGGCGACCTCCACCCGGGTCACGGCCTGCCCGCAGCGCACCTGGACACCGGCGGCCTCGGCTCGGGCACGCAACGCGGCCGCGAGCATCCCGGCACCCCCCTGCGGGACGGGGAAGCCGACGTCCTGGCCGAGCATCGCGAGCAGCCACCCGTAGAGGGCGCTCCCGGCTCCCTCGGGGGGCAGGTCGCTGTGCATCGCGTTGCCGGAGATCAGGACCCGCGCCTCCTCGCTGCCGAACTCCTCCTGCCCGAGGCGGCGCGCGGACAGGGCCGCGACTCGCGCCATGTCGAGGGACCCGGCCACCCGCGCCCGCCGGAGCAGCCGCAGCCCGGCACGAACCGGAGGGAACGGGGTGAAGAGCAGGTCCAGGAGCGGGTCGCGCACCTGCTGCCACCCGGCGACCAGCCGCAGCCACGCCTCGCCGTCTCCGGGCGCGCACGCCTCCAGGCCGGCCGCGGTGTCCTGCGGGTCGGCCTTCAGGGCGACGCCCCGACCGTCGGGGAAGGCGTGCGCGACCGGGTCGGCGGACCGCACCCAGGTCAGCCCGTGCGCGGTGAGGCCGAGGTCGCGGATGACCGGGCTGGCCGCGGCGAGCGGGTAGAACGCGCTGAACAGGTCGGTGACGAAGCCGGGAGCAGCAACCTCGCCACTGCGCACCGCGCCACCGACCTCGTCCTGCGCCTCGACGAGGACGACGTCCCACCCGGCGTCGGCCAGGGCGATGGCCGCGACGAGCCCGTTGGGGCCCCCGCCGACGACGAGCGCGTCGCACGTCGTCACGGCCACTCCCGGCCCCGCGGGTGCGTCGGGGGCATCTCAGCCGGCCCGGCGCTCGCTCGGGTCGAGGACCACCTTGACCATGCCGTCGTCCTTGGCCTGGAAGGTGGCGTAGGCCTCGGGCGCCGCGTCGAGCGGCAGCCGGTGGGTGGCGAAGCTCTCGACCCCCAAGGGGTCCTCGTCGGTGAGCAGCGGCATGATCTCGGGCACCCAGCGCAGCACGTTGGCCTGGCCCATGCGCAGCGTCACCTGCTTGTCGAAGAGGGTCATCATCGGGAGGGGGTCGGTCATGCCACCGTAGACCCCGCTCAGCGACACGGTCCCGCCGCGCCGGACGGCGTCCACCGCCGTGTAGAACGCGGCGAGCCGGTCGACCCCCATCCGGGTCATCAGCGGCTTGCCGACGGCGGACGGCAGCGCGGCGACGATCTTGTGCGACAGCTTGGCCACGCCCGAGCCGTGGGCCTCCATCCCGACGGCGTCGACGACCGAGTCGGCGCCGCGGCCCCCGGTGAGGTCGCGGACCGCGTCACCGACCTCGTCGACCTCGCGCAGGTCGATCGTGCTCACCCCGCGGGCGCGGGCTCGCTCGAGCCGTTCCGGGACGAGGTCGACCCCGATGACCTGCGCGACGCCGCGCTGCTGGGCGATCCGGCAGGCCATGTCGCCGATCGGCCCGAGCCCGAGGACGAGGAGGGTGCCCTCGGGGTCGGGGTCGGCGTAGGCGACGGCCTGCCAGGCCGTGGGCAGGACGTCGGAGAGGTAGACGAAGCGCTCGTCCGAGGGACCCTCCGGCACGGTGATGTGCGTGGAGGAGGCGTGCGGCACCCGCAGGTACTCGGCCTGCCCACCCGCGAGCGAGCCGTAGAGCTCGGAGTAGCCGAAGAGGGTGGCGCCGGTGCCCTGGTCGGTGTTCTGGGTGGTCTCGCACTGGGTCTGCAGCCCGCGCCGGCACATCCAGCACTCGCCGCAGGAGACCTGGAAGGGGATGACGACCCGGTCGCCCACCGCGAGCCCGGTGACCTCCGGGCCGACCTCCTCAACGACGCCCATCGCCTCGTGCCCGAGGACGTCGCCGGGGTTCATGAAGGCGCTCAGCGGCTCGTACAGGTGCAGGTCGGACCCGCAGATGTTCGTGCTCGTCACCCGGATGACCGCGTCGCCCGGAGCCTCGATCCTCGGGTCGGGGACCTCCTGCACCGAGACGTCCTTCGTTCCGTTCCACACCACCGCTCGCACGGCGACCTCCTGTCGTCGACTGGCCTGTGCCGGGTCGCTACCCGGTTCCGCTGCCGGACACACCCCCGGGCACCGGCAGGCCGGCGAGGTAGGACGCGAAGCCGCCCTCGACCCGGCCCAGCCGACGGGCCGAGGTCCGCACGCGCACCTGGTCGGTGGCCACCTCCGGGCGGGCTCGGGCGCGCACCGCGGCGACGAGCGCGACGTCCTCGTGCACCGGCAGGTCGGCGAACCCGCCGACGGCGAGGTAGGTGTCCCCCCGGATCCCGAGGTTGGCCCCGTGGACGTACTCGTGGCCGTCCCGGAGGGAGTGCCGCGCGTGCCAGGCGGCGAGCCGGGCGGGCTCGACGTCGCCGACCGGCTCCACGGTGCCGACGACGAGCTCCGCGCCGGCGTCGGCGAGCGCAAGCTGCCCGGTGAGCCAGTGGACCGGCACGAGGCAGTCGGCGTCGGTGCCCGCGACCCACGTCCCGCGGGGGGAGCCGCCCCGCGCGCGTACCGCGGCCAGGCCCGCGGCGACCGCCAGCCGGCGGGCGGCCCCCACCGACCCGGCGTCGCTGCGCACGACGGTGACCGGGCGGGAGGCGGCGACCTGCGCGGACGCGTCGAGACAACGGTCGAGCGCGACGACCACCTCGACACCGACCCCCGGTCGTGCCGTGCGCAGCCGGGTGACGGAGCGCAGCAGGGCGTCGAGGCAGTCGCCGAGGACGGCCTCCTCGTCGCGCGCGGGCACCGCGACGACGACGTGCTCGAGCCGGCTCACACCCGCCCCTCCCGCGACGCGACCGAACCGGCGGGCCCGCCGAGAACGTCGAGGAGGACGTCCGCGTCCTCGTAGTGGACGGCCGGTGCGAGGTCGGCCAGGGCACTGAGCGCCTGGGCGTGGACCGCCGGACCGTCGAGGGGCACCCCACGGGTCGGGTGACGCCAGTGGACGAGGACGACCTCGCCCCCCCGGGCGAGGGCGACCCGCAGCCGGCGCAGCGTCTCGAGCAGCTCCAGCGGGGTGAGGAAGTAGCCGACCTCGGAGAGGACGACGAGGTCGACCGGGCCGTCGGGGACCGCCTCCGGGGCGCGACCCGCCCGCCACTGGACGCCGTCGGGGGTGTGTGCCCGGGCCACGGCGAGGGCCCGCTCGCTGACGTCGACGGCGACGACGTGGTCCGCTCGCTCTGCCAGCCGGGTGGTCAGCAGGCCGGTGGCACACCCGATCTCGAGCGCAGTGTGGTAGTGCTGCCGGCCCAGGACGGCAGCGACGAGGTCCCGCTTGCGGCGCTCGAAGAAGGAGCCCTCGAAGCCCCACGGGTCCGGGCCCTCGTCGTACATGGCGTCGAACGGGGCCGCCACCTGCGCGTCGGGTCGCGCCGGGATGAGCGGCAGCGCCCCCGGGGCGGACAGGACCAGCTCGACGAGCCGCCCGGCCCGGCGGAGCACCGGCTCGGTGACGACCGGGCGGTCACCGGGACACGGCCCGAGCGGCTCGGTCTGCGAGGCGTGCTCCGCGACGGCGGCGGCCTTGGCGTCGAGCAGCCCGCGGTCGAGCTCGACGACGTGCGCCCGCGACCAGTCGAGGTCGTCCGGGCGGCCCCAGTGCCAGAGCCACAGTGGGTAGTGGGCCACGGCGGCACCCCGACGCCGCCCGGCCTCCTCGGCGGCCCGGCCGAGGGCGTCGTGGTCGGGGTGCCCGTCGCCGGTCCACGGCGCGAGGAGCAGCGTTCGCTCGCCACACCGGGCGGCGAGCTCGTCGGCGAGGCTCGGCTCCAGGCCGGCGAGCCCCCCGTCGGGAAGGCCGAGATGCTCGGCGGGCGACCCGGGCGCGAGCCGGCCGAGCGCGGCGTCGAGCTCGGCGCGGCGGACCGCGGCCAGCCGGGATGGCGACCAGGCGGAGGCGTCCGGGTGCGAGGCCGCACCGTCGGTGGCGACGACGACCCGCACCGGCAGACCCACGGCGTACGCCCCGGCGAGGACACCGCCGACGGCGAGCGTCTCGTCGTCGGGGTGTGCGGCGGCGACGACGAGCTCGTCGAAGCGCTGGGGCAGGGCCGCCAGGTCGACCGACGGCGTGGCGGACCACCGCGCGTCGAGGAGCCACTGCGGCTCCGGCGTCCCGGGCTCGGCATGGTGGAAGCGCCGGGGCGCCCGGCTGCTCACGACCCGTCCAGGGCCCCGAGCACGAGCCGGCCGAGCGCGGCGAGGTCGCGTTCGGCGTGGTGCTGGCGCAGGTAGACGGTGAGGTCGGCCACCCGGCGCGCGTGCTCCTCGTCGTGGGTGAGCGGCGCCGGGCCGAGGGCGTGCCCCACGGTGGCGAGGACGTCCTCGGCGGCGGCGGCGACGGTGGCCCGTACCCGGGCGGCGAGCAGGGCCCCCGACGGGCCCGTTCCGTCGCCGGCGGCGACCACGAGGGCGGCGTCGCGCAGCGCGAGAAGGGCTCCGTGGAGTGCCCGGTCGGCCCGGCCGAGGTGCATGAGTGCGACCTGGTCCGGCTCGCGGAGGGCGGCGGCGTCCACGAGGCGTCCGGCGAGGGCCGCGGCACCGCCGAACCACACGGCGGCGACCCCGATGCCTCCCCAAGCGAAGCCCGGGCGCTCGAGGTACCAGCGCGGGCCTCCGACGGGCACCGCGGGCACCTCGTCGAGCTCGAGGGTGCCGGTCGTGATGCCGGCGAGCCCCCGTGAGACCCACGTGCCGCTCTCGTGCCGGACGCCGCGGTGGCGCAGCGGGAGGGCGTACAGGCCGGGACGCTCGCCGTCCTCGACGGTGACCAGGGCGTGAGTCACCGTCGTCGCGAGCGAGCACCACGCCTTGCGCCCGGAGAGGAGCAGCCCGCCGTCCCGGCCGGGCGCCGCCCGCAGGACCGCTCCGGGGGCCCGCGCGGCGTACACACCGAAGGTGCTGTGGTCGTCGACGCCCACGTCACCCAGGTCCGGGTCGCCGGCCTGGGCGAGGATCGCCACCGCGTCCAGGTGGGGCTCGAGCGCCCGGGCGCTCGTGAGGTCGTCGGCACCGAGCGTCGCCAGGGTCGCGAGGTAGCGCCACGGCTCCTCGGCGAGCCCCCGGGCGACCGGGGCGAGCTCCCGGCCCGCCGCCAGCACCCGCTCGAGGTCGCCCGGCGGGACGTGGGGGACCTCGGGCAGCGCCCACTCCGCAGCGCGCCAGAGCGTGCTCACGCGTCGGTCCCCACCCGCAGGCCGCGGGCGCGGCTCGTGACGACGTAGCCGCCCGCGCCGTCGCTCTCGACGAGGCCGAGGTCCTCGAAGGCGTCGAGCCAGCCGCGCATCGGCCACCATCCCCATCTCCCGGCGAACCGGGCGCCGTTGTCGACGATGTCGTGCACGTGCTGGACGGGCAGCCCGCCGGCGCCGTGGTGCTGGTGGTAGGCGGCGGCGTCCCCGAGCCAGAGGATCGTGCCCCCGGCCGCGGAGACCCGTTGCCCGAAGTCCGTGTCCTCTCCCCCATACCCCACGTAGCCGTCGTCGAAGCCCCCGAGCACGGCCCAGTCGGTGGCCGTCGTGGCGAACGAGAGCGACCAGAACAGCCGGGTGTCCTGCCCGGGACGGACCGCCCCGGGCGGAGGGGCAGCACGCGCAGGGTGGAGGCTGGAGCCGCGCTCGAGCCGGTGCCACGTGCGCTCGGCCTCGGGCAGCGCCGTGGTCGCCGCGTCGAGGTAGCGGACGATCCCGCAGGCCACGGCCGGCCCGCGCGGGCTGCCCCCGACACGCCCCGCGAGGACACCGGTGTAGCGCGCGACGAGGTCCTGCCCGGGGATGCAGTCGACGTCGAGGAGGACGACGACCTGGGCGCCCCGGCCCACGGCCGCCTCCACGCCCGCGTTCCGGGCCCCCGCGAGCGGCAGCCGGCCGCCCGGGGCGGGTACGTCGAGGACGTGGGCCGGCGGCCCGGGCGAGCCGGCGAGCACCTCGCGCACCCCGGGGTCGTCCATGGCGACGACGACGTGCTCCTCGGGCGCGCGGGACTGCCGGGCCAGCCCCCAGCGCTGTCCGAGCAGATGGCGGTGCCGTCCGTGGACGATCGTCACGACGGCCACCCGTGGCTCGCTCATCGCTGCGCTCCCATCGCGTCGGCGAGCCCGTCGAGGTAGGCGGCGGCCGCACGCGCACCGGCCCGGGTGCTCCACCGCACCCAGCCGTGGCCCCCGAGGGCCCGCGCCTGCTGGAGCAGCTGGGGCCAGGCCGCCGGCACCGGCCACTCGGTCAGCCCGACGGCGACCCCGGCGGCCTCGACCGCCCGGGCCGTGGCCACCTGCTCGTCGTAGGGCCGCGGCTGGGCCACGACGACCGCCGGGCGACGGGCCGCGGCGACCTCGGCGACGGCGTTCTGGCCGCCGTGGGTCACGACGACGTCGGCGTCGAGCAGCGCCTGCCAGACCTGCTCGCCGCTCGCGTCGCCGGCGCACTCGACCCACTCCCACCCCGGCGTGGCCGCCCGGGCGGCATCGACCTGCTGCGCGCCGGTCGAGCGACCGCCGCAGCCCCACAGCAGGAGGACCCGGGGGGCGTCCCGCCGCGCCGGGGGACGCAGCGGCCGGTCGTCGAAGCGGCTCACCGTGCCGACCGGCCACGCCTTCTCGACCCAGCGCGCCGGCCAGTCCCGCTCGTGCGTCCCCGGGGGCCACGGCGCGAGGAGGGCCTCGGCGAGGTCGTAGGCCAGCTCGTGCGCCGGGTCCCGGCGGACACCGGGCAGCGCGGTGACGACGACGGGGACGCCGCACAGCCGGGCGAGCAGCGCGACCTCGACCGAGACGTCGACGACGAGGAGGGCGGGATGGCGCACGGCCGCCCAACGGGCCACCCGGGCGCTGCGGGCGGCCAGCCCCTCGTCGTGGCGCGGCGCCCAGTGGAGCAGTCCCCGAGCGCTCACGTCGGTCGGCGCGGGGTTGCGGTCGTCGCGCTCGAGCCGCAGCCACTCCCCCGGCCAACCCTCGGGCCTGGGGCCGCAGCCCAGCCCGGTGACCGGCCGGCGCAGGTGCGCGGCGACCGTGGCGGCCCGGGTCGCGTGACCCCGGCCGGCGTGGTGGACGTACCAGCCGATCACGCGACGAGCCCCGCGCTCATGCCCTCGTAGCGGGCGAGGTACTCCTGCACCATCCGGGCCACCGAGCACTCCTGGACGGCACGCTGCCGGCAGGCGCGGCGGTCGAGGCGCTCGGCGGCCACGACGGCGGCGGCCGCCCGGCCGACCAGGTCGGGCCCGTCGGGGTCGACGAGCACCCCCGTGGACCCGTCGAGGACCTCGGGCAGACCGCCCCGGCGGAAGGCCACCACGGGGGTGCCACAGGCCAGCGACTCGGCGGCGACGAGACCGTACGGCTCGTCCCACGCGGGCGTCACGAGGCTGACGGCGCTGGAGCCGAAGAGCCCGGCGAGCCCGGCGGTGTCGAGGTGACCGACGTACTCGACCCCGTCGCCGAGGAGGGGCAGCAGCTCACGCTCGACGTACCCCACGTCACCGACCGGTCCCGCGAGGCGCAGCCGCCGACCGGCCGCCCGGGCGATGCGGACGGCCAGGTGCGGGGCCTTCTCCGGGACGAGCCGGCCGGCCCAGACCAGGTCCGGGCCGCCCGGGCCCGGCGTCCAGCGGGTCACGTCGACCCCGTTGCGCACGACGTCGACGTCGGCGACGTGCCGCCAGGAGGCCGCCGTGTGCTCGCTGACGGCCACGTGGTGGGCGGTCCCACCGTTCCCGCGGGCGATGGCGATGGCGGGCTCGAGCCACGGGGTCGGCGGTGTGTGCAGTGTCGTCAGGACCGCCGCCGGGACCGAGGAGGCCATGGCGACCGGCAGGTGGTGGAGGCTGTTATTGTGGACGACGTCGACGTCGGTGCGGCGCTGCAGCTCGAGCATGACCTGGAGGTAGGCGTGGTGCTCGCGCAGCCAGGGCTCGGGCACCATGCTGACGTCCGCCGCGGCGGCCGCGCTGAGCCGGAGCGGGCTGGCCCGCAGGACGCGGGCGTCGAGCAGCGGGTCGCTGCCCTCCCCCGCGAAGACGGTGACGGCGACGTGCCGCTCCCGCAGGCCGCGCACGAGGTGCCAGGTCAGGGACTCCAGCCCACCGGCGAAGGGCTCCGCGACGGGGTGCCGGGAGGCGGCGAGGATCACGACGTGCACGCGACCTCCTTCGCGGCGAGGACGCTGCGGTAGAGCTGCGCGTGGGACGCCGCGAGCATCGCGCGCTCCGCCCGCCGGGCGGCCGCGTCGGCGCGCCAGGACGGGCGGTCCTCGTGGGCTCGGGTCACCGCGGCGACGAGCGATGCCGCGTCGCCCGTGCGGTAGCCGAGCACCGGGCGCTGCTCGGCGTAGTAGCCGCAGTCGGGCGCGACCACGGTCGTGCCGAGGTCGTAGCAGGCCTCCAGCCAGCCCGAGTGCGTGCCGAACCGGTAGGGCAGGACCGAGACGTCCAGCCCCTCGAGGTAGTCGACGAGCTCGTCGTGGGTGAAGTAGTCGTGCACGGCCAGCTCGAGCCGCCCGCACGCGGCCAGCTCCCGCAGCCGGGTCTCGAGGGCCGCGTCGTGCCGGGGGCTGCCGGGGGCCATGACATCGGTGTGCGCGTCGACGACCAGCCGTGCGTCGGGCCAGTCGGGGACGCAGCCCGCGAGGGCCTCGACCACCGGCAGGGGGTCCATCCCGGCGCGCAGGCTCTTGCAGTGGAGCCCGACGACGAACCCGTCGTGGCCCCGGCGCGGCCGGGCGATCCGGTCGAGGTCGACGACGTGCGGGTGCGGCAGCACGCGGGCGGCCCGTCCCGAGCGCCGTCGCACCTCGGCGGCCGCCCCGGGCGTCAGGGTGACCACCGCGTCCGCCGCCGCGAGGAGGGCGCCGAGCTGCGCGTCGTGCAGTGCGGGCTCCTCGTGGTGGGGGTTGCGCAGGTCGTGCACCGTAAGGACGAGCGGCTTGCCGAGCGTCCGGAGCGTGCCGGCCCAGGCGGCGAGGTCCTCGGGGTCCTGCGCGTCGTAGCCGAAGTGCACGTGGACGAGGTCGAACTCGTCGGCGTGCGCACGCACCCAGTCGGGGTCGAGGATGCGCGGCGGCCACCAGGGTGCGCCGGTCACCGCCCCGCCCGGGCGCGGGTCGGGCAGCCGGCGCACGTCGTCCCCGCCACCTGCCGGTGACAGGTGGCGGACGTAGACGTGGTCGCTGGGGACGGAGGCGACGCGGAGGCTCACGTCCCGGGTCCGGTGGTGCTCATCCCCCCACTGTGCAGAGCGGGGGCGGCCCGCCGCTGCACCCCAAAGGGTGGTTTGCGGGCGCCGGCCACCCCCTGCTCGCTCACCCGCCGGGTGGTCTATTTTGTCGCCATGGCGAAGCACGCGCGCCCGGTTCGGGTCGCCCTGGTCAACGACTACGACATCGTCGTCCAGGGCCTGGCGCGCATGTTCGAGCCGTTCCGCGACCGGGTGCACCTCGTCGAGTTCGACTCCCGGATGCCGGTCGAGCGGCGGGTCGACGTCCTCCTCTACGACACCTTCGCCCAGGACCAGGCCGACCGGGCCTCGATCGCCGAGATCCTCGCCGCGGGCGAGGCCGACCGGATCGTCCTCTACAGCTGGAACACCCACGAGTCGCTCGCCCGCACGGCGCTGGAGCGAGGGGCCGCCGGGTACCTCTCGAAGGGCATGACCGCCGAGCAGCTCGTCGCCGCCCTGGAGCGGGTCCACGCCGGCGAGCAGGTGACCGACCGCACCGACTCCACCGAGGACGCGTCCGGGGACTGGCCCGGCCGGGCCGAGGGCCTCACGGCCCGCGAGGCCGAGATCCTCGCGCTGATCACCCAGGGTCTGCGCAACGAGGACATCGCCCGCCGCACGTACCTCTCGATCAACTCGGTGAAGTCCTACATCCGCAGCGCCTACCGCAAGATCGGGGTGCAGCGGCGCTCCCAGGCCGTCCTGTGGGGTGTGCGCCACGGGTTCGAGCCCGACACCCTGCGTCGGCGCGGGCCGGACGCCGAGGACTGACCGCCCGTCGGGGCCCGGCACCGCCGGACCCGGCTCACTCATCGGACGGGGACTCGCTCTCGCCCGCGCTGCGGCGCAGCCGGCGGCCGCGCTCGACGTCCTCGGCACGCTTGCGTCGGGCCGTGCGCAGGGTGCGGTCGTCCCGGGTCGGCAGCTGGACGCTCTCCTCGGCCGGGATGCCCGCCTGCAGCTCCCGTCCGCGCTCGAGCTCGGCGTCCAGCTCGGCGCCGAAGAGCAGGGCCAGGTTGGTGATCCACAGCCAGAGCAGGAAGACGATCGCCCCCGCGAGCGAGCCGTAGGTCTTCTCGTAGCTGGCGAAGTTGGCCACGTAGAACCCGAAGGCGGCCGAGGCCAGCACCCACACGACGATGGCGAAGACCGCGCCGACACTGACCCAGCGCAGGCGTGGCTGCCTCACGTTGGGGGTGGCGTAGTAGAGGAGGGCGACGATGACGACCACCGCGAGGAGCAGCACCGGCCACTTGAGGATCCCCCAGAGCAGCACGGCGGTCGAGCCCAGGCCCACCGCGTCGCCGACGGCCTGGGCGGCCGGCCCGGTGAGGACGAGGCCCGCGGCGACGAGAGCCGCCAGGACGATGACGACCAGGGTGAGCAGGAGCATCTGGGGCCGCAGCTTCCAGAACGGGCGCCCCTCCCCGACCTCGTAGATGTCGTTCATGGCCCGCCCGAAGGAGGTGACGTAGCCCGACGCCGACCACAGCGCGGCGAGCAGGCCCGCGACGAGCGCGAACCCCGCACGCGGGGCTTGGCTCAGGGAGGTCAGCGTGGGCTCCAGGGTCGAGGCGACCGACCCCGCCCCGACGTCCTCAAGGATCCCGACGAGCGTGCGCACGGTGCTCCTGCCCTGCCCGACGAGCCCGACGAGGGAGAGCAGCGCGATGGCGGCCGGGAAGACCGACAGCACGGCGTAGTACGTCAGGGCGGCGGCGAGGTCGGTGCAGCGGTCGCGGGAGAACTCCCGCGCCGTGGTGCGCGCGACGTAGCGCCACGACGGCCGGGTGATCTGGGCCGGGGAGTCCGGCTTGCGCGCGGACTCCCCCTCCGGGGTCGCCGCAGCGGTCTCCGGGGGGTCCTCCCGGCTCATCGGCGACGGCCGAGGACCACGGCCGCTGCGACGAGACCGACGACGACGACCGCGGCGGCGGCGAGGACCGCCGTGCGCGGCCGCCCGACCTCGTCGGTGGCTGCCGCGCGCAGGGCCCGGGCCCGGTCGGACGCACGGCCCACGACGTCGACCTTGGCCTCGAGCGCGTCGATGGTGGCGGCGAGGTCCTCGCGGGTGGCCGCGATGTGCTCCTCGATCCGCTCCGGGTCGGTGCTCTCCTCGGGCCGGGGAGTCGGCTCGGGCGGGGTGGTGCTCATCGGGGGCCTCCCGTCGGGTCGGGGCCGGTCTCGTCGGTGGCCGTCGCCGGATGCCGGACGGCGTCGACGTCGGCCTTGACGTTCTCCACCGTCCGCTGCACCGGCGGCGAGGCCCGGCCGACCTGGCGTCGCCCGATGACCGCCGCCACCCCCGCGGCGACGAAGAGCGCCGCGGCGACGACGAGCGCGGCGAGCCACGCGTCGAGCACGAGGGAGAGCGCGAGCACCGCGGTCGCGACGAGCGCTCCCACGCCGTACAGGGCGATCAGGCCCGCGGTGCCGAACAGCCCGGCGCCGACCCCGGCATGCCGCACCGACTCCTGCAGCTCGGCCTTGGCCAGCTGGATCTCGGAGCGGACCAGGTCCGAGAGGTCCGAGCTCATCCGGGCGACGAGCTGGCCGGTGGACGCGGACTCCACCGGGGCGCTCGTGGGCGGCCGACCCTCACTCATCGGCGGAGCCCCCCGCCGAGCGCGAGGCGGAGGTGCCCGACGAGGCGCCGTCCACCGTGGGGTCCTCCCCGCCGTGGGCGATCTCGCTCGCCTTCCGGCTCGCCGCCCGGCCGGCGGCGCGGCTCAGCCGGGTGGCGGTCCGCTGGGCCTGGGCACTGCCCTCCTGCACCCGCGGGTGCTGCCACAGCCGGCGGGCCACCGAGCTGATGTCGTCGTAGCGTTCGCGTCCGGCGCGTGCGCCGAGGACGTACCCGGCGGCCGCCGCCGCGAGGACGGTCAGTCTGGCCATGCGTTCACTCCTTGTCTCGGGCGTGCCGTGGGCGGTGGCCCCGGGCCTCAGCGGGCGGGACCGGACCCACCGGACGTGGTCTGCTGCCCCGGCTCGAGGACGGTCGTCGTGGACGAGTCGCTCTCGTAGCGGGCCTTGGCCTCGCCCGCCGCGTGGCGGGCCTGCTCGGCCACACCCGGAGCGTCCTCGAGGTGCTCCTTGACCTTCGGCGCCTCCTGCTCGGCCCGCGTCAGGTAGGACTCCCACCGCGACTGCATCGGCTTGACCAGCCCCCCACCGACCCCGACGACCACGACCCCACCCACCGTGGCCAACACCGCGACCAACACCGGCGTCGTGACCGTCGTGGCGATCCCCACCTGGTTCAACGCCGCCACCAGCCCCAGCCCGATGACGAACACCGCCGCCACGTTCGCCAACACCCGCCCGTAGGAGAGCCCACCCAGGCTCCCCTCGACCAACGTCCTGAGCGCCGCCGCGACCGCCGCAGCCACCACGACGATCACGATCGCGACGAACACCGCCGGCAGGAACGCGATGATCCGGGTCAACAGGTCACTAACCGGGTTCGGCCCGAACGCCGAGAACGCCAGCTGCAGGGTGAACAGCAGCACGAAGTAGTACACCAGCTTGGCCAGGATGTCCGACGGGTCGTACTCCGACCCGGCCATCACCCGACCCACCCCACCCCGCTCGATCGCCCGGTCGAAACCCACCCGCTCCAACACCCCGGCCACGACCTTCGCCACCACCCGCGCCACGACGAACCCCACCACCAGCACCACAAGGAACAACACCAGCCTGGGCACGAACTCGGCGACCGTGGTCAACCCGTTCTGCAGTGCATCGTCCATGAGCGGAAAACCTCCGTGGTTCGGCGCGCCCGTGCGGGCACATCTGCGATGGCCGCCCGGGCGTCTCCCGGGCCGAGGCCCTGACCTGTGTCTACACCGTAGACCACATGTGTCTACAGCGTAGACAGGGATGCATCTACAACGTAGACCACATCTCCGGCCCGATGCGAGTCGTGGACCGCGGCGTTCGGCGCCACCCGGGTGCGGGCGGGGGTGACGCGGACCGGCGCGGGCAGGGACGACAATGGGCCCAGGCCGGGCGCACCGGCGCACCCGAGCCCCGACCGCGAGGACTGCCATGACGAGCGAGCACACCCCCACCCCGGAGCAGGCCGCGACCCCCGCCCGGCCCCTCGGCCGGGAGCTCATCGTGCAGGAGGCCATCGCGATGATCGACGAGCACGGCCTGGAACGGCTGACGATGCGATCGCTCGGGGCCCGGCTCGGGGTCGACGCGATGGCCCTCTACCGACACGTCAACGGCCGTGAAGACCTCCTCGAGGGCATCGTCGCCGCGCTCGTGGACCAGATCCAGGTCGACCCCGACGGCCGCCTCGGCCCCACCGAGGGATGGCAGGGCCTCCTGCAGTGGCTGGCACGCTCGGTCCGCCAGATCGCCATCGACCACCCGCGGATCTTCCCGCTCGTGGCCACCCGCCACCCGGCCGCCCCCTGGCTGCGCCCACCCCTGCGCAGCCTGCGCGTCGTCGAGGACTTCCTGCGCGGACTGACCGACCGCGGCTTCAGCGACACCCAGGCCGTCGAGACCTACCGCGCCTTCACCAGCTTCCTCCTCGGCCACCTCCTGCTCGAGGTCGCCGCCGCCGGCGCCACCACCGGGCCGGTGGAGCAGCCGCTCGACGAGGGCGACGCCGACCTCGAGCCCCACGACCAGAGCCTCGACGTCACCGACTACCCCCTGATCACCCGCACCCGGGCGCTGCTGTCCGAGGACCACACCGAGCGCGACTTCGAGGTCGCCCTCGAGGCGCTCCTGGACCGCCTCGACCTGGCCCTGAGCCAGTGACGCTTCAGGATCCCGACACACGGCTACGTCGCCGACATCATCACCCGGACACCAGCAAACCGCCGCCCGACCGCGGTTGTCGAAGAAAGATCGAGCAATTGACTGCGGAACTCCAATATCGGGTTTACGTTGTAGACCGGTCACGGCGACGTCGGCGTTGCTGCAGATCAGCGCGCTGAGGCCGTGGGCAGGGGCCTGCACCACGCACTGTGTTCAGCGAAGGGGCGGTAATGTTCAGATTCCTCATGTCACGGCGTCGGGGTCGCCCGGTGGCCGTGGGCGCGGTAGCGGTGGTCGCTGCCGCGCCTTTCGTCCTCCTGCCCGGGGTGGCGTCTGCCGCCCCGTTGCCGGCCACCTACACGGCGACGGCGTCCGGCGACGTCCTCACCGTCGAGAGCACGCTGGCCGGCGGTGAGCTCGCGGCCGTGGACCTGGTGCACTCCGATGCCAGCGTGGACAGCGAGGCCGACCCCGCGGCGAGCGCCACCTCGGCCAACCTCGGCGCACAGGTGGGCGGCTTCGCGACGGTCGACGTCGACAGCAACACGACGACGGCGCCGCCCTCGGGCTCCGACAGCGGCTCGCTGCTCGAGGCCTCGGCGCTCGGTCTGAACACCGGCGTGATCACCTACACCGACACCGCCACCTGGGCCGGCGCGGAGGCCTGTGTCGACGACGGCACGCCCATCTCCCAGGCGAGCACGGAGACGGCAGGGGCCTCCCTGGACCTGCTCGGCACCTCGGTCCTCACGACGGGTGTCTCCTCGGTCACCGGCACGACGAGCCTCGAGCAGACCGACCCGACCTTCGACACCCGTGCCGTGGTGGCCACCACGACCGGCGAGCTCACCGACCCCGCTCTGCTCGACGGTCTCCTGACGATCGACGTGCTCAGTGCGCCGACGCTCACCGCGACCGCGACGGGCACCGCCGACGGCTCGGACGTCGTCTTCACCCCGGCCGAGGCGACCGCGACGGTCGGCGGGACCACGGTGACCCTGGACGCCGGGGCCGACGTGCCGCTCGACGTGCCCGGTGTCGGGTCGGTCGTCCTCCACCTGAACTCGGCGAGCGAGCTGGCCAACCGCAGCGTCGCCGCGGACGGGACGAGCGCCAGTGGTGACGCGGTCGCGCTGACCGCCGACATCACCCTGCTCGGCGGAACGGGCACGGTGAGCGTGGACCTGCTCCCGCTGCACGCCGAGGCGACCGCCCCGGTCGGTGGGGTGGAGTGTGGCCGGCTCGCGCCGGCCGTCGACATCGTCACCCCGGCCGACGGGTCGAGCACGGATGACCCGACCCCGCCGATCACCGGCACGTCGAACCAGCCGAACTCGACGGTGACGCTCGTCATCGACGGTGGCGACCCCGTCGAGGTCGACACCGACGGCGACGGCAACTTCACCTACACGCCGACGACGCCGCTGACCGAAGGCCCGCACACCGTGGAGGCGTCGGTCACCGACGGGGCCGGGGACACGGCGACCGACAGCACGACCTTCACGGTCGTCGCCGCGGACGTGGAGCCGACGGTGGACATCACCTCACCCGAGGACGGGTCGAGCACGGATGACCCGACCCCGCCGATCACCGGTACCTCGAACCAGCCGAACTCGACGGTGACGCTCGTCATCGACGGTGGCGACCCCGTCGAGGTCGACACCGACGGCGACGGCAACTTCACCTACACGCCGACGACGCCGCTGGCCGAGGGCCCGCACACGGTGACGGTCACCGCGGAGAACGACGCGGGGAGCGCCAGCGACAGCGTCACCTTCACCGTCGTCGCCGCGGACGAGGAGCCGACGGTCGAGATCACCGACCCCGAGGACGGGTCGAGCACGGATGACCCGACCCCACCGGTCACCGGTACCTCGAACCAGCCGAACTCGACGGTGACGGTCGTCATCGACGGTGGCGACCCCGTCGAGGTCGACACCGACGGCGACGGCAACTTCACCTACACGCCGACCACCGCGTTGGCCTGTGGTGAGCACACGGTGACGGTCACCGCGGAGAACGACGCGGGCACCGCCAGCGACTCCAGCACCTTCACCGTCCTGTGTGCGGCGGGTGCGGTGGCCGATGCCGGGCCGGCGAGCCTGGCCTACACCGGGTCCGACCTCGGGATGGAGCTCTCGGTGGCCGCGGCGCTCCTCGCCGCCGGTGTGCTCTTCGTCGGGGCGTCCCAGCTCCGCCGACGGCGCTTCGTGCCCCGCCACGCGGCCCGGTAGAGCGGCGGCTCCCGGTCTCCGGGAACCGGTCGTGCGAGACACGCGACAGTGACGACCGGTCCCGGGTGGCGGGGCCGTACGCTGGAAGTGGCCGCCCAGGAACGTGGCGAGGCCGACACCTCAGGTAGGAGTGTCGGCCTCGCCACAACGCCCGCCCCCGCCTTCCCCTGCATCGGGCGGGGGCGGTGCGTTGGCGTCAGTCTGCCCAATCACTTGACCAAGTAGGGGAAGTTCCTTGACCCATTCCTTACCTTCGGCTCAGGATCGTTCCCTTGCGGCCCACATGTCACATCTGGGCCGGGGCGCATTGCGTGCCCAGACCATCCGATGACCCGGGTGGGGGTCGTCGGTGCCGGCGTTGTAGGGCAGGTTTACGCCGGCCTGCTGCACCAGGCAGGAGTCAACGTGACTCTCATCGCTCGCGGGGAACGACTGCCCGAGCTCGGGACGGGAATTCGGCTCGAGTGCGCGCGGCCTGCCCTTTCCTCGGGCAGCGTGAGGGTGCCGGTGGCCGACGCGGCTGCATTGCCGCCGGTAGACGTCCTCATCCTCGCCGTGCGCGCTCACCAGCTTCGGGAAGCGGCCGCGCTGGCCGATAGCGCCACGGCTCCCGTCGTTGTGACCCTGATGCACCTCACCGGTGGTGCCGCGGAACTGTCGGCCAGAGTCGGCGCTGGTCGCCTCGTGCGAGCCTTCCCCGGCTTGGGGGGCCGGCGCGGACCCGACGGAGTCGTCCACTGGACGCCCGTGAAGCAGCAGCCCACCACCGTCGACGCCCACGCCGTCCATGGCCAGGAGATGGCCACCCTGCTGAGGCGGACGCGGTTGCCGGTGGTGACCGAGCCGCGGATGAGCGACTGGCTGGCGACCCACGCCGTGCTCGTCGCCTCCCTCGGCGCCGGCGTCCTCCGTGCCGGGGGTGACCCAGTCCGGCTCGCGGAGGACCCCGTCTTGATGCGACAGACCATCGATGCCATTCGAAACGGCTTCCGGGCACTGCGCGAACGCGACCAGGACGTCCGGCCGCCCAACCTCGCGACACTCTTCGGCCCGGTGCCGCCCCGCTTCGCCCGCCTCTACTGGCAGCACGCGCTCCGGACGGACGTCGGTACGCTGAGCATCGCCCCCCACGTGCGGGCCAGTGCCCGTGACGAGTTCCCTGGTGTCTGCCGCACCGCCCTCACCCACACGGGAGGGGATGCCTCCCCCCTTGCCGCCTGGCTCCAACCGCATCTCGCTGAGGACCCGGAGTACTAACTGCCTGGGCTGACCACGACCGCTGGCTCGCGGGACGCTCCACAGCCGCCGCTCACCAGTACGGCAACGCGGCGCGCAACCGCCGACTCAATCGCTGAAGGCTCAAGACAAGCTCGGGTCGCGTCGTGGGGGCGCCCTCTGAAGTGCCCCGAGTGACCGCCCGGCCGCCCCAGGTAGCCTGCTCGTCGTCAACCATCGCCAGCTCCAGCAGGGCCGCGAACTGCGCGACCGCGGCCATGGCCTGCGCCAAGTCACGAACCGGGACCGGGACGGCCTCGTCGGGGCCTCTCTGGGTCGGCACTCGATACAGGATGCCGCCGACCCGGACCTCCACTGTCGGGCTGTCTGGGTACTTCTGCACCGATGGGTGGTCAAGCGGCTCGCCGCCGTTCACGTCTGGCCTCCTTCAGTCGGCTGCACCCATCGTTGCTGACCGCCCACATGTGTGCTCACCAGGCAGTCGTCATCGATCCTGCGGGTCCCCCGTTCGGCCATTTCTGCACGTCGCATTACTCGGCGCCCCCTCCGGACGAGGGGACGCCGTGTCGTCTGAGGCCTCGCCGGCAACGTCCGCGCGCCTGCTCGCCACCACCGCGACCCCTGTGTTGGTCACGTCTCGGCCGAGGCTCGTTGTCGGTCAAGCTCAGCCAGTGCTCCTCTGGCCACGGTCGGCTCTTCCCAACAGCAAGAGGGCGCCATACCGGGATGCACTTCCAAGAGTCCGGCCTCGTGCAGCTCCTCCGCCAACGGCAGCGTCCCGTGCAACGCAGCGGTGGCTAGCCAGGTCGCCTGATGAGCTCGACGACCACATCCGGCTCGGCTGCTCGACATCCCGTCCAGCTCGACCGTGGAGTCGGCCGCTGGGTCGGGCGAGGCCCCCTGCGGCTTCGCCGACGCACAAGAACCGAACGCCACGGTGACTCGGCCGTCTGCCTCGAGCCTGACGTGCCGTGCCGCGTACCTCAAGATGGCCGCCAACACCATGGGCAGGGAACACGCGGACTTCCTGCATCAAGGAGCCGTCGATGCCTAGGTAGCCCAGCACCCGAGGCCCCCGCCAAGACATCTCTATCTGAATTCGCCCTGGCCGGTCTCCACTTGGCGATCGACCACTACCGGACAGGATGCGAGGTGCAACAGGCTCGCCAATGTCTTGCGCAACGGGACTCCCCCTGCAGCGTCCCTCCCACGCACAACAAGCCGGCGGTGCTCTCTGCACGCTCGGCGCTCGCGCACTCACCGGCTACACGCGCGACGACGCGTTCACGGCCTGGGCGAGAGAAGTGTGGGTGAGATGGCACCGTGTACACGCTGAAGGGGCCGAGATGACGACCAACGACGAGTTGCAGCCACTGACAGGCTTCGGGCTCGCCCTCACCACCGAAGGTCGACGCGGAAACGCCGGTGGCGATGCCACTATCGGGGTCGGAATCGCATCGCAACGACACCGGAACGGAACGCTCGCCGGGCCACGAGCTCCAGCTGGATGCGTTCACGCAGGCCGGCGAGCAGCGACGGACCGTGTCCGACCACGACGGGGTGCACCAGGAACTCGAACTCGTCTATCAGCCTCAGGTCTGCCAACGTCGTGGGGAGCGTCACGCCACCGACCCACAGGCTGCCGTCGGATTCTTCCTTGAGGCGCTGGATTGCCTGGCCAACATCGCTTTCGAGCAACCGGGCGTTCCAGTCGGGCGAACTGAGGGTGCGGGAGACGACGATCTTCTCTGCTCGGTCGATGGTCTCGGCGAAGGGCACCTGCCAGTCGGCCATCCAGTCGGGCCACCCCCCGTCGGCCGGGCGCCGCCACACCGACTCCATCATCTGATAAGTCACCCGCCCGAGAATCAGGGCGTCGGCCCGCGCGAGCTGGGTGGTCCAGTAGGCCATCGACTCCTCGTCCGGAAGTAGCCCAGCCTCGTGGTGACAACAGCCGTCGAGAGTAACGTTGATCGAGTAGCGAAGTGACCTCACCGCGTCACCACCGGGCTTGCGGGCTCACCGAGCGCTGGGTTGCTCGTCGTTTAGCAGCTGAGCAGCGCGTTGATGAGAGCCGAGCGCGAGCCTGATGTCCCGGAGCGGGATGTTGCGCGACGCAAGGGAACGGGCCGCAGCCCGGGACTCACGAGCCGCCGCCGAGATCGCCTCCGCAGCTGAGGCGCGCAGGCGCTTCGCTTCGTGCAGGTGGTCTTGGACCTCCCCAGGCAGGTCGAGTTCGACGACGAGGTCGAACGATGCCGGGTCAACCTCGCGCACAACTGCGACCAGGTCCCGTGCCATCGCCTCGACCTCCCGCAGGGTGCGAGCCTGGGCCTCCCGGTCGACCTCGGGAACACGGATCAGCCACAGGCTGCCTTCGCGCTGCACACGCGCCGAGTAGGTGTCCATCATCGCAACGAGGCCTTCCCGGTCCTCACTCCTTAGTCTAGTGCACCCTAGACAGGCGAGACCGTGCAGCATCCGCGCCCGCTGGAGGCTGTCGCACATGCGAAACATCGAACACCTCCAGGATCGACGTCCACGTGAACATCCACGGGCTACGTGGTCGCCGGTGGGAAAGCCGCAGCGCTAGCCGGGGCCAAGCCGCGCCTGACGCTGTGTCGGGGCGGGACTCAGTGCGAACACGGGCAGATCGCGGGCGACGGCGGCAAAGTTCGCCAGCGGCGCACCCACGGGGACAGGGATGTGTGGACGGCTACCGGGGACCTTCTCCACGTACCTCTGAAACACCACCGCAGTCTTGGTAGTCCGGGGGCGCTGGCACTGCTGCGGCCCTCAGGCAGCGTCTAGGGGTGGTCCTTCCTGTTGCCGGCGGGCGAGCATCCCTCTAGTCTGCCCAGGTCGGCGCCCGCCGACAGTGGGGCCAGTCCGTGGACTGGATCAGGGGAAGGAACATGTCATGACAAAGAAGTCTGCCCTCGCGCGGCTGTTGGCCGTGTCTGCCGTCGCCGCGACCTCCGTGGTAGGGGTCTCGACGAGCGCACAGGCGATCGACTGCACGCAGTACGGGCCCAACGTCGACCCCGGCTATCTCTACACCAGCGGTCCCTACCACCGCGGACCGGCCGGCGAGTGCGCCACCCTGCCTGGCCACAGCGGCAAGGCCTACATCCAGTGCTCGAAGTTCAACAAGTACGGCAACCTCTGGTACTTCGTGCGCGACGCCTCGGACAACACCGTCGGCTGGGTGTGGTCCGGCAACGTCAGCCGCGTGGTGAACTCCAACCACAAGAAGTGCTGACGCAAGACCGCGACGAGGCTGGGGCCACGGGGTACGCCCCGCGTCCCCAGCCTTGCCAACCGCCACCGGCGAATGTCCTCGTGTGGCCAGCCTGGGCAACCCGGGCACGCCCGCTTGGCACCGCAGTGAGCTGAGTGGCTGCGGACGAGACGCCGGCCGGGCCCTGGCAGGTACGGTGCGGTGGGCAAGGGAGCAGCCCGAAGCACCCTGGGCAGACGGCTGGCGGTCTGCGGCTCGGGACTGCCTGCGAAAAGCTAGCGCGTCCTTCCGTGCTTCCAGCCAAGGCCCGCTAGCCCGGCGAGCACGAGCGATGTCCCGACCGTCGGTCCTTGCCCGCTCTCCTCGTCGACGAGCATGACGGTGAGTCCAGCGGCGACAACGAGCAACCATTCACGCGTCGTGCTCTCGTTGCGGGGACCGTAGGGCATTGCCCTACTGTGCCGTAGATGCGCGTTGTGGGTCCGGCGAACGGAAGACGTCGCTACATCGGCCACGAGGTCCTCACTCGCTCACGCGTCACCATCGTCCCAACACCGATCCCGAGGGCAGAACGTCGCCCTCGGGGGGGTGATCTTGAGCCGAGGCCGCAGCCTCGGCGCCGACGCTGCGGCAGGGTCAGGTCGACCGGGAGCGCCGGCTGGGCAGCCACCGGCGACTCCGCGCCAGGCGGGTATGGGTGACCCGGCGCCGCCGGTCGCCCCTGCCGCGCAGGTCCCTGCCCAGCCGCCGGTCACCGTGGTAGAGGATGGCCTGCCAGTCCACCGGTCGTGGGCCGGTGTCCGCGGTCGGTGTGAGCGCGGGGGCGGCCCGTGGCACGAACAGCCAGTTGACCACGCCCATGGTCATGTCGACGACGGAGTTGCGGATGCCGATGTAGGCCTGGATCGCCATCGCCGCGAGCACGGCGTTGAACAGCGCGAAGGCCAGGTTGCCCCAGTTGCCGTGCAGGGAGCTGCGCCATGCGGTGACCAGCGAGTAGACGACGATGAGGTATGGGACCAGCACGTGCAGGCCCGGGGCGGCCGTACGGTTGCGGACCTTCGGGGTCCGGGCGAAGGGGATCTTCTGTCCCGTGAAGGCCTGCTGGATCGACTTCAGCACGCCGGCGAGGTTGACCGGCAGCAGGACCAGGTTGAACCCGTAGATCCGGAAGACGTCCATCCGCCGGTGGCCACACAGCTTCAGGTCGCTGGCCATGCAGATGAAGTACGGCAGGGCGGCCCCGACGACCAGGGGGGAGAGCAGGCGCCCGTCGTAGGGGTAGAACAGCAGGAGAAGGAGGGCGAAGGAGGCCCAGGCGATCGAGGCCATGTAGTTGACGCGCAGCCAGAACTGGCTACGGCGCCCCTGTCGGTGCTCGGTGGACCGCCGGCGCCGTTGACGCCAGTACTTGGGCAGGATCAGGAGTCCACCGTTGGCCCAGCGGCGCCGCTGCACGACGAGGGAGCCGAAGTCCGGTGGTGTGGCGCTGTAGCTCAGCCGCTCCGGGTAGTTCACCAGGCGCCACCCGGCAGCGGCGATGTCGATGCTCGACTCGGTGTCCTCGATCACCGTGCGGTCCTGGATGTAGGTCCGGATCTCGAAGCCACCGACCGTCTCCACCTCGACGATGTCCTCCAGCGCGCGCCGTCGGATCACCGCGTTGGCGCCGACCCAGAAGGTCGCGCCGTGGTAGGACATCCCCTGGTGCAGGATGTGCTGGATGTCGGTCGTGGCGCCGGCGATCCGCTCGACTCGGGTCGGCGCGCCCCGGTAGGAGGAGTAGGGCGTCTGGGTGATGGCGACGTCGGCGTTCTCCGGCTGCTCGAGGAAGTAGACCAGGCGCAGGCAGTAGTCCCGCAGCAGCTGGGAGTCGGCGTCCAGGGTGAGCACGTACTCGCTGGCCGGCACGTCGAGGTCACCCTCCTCGGCGGCCTGGCCCGCGGGCACCCGCCGCAGGACGGTGCCCTCGGCGGACGGGGTGGGTCGCCAGGTGGCGCCCATCAGCCCCAGGTAGGCGTTGATGTTCATCGCCTTGTTGGCCTCCTGGGAGAGCGACGCGAACCGCTTGCGCTCGAAGCTGCCCAGTCGGGCGCTGAAGATGCGCACGAGCCGGTGGTGCAGCTGGCAGAGCCGCTCCGAGGGCATCTGTCCCCGCTGGTCGACGGCTGCCTCGATCGCGAGGAGGGACAGCCGCAGCTCGCTGGCCAGGCCCATGAGCACCTGGTCGACGAAGAACTCGGCGACGTGGTCCGCGACGACCTCCCGTTCGGCCATGTCCTCGATCCACTCGGCCGCTGCGCGGTACTCCGCGGCGAGCGACACCAACGCGTCCGGCGACGCGACGGGCGTCGTGGTCGCGTCGGCTCGGGCGCGCCGGTAGGCCGCCTCGGCGCGGGCGCGCGGCGCGGCGAGGGCCTCTTCGATCTGCCCGGTCACGGCGCGGGTGGCCTCCAGGCGCGCTCGGGTCACCCGGTCGGTGGGGGTCGGCGGGTCGTCCAGCAGCAGGACCACCCGCAGGTCCGGGTACTCCTGCAGCGCCGCGCTCCACAGCGTGAGCCGGACGATGTCGGGCTCTTCCGCGTACGAGGGCACCAACACCGTGAGCGGCGCTCCCGTTCCGGTGAAGTGCTGGTCGAGCAGCTCGCGGGGGACCCGTTGGTGCGTCCGGAACCGCGTCAACGCCCCCTGCCGGGCAACGAGGTACATCAGGGCCGAGAACGAGAGCAGGGTGACCACGGTCAGGTAGGAGAGCGCCTCCATCGTGAACCGGAAGCCGCCGGCGTCGTTGAGGAAGTGGCGGATGACGGACGAGACGAGGTAGGCGAGCCAGAACAGCACCGTGGTCGTGATCGCGATCCGCCCCCACGTCAGCTTCGCGACGCTGGGCACGGCGTGGACGATCGGCATCGGTTCCGACCGGCGTTCGGCGCCCCACTGCCGGCGACGCACCGAAGAGTCCGGGCTCGCATGGGCGGCGGCTGCAGGCGGCACCGTTCTCTCCTTCCTATGCGCGCGAGAGGTGCGCGCCGAGAGGGGGATGTCGCACTATAGTCACGCCCTCGACCCCTCGTGGGTGTCGACGGGATGGAGGGTCCGATGGAGCTGGTGCAGGGACGACGGCTGTCCTGGCCGCGCCTGGTCCTCGTGCTGGTCCTCGCTGCTGCCCTGGTCTTCGCTGCGCTCCGCGGGTGGCGATGGTTCGAGGACGTGCGCGTGGACGTTCCGGACAGCCGATGGTTCGCCGGGTACGTCGACGTCACCGCCGTGCCCTCCTACACCTTCGAGGACCCCGCCGACGCCTCGGGTGAGAACGCGGTGCTCTCCTTCGTGGTCGCCTCCGGTGCGAGCGACTGCACACCGTCCTGGGGCGGGTACCACACCCTCGACGGTGCCGAGGACGAGCTCGACCTGGACCGGCGGATCGCCCGCCTCCAGCAGCTGGGCGGGACCACCGTCGTCTCCTTCGGGGGCCAGGCGGGGACCGAGCTCGCGCTCGCCTGCACCGACGTCGAGGAGCTGGTCGACGCCTACCGCACGGTGGTCGAGCGCTACCACCTGCGGGTGGTCGACCTCGACGTCGAGGGAGCGGCGCTGTCCGACCCGGCGAGCGTCGCCCGACGTGCCGAGGCCCTGGCGCGCCTGCAGGACGCGACGGACGTCGACGTCTGGCTGACGCTGCCGGTCTCCCCGGACGGGCTGGGGACGGGCGGGCTGGACCTCGTGCGGACCACGCTGAGCGCCGGGGTGCGCCTCTCCGGGGTCAACGCGATGACCATGGACTACGGCGACAGCCGCCCTGAGGGCCAGTCCATGGGGGAGGCCGCGGTCGCCGCGCTGAACAGCACGCACGCCCAGCTGGCGACCCTCTACGACACGATGGGCCGGCACCGTACCGCCGCACAGCTGTGGCACGGGATGGGTGCGACGCCGATGGTCGGGCAGAACGACCTCGCCGGTGAGGTCTTCACCCTCGCCGATGCCGAGCGGCTGACGTCCTTCGCCACGCGCCGAGGAGTGGGCCGGCTGTCCATGTGGTCCCTCAACCGGGACCGGCAGTGCAGCGCCAACTGGCCGGATGTGACCAAGGTGTCGGACTCGTGCAGCGGGGTCGAGCAGGAGGAGGGCGAGTTCTCCGCCGTTCTCGGCAAGCGGGCCTCCGCTGCCCGGGACTCCGCGACCCGGGCAGCCACCCCCACCGCCGACCCGACCGCCTCCGTCGTCGACGACCCGCAGACCAGCCCCTACCCGGTCTGGGACACCGACCTGGTCTACCTCAAGGGCCAGCGGGTCGTCTGGCGCCAGAACGTCTACGTCGCCAAGTGGTGGAGCAGCGGTGACGAGCCGGACGACCCGACAGTGGAGGCGGCAGCCTCCCCGTGGCGGCTGGTCGGGCCGGTGCTGCCGGGCGAGACCCCCCGCCCGAGCCCGACCGTCCCCGAGGGCACCTACCCGACCTGGGGCCCGACGCAGGTGTACACGGCAGGGGACCGGGTGCAGATGGGCAACACCGCGTACGTCGCTCTCTGGTGGAACCAGGGCGTCAGCCCGGACGCGCCGAGCACCGAGAGCCAACCGACCCCGTGGCGGCAGCTGACCGCCGCCGAGATCCGGCGCACGGACCATGCGACACCAGCCCACCCGGACTGACCGAGACCCCGCGCACCTGACCGAGTGGTGTCGTGCGGGCCCGCGAGGGCCAACGACCTGGACATGCCGGCCATGACGTCCTGGGCTCGTGGTCCCGGGTCGGCGAGGCGCCTAGCCCCAGATGCGGCGCAGCACACCGTACGCGCCGGGCAGCCCGGGGACCACGGACGTGACGACGCCGGGCATCACCGTACGAGTCCTGAGCGAGACCGCCAGGTGCATCGCGAACGCCCCCGACCACCCCAGGCACAGCGCCGTGGTCGTCAGGCGGGTGGCCAGCACCGAGTTCTTGGTGGCCCGGTAGGCGCACACGGCGGCCACCGCCTGGGCACTGACGGCCGCGGCGCGTCGGCGGGGGGAACGAGAGGCAAGAGCACTGCGGGCCAGCGCGGAGTCGAGCGCGGGCCACCCACTTCCGCCGACACGCTCGCTCCAGCGATCGATGGGCCAGAGCAGCTCTTCCGCCTGGTGGAGCCCGATCAACGCGAGAGTCAGCCCCCATGCCTCACCCGTCGTGCCAGCCATGCGTCGATGATGACACCGATGACCCGCGCCCGGAGTGTGTGCACGATGGCTGCGACGATGCTCGCGGCGTGCGCCGGGTCGGTGCTAGCCAGTCGAGGCGTCCCTCCGGCTGACGGCCGCCAGGCCCAGGGTGCCCAGCCCGAGGCCGACAGCCAGGAGCACGGCGGATGGCGCCAGCTCGCTCAGCTGCCAGCCGTCCGGGGCGTGCCCGAACACGCTGAGTCGCGCGACGGGCTCGGGGATGCGCAGCAGGCCACCCAGCATGGTCGCCAACGCGCTGAGGCCGAGGGGTAGCCACGCGAGAGGTGCGCATCGCACCGAGCAACCGACGAGGAGCATAGCGGCGCCACCCAGCGCCACCGATGCGGGCCACTGGCAGACGACGGTGCGCATCGCGATCGACACCGCTCCGTTGACCTCCAGACCGACGCGAGCCACCACTGCGGCTGCACACCCACTTACAGCGAGCACGACAAGAGCACCGCCAGCGGCGACCACGCCCCTACCGCGCAGCGGCGCCGAGGGGGAGCATCCGGTGGCCCGCACGTGCTCGACGGTCCCAGCACGCTCGTCCGCGGCGGCGGCCTGCACACCGAGCACCACGAAGACCGCGACCACGACGCCGACCACTCGGGCGACGTAGCCGAGATACGCCGCTGCCGGGTCCACCGATCGGAGCTGGTCCGCTAGGAAGCCTTCCTCGAGGTCGCCGCGTTGCGCAGCGGCGATCACACCTGAGCCCATCGCCGTGAACAGACCGGCCCCGAGGGCCACCGCCCCGGCCCAGGTCGCGGTGGTCGTGAGCGCGAGCCGCGTCGAGAACGCGGTGAGAGTGGTGACCCTGAGTCGCCGCGTGAGGCTCTCGCGGGCGCGGATCAGGCCACGCCCCGGATCGCGACGTGCCCCGAGCAGGAGTGCGAGACCGACGAGCGCGCCCAGCGCGACCAGCCACGCGGCCACCGGGGCGAGCCGGTCGTCGGTGAACGGACGCACCAGGCCACGTAGCCCCAGCGGGCTGAGCCACGTGGCCGCGGGGTGGTCCTCGAGGTCGCCCCAGGCACGCAGGGCCAACCAGACCGCCAATGCCAGCGTGCCGGCCCGGCGCGCGCCCGTGGCAGTGGGCGCCACCTGGGCCAAGACGACAGAGGCGACCCCGACGAGGGCGTAGGTCAGGGCGACGGTGGCGCCGTAGGCCATCGCACCGGCCGTGTCGAAGCCCGCGAGAGACGCCCGCCGTGCCCACAGCGCACCGGCGGTGGTCAGCCCGAGAGCACTGCCGACGACGAACAGCCAGGCCACGACGGCGCACAGCTGCGTACCGGCGGAGGCACCGGTGGCCCTCACCAGCTCCACGGCCCCGCTGTCCTCGGCTCCGCGGGTCAGGCGCACCGCCGCGAGGAGAGCCGCCACGCCGGCGAGAAACACCATGTACGCGCCGATCTCCCACACGAACATCTGCGCTGGTGTGCCCGGCATGGGCAGGACACCGTAGAGCAGGAGGGTGGAGGCGTCGTGTCCCGCGTGCTGCACAGCGGCGGCACGGGCGGAAGCGCTGGCATAAGTACTCGCATATGCCGGAGCGGTGAACAGGGTCAACGCTCCCAAGAGCATCGGCCAGACCAGCGCGGAGCGCGCCTCTGTGCGCGCGAGCAGGATGAACACCCTCATCGCGGGTCCTTCGTGTAGTGGCGTAGGAAGAGGTCACCGAGGGTGACGGCGGAACAGGTGATGTCCCACGCATCGACGTCGAGCAGGCAACGGAGTACCGGAGCCACGGCGGCCGACCCGACGTGGACATCCAGCGTGCCGTCCACCTCCACGCGCATGTCGTGAGGGCCGATCGCATGCGACACGCTGCGGGCGACGTCGGTGACCGCGGCCGGGTGAAGGCGCGCTCGAATGTGGGCACCGGCCAGATGGCGCAGATCGCGCAAGGCTCCGGTCTCGACGAGGCGGCCGGACCTGATGATGGTCACCTCGCTGCACAGGTTCTCGACCTCGGCCAGAACGTGGCTGGACAGCAGGACAGTGCGCCCCTGCTCGGCGGCCTCGCGCACGCAGTGCTGGAAGACCTCCTCCATCAGTGGGTCCAGCCCTGAGGTCGGCTCGTCGAGGACGAGCAGGTCGGTGCGGGCGGCGAACGCCGCGATGAGCAGCACCTTCTGCCGGTTGCCCGTGGAGTAGGTGCGCACGCGCCGGTGCGGGTCCAAGGCGAAGGCCTCGACGAGGCGGCGCTCGCGTGCGGCGTCGTAGTGACCCCGCAGGCCGGCCAGCGCGTCGAGTACCTGCTGACCCGTCAACGTCGGCCACAGCGCACACTCCGCAGGAACGTAGGACACGTCGACGGTCACGTCCGAACCGTGTGTGACCGGGTCGCGACCGAGGACCCGCACAGTTCCCGCATCGGCTCGGTACAGCCCGAGGAGCACCCTGAGCGTCGTCGACTTCCCGGCGCCGTTGGGTCCGAGGAACCCGTGGACCGACCCCCGGCTCACCCGCAGGTCCAAGCCGTCGACCGCGGCGAAGCGACCGAACCGCTTCACCAAGCCGGAGACGGCGACAGCCAGCCCCCCGGGGTGGTTGCTCACAAGCCACGCTCCACAATCACAGCTTCCTCCAGGCGGCGGTACACCGCAGCGGCGACCGCCCGATCGCCGGCGTCGACCGTGCGCGCGAACAGTTCGTAGGTGCGTCGCACGCGATCGAGCTCGAGGGTGCCGGCGGCTCCAGCGACGGCCTCCCCCAGCCGCTTCATCATCCGTGCGACGATGTCGGCCGCCAGCTGCTCCACCTCGTCGGAGGACAACGGACGGTCGCGATCCCGGCCGAAGGCGGCCACGGACTCCGCGAGGGCGGCGTCGTCGAGAGCGGAGAAGAGCAGCTCGGCCTCGGGTGGGATCTCCTCCCGGTAGTACGCGAGCTCGACGAAGTCGCGTTCGTGGCGGATCGCCCGGCGAGTACGGCTGTCCGGCGCGGCCGCCTCGAGCCTGTCGTAGAACGTGGTGGCGACCACGGGCATCGGTGTCAGCGAACGGCCCGACTCGGCGATCTCGGCGAGCCGGGCCAGCCGCACGCGTTGGTGCCGAAGGCGAGTCAGCTGGTCCTCGAGCGCCGCCAGCGCTGCACGCAGATCCGAGATGGCACCGTCATGAGGGTCTGCTGCGGCGCCCCCCGGCTCCGGATCGGCCAGCAGCTCGCGAATCGTCGCTAGCGACAGCCCCGCCTCGGACAGCCACCGGATGCGGCTGACCCGCGCCACGTGATGCAACCCGTAGTCGCGCCAACCCTCTCGCACCTCGGGGACCGGCAGCAGACCGACGGCGTGGTAGTGCCGGACCGCTCTGACGGTCGTGCCTGTCAGGTCAGCGAGCTCGGCGATACGCATGCGGTCAGCATCGACTACGACGCCGCGTCACACGCAACTCCGTGCACTTGCGACCGCGGGAGGGCGGCCGGCAGGGGCGGAGCGGAGGGTTGTCGGCCGGACGGGTGATACATCCGTCGTCCACTCGGCTCGTCCAGACCCGCGCCGCACCTAGAACCGTAAAGTAGTAGTAAAGTTCTCGTATAGCAGTGGTCAAGGCAGCAGGGGTCGGGGCCACCGCGGCAGCTGGGCCCGTCGCCCCGGGGCCTGGCTGCGCACGGCCTCACGGCGCCCCTCTCCCGGACGAGAGGGGCGCCGTGACGCCGTGCGGGACACAGCTCACGTCACGCACGTCTCGCGTGCGCCCGGGGGCGAGGAGCCGCGGTAGGTACTCAGTGCCCGGGGCGCGTCAGGGGCAGACGACGCCAGATGACATCACCCGCAGGGGACGAGCCGACGGGTGCCGGCTCCGTTCGGATGACAGTGAAGCCCTCACGCTCGTAGAACCTTCCGGCGCCCGTGTTACCCCGAAAATGCTCCACGTCGACGTGGTCCACGACCGCTGGAAGGACGGCGATGGCGTGGCGGAGCAGGTCGACGCCGAGCGAGTGACCCCGATGGGATGGAGCCAGGTACAGCTTCCAGATCACCTGGCCGGACGACGTCTCACCGGTCTGGCAGACTCCGGCGAGCTCGTCTCCGACCGTGGCGACATGAACGCGTCCCGCCTGGACGGCCGGTTCGAGGTACTCACGCGTCCACCAGTCCAACTGCGCCAGGGCGGCCCGCGGGCCGAGGATCGGCGTGTAGTGCGGCGGCACCACCGCCGTACCGAAAGCAACGACAGCCTCGATGTCGTCGGCACCGGCTCGCCGTACACTCGCTCCCACGGCCGCGAGCCTATGCCGTTGCGAGCTCGGCGAGCCAACCGCAGGTCCCGCCTCGGCCCCGAGCTGGCCCCGTAGGGCGACCGGGGCGCTACGGTGGGTATACCGCAGTCCTGGTCTGTGGGTGACACACGGCGCCCCCTCCCGCCACGAGAGGGGGCGCCGTGCTGTGCGCGGTCGGAGGGCGCGTGCATCCAGCCGTGGGCCATCCGGGCCGACGCCGTCCTCGCCCGTGTGCATACGGCAGGTGGCATCGGCGTGCGGGTCTTGGGGACGGCCGCGGCTCCGCCTGATGCTCGAACCTCACCCGACGTCGGAGACCACCTGCGGAGCCTGGGCGGCCCGCCTCGGAACCCGTCCCCGCAGGTCAGGGCCGGCGGAAGATCCCGAAGCCGAAGCCCGCCGTCTCGGCCCGACCGGACCTCAGCCGCACGCCCTCGACCTCGACCGGCGACGCCCCGGCCCAGCCCTCCGGCAGGGCCAGGCCCGCCGGCTCCCGGCGGGGGTTGAGCACGACGAGGTGGCTGCCTCCGCGCACGTAGGCGAACGGGTAGCCCTCGGTGAGGACCTCGAGGCTCCCCGCCGGCTGGAGGGCCGGGGTCGCGTGCCGCAGCGCGACGAGGCGGCGCACGAGGTGGAGCAGGGAGTCCTCGTCGGCGCGCTGGCCGGCGACGTCCGGGCGCTCCGGGGAGGGGTCGAGCGGGAGGTAGAAGCGGTCCTCCGGTGCGGTGGAGAACTCGGCGCCCGGGCCCGCCGCCCACTGCATCGGGGTCCGGGAGCCGGTCCGGTTGTTGCTCGGGGAGAGAACGCTGCCCTCGACGTCCGGGAGGTCCTCGACGTAGCGCATCCCGATCTCGTCCCCGTAGTAGACCGTGGGCAGCGCGGGCCAGGTCATCAGGAAGGCGAACGCCGCGCGTGCCTGCTCGGCGGTCCGCGGGCCGTTGACGAGGCGCGCATAGTCGTGGTTGGCACTCGGGAGGGCGACGTGCCCGCCACCGGCGCCGATGGCCGCTGTCGCCCGCCGCCACTCCCGCAGGAAGACCTCGATGCCCCCGCTGCCCTCGGGGTCGAAGAAGAACCGGCCGGTCTCGCTCCACGTCGGGTCGTGCGTCCCGACACCGGTGTGCCACAGGGACCGCAGGGCGGGGTTGCCGAACTGGAGGAAGAAGTCGGCGTGGAACCCGGCCGGCACCGCGACCGACGGCTCCCCCCACTCCGACAGGAGCGCGGCCTCGGGGTGCTCGGCGTCGAGCCAGTCGCGCAGCTCACCCCACAGCCGCGCCGTCTCGACGTGCCCGGGGTCGTCCTTGACGAGCGAGGAGGCCATGTCGACCCGGAAGCCGCTGACCCCGAGGCCGAGCCAGTGAGCCATGACCTGGCGCAGAGCGCGCCGGTTGGCCCGCGGGCCCTCGCCGTCCACCGGGTCGCGCCACGGCTCACCGGGGGCCGGACGTGCGTAACCGAAGTTGAGCGCCGGCTGGCAAGGGTAGAAGTTCAGCTGGTAGTACCCGCCGCGGCGCCCCGGCGTCGGGGCCCAGCTGCCGGCGGGGCTCCCGACCCGCGCGCTGCCGATGTACCGGTGGTCCTGCGGGTCCTCCGCCCACTGCCGGAACCAGGGGTGCTGGTCGCTCGTGTGCCCGGCGACGAGGTCGAGGAGCACCCGGATGCCCCGGCGACGCGCAGCCTCGACGACCGCGACGAGGTCCTCCGTCGTGCCGTAGCGCGGCGCGACGGTGAGGTAGTCGCTGACGTCGTAGCCGGCGTCGGCGAAGGGCGAGGCGAACAGCGGGCTGAACCACACCGCGTCGACACCGAGCCAGGCGAGATGGTCGAGGTGCTCGAGGACGCCGGCGAGGTCACCGACGCCGTCGCCGTTGGCGTCCGCGAACGACTGCGGGTAGATCTGGTAGAGAACGGAGCTGGCCAACCAGCTCGGCTGAGGACGTGAACGGCTCATCACGGCCACCCTAGCCACCGGCGGGGCCCGTGGACCGACGTCCCCGGGCCTCCCCCGTATCGGTGCCGGCCGAACGGGTCGCCGGTGGCTGCTCGCGCCGGCTCAGCCGCGCAGGCTCCACCCCCGTGGCCCCTCGAGGACCACCCGGTCCGGGGCGGCCGCGGTCCCCCGGATGAGGGCCGCGTTCGCCTCGTCGACGGTCTCGACCCAGGAGCGGGCGGCGGCGGGTGCCTTGCCGAAGCGCTCGTGCCGGGCCACGAGGCGCTCGCGGCGGGTCCCGTCGTCGTCCTCGAGCCACCAGACCTCGTCGAGGGCCTCGCGCACGGCACGCCACGCTGCCGTGGCGAGCAGCAGGTAGTTGCCCTCGGTGAGGACGAGCCGGGCCCGCTCGGGGACGACGAGGGCGCCGGCGAGCGGCTGCTCGAGGGTGCGCTCGAAGCCCGGGGCGTAGACCGGACCGCGCTCGACCCGCAGCCGGCGCAGCAGGGCGGCGTACCCGCCGACGTCGAAGGTCTCGGGCGCCCCCTTGCGGTCGCGCAGCCCGAGCCGGTCGAGCTGGACGTCGGCGAGGTGGAAGCCGTCCATCGGCACGTGGGCGACGACATCGGGGCCCAGGGTGTGGCCGAGACGCTCCAGCAGCGCCTCGACGAGGGTCGTCTTGCCGACGCCGGGGACGCCGGCGATGCCGAGGAGGGCCCTGCCCTGGGGAGGGACGAGGTCGGCCACGGCCCGCGCGAGCGCCTCGACGCCCTCGGCTCCCGGGCCACCCTGCGAGGTGGCGGTGGTGTCCACGGCGCTCAGAACAGCGTGTACCCGCCGTCGACGACGAGCACCGTCCCCGACATGAAGCTGGCGGCGTCCGAGGCGAGGAAGACGACCGCCGGGCTGACCTCCTCCGGCATGGCGTAGCGCTGCTGGGCGGAGTCCTCGATCCACTGCCGCCGGTACTGGGGCTCGTCGACCGGCGACATGTCGGTCTTGATGTAGCCCGGGGCGACGGCGTTGACCCGGACACCGGCCGGAGCCCACTCGGCGGCGAGGGACTTCGTCAGCTGGTGCACGGCGGCCTTGGAGGCGTTGTAGGCGGGCTGCATCTGGGGACGGTTGACGATCATCCCCGAGATCGAGCCGATGTTGACGATCGCCCCCCGGCCGCGCTCGACCATGTGCGCGCCGACGGCCTGCGACATCCTCCACAAGGCGGTGAGGTTGGTGTCGATGACGTGCGACCACTCCTCGTCGGTCACCTCGAGGGCCGGGCGGTGGATGCAGGCGCCGGCGTTGTTGACGAGGACGTCCAGACCACCCGTCGCCTCGACGGCACGGGCGACGACGTCCTCGACGGCGGCGCGCTCGGTGAGGTCGCCGAGCACGACGTGCGCCGTGCGGCCGAGGGCCTCGATCTCGCCCTTGACCTCCTGCGCGGCACTCGCGTCGCGGCCGTGGACGACGACGTCACCCCCCGCCTCTGCGACGGCGCGGGCGAAGGCCCGGCCGAGGCCACGGGTCGCTCCGGTGACCAGGGCGGTACGACCGGCGAGGGAGAAGGTGTCGAGGACGGGCATGGGGGGCTCCTTGGGCCTGGGAGGACGAGCGGGGGAGGGTCCCGCCCGGGCGCGCCGCAGCGCGCGCCGGGCAGGACGGTGGTGACGGCCCGCGGCGGGGGGAGGCGGTGAGCACCCGCCGCGGACCGCCGGTCACTGGGTGATCAGGCCGGCCTTCTTGTAGAGGTCGACGTACTTCTGGGCGTTGTCCTTGGTGATCAGCGGGTTGCCGATGTCGACGTTGACCTCGTCCTCGGCCCCGGTGAGCAGGTCGTGGACGGCCTTCATGTTCAGCTGGGCCAGCTCGGCGGCGTTCTGCAGCGCAGTGGCCGTCATCTCCCCCTTCTGGATCATCAACGTGGCCTCCGGCGTGCCGTCCACGCCGTAGGCGAGGATGCCGTCGAACGCGGACTTGCCCTTGACGGCCTCGAGCGCGCCCGCGGCCATGTTGTCGTTCATCGAGATGATCGCGTCGATCTGCGGGTTGGCGAGCGACCAGTCCTCCATGAGGGTGAGGGCCTCGTCCTTGTTCCAGTTGGCGATGTCCTCGGCGACGATCTCGACGTCGGGGCGCTTCTCGAAGAACTCGGCCTCCCACGCCTTGCGCCGCTGGGTGCTGTGGAAGTTGCCGCCCGGGCCGTTGAGGACGACGACCTTGGCGTTCTGCGGCACCTGCTCCAGGGCGAGCTTCGCGACGACGCCGCCCTGGTCGTAGGGGTTGGCGTCGACGGAGTTGGCGCCCTCGATGCCGTCGACCCGCGGGTTGGTCGTGATCGTCACGATCCCGGCGTCCACGGCCTGCTGGATGTAGGGCTGCTGGGCGGCCCCGTTGTTGGCCTGGATGATGATGGCGTCGAACTTGTTGGCGACGGCGTTCTCGATCATCTTGTTCTCGACCTCGTCGTCGGCCTGGCCGTCGAAGACCTGCAGCGAGATGTCGTCGTAGTCCTTGGCCTCGTCCTTCATCTCGTTGGCCAGCCAGGCGGCGAACGAGTCCACCTGGGCGCGGGCGATGTAGGCCACCCGGTAGCTGTCCTTCTGGGTGCGCTCGGCGGTGTCGTCCGAGCCGGGGTTGCCGACGGTGACGCCGCCACAGCCGGCGAGCCCGACGGCGACTGCCGCCGCGGCCAGACCGGCCGTGAACGTCCTGCGGGTTGGGGTCTTCACGTGTCCTCCTTGGTTGCGGATGTGATGGTGCTGGGCTCCGTCGCACGAAGCCGGTGTTCCGGTGGGGTGGGGTGACGCCTCAGGTGCCGGAGGCGGGGGGGTCCGCGGTGGCACCGGGGTCGGCGCCGGCGGCGGCCGGCTCGCCGCGCCGCCCCGAGCGCAGGATGGTGGTCCGGGTGCGGCCGCGCTTGCTCCACACGTCGTAGGCGACGGCGGTGACGATGATCAGGCCCATGACGATCTGCTGGATGTAGGACCCGACGCCGGTGAGGTTCATGATGTTGCCGAGCAGGCCGACGATGAGCGCGCCGGCCAGGGTGCCGGCCGTCGTCCCGACGCCCCCGGAGAAGCTCGTCCCACCGATGATGGGCGCGGTGATCGCCTGCAGCTCGTAGCCGACACCGGCGTTGGGCAGACCGGCGTTGACCCGGGACATGAAGATCACCCCGGCGATGCCGACGAGCACGCCGTTGACGACGAACGCCTTGTACTTGACCCAGGCCACGGCGATGCCGGCCGCCCGGGCGGCCTCCTCGTTGCCGCCCACGGCGTACACGCCACGGCCGTAGCGCGTCTGGTTCATGAGGTACCAGATCACCGCGGTGATGAGAAGCAGGACGAGCGCGGGCACGGGCGCCCAGCCCCACGTGCCCTGGCCGATGATGACGAAGTCACCGAGCTGGAGCACGTTCTGTCCCTGCGTCAGCTCCAGCACCGCGCCGCGGGCCATGAGCATCATGCCGAGGGTGACGATGAACGCGGGAGTGTGCAGCGTCGCCACGAGGAAGGCGTTGACGAGGTTGCAGGCGACGCCGACGGCGATGCCGACGAGCACGGCGAGCAGCAGGCTCTGGGTGTCCTTGTAGACCATCACCGAGGAGACCCCGGCGAAGGCCATGACCGCGCCGGCCGACAGGTCGATCATCCCGCCGATGATCAGCGTCATCGCGCCGTAGGCGAGGATCGTGATGACGGCGACCTGGCGCAGGACGTTGAGCTGGTTGTCGACGCTGAGGAAGTTGGGGCTGAGGAAGCTCGCCCCGACGAACACCAGGGCCAGGATGATGAAGATGGAGTACCGGCTGGCGTCGAAGGACTTCAGCTTCGTGGTCATGGTCAGGCCACCTCGATGTCGTTCATGGCGTACGTGAGGATCCGTTCCTGCGAGTACTGGTCGGGGGTGAGCTCGGCGGTGACCCGCCCTGCGGACATCACGTAGATGCGGTCGCACATCCCGATGAGCTCGGGCAGCTCGGAGGAGATCATGAGGATCGCCCGGCCCTGCCGGGCGAGGTCGGTCATGATCTTGTAGATCTCGAGCTTGGCGCCGACGTCGATGCCGCGCGTGGGCTCGTCGAGGAGCATCACCGCCGGGTCGGCGATGAGCCACCGGGCGAGGAGCACCTTCTGCTGGTTGCCTCCGCTGAGCGAGGCGATGGGCGTCTCGGTGCTCGGGGCCTTGACGTTCATCTTCGCGAAGAACTCGCCGACGAGCCGCTCCTCCTCGCGGGCGTGGGCGTAGCCGCCGTGGATGACCT
This sequence comes from Phycicoccus endophyticus, assembly GCF_011326735.1. GTDB lineage: Bacteria > Actinomycetota > Actinomycetes > Actinomycetales > Dermatophilaceae > Phycicoccus > Phycicoccus endophyticus. The sequence goes on from NZ_JAANCN010000017.1 coordinate 58,626, forward strand.
TGGGCAGGCTCGCGAGCGTGGCGTTCTTCTTGATGCTCATGTCGGGGACGATGCCGACGAGCCGCCGGTCCTCCGGGAGCAGCGCGAGGCCGTGCCGGATCGCCGACCTCGGGCTCGTGATGTGCACCGGGGTGCCACCGACCTCGACGGTGCCGCCGTCGAGCCGGTCCAGGCCGAACACGGCACGCACCACCTCCGAGCGCCCCGCGCCGATGAGGCCGGCGAGCCCGACGATCTCGCCGGCCCGGACCTCGATGTCGACGTCCTCGAACATCCCCCGGCTCGACAGGCCGGTCGCCTTGAAAGCGGTGGGGCCGAGCGGGATCCGCTCCTTGGGGTACTGCTGGTGGTCGAGGTCCCGGCCGACCATCTGGGCGATCGCCTGGGCCGAGGTGATCTCGCTCGCCGGCTGCGAGCTGACGACGGTGCCGTCGCGCAGCACCGTGATGTCGTCGGCGATCTCGAAGACCTCGTCCATCTTGTGCGAGATGTAGATGATCGACTTGCCCTGCGCCCGCAGCGCGCGGATCTTCGCGAAGAGCGACTCGACCTCCTTGTAGGCGATCGCCGAGGTCGGCTCGTCCATGATGAGGACGTCGGCGCTGTGGTAGACCGCGCGCAGGATCTCCAGGGTCTGGATCTCCGAGACCGTGAGCGTGCGCAGGCGGCGGTTCACCGGGAAGCTCAGGCCCTCCTCGGCGAGGATCCGCTTGGCCTCGGAGCGGATGTAGCGCCAGTCGACGGCACCGCGTCGGCGAGGGAGCCGGCCGAGGAAGAAGCTCTCGGCGATGGTCATGTCCGGCACGTAGTTCAGCTCCTGGGAGATCATCGCGATCCCCCGGGCCCGGGCGTCGATGGGGTTCTTGATCCGCACCTGCTCACCGCGCACCCACACCGTGCCCGCGTCGGGCTGGTAGATGCCGTCGATGACCTTCATCAGGGTCGACTTGCCGGCGCCGTTCTCGCCGCAGAGGGCGTGCACGGTTCCCGGGCGCACGTCGAAGGAGACGTCGTCGAGGGCACGCACGCCCGGGAAGGTCTTGGTCACCCCCTCGACCGACAGCAGGGTCCCCGTCATGCCGTGACCCCGACCGCGGGCTCCTCGACGCGGCGCACCCCGGGCATGACGACCCGCTTGAGGGAGTCGGTGGCGCCCTCGCCGGTCAGTGCCTGCTCGGCCTGCTCGATGCCGTACTCGTGCGTGACGAGCGAGTCCAGCTCGACCTTGCCCGTCGCGAGCAGGTCGCGGGCGATGGGCCAGGTGTTGGTGTAGCGGAAGGTACCGGTGACGTTGACCTCGCGCATCGCGATCTCCGGCACCGACAGCGGGATCTCGTCGGCGCTGCCGACGATGACGACCGTGCCGCCGGCCCGCACCGAGCGGATGCCGTTGACGATGGCCGCCGTGGCCCCGGAGGCGTCGATGAACACGTGGGCGCCCAGGTCGGTCGTGGACTCGCTCTGCGGGTCGACCACCCGGGCGCCGTACCGCGAGGCCAGCTCGCGGCGGCCGGCGTCGATGTCGGCGACGACGACGTCGACGGCGCCGTAGGCCAGCGCCACCTGGGCGGCGATGACGCCGATCGGCCCGCCACCGGCGATGAGCACGGTGTCGCCCACCCCGATGCCGCCCTTCTGCGCCGCGGCGATGCCGACCGACAGCGGCTCCATGAGGGCGGCCGCGTGGTCGCTGACGCTGTCGGGGACCTCGTAGGCGAAGTCGTCCTGGATGGTCACGTACTCGCAGAACGCCCCGTCGATCGGCGGGGTGGCGTAGAACTCCATCTTCGGGCAGAGGTTGTAGGCGCCCGAGCGGCAGAACTCGCACACCCGGCAGGGACGCTGCGGCTCGATGGCCACCCGCTGCCCGACCCGCCCGGGGTCGACGTCGGACCCGACGGCGGCGATCCGGCCACTGACCTCGTGGCCGAGGACGAGCGGGGAGTCGACGACGTAGTCGCCGATCCGCCCGTGCGCGTAGTAGTGAACGTCAGAGCCGCACACCCCGACGCTGAGGACGCGGACGAGGACCTCGTCCGGCGCACAGGTCGGGACGGGGCGCTCCTCGAGCACGACGTCCCGCACGCCTCGCAGCACGCTCGCGGTCATCGTCGTGGGTAGCCCACTCATGGTCGTGTCCTTTCCGGGATGCGGTGGTCGGCGGCCGGCTGGGCCGCTGCGTCGGCACGCTGGGTGCCGTGGGGGTCTGGGGTCACGGGTGCTCCTAGTAGGTCTCTCCCGTGGACTGCAGGTCGGCGAGGCGCAGGTAGCGCTCCCACACCGCCGAGCGGTCCGCGACCGGCTCGGTGCACGAGGTCACCGGGGGCGACCACTCGCGGGTGAGACCGGCGACCGTCTCGTGGCGCACCACGGCGGCGGCCTGCACGGCCGCCCCCCGCGCCGTGCCCTCCGGGGCGTCGACGGTGACGGCGGGCCGCCCGGTGAGGTCGGCGATCACCTGCCGGTAGGCGGCCGAGCGGGCACCGCCACCGACGAGGAGGCTGCGCCCCGAGGCCTCGATGCCGTGGGCGCGCAGCAGGCGCTCGCCCCGCAGCAGCCCGAGGGCGACGCCCTCGACGGCGGCCAGGGCCAGCTGCTCGCGGGTGACGTCGCCCGAGAGCCCCGAGAGCATCCCGCGGGCCTGCGGAAGCTGGGGTGAGCGCTCGCCGTCGAGGTAGGCGGCGAGCACCGGGCGGTCGGGGGCCAGGGGCGCCGCGAGCGCCAGCCGGCTCAGCTCGTCGTGGCCGACCCCGAGCAGGCGGGCGAAGGCGTCGGTGACCTTGGTGGCGTTGAGGGTGCACACGAGCGGCAGGTAGCCGCCGGTGACGTTGGCGACCCCGTCGACCTGGCCGGCGGGGTCGGCCACCCGGTGCGGGCTGGTCGCGAGCACCACCCCCGAGGTCCCGAGGCTGTAGGCGATCTCGCCCTCCTCGAGACCGATCCCCTGAGCCGCCAGGTGCTGGTCGCCGCCCCCTGCGCTCACGACGACGTCGGGGTCGACGCCCAGCTCGGCCGCGGCCGCCGGGGTGAGCGTGCCGGCCGCCTCGTCCGGGCCGAGGACGTGCGGGAGCATCGGGAGCCAGTCCCGCTCGCCGACGAACTCCTCGAGGATCTCGGTGCGCCAGGTCATCGTCTCGGCGGTGAAGTAGCCGGTGCCCGAGGCGTCCGACCGGTCGGTCACGTGCCGCCCGGTGAGCATGAAGGTCAGCCAGTCGTGGGGGACGGCGATGCGCCGGGCGCGCGCCAGGGTCTCCGGCTCGTGCTCGGCGAGCCAGGCGAGCTTGGCGACCGTCACCGAGGCCAAGAGCGAGATGCCGACCTCCGCCGTCCACCGCCCCGGGCCCCAGGCGCGCAGCATCGCGGCCGCCTGCGGCGCGGAGGTGGTGTCGTTCCACAGCTTCGCCGCCCGCAGGACCTGCCCGTCGGCGCCCGTGAGCACCGGGGCGTGGCACTGGGCTCCGACGCCGATGCCCCGGACCCGGACGTCGTGGCCGCGCAGCGCGTCCCGGACCGCCGTGACGAGCGCCTGCCACCAGCTCTCGGGGCGCTGCTCGCTGACCGGGGGCCGGGTGGCCGGGTGGGAGGCCCGCCCGGTGGACACCAGCGCGCCGGTCACGAGGTCGCGCACCTCGACGGTGCAGGACTGGGTCGAGCTGTCGACCCCGAGGACCACCTCGCTCATCGCCGGTCCCCCTGCGCAGGGTCGACGTCGGGGATGGTCAGGGCGGGCAGCTCGGGCGGCAGGTCCTCGAGCCGGCCGACGGCCCCGGCCGGGTGGGTCGTCATGAACTCGCGCCAGGTGTAGCCGCGGCCGCGCATGACGACCTCGGCCAGGGCGTCCCCCCAGGCGCTCTGGGCGATCGTGATGCCGGTGGCGACGACCCGCCCGAGCTCGGCGGCGGGGTCGACCGCGACGACGACGCTGTGGTCGGCGAGCCGGGCGAGGGGGGTGGCGTGGTCGCGAGTCAGGGCGATGACCGAGGCCCCTCGGGCCTGGACGATCCGCGCACACTCGAGCACCTCGGTCGTGGCACCGCCGTTGGAGATGAGCAGGACGAGGTCCGCGGGGAGGATCGCGCCCGAGGAGCCGTGGAGGCTGTCCATGGGCGAGAAGGGGACGGCGGGGGTGCCGGTCACCGAGAGGATGTGCGCCATCCGGCGGGCGACCGTCCCGGACGTGCCGGACCCGCCGATGAACAGCTTGCCGCGGCAGTGCAGGACCAGGGCGGCCGCGGTGACGAAGGTGTCGTCGATGGACGTCGTGAGCGCGCGGACGGCCTCGGCCTCGGCGAGCAGGCGGCCACGGGCCACCGCGAGGATGTCGTCGCTGACGCCCACTGCACTCCTTCGTGTCATCCCGGACTTCTGCTCACATGTGCATTTCCGGTGTACGTTTGAGCCTACGCAGGGCCGAATCGGTCAACCACAGTGGGTGCTCATATGTCATCGAACCGTAACCAAGACGCTCATCTGAGCAATCCGGAGACCGCCCGGGACATCGGGCTCCTCGCGGCGGTGGCCCGCGCCTACTACGTCGAGGAGCGTTCCCGGGTCGAGATCGCCGAGGTCTTCGGCATCTCCCGGTTCAAGGTCTCCCGCCTGCTGTCGCGCGCTCGCGAGGAGGGCGTGGTCACCATCGAGATCCACGACTGGGGTCTGCCGGACCCGGTCCTCAGCGCCCGCCTCAACGAGGTCCTCGGCCTCACGCGCTGTCTCGTCGTGCGCTCCCACGGGGACGACGAGACCATGCGACGCCAGATCGGCGCCGCCGCGGCCGCTCACCTGAGCGAGACCCTCGCCGACGACGAGGTGCTCGGGGTCTCGTGGGGCCGCACCCTCACGGCCACGACGAGCCAGCTCGAGCACCTCCCCCGGCTGTCCATCGTCCAGCTGACCGGCGTGGTCGCGGGCGACCTGGACTCCTCGCCGATCGAGGTCGCCCGGCACGTCGCCCGCCGCTCCGGCGGCCGGGTCTACCCGATCTTCGCCCCGCTGATCACCCCGGACGTCGAGACCGCCGAGGGGCTGCGCAGCCATGCCGACATCGCCTCGGCGATGGAGCTGTTCCCGTCCGTGACGACCGCCCTGCTCTCCGTCGGGGCCTGGGACAAGCCACGGGGGGAGGGGCATGCCGTCCTCTCCCAGGTCCACGACGTGCTCTCCCTGGAGGACCTCGCCGGGGCCATCGCCGACGGGTGCGTCGCCGACATCGCCGGGCTCCTCGTGCGGGCGGACGGCTCGCTCGCCTACCCCGAGCTGCAGCGGCGGTCCATCAACATCACCGACGAGCAGCTGCGCGCCGTCCCCCGGGTCCTGGGCGTCGCGGGCGGGGCGGCCAAGGCGACGGCGGTCCGCGCGGTCGCCGGTGCCGGGCTGATCACCGAGCTGGTCACCGACCACGCCCTCGCGGCCGAGATCGTCGGGGACGACGATGCCTGAGGTCGCCGGATCGCTGTGGTCGGTCCCCGCGGCCGACCGGCCACCGGCTCTCGAGCGGCTCGGCGCAGCCGGGTTGCGCCGACTGCACTGGGACCGGTCCGACGGCCGGTTCGCCGCCGCGGGCGGTTTCACGGCGGCCGAGGCGCTCACCCTGACCGAGGCCACCGGGATGGCCGCCGAGGCCCACCTCATGGTCACCGACCCGGTGGCCGAGGTCGACCCGTGGACCGAGTTCTGCGACCTCGTCGTCGTCCACGCGGAGGCCCCCGGCTGGCAGCAGGCGCTCGAGCGCGTCCTGGGCCGGGGCTGCCGTCCCGGCCTCGCGATCTCTCCGCTGACTCCCCCCGAGGTGGTGCCGCCGGGGCTGGCCACGCTGTGCATGACGATCACCCCGGGCGCGGCGGGCAGCGCCTTCCAGGAGGAGGTGCTCGACAAGCTCGCGCCGCTGCGGTCGGCCTCCCCCACCCGCCGCGTCGGGCTCGACGGCGGCGTGCGACGCGAGCACGTGCAGGTCGCGCAGCGCGCCGGCGCGGACTGGGTCGTCGTCGGCACCGACCTGTTCTCGGCCGGTGGGGAGGCCCGCTGGGCCGACGTGCTGGCCGGCGGGAACGGCTGAGGCGGCGCCTCAGCCGCGCAGCGCGGCCCCGGCCCGGCGGATGGTGGCCGCCGCGACGGCGTCGATCGAGTCGACGACCGTGGGGTCCTCGACCCCGAGCTCGCCGCGCAGGACCGACAGCTCGGTGCAGCCGAGGGCGACGGCCTCGGCCCCCCGCTCGCGCAGGTGACCGACCACGGCGTCGAACCGGTCCCGGGGGACCGGCCGACCGGCCTTGACACCGTCGTAGATGATGCTCATCGTCTCCCGCTGCACGGCGTCCTCGGGGAGCACGAGCTCCACGCCCGCCCGGGCGGCGGCGTTCGCGTAGGTCCCGGCGGCGAGCGTCCCGTCGGTCGCGAGCACCCCGAGGCGGCCCAGGCCCGGCACGGCCGTGCGGGCGGCGGCCACCGTCTCGTCGACGGTGTCGAGGACCTCGATGCCGACCGCGGCGCGCATCTGCTCGACCCACACCAGCGCCGTGTTGCACGGGATCGCGACGAACGTGGCGCCGGCCCGCTCCAGGGCGACGACGTCGGCGACGAGCGCCGGCTCGGGGCTCTCGTTCTCGCCGCGCAGGAAGCCGGTGCGGTCCGGGATCGAGCCGTGCTGCCACACGAGGAGGTCGACGTGGTCCTGGTCCCTGTCCGCGTCGGTGAGCTCGACCACCCGCCGCAGGAAGTGCACGGTCGCTGCCGGCCCGAGACCTCCGAGCACCCCTGCGGGCTGGCCGTGGACCGGAACGACGGTCGGGTCGACCTGGGTCACGAGAGCCTCCTTCGGGTGGCGTCGCTCGGCCCGACCAGAATCGCACACGCGGGGAAGGGGTTCGCCGACACCGTCGGGACGGTGCCGCCGGGACGCAGGGCGCCGGTCCCGGATGTGGGCGACCGGGCCCGGGCCCGCCGCCAGGTCTCTACGATGCCGGCATGGGAGGGATGACCGTGGTCCTCGCCGAGGACAACGCGCTCCTCCGCCAGGGGCTCGCCGCCGCGCTCGCGGAGCACGAGGCGGTCGGCGAGGTGCGCACCGCCGCCGACCTCGACGAGCTCGTCGCGGCGGTCGAGACCTCGGCGCCGGACGTCGTGCTCGCCGACATCAGGATGCCCCCCACGCACACCGACGAGGGCATCCGGGCGGCGGAGCGCTTCCGGCGCACCCACCCCGGGCTCGGCGTCGTCGTCCTCTCGCAGCACGCCGACGCCGAGGGCGCGCTCGCGCTCGTCTCGGGCGGGAGCACCGGACGGGCCTACCTGCTCAAGGAACGGGTCTCCGACGTCGACCAGCTCGTGGCGACGCTCGTGGCCGTCCAGCGGGGCGACAGCGTCATCGACCCGCACGTCGTGGACGCCCTGATGCGCCACCGGATGCGCTTCGAGGCCGGGCCGGTCGCGCGGCTGACCGCACGCGAGCGGGAGGTGCTCGGGCTGATCGCCACCGGGGACTCCAACACCGCGATCGCCGGACACCTGGGCGTCACCTCGCGGGCGGTGGAGAAGCACATCAACTCGATCTTCAGCAAGCTCGACCTGCCCCCGGGCGACGCGACGCACCGACGGGTCGCCGCGGTGCTGCTCTACCTCGGGGACAGCGCCACGCCCGTCGCCCGGCCCGTCCACCGCACGCCGTGAGCTCGCCGACCCGGCGGGCCTGGGGTCTGCGGATGCCCCGGTTGCGCGGCTCGACCGCGGCGCGGGTGCAGTCCTACCTGTGGGTCAACGTCGTCGGAATCTGGTTCTCCGTCCTCCTGCTCGTCCTCCTGCGGTTCGTCATCGGCCCGTCGGACTCGCTGCGGCGGGACGTCCTGACCCTCGCGATCGGCGGGACGGCGTACGGCGTCGCCCTCGTGCTGGCCCGGCGGGGCCGCCTCGCCGTGGCCGCCGGCACGGCCGTCGGTGCGACGTGGTTCGTCGCGTTCGCGCTCACCTGGACCACCCCCTTCCTCACCCCGGTGGCCCTCCTCGTCCTGCACATCCCCTCCCTCGTCCTCACCGACGCCTTCCGGCCGCGGACGCGCAGGACGCTCCTGCCGACGTCGGTCCTGCTCACCGGCGCCCTCGTGATGCTCGGCGAGAGCAGGCGCGAGGGCCAGGCCGTCCACGAGCCGCCGTCCCCGATGTCCGAGGTGCTCGTCGGGGTGTTCACGGTGCTCGTCGCGGCGATCATCGTCGTCGGCATCCGGGACGCGGTCGCCCGGCTCGCGCGCCAGCGCCGCGAGCTCGAGGAGTCCCGCGCCCGGCTGGCCGTCGCGAGCATCGAGGCGCGCCGCGCGATCGAGCGCGACCTGCACGACGGTGCCCAGCAACGGCTGACCGCCCTCGCCGTGGACATCGGCCGGCTGGGCCGGGTGATCGAGAAGGACCCGGTGCGGGCCCGCGAGCTCGCCCACGGCCTCCAGCCCCAGCTCGAGGCCGCGATCCGCGAGCTGCGCGACCTCGCCCACGGGATCTACCCGACGGTGCTCGCCGAGCAGGGGCTCGCCGGAGCCCTCTCGGCCGCGGCCCGCCGCACCCGGCTGCCGTGCCTCGTCGACGTCGACGGGGTGCAGCGCTACCCCCGCGACGTCGAGGCCGCCGTGTACTTTTGCTGCCTTGAGGCGATGCAGAACGCCGACCGGCACTCCGGCGGCTCCCTCATCCGGGTCACCGTCGCCGAGACCGGTGCGCCGACGGCGCCGACGCTCACCTTCACCGTCACCGACGACGGGTGCGGCTTCGACGTCGACGACCGACCGGACGCCCACGGGCTCACCGGGATGCGCGACCGCGGGCAGTCCGCGCACGGTGTCGTGACGATCCGCTCGGCGCCGGGTGCCGGCACGACCGTCGAGGGCCGTTTCCCCCGCGACGGGCGATGAGCGACGGTGGTGCCTGCACCACCGTCGACTCGGGGGCACGCGCTACCGACACCGGCCTCGGAACACGGCAGACTGGTGGCGTGACCGTCGCAGGGGACGGTACACACCCACCCACGGTGAGCGCCGGGTGCCGGCTTGCGCCCCGCCTCCGTGACCCGCGGTGGGCCCCGGCGGACGCGCCCCGGGGTCCACCGCGCGGGCGGACCGCCTCCGCGGTCAGGACTGGCCGAGCGACTCCAGCAGGTCCGCGAACCACGCCACCTGCGGGTCGAAGGCCTTGCCGCCCTTGATCCGGGGGAACTCCACCGCACGCAGCTCGTCGCCGCGCTCCTCGTCGTGGCCGATGACGCCGGGCTCGCCGCGCAGCGCACAGTCGACGGCCAGGTCGGTGCACTCCTTGATCAGGGCCAGGTCGCGGGTGTTGGCCGGCGCCGAGCGGGAGAAGTAGCCGGACTTCTGGACCATCGTCTTCTCCGCGCCGAGCACCTCGGCGAACTGCTTGGCGAACCAGGCGCCCGGGTTGACCTTGTCGAGCTGGACGTGGCCGAACGGGTCCTTGGGAACCTCCTGGCCTGCGGCCTCGAGCTCGGCGACGACCTCGGACACGCCGGCACCCTCGGACAGGAAGATGTTGACGCAGCCCACCTCGTCCATGACCGCCCGCAGCCGCTCGCCCTCGGCCTTGATGTCGATCGGGCGCTCCGGGACGAAGACCGCGTGGACGTCCCAGGCGCGGGGGTCGTTGCCGATGGCGGGGACGAAGTCCTGCTCGGCCACCCACAGGTGGTAGGCCTCCGCGGTCGCCGCGGTGAGCCAGCCGCAGTGCCGGCCCATGACCTCGTGGACGACGAGCATCCGCGGGTTGGAGGAGTGCTCGGCGACGATGTTCTGGGCGAACCGGCTGCCCTGCTCCGCGGCGGTCCACGCGCCGAGGCTCTGGCGGATCGGCACGATGTCGTTGTCGATCGTCTTCGGCAGCCCGACGACGGTCAGCTCGTAGTCGTTCTCGTGCAGGTAGGCCGCCAGGTCGGCGGCGGTCGTGTTCGTGTCGTCGCCGCCGATGGTGTGCAGCACGTCGACGCCGTCGGTGGTCAGCTGCTCGGCCGCGACGTGCAGCGGGTCCTGCCCCTCCTGGACCAGGCCGCGCCGGACACAGTCCTCGACGTTGGTCAGCTTCACCCGGCTGTTGCCGATCGGGCTGCCCCCGAAGCGGTGCAGCAGGTGGGCCTTGGCGCGCACCTCCTCGGTCACCTCGACGTACTCGCCCTTGAGCAGGCCGGCGTAGCCGTTGGTGTAGGCGATGATGCGCACGTCGGGCGCCACCTCGGTGTAGCGCTCGATGAGCCCCCCGACGGCCGAGGAGAGGCACGGGGCCAGGCCGCCGGCGGTGAGCATGGCAACGGTCCGGACGGTCATGACGAGGGCTCCTTCGTGGGTGGACGGTACGACGTCACCATTCTGGCAAGGATCGGGGGCCCGCGTGGAGGCGGCCGCCCGGCGGGCGGCCCGGTCAGAGACCGGCGGCGACGAGCTCGGCGGTCTGCAGCATGTTGAGCGCGGCGCCCTTGCGCAGGTTGTCCCCGGAGATGAACAGGTCGAGCGTCGTCGGCGAGCCCGGCGCCTGCCGGATCCGGCCGACGAAGCGCGGGTCGGCCCCCACGACGTCGTTGGGGGTCGGGAACTCCGGCTCGTCGGGGTCGTCGAGGACGACGACCGCCGGCGCCTCGACGAGCGCCTGGCGGGCCTCGGCGACCTTGATCCGCCGGGCGAACGTCGCGTGCAGCGTCACCGAGTGCGAGGAGATGACCGGCACCCGCACGCACGTCGCCGAGATCGGCAGGTCCGGCAGGTCGAGGATCTTGCGTGTCTCGTCGCGGACCTTGTTCTCCTCCGAGGTCCAGCCACCGCCGGCGTGGTGCCCGACGAACGGGACGACGTTGAGCGCGAGGGGGGCCGGGAAGGGCGAGTCGGCACCGAGCTCGTGCTCGAGCAGGCGCCGGACGTCACCGGGACGGGTCCCCAGGGTGCGGTCGCCGTGGACGACGTCGAGCTCGTCGTGCAGCCGGGTCATGCCGGCCCGGCCCAGCCCGGATGCGGCCTGGAAGGTCGTGACGACGAGCTCGGTGAGCTCCCAGCCGGCATGGAGGACGGCGAGGACGTCGATCATCGTCATCACCGTCGCCCCCGGGTTGGCGATGACGCCGCGGGGTCGGTCGGCGACCCGGCGGGGGTTGACCTCGGGCACGACGAGCGGCACGTCCGGCTCGGTGCGGAAGACCGTGCTGTTGTCGATGGCGACGACGCCGCGCTCGGCGGCGAGCTCGACCCACTCCGCGGCGATCGAGGGCGGGTTGTCGAAGATCGCGATGTCGAGGTCGTCGAAGAAACCCGCCGCGAGGGGCTCGACGCGGACCTCCTCGTCGCCGACCCGCAGGACCCGGCCGACCTCGTCGTCGCCGGCGGCGACGCGCACCTGCCCCCACAGGTGACGGCGCAGCGGCAGGATCTGGAGCACGACGGCGCCCACGGCGCCGGTGCCACCGACGATCCCCAGCGTGGGGCCGGGCCCGGTGTGCTGCACGGCCGTCACCTCAGCGGCCGGTACCGCCGTAGACCACGGCCTCCCCCTCGGCGGAGTCCAGACCGAAGGCCGTGTGGACGGCCCGGACGGCGTCGTCGAGCAGCTCGTCGCGGGTGACGACCGAGATGCGGATCTCCGAGGTCGAGATCATCTCGACGTTGACGTCGGCGGCGGCCAGGGCGCTGAAGAAGACCGCACTGACCCCCGGGTTGGAGCGCATCCCGGCCCCGACGAGGCTGAGCTTGCCGATCTGGTCGTCGTACTGCACCTGGCTGAAGCCCACCTCGGGCTGGATCCGCTGGAGCGACTGGACCGCGCTCGGGCCGTCGGTCTTGGGCAGGGTGAAGGAGATGTCGGTGAGCCCGGTCTCGACCGCCGAGACGTTCTGGACGATCATGTCGATGTTGATCTCGGCCGCCGCGAGGGACTCGAAGATCTTCGCGGCCATGCCGGTGCGGTCGGGGACGCCGACGACGGTGACCTTGGCCTCGCTGCGGTCGTGGGCGACGCCGGCGATGATCGGGGCTTCCACGGGGACTCCTTCGGGGGCGGGCTGGTCGGTGACGACGGTGCCGGTCTTCTGCGAGAAGGAGGACCGGACGTGGATGGGGATGTCGAAGCGCCGCGCGTACTCCACGCTGCGCAGGTGGAGGACCTTGGAGCCGCTGGCGGCCAGCTCGAGCATCTCCTCGGCCGAGATGAGCGAGAGCTTGCGGGCGCTCGGGACGATGCGCGGGTCCGCGGTGAAGACGCCGTCGACGTCGGTGTAGATCTCGCAGACCTGCGCGCCGAGGGCGGCCGCGAGCGCGACGGCGGTGGTGTCGGTGCCCCCGCGCCCGAGGGTGGTGATCTCCTTGGTGTCCTGGCTGACGCCCTGGAAGCCGGCGACGATGACGACGTGCCCCTTGCCGAGGGCCTCGGTGATCCGGCCCGGGGTGACGTCGATGATCTTCGCCTTGCCGTGCACGCTGTCGGTGATCACCCCGGCCTGGCTGCCGGTGAAGCTGCGCGCGCTGTGCCCGAGGTCGGTGATCGCCATGGCGACCAGGGCCATCGAGATCCGCTCGCCCGCCGTCATGAGCATGTCGAGCTCACGCGGCGGCGGCATCGGGCTGACGTCCTGGGCGAGGTCGAGCAGCTCGTCGGTCGTGTCACCCATCGCCGAGACGGCCACGACGACGTCGTTGCCGGCCTTCTTCGTCTCCGAGATGCGCTGGGCGACGCGCTTGATGCTCTCGGCGTCGGCGAGCGAGGAGCCGCCGTACTTCTGGACGACGATGGGCACGGTGGTACTCCCGAGGGTGATGCTGCGTGGTCCCGCCCACTGTAACGAGGCCGGCTCACCCGCCGCGTCACTGCCCGCGTCCGCGGGAGGGCAGCGCGGCCTACGGGTGCAGGGCGTCGAACTCGGCCTCGGCGACGGTCTCGTCGTCGGCGTCGAGCCGGACGTGCGCGAGCAGCGACTGCACGACCCGCAGCGCCGCGGCCGCCCGTTCGCCCCAGTGCGCGAGGTAGCTGAACTGCCACCACCACAGCGCCTCGAGCGGGCGGCCGGAGTCGTGGTGCTCCAGCCCGTGCTCGAGGGCCGCGGCGACGTCGACGAGGTCGTTGGACACCGACCCGACGCCGAGCTCGGGGGTGGTCAGCGGGTCCACGACGTCGGCGTACTCGTCGAGTCCCTCGAAGAGGTTGGCGAGCGCCTCGCGCAGCGGGTCCAGCTCCGGGTCCGGGCCGGGGTCCGGCTCGAAGCGCTCCTCGGGCAGGACGTCCTCGACGGCACCGAGACGGGCCCCGGCGAGCAGCACCTGCGAGAGGGCCAGGAGGAGCACCGGCAGCGTCGCGTCGGGCGCCTGCCCGGAGGCGACCTCGCGCAGCGTGCCGACGAAGGTCCGGGCCTCGAGGGCGGTCTCCGCGGCGAGCCGGCCCCAGTCGCCGGCGAGCTCGGGGGCGGGGGCGCCGGGCTCAGACATCGAGCAGCCTCCGGCCCTCGAACGCCCGGCCCAGGGTGACCTCGTCGGCGTACTCGAGGTCGCCACCGACGGGCAGCCCGGAGGCCAGCCGGGTGACCCGCTCGACGCCGATGTCGCGCAGCATCCGGGAGAGGTAGCTCGCCGTCGCCTCCCCCTCGAGGTTCGGGTCGGTGGCGATGATCACCTCGGTCACCGTCCCGTCGCCGAGCCGGGTGAGCAGCTCGCGCACCCGCAGGTCCTGGGGCCCGACGCCGTCGATCGGGCTGATCGCACCGCCGAGGACGTGGTAGCGCCCGCGGAACTCACGCGTGCGCTCGATGGCCACGACGTCCTTGGGCTCCTCGACGACGCAGATCGAGGTCGGGTCGCGCCGCGGGTCGGAGCAGATGCGGCACTCCTCGGCCTCGGCGACGTTGAAGCACACCGCGCAGAAGCGGACCTTGGCCTTGACCTCGGTCAGCGCGCGGGTGAGCCGCTCGACGTCGGCGGGGTCGGCCTGCAGGAGGTGGAACGCGATGCGCTGGGCACTCTTGGGCCCGACGCCCGGCAGTCTGCCGAGCTCGTCGATGAGGTCCTGGACGGCGCCTTCGTACACGTGCCCGAGACTACGCGCTCACGCGCCGGCGAGAGCGTAGCCGCCGGCCTCGTCGAGGGCGGCGGCGACCTCGGCGTCGGCCAGCTCGCGCTCGCCGGTGACGCGGACGGTGGACACGCCGTCCGCGACGACGGTCACGGCGACGTCCGACACGCCCTCGAGCGCAGTGAGCTCCTCGGTGACGGCGCGGGCACAGTGGTCGCAGGTGAGGCCGGTGGCGCGGAACTGCTGGCTGCTCGGCACGGGGGGTCCTCTCGTCGCTCGGATACCTCCCCCCAGTATGCCCCCGCCGCCGGGAGGGGTCTGCGGCGGTCGGTGGCGGCACGCGCCCGAGCCACCCCTCAGATGCCGACGGCCGCGCCCTGGCTGTCCGGAGGGAGCTCGTTGTAGCAGTCCGCCCGCTCCTGCCCGGTGAGCCCGGCGATCGCGTCCATCACGGCGTCGGTGAGCTGGCGCCGAGCCTTGCCCGCCGGCAGCTCGGCGTACGGCTCGGGGCTGACCGGCGGGCCGAAGGTGACCCGGACCCGGGCCGGGCGGGGGAAGCGGGCACCGACGGGCTGGACCGCGTCGGTACCGACGAGCCCCACGGGGACGACGGGGACACCGGCGGTGAGCGCCAGCCAGGCGACCCCGGTGCGCCCCTTGTACAGCCGCCCGTCCCGGGAGCGGGTGCCCTCGGGGTAGATCCCGAAGGCACGACCGGCGCGCAGCACCGCGAGCGCGGCGTCGAGCGACTCCTGGGCGGCGCGCGAGGAGTGCCGGTCGACGGGGATCGCCTCGATCATCTCGAAGAAGCCCCGCCGGACGGCGCCGAGTGGGCCGGAGCCGGTGAAGTAGTCGGACTTGGCGAGGAAGCTCACCGGGCGCGGCGCGACGATGGGGATGGCGACCGAGTCGACGAACGAGAGGTGGTTGCTCGCGAGGATGACCCCGCCGGTGCGGGGCACGTGCTCGGAGCCGGTGACCGTGGGCCTCCACAGCAGCCGGGCGAACGGCGCGACGACGAGGTGGCTGACCCGGTAGCCGACCCGGCTCACTGCTGGTCCTCGCGGATGACCGTGCCGCCGAGGATCCGCTCGACGACGGGCAGCCCGACGTCGGTGAGGTCCTCGATCGACTCGTCGTCGTCGCTGATGGCGGTGTCGTCGACGACGTGCTCGCCCGCGGGGGCCTGCTCGGGCGGGCCGGCGGGCGCCACCGCCGACGGCGGCGGGGCGGCCCACTCCGGCGCGGTGCCCGGCGACGGGGGGGCCTGTGCCCAGCTCGGTGCCTCCCCGGCGGGCGGCTGGGCGGGGGGTGGCGCCGGGTCCGCTGCCTGCCCCGCGGGGGCGGCCGGCGGCTGCCCGGGGGCGGCCGGCGGGGTGTCGTCGGGGCGGCCCTCGACCCGCGCGTCGACCCCGAGCACGTCGATGAGCGCCTGCCGGACGTACTCGGCGTGCGCGCCGCGGCGGAAGGTCTCGGCGAGCCCGGTCGTCGAGATCGTCAGGAGGACCCGCTCGCCGTCGTACTCGGCGATCTGGGCGTTCTGCGCGACGAAGGTCCAGGTGACCCGCTTGTGCCGGCTCAGCCAGTCGAGCACGTCCGGCCACGAGCGGCGCAGGGCGTCGGTGTCCAGCCCGCCGGGCCCGCGGGCGGGGGGGCTCTCGGCGGGCGGCGAGGCGGGCCCGGGCACTGCCGCCGCGACCACCGCCGGTTCGGCCCGCTCGGGGGCGACCGCTGCGGGCTCG
>NZ_JAANCN010000018.1 GCF_011326735.1 Phycicoccus endophyticus
GCCGTGGGGCGCGCCGACCCGGCCCGGCCGCCCCCGGCGCCGGCGCGCGCCGAGGTCCCGCGTCGCGGCGGACGCGAGGCGGGTCCGGTGCGGCCGGCAGCCATGGGAGCGCTCCTGCTCCGGCTCAGGCCAGCCGGGCGGCGAACCGCGGGAAGGCGCCAAGGCCGGCGTAGACCGCGGCGTCGTCGAGCTCCTCCTCGATGCGCAGCAGCTGGTTGTACTTCGCCACCCGCTCCGAGCGGGCGGGCGCGCCGGTCTTGATCTGGCCGCAGTTCGTCGCAACGGCCAGGTCGGCGATGGTGACGTCCTCGGTCTCGCCGGAGCGGTGGCTCATCATGCAGCGGTACCCGTTGCGGTGGGCGAGGTCGACGGCGTCGAGGGTCTCGGTGAGCGACCCGATCTGGTTGACCTTGACGAGCAGGGCGTTGGCGGTGCCGGACTCGATGCCCCGGGAGATCCGCTCCGGGTTGGTGACGAACAGGTCGTCACCGACGATCTGGATGCTCGTGCCGAGCCGGTCGGTGAGGCTCTTCCAGCCCTCCCAGTCGTCCTCGTCCAGCGGGTCCTCGAGGGAGACGAGGGGGTAGGCCTCGACGAGCTCGGCGTAGTAGTCGACGAGCTCGGCGGCGGACTTCGAGCCCCCCTCGAACGCGTACGCGCCGTCCTCGAAGAACTCCGAGGCGGCGACGTCGAGCGCGAGCGCGATCTGCTCGCCCGGGGTGTAGCCGGCCTTCTCGATCGCCTCGAGGATGAGGTCGAGCGCGGCCCGGTTGGACTCGAGGTTCGGCGCGAAGCCGCCCTCGTCGCCGAGACCGGTGGCCAGGCCCTTGTCCTTGAGGACGCCCTTGAGCGCGTGGTAGACCTCCGCGCCCCAGCGCAGCGCCTCGCGGAAGGACTCGGCGCCGACCGGCGCGATCATGAACTCCTGGATGTCGACGTTGGAGTCGGCGTGGCTGCCCCCGTTGAGGATGTTCATCATCGGCACCGGCAGGACGTGGGCGTTGGGCCCGCCGACGTAGCGGAAGAGGGGCAGGTCGGCCGAGTCGGCCGCGGCCCGCGCCACGGCCAGGCTGACGCCGAGGATGGCGTTGGCGCCGACCTTCTCCTTGTTGGCGCTGCCGTCGATGGCGAGCATCTCGGCGTCGACGAGCCGCTGCTCGCTGGCCTCGAAGCCGAGCAGCTTCGGCCCGAGCTCGTCGATGACGGCGTCGACCGCCTGCTCGACGCCCTTGCCGCCGTAGCGCCCCTTGTCGCCGTCGCGGCGCTCGACGGCCTCGAAAGCGCCGGTCGACGCGCCGCTCGGCACTGCCGCGCGCGCGACCGTACCGTCGTCGAGGGCGACCTCGACCTCGACCGTGGGGTTGCCGCGCGAGTCGAGGATCTCGCGCGCGCCTACTGCCTCGATGCTGGCCACAACGGCCTCCTGGGTAGGGGGAATCCTTTCCTCCCGAGCCTAGCCGGGCCCGCCCCGGTCGCCCACGACCGACCCGCCTCCGCGGCCTCCGGGTGGCCTCGCGCGGGCCCGTCGACGGCCGGCTCAGCCGAGCGCCGCGAGCGCGACGGCGATGGCCGCCCCGACCCGGGCGTTGTGCTCGACGAGCGCGATGTTCGTCGCCAGCGACCGTCCACCGGAGAGCTCGACGACCCGGCCGAGCAGGTAGGGGGTGATGTCCTTGCCGCGCACCCCGGCCCGGTCGGCGTCGGCCAGCGCACGGGCGATGACCTCGTCGATCTCCTCGCGCGGCAGCTCGTCCTCCACGGGCACCGGGTTCGCGACGGCGATCCCGCTGGGTAGGCCGAGGTCCCAGGTGGCCCGGGCCATCCGCGCCACCTCCTCGGGGCGCTCGAGGCGCATCGGCACCGGCACCCCGGAGGAGCGCGAGAAGAACGACGGGAAGTCGTCGGTGCCGAGGCCCACGACGGGGACCCCGAGGGTCTCGAGCACCTCGAGGGTGCGGCCGATGTCGAGGATGGACTTCACCCCCGCCGAGACGACCGCCACGCGGGTGCGGGAGAGCTCGGTGAGGTCGGCGGAGACGTCCATCGAGGACTCCGCCCCCTGGTGGACCCCGCCGAGCCCGCCGGTGACGAACAGCTCGATGCCCGCGAGCCCGGCGATGCGCATGGTGCTCGCCACCGTCGTCGCCCCGTGCGAGCCGGTGGAGACGACGTAGCCGAGGTCGCGGACGCTCACCTTGGGGATCTGGCCGTCCGACCCGAGCAGCTCGAGCTCGTCGTCGGCGAGCCCGACCGTCGGCCGGCCGGCGATGACGGCGATGGTGGCCGGCACGGCGCCGCCCGCGCGGACGATGGCCTCCACGCGCCGCGCCATCGCCACGTTCTGCGGGTAGGGCATCCCGTGGCTGATGATCGTCGACTCCAGGGCGACCACCGGGAGTCCCTCGGCGAGCGCGTCGCGCACCTCCGGGGCGAGGGCGAGCAGCGGGTGCGGTTCGGGCGTGGTCATCGGGTCAGCTCCTCGACGGATGGCTCGGTGGGGGTCAGATGGGTCGCGACGAGGGCCGCGGTCAGGTCCGGGCGCACGGTGTCGGGGCAGGTGCAGGTGAGCGCGGCGAGCACCTGGCCGTAGCGCGCCGCCTCCACCGGGTCGGCGCCGCCCAGCAGCGCGTGCACGTAGCCGGCGGTCATCGCGTCGCCGGCGCCCGTGACGTCCTCCACCGTGGTCTCCGGGGCGGCGACGGCGACCGCGCGGCCGGGGTGGCCGGCCTCCGGGCGCTGCGAGAGCAGGCTCCCCTGCCGGCCCCGGCGGACCCAGACGTGCTCGACGCCGCGGGCGTGCAGGGTCCCCGCCGCCTCGAGGATCGCCGCCGGGTCCTCCCCGACGCAGTGGCCGACGAGCGCCCCCAGCTCGTCGACGTTGGGGGTCAGGGTGTGCACCACGGCCGGGCCGCCGAGCACCCGGCCGACCCGGGTGGCCTTGGCGACGCTCACCGGCTCCAGGACCACGGGGACGCCGGCGTCCCCGGCGGCAGCGAGCAGCCACCGGACGACGTCGGCGCCGAGGTTGCCGTCGACGACGAGCGCGTCGGCGGCGGCGAGCAGCCCCGGGACGGCGGCGAGCTCGGGGACCGACAGCTCGTCGGTGGCGCGCATGTCGGCGACGGCGACGAGCAGGTCGCCCCCGTCGTCGAGCACGGCGGTGTACGACCCCGTCGGGTGCGCCGAGGTGACGACCTCGCGGCAGTCGACGCCGGCGGCCGCCGTGCGGGCGACGACGGTACGTCCGGGCAGGTCGTCGCCGACGGCGGCCACGAGCCGGGTGGGCCGGCCGAGCCGCGCGAGGTTCTCGGCGATGTTGCGTCCGACGCCTCCCACGCTCGAGGTGGAGGTGCCCGGGTTGCTCGTGCCGAGGACGGGCGCGGCGCGCGTGCGGACTTTGGCGTCGAGCACGGCGCCGCCGACGACGAGCACGGAGCGCGCGTCGGGCCTGACGAGGTAGCCCCGCCCGAGGAGCACGCCCTTGCGGGTGAGGTTGCTCAGGTGGACCGAGACGGCGGCCCGGGTGGAGCCGAGCCGGTGGGCGAGGGCCGCGGCGTCCAGGAGCGGGTCGGCGCGCAGCAGCGCGACGATCTCGCGCTCGCGCTCGGTGAGGTCCACGCTTGCAACTCTAAAGGCCCTTCGCATCTGCAAGCACACCGGCCCCCTCGCGCTCTGCGCCCCACCGCCCGGCCCTCGAGTGCGCACGAGGTTGCCAGGACAGCCACCTGCGCACTCGCCGCCGTGAGGCGCCCGGCCGCCACGGCGCCGAGTGCGGGCGCGGTTGCCAGGACAGCCACCTGCGCACTCGCCGCCGGTCGGTGGGTGGCTGGGTGGGGTGGGTGCCTGCGGCTCAGCCTGCGGCGGCATCGTCCGCGACGTCGCGCAGCGCCGCGCGCACCCGCTCCTCGGCCAGGGTCAGCTCGGTGCGCGCCCGCTGGAGTGCCTCGAGGGTGCCCTCCCCCGGGGTGAGGGCACGGCGCCGGACCCGGGCGAGCACCTTCTCCGCGGCGAGCTGCGCAGGCAGGGCGGCCGGGATGCCGTGCAGGGGGTCCGCGGAGTACTCGCCGCCGGAGGCCGCCTTCTCGGCGGCCTTGATCCGCTCCCACTCCTGCTCGACCTGCGCCGGGGTGCTCGCGTCACCGTCGGTGAAGACGTGCGGATGGCGCCGTACGAGCTTGTCGACGAGCAGCCCGGCCACGGTGTCGATGTCGAAGGGGTCGGCGGTGTCGTCCTCGGCGACCCGGGCGTGGAAGAGCACCTGGAGCAGGACGTCCCCGAGCTCCTCGGCGACCGCGCGCGGGTCGCCGTGCTCGATGGCCTCGAGCACCTCGTAGGTCTCCTCGACGAGGTAGGGCCCGAGGCTTGCGTGCGTCTGCTCGGCGTCCCAGGGGCAGCCGCCGGGCGAGCGCAGGCGGTCCATGGCCGCGACGGCGTCGAGGAGGCGGCCGCCCTGGACGTCCCAGGAGCCCACGACGAGCTCGACCTCGGGAGGCGTCTCGAGACGCGAGACCTCGGCCGCGACTGCGTCCGAGAGCCCCGGGTCGGTGTCGGCGGAGCCGAGCCAGACGACCGGGTCGGCGGTGGCCAGCTCGACGAGCCGACGGGCCAGCGCCGGCGGGGGGAGCTCGCCGACGTACTCGAGCTCGAGGCCCGCCTCGGTCAGCGCCTCCGCGAGGGGCTCCTGCGGGCTGCGGGCCAGTCGGCGGGTGGCGCCGGTGAGCACCTCCCACGCCTGGTGGGACAGCAGCCCCGGGGCGACCCTCGGGGAGGTGACGAGGAGCGCCAGACGCCCGGCGGTCACTTCGAGGTGCTGTAGGACTCGACCCACTCGGGCTGGGTCTCCGCGACGCTCGCGGTCGAGGGGTCGAAGTCCCCGTAGCGGGGGTTGACCTCGACGTCGAGCTTCTCGAACAGCGAGATCGGGACCTGCACGCCCGCGTCCTGGATGGCCTGCAGCGCGAGCTCGGCGCGCAGCACCTCGAGCGTCGGCTCCTCGGCGGGCTCGCCGTCGTAGTCGGGCTGCTGCTCGTAGGTGTGCTCGGCGACGGTCTCCGAGACCGGGGAGCCCTGCTGCTCGGCGAGGTCGAGGATGACGGGGGCCTGGATGAGCCGGCTCAGCACATCGCTCGTCGAGAGGTTGGCACTGGGGAAGGTCGCGTTGATCTGGGACTGCGCGGTGTGCACCTCGGTCTCGGTGATGACCTGTCCGTCGACCGTGGCCGCCCGGTTGGCCTGCGTCGTGCCACACCCGGTCGTGACGAGGGCGACACCGAGGGCGAGGGCCGCGCTGACGCGGCGGACCGAGGGGGTCACGAGCAGTCCTTTCGTCCGGTCACCCCCGGGCGGGGGCGCTCGCGGCGCGGGCGGCCGCACCGACATTGTCCATGACGACCGCGCGGAGGACCTCGGCGGCCCACTCGAGGATGTCACGGTCGCGCAGGGGGCGGCCACCCACCGCGGCCGTGCGGGGCGCGGGGACGAGCAGGCTGTGTGTCGCGGCCTTGAGGATGGACCGCGGGTAGACGCGCTGCAGGCGCAGCTGCTGGCTCTCGCGCAGCTCCACCGGACCGAAGCGCACGTGGTTGCCCTGGAGGCTGATGTCGGCGACCCCGGCCTCGCGCGCCACGGTCCGCAGCCGGGCCACCTCGAGGAGGTTGCGCACCGGCTCGGGCACCGGCCCGTAGCGGTCGACCAGCTCGCCCTCGATCTCCGCCAGCTGCGCCTCGTCGACGACGGCGGCCAGCTTCTTGTACATCTCGAGGCGCAGCCGCTCGTGCGGCACGTAGTCGTGCGGGAGGTGGGCGTCGACCGGCAGCTCGATCCGGATCTCGGCCGGCGCCTCCTCGCCCTCGCCCCGGAAGGAGGCCACGGCCTCCCCGACGAGGCGGACGTAGAGGTCGAACCCGACCCCGGCGATGTGCCCGGACTGCTCGCCGCCGAGCAGGTTGCCCGCGCCGCGGATCTCGAGGTCCTTCATCGCCACCTGCATGCCGGCACCGAGGTCGGTGTTGCTCGCGATGGTCTGCAGCCGGTCGAGCGCGGTCTCGGTGAGCGGCGTCTCGGGCGGGTAGAGGAAGTACGAGTACGCCCGCTCCCGGCCGCGGCCGACCCGTCCGCGCAGCTGGTGCAGCTGGCTGAGGCCGAGCCGGTCGGCCCGCTCGACGATCAGGGTGTTGGCGTTGCTGATGTCGAGCCCGGTCTCGACGATCGTCGTGCACACGAGCACGTCGAACCGCTTCTCCCAGAAGTCGACCACCACCTGCTCGAGCTTGTGCTCGCCCATCTTCCCGTGCGCTGTCGCCACCCGGGCCTCGGGGACGAGCTCGCGGATGCGGGCGGCGGCACGCTCGATCGTCGAGACCTTGTTGTGGACGAGGAAGACCTGGCCCTCTCGCAGCAGCTCGCGTCGGATGGCGGCGGTCACCGTCTTCTCGTCGTAGGCGCCGACGTAGGTGAGCACCGGGTGGCGCTCCTCGGGCGGGGTGGCGAGCGTGGACATCTCGCGGATGCCGGTGACCGCCATCTCGAGGGTGCGGGGGATCGGGGTCGCCGACATGGCGAGGACGTCGACCGAGGTGCGCAGCGCCTTGAGCTGCTCCTTGTGCTCGACGCCGAAGCGCTGCTCCTCGTCGACGACGACGAGGCCGAGGTTCTTGAAGCGGACCTCCCTGGAGAGGAGTCGGTGGGTGCCGATGACGAGGTCGACCGAGCCGTCGGCCAGGCCTGCGAGGACCGCCCGGGCCTCGGCGTCGCTCTGGAAGCGGGAGAGCGCCTTGACGGTGACCGGGAAGCCGGCATAGCGCTCGGAGAAGGTGTTGAGGTGCTGCTGGACGAGCAGGGTGGTGGGGCAGAGCACGGCCACCTGCGTGCCGTCCTGGATCGCCTTGAAGGCCGCCCGGACCGCGATCTCGGTCTTGCCGTAGCCCACGTCGCCGCAGACGAGGCGGTCCATGGGCACGGCGCGCTCCATGTCGGCCTTGACCTCCTCGATCGTGCTCAGCTGGTCGGGGGTTTCGACGTGCGCGAAGGCGTCCTCGAGCTCGCGCTGCCACGGGGTGTCCGGCCCGAAGGCGTGGCCGGTGGTCGCCATCCGGGCGGAGTAGAGCCGGATGAGCTCGGCGGCGATCTGCTTGACGTACCGCCGGGCGCGGCCCTTGGTCTGCTGCCAGTCCGAGCCACCCATCTTGTTCAGCGTCGGCTGCTCCCCGCCGACGTACCGGGTCACCTGGTCGAGCTGGTCGGTGGGGACGTAGAGCCGGTCCCCCGGCTGGCCACGCTTGGAGGCGGCGTACTCGAGGACGAGGTACTCGCGGGTGGCGCCCTGGACCGTGCGCTGCATCATCTCCACGAAGCGCCCCACTCCGTGCTGCTCGTGGACGACGAAGTCGCCCGGGCGCAGCTGGAGGGGGTCGACCTGGTTGCGGCGGCGGGAGGGCATCCGCCGCATGTCCTTGGTCGAGGTGCCGGAGCCGCCGGCCGCGCCGGTGAGGTCGGCCTCGGTGATGACGGCGAGCCGCTCGTCGGGCGCGAGGAAGCCGTGGCCGACTGCCCCGGTGGTCACGATGACCACGCCCGGCTCCGGCTCGGCCTGCCCGGGCACGAGCCGGCAGCGGACCTCGTGCTCGGCGAGGACCTCGCAGACGCGCTGCGCCAGGCCCGGCCCCTCGGTGGCGGCGAGCACCGCCCAGTCCTGCCCGACGAGGCGGCGCAGCTCGGCCACGGCGTCCTCGGTGCTGCCCCGGAACGTGGGTGCGGGCGCGAGCCCGAGGTCGAGCACGTCGTCCGCGCCGTCGCCGGGGAAGGGGGTGAGGTCGAGCCAGCCGAGGCCGAGGTCTCGGGCCTGCTCACGCAGCTCGGCGATCGTGCGGAAGGAGGCGGTGCCGAGGACCGCCTCGAGGTCGATGGGCACCGCGCTGCCCCCGGCCGCGTTCGCCCACCCGGCCTGGAGGAACTCCTCGCTCGTCGAGACGAGGTCGTGGGCACGGGTGCGCACCCGCTCCGGGTCGCAGTCGACGAGCACCGAGCCCGGGGGCATGACCTCCAGCAGGGTCTCCATGCCGTCGACGAGCGCGGGTGAGAGCGCCTCCATGCCCTCGACCGCGATCCCCTGGGCCAGCTTCTCGAGCAGGTCGGCGACCCCGGGGAGCTGGTCGGCGAGGGCGGCGGCACGTTCGCGGACGGCGGGCGTGAGGAGCAGCTCGCGACACGGAGGTGCCCACAGCCCGTGCTCGGCGACCTCCAGGGAGCGCTGGTCGGCCACCTTGAACCAGCGGATCTCCTCGACGGTGTCCCCCCACATCTCGATCCGCAGCGGGTGCTCCTCGGTGGGCGGAAAGACGTCGAGAATGCCTCCACGGACGGCGAACTCGCCACGACGCTCGACGAGGTCGACCCGGGCGTAGGCCGCCGCGGCGAGGTCCTCGACGATGCGCTCGAGCGGCACCTCGTCGCCGGCGGCGAGCGCGACCGGGCGCAGCTCGCCGAGCCCCTTGGCGACCGGCTGGAGGACGGCGCGGACGGGCGCGACGACGACGGCCAGCCGCCCGTGGGTGGCGTCACCCGCATCGGGGTGCGCCAGCCGGCGCAGGACCGAGAGCCGCTGCCCCACGGTGTCGCTGCGCGGGCTGAGCCGCTCGTGCGGCAGGGTCTCCCACGAGGGGAACAGCCCGACGGCGTCCTCCCCGAGGGTCGCGGCGAGCCCGGCGTGGAGGTCCTCGGCCTCGCGCCCGGTCGCGCACACCGCGAGCACGGGGGCGCCACCGGGGCGAGGGCTGAGCGCGGAGACGACGGCCGGGCGGGCGCCGGCGGGGGCGTACGCCTCCACCGCGGCCGCCGGCACGGCGAGAGCGTCGGAGAGGGTGGTCAGCTGCGGGAGCGCGGCGAGGTGCGATCGCACCGGGGCGAGGGAGGGCATGTCACCGACCAGAATAGTGCGCACCACCGACACGGACGGAGCGAGGCGTTGCGGCCCGGTCGTCGGCCCAGCAGCCCGGTGAGGGCTTCCGTTGACCAGGGACTATGCCGCGGCGGAACCGGCCGCTGGCTGGCCCCGACGGCGGGTCGCGTAGTACACGAGCAGTACCGCGGCCGCGACGAAGTCCTCGGTGGCCCGCTGCACGTAGTACGTCACGTTCTCGACGACGCCCTCGGGTCGGGCCGGTGTCACGACGTGCAGCGCCAGGATGAGCGCGAGGAGAGCGACGGCGGAGACGATGTTCCGCCAGCGGTGTGGCGGACCGTCCCGCAGCAGGGCGGGGTCCACCGCGTCGACCACCAGGGGGACGAGCACGAAGGCTCCCAGGGCCTCCGCCATGTCGGTCGCCAGGGCGCTACGGCCTGCCAGGACGGGGAAGAGGACGCCCACGGCGGGGACAACCAGTGCCCACCGGGACAACGGACGCGGGAGCTGGAGGTAGACGACGAGGATCCCGAGCCCGACGAGGGCCTCGTTGAGGGTGACCACCTGCGAGGGCCACGGCGCCTGGCGCAGGAGCAGCCCACCGCCGACGAGGACCACACCGGCCCCGAGAGTCAGCGGCCACTGCAGCCGGCTGGCGCCCAGCCGCGGCCGCACCAGGTCCAGCCAGGCAGCCACCACGAGGAGGATGAGGAAGCCCTCGCTGTTGCGCGAGACCGTCCGTCCGAGGTGCCCGGGCAGGAGGTCGGCCAAGGTACGGGTCAGGATGAGGAGCAACAGGGCCACGACGACGCCGTAGAGGGCGAGCCGGGCCCACCCTGGGGTCCGCATGCTGGATCTAACCACGCCGACGGGCCCTGGCACACCGCCCCGGGGCACCTGGGGCCCGGTCCGGCCGTGGAGCGCAGCTCCGGCAGGCCTTTTTGTCTCGAATCGGCAGACAATCGGCGGCTGCCCCGTTACGGTAGGCCCGGCGACTACCCAGCAGGAGGGCGTTCGCCGTCCGGCTCCTCGGCGCCGGACCACAACATCGGGTACCCGCAGCGCGGAGACCCGTCCGAGAGAGCAGGGACTCGGAACACATGAAGAAGCTTCTCGCTGCCGCGGCTTCGGCCGTCACGATGGCAGCCGTCCTCGTCGCACCCACCTCGGCCAATGCGAGCCAGATCTCGGTCAACCCGCCCTCCACGGGCCAGATGCCGAGCGAGGTTCCAGCGTCGTACACCCCGGCGGTCAACGGGGACAACATCCTCGGGATCGCCTCGGTGGGCGACCAGATCGTCATCGGCGGTCCCTTCACCACGGTCGCCGGTCAGGCGCGCGACGGGGTCGCGGTCTTCGACGCCGACACCGGGGCGCTCAACACCTCGTTCAACCCGAGCATCGACGGCAAGGTGCTCACCGTGCTGCCGGGCCCGAGCGCCGACACGGTCTACGTCGGCGGCAACTTCACGACCGTCAACGGCGCCTCGGTGAAGAACCTCACGCTGCTCAGCACCGTGGACGGCTCGACCGTCACGTCGTTCAAGGCACCGACGATCAACCGTCCGGTCAACGACCTGGACCGACACGGGAACCGCCTGTTCGTCGGCGGCGTCTTCACCAAGGTCGGCGGCCGCGCGCTCGGCGGTCTGCTGAGCCTCGATGCCACCACCGGGGCGTTCGACCCGTACCTCCAGGTCAAGCTGACCATCCGGCACAACGACGGCGTGAGCGGCGCCGCCAAGGCCCCGGTGGGCGCGACGAACATCGCGGTCTCCCCGGACGGCACCAAGCTCGTCGTCCTCGGCAACTTCAAGAAGGCCGACGGGAACGCCCGAGTCCAGGCCGTGCTCATCGACCTCACCGGCGCCAGCGCGGCCGTCGCCGACTACTGGGCGACCAGCGGGTACGAGCCGCTCTGCTACAACTGGGCCTACGACTCGTACATGCGCGGTCTCGCCTTCTCCCCGGACGGCTCGTACTTCGTCATCTCCGCGACCGGCGGCGGTCACACCACGCTGTGCGACACGGTCTCCCGGTGGGAGGCGAACGCCACCGGCACCGACGTCCAGCCCACCTGGGTCGACTACGCCGGCGGTGACACGTTCTGGGCCACGACGGTGACCGACACGGCGGTCTTCATCGGCGGCCACCAGCGGTGGGCGAACAACGAGAACGGGAACGACTACGCAGGTAGTGGCGCCGTGCCGCGAGCCGGCCTGGCGGCCCTCGACCCGGTCAGCGGCCGACCACTGGAGTGGAACCCCGGACGCAACCCACGCGGCGTGTCCGTCAAGGCGATGCTCGCGACCGACAAGGGCCTGTGGATGGGCTACGACACGGTCTGGGTGGGCAACCGGAAGTACAAGCGTCCACGGTTGGCCTTCTTCCCCTACGACGGCGGCAGCACCGTCCACGCCTCGACGACCGCGCAGCTGCCCGCGACGGTCTTCGTCGGCAGCGGTGGGCTCGGCTCCTCCACCAACGTGCTCTACCGGGTCAACGCTGGAGGAGGCGTGGTGGGCTCGGCAGACTCGGGACCGGACTGGTCCGACGACAGCGGCAGTACCAGCGACTACCGCAACTCGGGCAGCACGGCAACCGGCTACTCCTCGACGGTGTCCTACAGCTCGTCGGTTCCCTCGGGGACACCGCTCGCGCTGTTCAACAGCGAACGCTGGGACGGGGGCGACGACCCCGAGATGCAGTGGCACTTCCCCGTCACCGCCGGGACCCCCGTCGAGGTCCGCCTGTACATGGCCAACCAGTACTCGGGTACCTCGAGCGTCGGCTCGCGGGTGTTCGACGTCGACCTCGAGGGCACCCGGGTCCTCGACGACGAGGACCTCGTGGCCGATGTCGGTCACAACGTCGCGACGACGAAGAAGTTCGATGTCACCAGCGACGGCAGCATCGACATCTCCTTCGGTCACGTGACGGAGAACCCGCTCGTCAACGCCATCGAGATCGTGCGCACCGACGTCACCCCCGAGCCGAGCACGAGCACTCTCGAGCGCACCCAGTTCGACGGGACGAGCGCGAGCACCCCGACGACGCTCGACTCCCCCATCGACTGGGCGAGCGTCAGGGGCGCGTTCGCGGTCGGGGACCTCCTCTACTACGGCAAGAGCGACGGCACCTTCTGGCGGGCGCCCTTCAACGGAGCAAGCATCGGTACTCCGGAGAAGGTCGACCCGTACCACGACCCGGAGTGGAAGGACGTCGACACCGGCAGCGGTCAGACCTTCGACGGGGCCAGTCCCTCGTTCTACTCGCAGCTCTCCAGCGTCGGGGGGATGTTCTTCTCCGGCGGCAAGCTCTACTACAACCAGGTGGGCAGCTCCACGCTGCGCTCCCTCTGGTTCTCACCCGACAGTGGCATCGTCGCCCCCAACCCCAAGACGGTCACGAGCTCGGTGAGCTTCGCCAACGTCGGAGGCATGTTCGTCAGCGGCGACCAGCTGTACTACGTCAACCGCACCACCGGGGACATGTACCGCGTGTCCTTCAGCGGAGGCGTCGTCTCCGGGTCACCGACGCTGGTGAACGGTCCCTCGACCGGCGGAGTGGACTGGCGCGGTCGGGCGCTCTTCCTCGGCAACCCCCCGGCGAACGAGCGTCCGACCGCCACCTTCACGTCGCTGTGCACGGACCTGGAGTGCTCGTTCGACGGCTCCGGCTCGGCCGACTCCGACGGCAGCATCGTGTCCTACGACTGGAGCTTCGGGGACGGCGCTACCTCGACCGACCCGGCGCCGTCGCACACCTACGCCGCGGACGGCAGCTACGAAGTGTCGCTCACCGTCACCGACGACCGCGGGGGCCAGGGCACGGCGACCCGGACCGTGTCGCCGTCCACGGCGCCGGCCGACGCGGGGTTCGTCGGGCAGGACGCCACGAACGCCAGCAAGTCGGCGGACAAGACGGTGACGCCCCCGTCCGAGGTGCAGGTCGGCGACCTGCTCCTGCTGTCGTACACGGGTAACGACGACGTGCCCGCCCCGCCCGCGGGGTGGACCCTGGCCCAGTCCTCGGTGAACTACTCCCTGGCGACCTCGGTCTGGTGGAAGGTGGCCACGAGCGCCGACCTCGGGACCTCGGTCACCCTGACGCAGTCCTCGGCCCAGAAGGCCATCGTCGGGCTCGCCGCCTACCGGGGCTTCTCGTCGGTCGGTGCCATCGACTCCACTCAGGACGTCAAGGAGGCTGCGCACACGACGCCGGAGATCCCCGTGCAGGCGGGTGACCTGGTCGTCGGCCTCTGGAGCGACAAGTCCGCCGACACCACCGACTGGACCGAGCCCGCCGGCTGGGCGGCTCGCACGGAGGTCATCGGGCAGGGCGCGGGAGCCTACAGCCTTCTCGTGGCCGACGACGGCTCGCTGGTCTCCACGGGCACCTACCCGTCGGTCACCGCGACGGTCGACGCCCCCTCGGGGCGCGGTCTCTCCTTCGCGATCGCGCTGCGTCCCTGACCACGGGGGGAGGGGGGCGGCCACTGTGGGCGGCCGCCCCCCTCCCCTCGTGCGGTCGCCGCCGAGCCCCCTACTGGGCGCGCCGGTTGAACGCGATCGTGAAGCACCCGTGGTCGCGGCCCGCCGATATCGCTGCCCGCCATGTACCGGGGCCCGGGACGGTGACTCGCAGCGCGTAGTAGCGCACCCCGTCCGGCGTGACGCGTGCCCTCGTGGCCGTGGCCCGCGCGGTGACCGCGGGCTTGCGCAGCCGGGTGAGGACGACCGTGGCACCGGACGCCTGCCGCGGGTGTGCGGGAATCACGTGAAGGCGGATCTCAGCGCCCTTGCGCCCGGAGCCGCCGGCCTTGAAGGCCTCCCGGGCCCTGACGAAGTCGCCCGCTCCGATACCCCCCGAGCGGAGGTTGCGCTGAGGCGTCGGCGTGCACGAGCCGTCAGCGGGCCCCGGGAGACGGGCCAGGAGGCCCGCCTGCCCCGAGGGCGTCGTCGCCTCGGTGCTCGCTGCGGGGACGGTGACGGACACACTCGCCTGCGGGCCCGCGCTGGTCGGGCCCGCCGTGCGGGGCAGCAGGGCCTCGCCCGCGCCGGGCGTGGCAGCGCAGCCGGGAAGGACGAGCACGGCGGCGGCCAGGGCGAGGCCCGCGGCGCGCCGTCGCTCAGGCACCCGCCGCGTCCCGCCAGCTCGGCACACCGCGCAGATACGCCTCCAGACGTGCGTCGTGGGGTGCGAAGTACTCCCCGAGGCGCAGCCGGGTGGCGGGGTCCATGTCACCCGGGCGGGCGTTGTAGCGGTCGAAGTGCGGTGGCAGCGTCCGGCTGATCCCGAGGAAGTCGGTGAGCTCGAGGAACGTGCCCTCGGGCTCGCCGAAGAAGTCGGCACTCTCGATGACGTGCAGCTGCTCCCGTGGAAGGACGGCACTGGCTCGGTCGAGCTGGTCGGCGTAGTGCCCTCGGTGGAGATAGGACTGGTGCCGGTGCGCGAAGCTCTGGTAGGCGGGGTCGCTGCGGATGCGCTCCTCCTCCCCCGCCAGCCGCTCCGGCTCGAGCTCGAGGGCACGCTCGAAGCTCTCGGTCTCGAACCCGCGAGCGGACTCGTGCTTCCACGCGGAGAAGGCGCGCTCGACGGGGTCGCGGAGCATGACGACGACCTTGACCTGCGGCAGCTCGCGCACGAGCCGTTCTATGGCCAAGGGGTGATAGAGGTAGTAGCCACTCGCCTCGAACACGCACGGCCCCCCCGCCCGTGCGGTGCGCACCGAGACGGCGGACCGCAGCGGGAAGTGACCTCCGTACCAGGCCGGGCCGCGCTCGTAGTTGACGTCGAAGTAGTTGACCCCCTTGTGGAACGAGGGCCGCACGACCTGCGGATGGGCCATGAGGGCTCGGAACAGCGAGGTCGTGCCACAACGCTGCGCCCCGGCGAGCACGAAGTCGGGCCGGACCCGAAGGCCCGCGGTCGCCGTGCCAACCTGTGTCGCGAGCCGGCGACCGGCCACGCGCACGCGGGCGGGAGCACGGGTCCGCAGGGGCGTGGGTGCCGTCCCGACGTGCTCACCCTGCCGCGACACTGTCCCACCCCCACCGTGACCGGAGATCGAGCCCCCAGTCCTCCTCGAGCAGGCGGACGTCGTCGACGTACAGGCCACGCAGGTACTCGCGGTCCTCGGGCGTCATGACGGGACGGTCCTCGCCCAGAGGTGTGTACAGCACCCGGTGGACCATCGAGGAGCGCTTCACGCGCGCGACGACACGCGCGCCGTCGAGCCTGCGGGCGACATCGGCGAACGCCCGGACGGCACGGGCCACCGGGACCGCTCTGGCCCTGCTCGCCACCAGTCGTTCGGCGAGCAGCTCGGCCGACAGCGTCAGCCGGTCCACCTGGAGGAAGTCGGTGACAGCGTCGAAGTACCCCTGCGGATCCGCCCCAAGATCATCGAACACCGCCACGTGAATGCGCTCGGCCGGGAAGAGCTCCCGGTAGGCCCGCAGCTGGGCGCCGTAGCGCCCGTGCTCGACGAGCTCGGGGACCTGCTCGACGGCCTCCCTGAAGGTCTCGGGCCACAGCCCGTGCTTGCGGGCGTAGAGGTAGGAGGAGAAGGCACGCGAGACCGGGTCACGCAGACTCACCATGAGCCGCGCGTCGGGTAGGGCCTCGTGGATGCGCGCGGGGCACCGAGGGTCGGCGAGGTAGTCCTGACAGACCTCGCCGACCACCGCGTGCTGCGGCGTCGCGCCCCGGAACTGGCCGGCGTACCAGTCCAGGCCCCGTTCGTAGTACCGGTCGAAGAAGTAGAGGTCCTTCGCCGGCGAGAGGTACACCTGGGGATGGGTGATGAGGGCCTCGTGCAACCACGACGACCCCGCCTTGTCGGGGCCGAGGTAGAGAAAGTTCGGCAAGGTCATGCGCTCTCCGTCCTAGCTCAGACCGCGCCCGAAGCGGCGCGCCAGGCTCAGTAGCCGGCCGGGGTCGACCCCCGTGACGATGTGCCCGTAGGCCAGGGCCACGTGCGGCGTCACGGGCCAGGTGAGCAGGCCGCGGGTCGCGTGCCGCACGGCATCGCGCCGCCGGCCCATCGTCGACTCGACGAACGCCATCTGCCCGAGCACGCGCGCGTACCCCCGCCGGGAGCTCTCGATCTCCGGATGGCGCTCGACGAAGGCCGTCAGGGCGTCGAGGGTGTTGCGCGAGCGTCCCTGGTACCACGACTGCACGCGCTTGTTGATGTCGGCCAGAGGCTCGGTGACGCACCCCACGGGCGCCACCCGGGCGGCCCGCAGGATGAGGTCGTAGTCCTCGCCGTACCCGTGCGGCAGAGACTCGTCGTAGCCGTCGACGGCGTCGAGCACCTCGCGCCGCACGAGGAGGGTCGAGGAGTGCAGCTCCTTGACCCGGTTGCGCAGGAGGCGCTCGAGAGGGAAGCGCTCGGCACGCGCGGGCCACTCGGCGACGGAGCCACCGGGCATCATGAGGCGGATACCCGAGCCAACGACGCCGAGATCGGGGTCCTCGGCGAGGCGGGTGACCTGCCGGGTGAGCTTCGTCGGGTGCCAGACGTCGTCGTCGTCACAGCTCGCGACCAACGGCGCGTCCGTGAGCTCGAGACCCGTGTTGCGTGCCCCGGCCAGACCGGCACGACGCCGGTTGGACGTGACGGCCACCCGGCGGCCCGGCGTGCCGAGCGACGTGAGCGTGGGGTCCTCGGCCTCCTGGTCGTGCACGACGAGGATCTCCAGCTCACCCGGGTAGTCCTGGGCGACCGCCGCCCGAACCGTGTCACGGACCAGATCGGGGCGCCCGCGGGTGGGGACGATGACGGAGACCCGCGGCCAGGTGCCGAGGACGAACCGCGACCAGGTGAGGGTGGGCGCCGTCGGCGCCGGTGACGAGCCGCGGGCGAAGCGCCGAGCCGGGGCCGTGAGCAGAGAGACACCCACCCGGTCGGCCACGGGCATCTCCGTACGCCAGGCCTCGTCGAGCCGTAGCGGGACCGTGCCGGCTGTGAAGCGAGAGGGGTTGCCCGCGACCCCGTGGCTCGCCGGGAGCTCGGCGCTGCCCGGGTGCAGATGGCGGAGGTCCTCGGGAGTGGTCGCCACGCCGGCGGCAGAGAGCGCAGCCGCCAGCGAGCCTGCGGGCTCGCGCACGAAGTCCTCGTAGGCCAGACGGCCCGTGGGGACGCCACACCACCGGACGAGCCCGACCTGCGCCTGGGTGGCCGACCAGCGCGCGGCCGTGCTGAGCGTCGGGCGCCGCACCATGGGTGCCCCGTCGCGGTCCTGCGGGCGGGAGACCACCTTGGCCTGGCTGTGGGCGACACCGTGCGGGTCGCGCACGACGTGCAGGAGGCGGACGTCGAGCCCGGCGACGGCCAGGGCGAGCGCCTGGACCGGCCATTTGCTGGCGTCGACGACGAGGTCGGCTTCCGCGACGTCGGCCGCGGCCCGGTAGACCTCGGCGAAACCGCGCCCGTACTCCATCAGCTCCTGTGGTGGCGGGGTCTCGCGGCGGGCGACGGCGAGCAGCGCCGGCATCCGGCGCTGCCGGACCAGGTGGGCCTGGATGCGCTCCATGCGGGCGAACGCCTCGGGGTCGTGGAGCGCCGGCACCCGTTGCGTCACGGCGGTCCAGAACGGGCACTCGCTGAGTGGCCGCCCACAGCCACAGCGTTCGTCGGCACGCACCGCTCCGCGGAACAGGTCGACGGCCTCTCCCACGGTGCACGCTCCGGCGCGAGCGGCGACGGCTCGTTCCACCAGTGTGGTCCCGGAGCGGCTCGAGCCGGCGACATAGATCACCGTCGGAGCACCCTCGTACCTCATCCGTCCTCCCTGCGATCTGGACCGGTACAGGGGCCAGCCTAGGGGTCATCGCGGGTTCCGTTGGCCGGATCACCGATCTTGGACGCCGGCGTCGCCTGTGGGCCCGCCCGAGCACACCCGTACCATGGAGGACCCAGGACGGCCGCTGGCGCGGCCGTCGACTCGTCCCGGCGCAGGGGGATGGATGGCACGACCGAGGTGGCGCACGGCCGCCACCGCGTTCCTCGGGCTCATCGCCGTCCTCGGGGGATGCACCACGCCGTCCGGGCAGGTCGACTCCTCGCCCGGCCCCTCCCGGCCCGCCCCGACGGTCACGGCGAGCAGATGCCTCGGGCCGAAGGCGGTCCCGTCGTGCGAGGTCCTCTGGGGCGTGGCCACCCGACCGCCGACCCTTCAGGCCGTCGAGGCCATCGAGACGGAGGTGGGCCGTCAGTTCCAGATCGTCTATCGCTACCACGACCTCGCCGGTGAGCTCCCGGACGAGGCCGAACAGCAGGTCGTGCAGCGCGGTACGTTGCTGCACGTCGCCATCGCCTCGCGGATCTTCGGCAGCGGCTCGGTGCCCTACGCCGACGTCGCGGCGGGTCGCTACGACGAGGTGCTACGCCGGCACGCCGAGGGGATCGCCGAGCTCGGCGTGCCGGTCTACGTGACCTTCGAGCAGGAGGGCAACCAGCGCGACAAGCTCGACGTCCGTGGGACGGCTCAGGAGTTCGTCGCGGCATGGCGGCACGTGCACGACGTCTTCCAGCAGGCGGGCGCCGACAACGCGGTATGGGTATGGGTCATGACGGGCAACGCCCGCAACCTCGAGCGCGCCGGCTCCCTCTGGCCGGGGAACGACGTGGTCGACTGGATCTCGTGGAACATCTACAACCAGTCCGGTTGCCGTGGCGAGAAACCGGTGGTCTCGAAGTACGAGTCGTTCCGGACCGGCATCGCGACCTTCTACGACTGGGTGACGACCGAGGGGGCCGCCCAGGGCATCGACGCCACCAAGCCGATGATGATCAGCGAGGCGGGGTCGGCGCAGTACCCCGACGCACCCGAGGAGAGCGCGCGCTGGTACGCCCAGATCCCGGATGCGCTCAGGCACTACCCGCAGGTCAAGGCGGTGACGTTGTGGGCCAGCGGTGGGGGCGGCCCCAACCACTGCAGCTACCGGTTCCAGGACAACGACGTCATCACCCAGGGTGTGGCGAAGGCCGGGCGGAAGCTGGCGGCTCTGGAGGTGCCGACCAGCGGGTGACCGGTGGCTCCAGCGCCGAGAGGTCCTCGAGCGAGTAGCCCAGGCGCGCCAGCCGGCCCGCGAAGCGGCTCTCGATGACCCGCCGCTGCCACCGCAGCCACGGCGCTCCGGTGCGGTACTCCTCCCATCGGCGCTCGTACGCCGAGCTGTGGCCCGCTCGGATGGCGTCGGTGGGAAAGGGAGACTCCAGCCCCAGGACGTCACCGACCCGACCGAGGACCGTGGCGGGGTCGGTCACGAGCTCCTCGTAGCGCAGCACCACGAGGCGGCGTAGCGCCGGCGAGTCCTCCTCGAAGATCTCGTACGCGCGCAGGCTGTGCTCGACCAGCTGGGCCAAGGTGCGGGTTCGGGCCCACTTCTTCGTCGAGAGGGCCACGACGACGGGATGTCGGATGACGACCACGTGCGCCGCATCCGGGAACAGGGCCTGCAGGAAGCGCGTCATGAGCAGGTTCGGTGGGGACTTCTCGACGAGCAGCGGGGAGGAGAGATCCCAGTACGGGGCCCAGGCGGCCAGCAGACGTTCGGCACTGTCCTGCGAGACGAGGGGGGAGGACTCGGTCAGGTGGGCCATCCGCCGCCGCGCGAAGCGCCCGGCCCCCCCGTGGGTACGCGCGGGAGGGTAGACGTCCTGCAGGTGCTGGCCCTCGTCCTCCTTGGCCTGGGTGTCCTCGAGCCCGGAGATGTCGGGGTGCTCGGACAGGGCGCGGGCCAATGCGGTGGTCCCACTGCGGTGCAGCCCCCCGACGAACACCAGGCGAGCGGACGCGACCGCGTCGGCGCCCCCGAGGGGTCCCCCCACGTCTGCGGCCTCCACGGGCCCGGAAGTATCCACCTGCTCGCCTCTCATCCCTGCCCGGGCCCTGCGCCCGTCGCACATGCCGGCCGAGATACCGGGCGGCGGCTCGACGCAGTGGCCGGGCCGGCGACGCGCCGTCCGTGGCTCCAGCGTAAGGGGCCCCAGGGCCGCCCGTCGTCGAATGACGCAGGACACTTGGGCGCCGAGATACCCCCGTCGGGCGCCCTCGACCGCTATGCTCCCGCGAGTTTGGTTCCCGTTTCGCCGGTGTCCACCCTGCACACATGGCCACCGGCGGGGGCGGTCGCCGAATGCGATGTCATCACCCCCTCTGTCGAAAGTTCTCATCATGAGATTTGTGATGCCCCCTCCCCGTCCCCCTGCCCCTCCGCCGGGGCGCCGCTGGGCCTTCCGGCTCGGCGCCGTCGCCTGCGCGGCCGTCTGCGCCGCCCTTCCCACACCCGCCGGCGCCGGTCCCCTGACGCACCGCGCGCCGTCTTCGGCCACAGTCACGGCTGGCACCGCGACGGCGGCCTCCGCCACCCAGAGCTGCAGCGTGTCGGCCACGCTCGTCCCCTCCTGCGGCGCCTGGTGGGGCGTCTCCACGCCGACCGGCACCGACGGTGTTGCCGCGTTCGAACGGATGACCGGCGCCCGGACGGACATCTACCACGGCTACCACCGGATCGGCCAGATGTTCCCGACGAGCTCCGAGATCGCCCTGGCCAACGACCCCACAGGCCACAGGTACCTGCTGCTCAGCCTCATGCCGACGACCCGACACACCTGGGCCCAGGTCGCAGCCGGTGCAGAGGACGCCTACCTCAACCGCCTGGCACGCCACATCCGCTCGACGTACAACAAGCCGTTCTTCCTCACCATCCACCACGAGCCCGAGAACGACGTCGTGGCCAGGGCGGGCTCGGGGATGCAGGCCAAGGACTTCCGCGCCATGTTCCGGCACGTGGTCCACCGGCTGCGTAACCGCGGCGTGGACAACGCGGTGTTCGTCGTGAACTTCCAGGGGACCCAGAAGTTCCACCTCGAGAAGTGGTGGCCGACGATGTACCCCGGCGACGACGTGGTCGACTGGATCGCCTGGGACTCCTACTCCTGCGTCAAGCCGAAGAACGGCCCGTGCCGGGACTTCGCCGGGATGATGAACGTGCGCTTCTCCAAGCGCTCCCCGTGGCCGGGCATGTACAACTACATGTCCTCCCACCACGGCAACAAGCCGTTCATGGTCGCGGAGTTCGGTGTGTACAACACGCACGACAAGCGCAAGGCGGCCGTCATCCGTTCGGCCCTGTCGCAGGCGTCGTCGTTCCCCAAGGTCAAGGCAATCGCGTACTGGAACTCCGGGACGCGACGACTGGCCCGGGTGACACCGGGAAGCACCGCGGCCACCGCGCTGTCGCGGTGGGCCAGCTCGAGCCTCTTCCGCCAACAGGTTCCCTGACCGGACGCCACGACCGTGGACGGGCCCGCGACCTCCCGGTCGCGGGCCCGTCCACGTCTAGCCTCCCGACTCGTCCCAGCCGTTGGCACGGTCCAGCGCGTCGAGCACCGCGGAGTCCACTGCGGGGTCGAACTTGCGCGCGAACCACGCCGTCGACGCGGTCATCCGCGGCAGGTCCTGCGTCGTCAGCACCTTGGGGTGGTTGCCCATGCCGAGGGAGAAGTCGAAGTAGCGGCGCGCCTCGGGGCGGATGGTGAACCGCCCGGCGTTGCCGAGCACGGTCTGCACGTACACCTCGTCCGGTGCCAGACTCCCGCGCAGGTAGGCGGCCAGCTGCGGCGAGGAGTGCGTGTAGTCCGCGACATAGGCGGCCGCCTCCCGGCTCACAGCGCCCCAGAACGACCCGCCGTAGCACCGGAAGTCCTCGGTGAACATCGAGCGTCGCCGCACCCCCACCGCACCGAAGGACGGGCTGACCCGGACCACGGGCTGGACGAGGTTGACCGCCCCGAGCGGACGCAGCCGGCGCTGCCAGCGCTGGGTCATCCGGGTGGTCCGCCAGTGCCGGAAGTCGTATCTCGTCACCCCTCGTGCCCGTGGCCACTTGCTCTCCGGGCCGAAGACGTCGAAGAAGCCGATCCACGCGTCGGCCTGGCCCGCCGCGAGCTCCGCCTCCCAGACCCGCGCCGGACGCAGGGGGTAGTCCTGGCCCGAGATGTTGACGAACCAGTCGAAGGGGTCGTCGCGGTCGAGCAGCCAGTCGACGCTCTCGAGGTAGCGGTCCACGTGGCTGAAGTCCCCATAGCCCCCCGAGCTGGGCAACAGGACCGCCTCTCCGCCGGCCTCGAGGTCACGCTGGGCCAGTGGCTCACCACCGGTCTGGTGACTCACGAGCACGATGGTCTCGCCGTCGCTTCCGCGCCGGATGCGGTCGACGAGGCGCAGGATCTGGCGGGGGTCCT
Organism: Phycicoccus endophyticus; assembly: GCF_011326735.1. Lineage (GTDB taxonomy): Bacteria > Actinomycetota > Actinomycetes > Actinomycetales > Dermatophilaceae > Phycicoccus > Phycicoccus endophyticus. The sequence continues at coordinate 22,161 of NZ_JAANCN010000018.1, forward strand.
TGTGCGTCTGGAGGTGGTAGGCGATCCGCATCTCACTGCTCCCCGGTCTCGGTGGCCGACCCGGAGCGGGTCGGGCGGCGGCGACGGATCACGAGGAGCGAGCGCAGGTGGAGGGTGTGGCGGAACCGCCAGAGCAACGCGCCGTAGGCCAGGGACCCCAGGGCCGCGCCGGTGACGGTCGTCGCGACTCCCGACCCGAGCAGCCCACGGGTCACCAGGGGAACCACGCCGAAGCTGAGAACGGCCACACCCGCCACCACGCCGGTCGCCAAGCCGAACGGGTGGATGCGCCGGCGGATCCCCAGCAGGGTCACCGCGAAGACGTTCTGGGTGACGATCGAGCTCGCCCAGCCGATCGCCGCGCCGAGGACACCTAGCCGCGGGATGAGCAGCACGTCGAGGCCGAACTGCGTCACGGCCGCGAGGAGGACGTAACCGAGGTTCCACGAGCTGCGCCCCGCCATGTTGATGACCATGTCGACCATCCCGCACCCGGTCGCCACGAGCATCGCCAGGGAGAGCAGGGCGAGCAGCCCCGCTCCCTCCGCGTACCCGGAGCCGAACACCGACAGCAGCGGCGCTCCGACGGTCGCGAACAACAGGTAGATCGGCCAGGTGGCGACCATGAGCCACGCCGTGGACAGACCGTAGATGTCCAGCACGTCCCGCCGGACGCCGCGGGCGAGCGCCTCGGCGAGACGCGGCTGGGCAGCGGTGAGGATGGCCCGGTTGCCCAGCTGTCCGAGGACGAGGAAGCGCGTCGACGCCGCGTACACCGCCGCGGGGCCCGCGCCGGCCAGTGCCGCGACGAGCACGATGTCGAACCGCTGCATGGCCGTCTGTGCCACGTTGGCGATGGCACGCGGCCAGGTGAAGCGCCAGAACTCACCCATGACGGGGCGAGGCTCGTGCACGACCGGACCCGCGGCCTCGATCCGCCGAGAGAGCAGCACCCGCCCCCCGGCCGCGCCGACGACGAAGGAGACCGCCCAGGCCGCCGGCAGCAGAGGGGTCGCGTGGAAGGCCAGGACGAGGGCGACCAGGACGAGCTGCAGAACCGGCCGGACCACCTGCTCGACGAGCACCGTCGGCCTCATGGTCCCGAGCCCCCGAGAGGCCGACAGGTTGAGCGTCTTGAGGCTTGCGAACGGGATGAACACACCGAGCACCCGCAAGAAGGTGGTGCCGAGGTCCACGTGACCCGGGGTGCTCCAGGCCGCGATCCACGGCGCCGCGACGACCACCACCGCACCGGCGAGGAAGGCAGCAGTCATGGCCGGGATCCGGGCGGCCCGGATGTAAGGGCGCAACAGCTCCGGCTGGGAGAGCGTACGGGCCCGGCTGAGGAAGTACACCAGCCCCGTCGGCGTTCCCAGCTGGCCCACCGAGACGGCGAGCAGGAAGAGGGAGGAGACCGAGAAGAACACCCCGGCCTGGGTCTGCGGGAGGGCGCGGGTGATGAGGACGGCGACCCCGAAGTTGGCCACGGCCGAGACGATGGCCCCGCCGAAGTTGGCCACACTGCCGCGCCCCAGCCGGCCGATGGAACGCTGGGACTCGGCCGAGAGGCCCGTGGCCGCGTCAGCCATGCAGTGCCTCCTCGCGCAGCGGCCCGGCGAGCGCCGGCAGCAGCCACGAGCCCAGGTCGGAGAGCGCCCCGCCGGCCTCGGCCTGCCGGTCGACGCAGTAGCGGGTGCCGATCTCGATGAGGTACAGCCGGGCGAGCAGCCGGCGAGACGCCTGCAGGGACGATGCCGCCAGCGTGACGTCCTGCTCGAGCAACGAGCGGGCGGCAGCCAGGGGTGGCGTCCCTTTCCGGACGATCTCGGACTGGAGGGTGTAGTGCACCGCGTCGAAGCCTGCGGGCACGCCCGACTTCACGCGCTCGAGGTCCCACAGGAGCAGGTCGTCGCCGTCGCGTCCCATGTTCCACGGGGTCCAGTCCCCGTGCCAGCTCCCGAGTGTCAGGGGGACGTCGCCCGCGGCGGTGACGACCCGCTCGAGCTCGGCGCCCAGTGCACCGGGCACATAGGCGCGGTGCTTGCGCAGGCGGCGCCGGAGGCGCTCGAGGTAGGGGCTGGACCGCAGCGGGGTGGTGGCGAGCCCCGCAGAGCCGGCGAAGGCCGCGAACCGGGGGATCAGCTCCTCCGGGGCCCACGACTGGTCGCCGGTGGGTCGCAGCGCGCCCTGGACCAGGACGTGGCTCCCGTTCCACTCACCGCTCGCAAGGAGCTCCGGCGTCCGCAGGCCGGGGATGGACCGCGCGGCGATCCGGCCGAGGGCCTTGGTCTCGGCCTTGACCAAGCGCTGCGTCAGGGGGTTGATGCCCACCTTGGCGTACCCGAGAACGCCCCCGTCCGCGTCGAGCAGGACGAGGACCGGCTTGTTGTTGGCGCGCGGCGCAGTCTTCTTCACCCCGACCAGCGGGCGGCTGCCCAGCTGTTCCTCGAGCCAGTCCACCAGGGGCGCCGAGCCCGGCTCCGGGCTCGGCGTCACGACCAGCCGCCACGGGAGAACCCACGTCCCGAGGGTCCTGACCACCGTGGACATCGCCTTGAGCCGCTGGCGGCTGCGCCGGTTGCTTCCCGTCGCGAGGGCGGTCAACGCGGAAGCGGCCGCAGCCGAGGAGGCCGGCACCAACGCGGCCGGGCGCCTCGCGGATGGCAGCGCGAGGAGCACGGTCGCCCCCGGCTGGGACGGTGACCGGGCCAGGAAGCGAGCCCGCACGTTCCCCTGCGGCCAGAGGATCCGGACGACCTCGACCGGCCACGCCTCGGTCGGCAGGCCGACCTCGTCGTCCTGGTCCTCGGTCGCCAGGCTCGTCGCGGTGACATCGGCGGTGTGGTTCTCGATGACGGGGCCCTCGTGCGGTCAGGTGTGGTCGGCAGACCCGACGGTAGTCGCATCCGGCTGCGGCGCGACAGCACCGTCCGAGGTCCGGAGGCCACGGATCCGTCGCCGCGCCGGGGCCGCGGAAGGAACCACCACAACGCCCAACAGGGTGCTGCGCAGCTCGGCGGCTCGCTCGGCCGTGACCTGGAGGTCGCGGTGGCTCGTGCGCCCCTCCTCGACGACCGCGACGAGCGAGTCGGCGGCGAGGACCACCCCGCTGCCTTCCGCGCTCGGCACCGACGCGGCCGCCAGGACCACGAGGTCGTACCGGCGGACCAGCGAGGCGATGACCGCTCCCATCGACTCGCTGTAGTACAGGTCGCGCGCCCGGTCGACGTTGCGGCCCGCGGCCACGACGTCGACGCCGCTCACGCCTCCGAGCCGCGTCACCTCGATGTCGTCGGCATCGGGGGCGGCGTGGCCGAGGAGGTCGGCAAACCCGACGGCCGAGCGCATGCCGAGCTCTGCCCCGACACCGTCCTGGCTCCCGGACGCGTCGACGAGCACCACGGAGTACCCGGCCCGGGCCAGGGAGAGTGCGAGGTTCGCCGCGACGTCGCCCGCGCTCGTCTGCGGGGTGCAACCCGCCACGGCGACCACGCGGCCCCGACGCTGCGGCTCTGCGAGCAGGGCGGCGCGGGCCAGCCGGTAGCTCTCGGCCACGGCCGCGTCGTCCTCCCCCGCGACCTCCCGGGCTCCCGGGGCCGTAGCGGGCACGGTCGCGAGGACCGGGACGGTGTCGAGCGTGTGGCCCGTGACCGCGCGCACGCGGTCATCCCGCCGGCTGCGCAGCAGCGCCCACGCGACGCCGAGCGCCAGACCGATGACGAGGGCAAGCACCGGCAGAGCCAGCCGCATGAGGTTGCGCTGGACCGAGCCGGAGGTCGCCGGTAGGACGACCGAGCCCGGCCGGATGTCTGTCGCCTGCGCGGTCGCGATGCTGTTCTGGATGGTCGCCAGGCGCCCCGCGTAGAGCTGGACCTGCGCGTTCGCGTCCGGCTGCGCGTCGGTCACGGCGGCCGCCTTGCCCGCGGCCGCGAGGCTCTTCTGGACCGACTCCTCCTGCTTCTTGAGGTTGTCGATCTCGGTGGTCGTCACGGACGTGCTCTGCTCCTCGCGGTAGGCGAGGTACTCCTCGGCGAACCGCTGCGCCTCCGCCTGCGCGGTTGCGGGGTCCTCGCTCCGGACCGTGATGGCGACCAGCTGGGTGTTCGCCGGGACGTCCGCGGAGACCGAGCGCAACGCGTCGGCGGCGCTCTCCCCGGTCGCCTCCGCGACCCGGTCCGCGATCACGGGGGAGTCCACCAGCGCAGCCTCGGTGACCATTGCCACGGTGACCCGCTGGCTGCTCGAGGTGGCGTCCGGCGAGAGCGGGTTGCCCACGGTCGGGCGAATGAGCACCTTGGCTTCGGAGGTGTACACGTCGTGCGAGCGCTGCGTCAGGGCGAAGCCCAGGGCGCCGAACACCACGCCGAGCACGAGGATGACGATCGCGTGCCGACGCAAGGCGTCGCGGACGAGGTCGGTGCGCTCGTCGGTGTGAGGAAGGCCGTCCATGGGATCTCTTTCGTCGGTGGTGGTGAGGGTGGGTCGGTGGGTCATCGGGCGTTCCGGGGTCGCAGGAGCCGACGCAGGGACCGCCGAGGTCGGCGCACATGGATCACGCCCAGCACGCGCACTCCGGCTCCCTCCGTGCGGCGGGCCACGCCCAGCACGTCCTTGGTGCGCGAGCGCGGGTCGGCAACCAGGACCGCCCCCGGGACGAACCCCTTCTCCTCTCGCGCGAGGAGGCCGAGGGCGTTCTCGCGGTGCGAGAGGATCGCGTCGACCGTTCGAGACGCGGCGCGGGCCGGTCGGCTCGCGCCGGCCAGCAGACTGGTCGTCGCACCATGGGCAGCGGCCGCGTGCGCCGCTGAGTACAGGGCAGCACTCTGCGGGTCGTCGGCCGCCGCGAGCAGCGGCAGGCCCGTCAGCGGGGTCACCCGGGTCGCGCGGCTGAGCCGCAGGGAGCGCAGGTCGCGGGCCAGGGCGAGGCCGAGGCCGGCCAGGAGGCCGACCAGCGCGCCGCTGACGGCGTCGATGTAGATGCGGCTGTCGTCGGTGCGGGTGAAGGGTCCGCGCAGGACCTCGCCCGGGTCGACGGACTGGTTCTCGACGGCATAGAGGGCGGCCGAGAGCTCACCGAGCTCGCCCGACTGCTCCTCCATGTCCGCACGAAGCAACCGCGTGTCGACCGGCTGTCCGGTATAGGCGGCCCGGGACTCGAGCTCCGAGATGACGTAGTGGGACCGGGTGACCCCCTGCCGCGCGGCGTCCGCTCGACGCTCCAGCGACACCTCCGCAGCGGAACGTTCGGCCTCGAGACGGTCCCGACGCTGGTCCAGGAAGGCGCTCGCGGCGGCCTCGGCACCGGCGACGGCGTCACGAGAGCTCCATGCCCGGTAGGTCAGCTGGAGAACCCGGGAGTTGGCGGTCGCGGTGACCCTCAGGTCCTTCCCGTCGACCTGGTGCCCCACAGCACCGGCGACGGCCTCGAGGACTGGTCCGGACACCAGGTACTGGGCCTCGCTGTCGATGGTGAGCTCCGCTGCCTCCGAGTTCACGCTCGACTCCTCTGGGAGCACGACCGAGATCGTCGAGCTCACCGGGAGGCCCCCGGAGGCGAGGAGCAGCAGCCCTGCAGCGCAACCGATCACCGGCGCGAGGGCCAGAATGACGACATTGCGTCGCACGAGCGCCGCGTAGCCGGCCATCGTCGGCCAGATGCTCCGCAGGCTCCCGCCCATGCGCTCCGTGAGGCTCGAGGTCGCGCCCATCTCCTCGCGCCAGATGAAGGCGACGCCGGCCATGATCGCGAAGAGCCCGGGCCCGTTGACGTTGTAGACGACCGAGGTGACCGCATGCGCAACGAGAGTTGCCAGACCCGCCGTCGCGTATGGCGAGCGTTGTCGCATCCCCCGCACGGCGGCGCCGGCCATGAACGCCCCGTAGAGCAACAGTCCGCCGGCACCGGTCGTGAAGAGCAGCAGCCACGTCTGGCCCTGCGTCCCCAGCGAGGGCGGACTGCACTTCGGGCACTGGGCGGTGGCCCCGCCGGCGATCGAGTTGAAGTTCCCCTGCACCTGCCTGGTGGTGCCGAAGCCCGCCACCGGGGAACCCGACATCACGCTCTCGAACGTCAACGTCCCGAGGTCGGTGCGGCCCTCGTTGCTGTGCTGGTGGTCCCAGCGGGCCGCGATCGTCTCCCCGAGCGGGGTGGCCACGATGCCGACGCCGAGCACCGCGACGGACAGGACGAGGGCCGCCAGTACGCGGACGCGTCCCATGACGGCATACCGCACCGCGACGACGACCACCATCCCGATGAGCGCACCCCACAGGCCCCGGTTGAGCGACTGGACGACCGGGAACATCGCCGCGGCGAGGAACGCCACGGCGACGAGGCGACGGCGGCGGCTTCCGTTGGTCCAGGAGACGACGAAGAAGGGCATGAAGGTCGCCAGGGCCAGGCCCCAGGTGTTGGTGTAGCTGAACGGCGCGCTCGGCCGAGCCTCCTGGTAGCCGAGGACCCGCTGGTACTGCGCGAGGCTGGGGTGCACCATCCCGTTGACGAACGTGTTGGAGGTGAGGGCGTGCGGCAGGACGAGCTCCGCCAGGGAGGGGAAGTCGACCTTCGGGAAGAGAGCACCCGCGAACCCGCCGATGACGATCCACACGAACATCCAGCCGAAGTACCGCGCGACGCGTGACAGGGGCAGCTGCTCGCGCAGGTTGCCGATGTACAGCAGGATGATCGTCGCGGAGACGTACCACATCGCCCGGAGGGCCCACACGCCGTAGCGGCCGGTGCTCTCGCCCGGCACCGCGCCGGGGGCATCGACCTGGAGCAGGAGCAGCCCGCCCACCGTCCACCCGAGGAAGAGCAGCCAGAACCCGAAGCCCCGCGGGACGAGGATGCGATGGCGGCGCAGGACGGCGGCGAGCATGAACGCGGACAGGACAGGGACGGCAGCCTGGGAGACGCCGAGGATCCACCACAGCGGGTAGCCGATGAACAGCCAGGCCAGCGGCCACCCCGGGGGGAAGAGCCAGCCCACCACACGAGACCCCCCGCCTCCGGCCCTGCGCACAGCCGGACGCGGCGCCGCGGTCGCCGTCCGGGGAAGGGGCGCAACCACACTCATCGCAGGACCTGCTCGGCCTCGGCGCCCCGGTGCCGGGGCAGTGCGGCGACGAGCTCGGCGAAGTGACTGACCGACGCGGCGATGGCAACGTCGTCGGCGCTGGGGTCGACGCGCACCGACGACACGTCCTCGAGCACGGCGCTCAGCCGCGCGGTGAACTCCGAGGCGTCCTCGGTGTCGACGAGGATGACCTCTCCGATCTCACCGAGGAAGCGCGCGAAGGCCCGCTGGTGGTCGTCGACGTGCTCACCCAGGCGCGCATGCCGGGGCGCGACGACCGGCTTGATCCCGTGCCGGCGGCTCTCGGTGATGCCCGTCGGTCCCCCCTGGGTCACGATGACGTCCACCTCGTCCATGAGGCGCGTCAGCTCGCTGTGCTGCAGGTAGGCGGCACCGCTGGCATGCCGCGGCGCTGCCGACGTCCCGTACTGGACGAAGACGTCGACATCGGGTCGCTGTGCTGCGAAGGCGTCGACCCAGCGCACCAGGCGGTCGTAGGGGTGGTGGTCGGACCCGACGGACACCAGGACACGGCGGGTGGTCACAGGAGCCTCCCGAGGACGGTGCCCTTGGGGTAGAGCCGAAGCTGTGCCTCCCACTGCACGAGGAACGAGGTCGTGAACGGACCGACGAGGCGGCCCGTGAGAGTACGGCTGTTCACCCGGTCGAGCACCTCGATGTAGACGGTGGGGATCCCGAGGAGGCGACCCAGGACGAAGAACGGCACGGCGACGCCCGCACCGCTCGAGACCAGCAGGTCGGGCCGGACCCGCCGGAGGGTGCGCCACGCGAGGACGGCGTTGCGCAGGAGGTTGGGGACGTTGCGCGTCGTCGGATGGTGTGCGAAGACCACCGACTCGTCCTGGAGCCGGCTCACGGCGTCCGGCTGGTCGAAGGTAACCCAGGTGCGCCTCTGGTGGCGGTACCACGGCTGCAGCGCCAGGAGCTGGGCGAGGTGGCCTCCGTTGGAGCACACGAAGAGCACGTTGCGCGCCGGTGCGCCCGGCCCGGCCAGCGGCGGCCGCTCGCGGACGTCGGGCTCACTCATAGCCGTACCTCCTGCGCATCGGCCAGGTGCCGACGGCGACGAGCCGGCGACGTGCCGAGGGCATCTCCCGCCGCCACCTCTCGTCGAGGCGAAGCGCCATCGGACCGTCGTGGAAGCGGATTCGTCCACCGGCGACCGTATGGTGGGGCCGGACGCTCAGGCCGTCCGGGCCGAGGAAGCCCAGCGTGTCCGGGCCCACGGGCGTGTCGGTCAGGGCAGCCACCGCCTGCGCGGCCCGATGCGGGTCGACGACGAGATCCTCGTAGCGCAGGGTCGTCATCGGGACGCCGAGCCGGCCCAGACTCTCGATCATCGAGTGCACCGTCATCCATCGGCGGGTGACGAGCCGGGCCGAGCGCCTCTTGAGGTGTGAGTTGGCGCCCGCGCCCTCGGGCAGGGCGACCTCCTTGCTCCAGGACTGCACGACACCGCGGGGGTCGCGCACGATGTGCGCCACCCGCAGGTCGATACCGGGCGCGGTGCGCAGGGCGTAGGCGAGAGAGGGGCGCTTGCTCGAGTCGACGACGACTCGGCAGCCGGAGACCGCGGCGACCGCCCGGTACAGGCGCGTGAGAGTGTCCTGGTAGGCGGCCAGGTCCTCACGGAAGCCGGGCTTGAGCGACGGTGCGAGCAACAGCGGGAGGTAGGCGGAGCGGTCCACCCGAGCGACGAGCCGCTTCATGGCGGGCAGGTCGACCTGGTCCCAGCCACCGAACGCCTCCTCGCCGACCGACTGCCAGAACTCGCACTGGTGGAAGGGACGCCCGCACCCGCACAGCCGGTCCCGCTCCACGCCGGTGAGCCAGACGTAGAAGAGCTCGCCGACCGCGACGTGTTCGGGCAGCTGCCCGATCATGAGGTCGAGGAGGGTCGTCCCTCCGCGGGGCATGCCGCCGATGTACAGCACCGTCACCTCGGTGGGCACCTGGTCAGCCATGCGCCGCCACCTCCTCCTGTCGCGCGTCGAGGTAGCCGTACCGCCACAGGCCGGGAACGGCCACCGTCGAGACGATCCGGCGCTGGAGGGGCGGCAGCTCCGTGCGCCACGCCTGGTCCAGCCGCAGGCGCTGCGGCCCGCTCGCCGAGCGGACCGGGTTCCCCCACACGTTGTGGTCCATCGGCAGGTCGACGACCTCGCCGTCGATGAAAGCGAGCTGCTCGGGCGAGTTCGGCAGCTCGAGGAAGCGTGCGATCCGTGCCAGCTCGCCAGCCGCGTCGGTCACGAGGTCCTCGTAGCGGACGACGACCCGTGGCAGCCCCCGATGGCCGAGCAGCTCGGTCATCATGTTGAAGGTCTCCCACCGCAGCGCCGTGCGCACCGGCGCCGAGCGGGCCATCGCCCCGTCGGCGTCGGAGCGCTGGACCACCCGGGTCCAGGAGTAGGCCACGCCGCGGGCGTCTCGCACGAGATGGACGACGCGCGCGTCGACCCCCTGGGCACGCCCCATGAGGAAGCCCGTGGAGGGCACCTTCGAGGAGTCGACGACAAGCCGGGCGCCGCTGACCTCGGCCACAGCCCGGTAGATCGCCGAGACCAGGCCGGCGTACTCGTCGGCTGCGCGCGCGAAGGCACTCGACCCGCCGACCGCGAGCGCAGGTACCGACCGCACCCGGTCCACGTGGCGCCTGAGATCCAGGGCGTGCTGGGCCAGGTTGGTCTCCCAGCCACCGAAGGCCTTCTCCCCCACCGGCACCCACAGGGGGCATTCGGAGAAGGGCTGACCGCACCCACATGCGGCATTGCGGAGCACGCCGCGGTCCCAGATGTTGCGCAGCTCGCCGACGGAGCACACGTCGGGCAGCCCGTGAAGCATCCGCGCCAGGAGCGTGCTGCCGCTGCGGCCGTGGCCCCCGATGAACGCCACCTGCACCGTCATCGGTCCACCCCCGAGCGACCCAGGTACCCGTACCGCACGAGCCCGGGTGCCGCCGCCGTGGTGATGGCGCGCCGCTGGGAACGGGGCATCGCACGACGCCACTCCTGGTCCAGGCGCAGCTGGATGGCACCCCCCTGCAGCCGCATGGGGTTGCCCGTGACCTCGTGACCGCGGGCGAGCGTGACGGTGTCCGCCTCGAGAAAACCGAGCCCGGGCTCGGCCGGCAGCAGACCCTCCCCGACGAAGCCGAGGACGTCCCGCAACCGGGTCTCCGGTGCGGCCACGAGGTCCTCGTAGCGCAGCAGCAGCCGCGGCTCCCCGAGCAGCCCGAGCCCCTCGACGAGAGCGTTGAAGGCCGTCCACTCCAGGGCGGTGCGCCGGTGGCTGAGCCGTGTCATGAGCGCGCCGTCACGGTCGGCGCGCGGCACCTTCTTGGCCCAGGAGTAGGCGACGCCGTGGACGTCGCGGACGAGGTGGACCACGCGCAGGTCGACCTGCGGGATGCGGCGCAGGAGGTACCCCGTCGACGGCGTCTTGCTCGTGTCGACGACGACGCGCGCCCCGCTCGCCCGGGCGATCCCGCGGTGGACGGCGGAGTACATCTGTGCGTACTCCCGCTCCGCGCGCGCATAGCCCGGGAAAGCACCCGGGGCGAGGAGCTTCGGGACGTAGCGGTTGCGGTCCACGAGCTTGCGCAGCGCCAGGCCCCGCTCGGCGACGTCGGTGGTCCACCCCCCGAACGCCTCCTGACCGACGGCCTGCCAGAAGTCGCACCGCGAGAAGGGCTCGCCGCAGCTGCAGATCCAGTCCCGCAGGACCCCCTGTTCCCAGACATAGCAGACCTCGCCCGCCGAGAAGACCCCGTCGACGGACCCGAGAAGCCGACCGAGCAGCGTGCTCCCGCTGCGTCCGTGCCCACCGATGAACGCCACTCTCATCGGGGTACCGGCCTCCGGCACGTTCAGCGCGGGGACCTGCGTCGTGGCCGCGGCGCAGCCCGCGGGCTGCGTCTCGGGGGACAGGTGTCGTGTCGTCGTCGCTCGCTCCACGGCGTCAGTACGCTCCCCGCCCACGGGCGACGGCTTGGACCGTGCGCAGGAGGATCTGACCGTCGAGCGCGAGCGACCAGTTGTCGACGTACCAGAGGTCGAGCCGCACCGAGTCGAACCACGACAGGTCGCTGCGGCCGGAGACCTGCCACAAGCCGGTCATGCCCGGACGGACCCGCAGGCGGCGGACGGCGTCACTCTCGTAGCGGTCGACCTCCTCGCGCAGGGGAGGGCGCGGGCCGACGAGCGACATCTCCCCACGGACGACGTTGAGCAGCTGGGGCAGCTCGTCGAGGGAGAACCGGCGCAGGACGCCGCCGATGCGGGTCACTCGCGGGTCACGCCGCAGCTTGAAGAGCACCCCGTTACCGTCGCTCTCGGCTTCCAGCCCGGGGACCTGACGGTCGGCGTCGACGACCATGGTGCGGAACTTGAACATCGAGAACACGCGCCCGGCCTCCCCCACCCGGTCCTGGCGGAAGAGGGCCGGACCGGGAGAGTCGCGGCGCACGAGGAAGGCGATGGCGAGCAGGACCGGGCCGAGCAGCGCCAGAGCCGTGACGCCGATGACCCGGTCGGCCAGCAGCTTGAGGTTGTAGCGCCATCCGCTCTGCACGGGCCGCTCGACGTGCAGCATCGGCAGCCCGGCGGCGCGGCGCATCGTCAGTCGGGGCCCGGCGACCTCGACGACGCCCGGGGCGACGAGGAGGTCGATGTCGCGCTGCTCGAGCGCCCACCCGAGCCGTCGCAGCGCATGACCCGACATCGTCGGGCTGCTCGCGACGGCGACCGCCGCGACGTCGAGCTGGTCGACGATGTGGAGGGTGTCCGCCTCCACGCCGAGGACCGGAACGCCGGCATGCTCCTCTGCGGCGAGCGAGGGGTCGCTGGGGTCGGTGACGCAGATGCCGGTGACCCGCATCCCGGTGGTCCGCGGGTCGGCCTCGATGCGGTGTGCGACATCCAACGCGGCGCGGGCGTCCCCGACGACGACGGTCGGACGCAGGTGCAGCCCCGCGGACCGCGAGGCGGCCAGCCGGTGGCGCAGGACGAAGCGCCCCGCCAGTGTCGTCGCCGTCATGGTGGGGACGGTGAGCAGGAGGATCCCGCGGGAGAACTCCAGCTGGAGGGCGAACGAGGCGAACGCCACGAGCGCGACCAGGCCGAGGGCCGAGCGCGTCACGGCCCGGTACTCCTCGCTGCCGGCGCCGACGAACCGCGTCGCGTAGGCACCGTTCTTCGCGAGGAGCGCGATCCACGCGAGGGCGGCGACGACGAGGGTGAGGCGCGCCGACTCGGCGGACCCGCCGAAGAGGTTCTCCGCACCGACGAGCGCATTGCGGCCGACAAGACCGGTGAGCGCTCCTGCCGCGGCCGCAGCGGCGTCGACTGCGACCGCCGAGCGGCGGTGGACGCGCTCCCAGGCCGTCAGCGCTGGACGGACCCGGGCATGGCCGTACGTGGCCAGATCGATGTGCGCGAGACCGGGGGCGGAGACCCACGGGTGCACACCAGTGTTCTGAGCGATGCTCATCGAACCGTCGACCCCTGCAAATCGATGGTGTTCGAAGAGTGACGATGACTCGGCCCCTGCTACCGGTCCGCATCCGCGTCGATCTTCACGTCACGAGTGGCCCTGCTTCCACCCGCGGCGTCCGTTGTGCGAGCCACTGTAGTCCCCCACCTGGGGGCGTGCACCCAATTGGGAGAAAAGTCGCTCATGCTCCTCGCGGCGCCCGGGCGGACGACGGCGAATCGAGCCATCCGGTCGCCTCAGGGCGAGAACGCCTCAGCGAGGGGCGTGTACGCGCTGCTGGGCGTCGAGCAGCCCCAACGTCACGAGCTCCTCGACCGCGTCGGCGGCGTCCCCGAGGAGGAACGGCAGCTCCTTGCACTCGCTCGGGGAGAAGTCGCGCAGGACGTAGTCGGCCGGGTCCATCCGCCCCGGCGGACGGCCGATGCCGACCCGGACCCGGTGGTAGTCGCGGGTGCCCAGGGCCGAGCTGACCGAGCGCAGCCCGTTGTGGCCGCCCTCGCCTCCGCCGCGCTTGAGCCGGACCGTCCCGGCGTCGAGGTCGAGCTCGTCGTGGACGACGACGAGGCGCTCCGGCGGGACGGAGAAGAAGGACAGCAGTGCCTTGACCGGTCCGCCGGACTCGTTCATGTAGCACGTGGGCACGGCGAGGACCGCCGGCGGCCCGGGCACCCCCCCGGGCCCAGTCCCGACCCGGACCTGTGCCGCGTGGGCCCGTGCCTTGTGGGTGCGCAGGCTGACGCCGCTGCGCTCGGCGAGCTCGGTGAGCACCATCGCGCCGACGTTGTGCCGGGTGCCCGCGTACTGCGCCCCCGGGTTGCCGAGGCCGACGACGAGCCAGGGCCCACTGTCTGTCACGCCGCCGATCATGCCATCGGCGGCGGACATGCCGAGGGCCCGGTCCGCGCGCGGACCGGGCCCTCGGGCGGCGTGGTGCGGCTCAGGCCTCCTCGGCCTCCGGCGCGCCCTCCTCGGCGGCGGGCGCCTCTGCACCGGCCTCCTCGTCGGACTCCTCGCGCTCGATGCCGGCCTCGGTCTCGGCCTCCTCGAGCTCGGCGTCGAGCTCGGCCTGCGACTGCTGCTGGGTGACGTTGACGACGAGCCACTCGGGGTCGGTGAGCAGCGCGGCGCCCTCGGGAAGGGTGACGTCGCCGGCGAGGACCTGCGTGCCGGCCTCGGCGCCCTCGACCGACACGGTGACCCACTCGGGGATGTTCGTCGCCTCGACCTCGACCTCGAGGGTGTTCAGGACGGTCGTGACGACGGTCTCCGGAGCGGCCTCGCCCTCGACGTGCACGCCGACCTCGACGGTGACCTTCTCGCCACGGCGGACGACGACGAGGTCGACGTGCTCGATGACGGGCTTGATCGGGTCGCGCTGGACGTCCTTGGCCAGGGCCATGTGCTCCTCGCCGTCGATGACGAGCGTCAGGAGGGCGTTGGTGTGCTTGAGCGCGAGCATGGCCTCGTGGCCGGGCAGCGTGATGTGGACCGGCGCGGTGCCGTGGCCGTACATGACGGCGGGGATCTTGTCGGCGCGGCGGATCTTGCGCGCCGCACCCTTGCCGAACTGCGTGCGCTGCTCGGCGACGAGCTTGGTGACCTCGGTGGACACGGGGGACTCCTGGGGACTCGAAACGGATGGTTCGTGGTCCTCGGCGCGGGACGTGGCACCGGAGCGGTGCACGGACGACCCGCTCACCCGGAGGGGTCAGCGCGCCGCCAGCGTCGATCACGGATGGTCGCGGGCCCTGCGGCCGGCCGGACCTCCTCGTCCGGTGCGACGTCCCTCGCCGAGGCAACCCCGAGAGTCTAGGCGACCGGGGAGCGAACGTCGAAATCGACCTCGCCCGGCGCCGGGGGTGCCGCGCTCGCGCGCTCCCCGAGCCGGACCGCGACGATCCCGCCGAGGATGACGACCCCGCCGAGGAGCTGCCACCGGCCCGGGAGCTCGCCGAGGACGACCCAGGCGGCGAGGACGGCGAAGAGCACCTCGGTCAGCCCGACGAAGGAGGCGAGGGTCGAGCCGAGATGCCGTGCGCCGAGCACCCCGAGGACGTAGGCGAGCACGGCCGCGACGACGACGAGCTCGGCGAGTGCCGCCCACGCCGGGGCGTCGACCCCGGCGAGCACGACCCGGGACGCGCCGGCGTGCATCGGGATCACCCCGGTCAGACCGAGCACGGCCAGGACGGCCCCACCGGCGGTGAGCCCCAGGGCGGCGAAGGACATCGGCGCCAGCGTCGTCTCCCGCACGGCGAGCACGTAGTGGCCGGCCAGCCCGGTGGCGGCGAGCAGCGCCCACGCGACGCCGACCGGGTCCGGCGGGCTGGCGCCGGCGATGTCGAGCACGAGGACGAGGCCGGCCATCGCCAGGAGGACGCCGAGCAGGGTGAGCCGGTGCGGCCGGCGGCGGGTGACGAGCCATACCCACAGGACGACGAGGACGATGCCGAGGTACTCGATGAGCAGGGCCACCCCGACCTCGAGGTGCTCGATGGCCTGGAAGTAGCCGAGCTGGGCCGCCGCGACCGCCAGGCAGCCGTAGCCCGCGGCCAGGGGCGCCTCGCGCGCGAGCGCCGCCAGGTCCCCCCGCGCGCCCCAGAGGGTGACCGGCAGGAGGAGCAGGGCTGCTCCGGCGATCCGGACGAGGACGACGGCCCCCGGGGACCACCCCGCGGCGATCAGGGCCTTGGCGAAGGGGCCGGAGGTGCCGAACGCCGCGCTGGAGAGCAGCAGTGCGGCCAGCCCGACACCGAGGTGCCGGCGCACGATCTCGACCACGGTGGACCTCCGGCCCGCTCGGCCCCCCGCCCGCCGGATCACCGGGGAGCGCATGTAAGGGGTGAAGTATGATGTGGGTCCTGACGCTAGGACAGCGACCTGTCAGGAGTCAAGATGGTTTTCACCCATGACACCGACCTCGTCCTCCGGCACGCGGCCGCGCTCGTCAACACCGCCCCCGGCCGGGGGTCCAGCGAGGTCGAGGACCTTCCCGATCTCGCTGCCGTCCGTGCCTGGATGGACACCTGGGGCTGGACCGGCGCTCGCCCGGCTCGCGCCGGTGAGGTCGCGGAGCTGCACGAGGTGCGGGCCCGGGTGGACCGGCTGTGGGTGGCACCGCTGCTCGAGCAGGTCGCGGAGGTCAACGCCCTGCTCGCCGAGAGCAGCGCGGTCCCCCGGCTCGTCGAGCACGACGACCAGGGCTGGCACATCCACGCGACCGAGGACGGCGCCGCGCTTCCGCAGCGCGTCGCCGTCGAGGTCGCGATGGCCTTCATCGACGTCATCCGGGCCGGGGAGCGCGAGCGGCTGCAGGTGTGCTCGGCCCACGACTGCGAGGACCGTTACGTCGACCTCTCCCGCAACCGGTCCCGGAAGTTCTGCGACGGGACCTGCGGGACGCGCGCCAACGTCGCCGCCTACCGTGCCCGCAAGGCGGCATCCTCCCCCGCTCCCTGACACCCCCACCCCCGTCGCTGAATCGACCAATAGGTCACGCCAGGCACGGACAGGGGCACGCACCTGTCGCCGAATCGACCTATTGGTCGGTCGGGGGACGGTCAGGCACGCCCGCCGAAGAGGCTCGTCACCGAGCCGTCCTCGAAGACCTCCTTGACCGCCGCGCTGATCAGGGGGGCGATGGACAGCGTCGTCAGCCCCTCGAACTCCTTCTCCGGCGGGATCGGCAGGGTGTTCGTGACGATGACCTCCCGCGCCGCGCACGAGGCGAGCCGGTGCAGCGCGGGCTCGGAGAGGATGGCGTGTGTCGCGACGATGACGACGTCCTTGGCCCCCTCGGCCATCAGGGCGTCGGCGGCCTTGGTGATCGTCCCCGCGGTGTCGATCATGTCGTCGACGAGGACGCACACCCGGCCACGGACCTCGCCGACGACCCGGTTGGCCACCATCTCGTTGGGGCGGTTGATGTCGCGGGTCTTGTGAATGAACGCCAGCGGCACGCCCCCGAGCCGCTTGGACCACTGCTCGGCGACCTTGATCCGCCCCGCGTCCGGCGAGACCACGGCCAGGTGCTCCTCGCCGTAGCGCCGGGCCACGTACTCCGAGAGCACCGGGATGGCCATGAGGTGGTCGACCGGGCCGTCGAAGAACCCCTGGATCTGGTCGGTGTGCAGGTCGACGCAGATCAGCCGGTCCGCCCCCGCCGTACGGAACATGTCCGCGACGAGCCGGGCGCTGATCGGCTCCCGCCCGCGGTGCTTCTTGTCCTGGCGGGCGTACCCGTAGAACGGCATGACGACGGTGATCCGCTTCGCGCTCGCCCGCTTCAGCGCGTCCACCATGAGCAGGTGCTCCATGATGTTCTCGTTGATCGGGCTGGTGTGGCTCTGGATGACGAAGGCGTCCGAGCCCCGCACCGACTCCTCGAAGCGGACGTAGATCTCGCCGTTGGCGAAGTCGTAGGCGCTCGTCGGCACGAGCTCGGTGCCCAGCTGGGCCGCGACCTCCTGGGCGAGACCGGGGTTGGCTCGCCCGGAGAAGACCATGAGCTGCTTCTTGGGCCGCTTGCGGATGTTCGCCGACGGCGGGCGGGTGTCCTTGCTCACGAGCCGGCCCCCTCACCGGGCACGGCCGCGCCACCCTCGTCCCCGCCCGGTGGCGGAGCGCTCGCGCGGGCCGCCGCCTCGGCGGTCGACGTCCCCGGCCGCCGGCGCTGGACCCAGCCGTCGACCGCCCGCTGCCGCCCCCGGGCGATGGCGAGCTGCCCGGGCTCGACGTCCGCAGTGACGGCGCTGCCCGCCGCGACGTACGCCCCGTCGGCGATGTCGACCGGGCTGATGACGACCGTCTGCGAGCCCACGAAGCTGTGCGCCCCGACGCGCGAGTGGTGCTTGGCCACCCCGTCGTAGTTGGCGAAGATCGTCCCCGCGCCGATGTTGGCCCCCTCGCCGACCGTCACGTCGCCGGCGTAGGTGAGGTGCGGCACCTTGGCGCCCGGCCCGATGTCGGCGTTCTTGGTCTCGACGAAGCCACCGATCTTGCCGCCCGCCCCCAGGGTCGTCCCGGGCCGTAGGTAGGAGTACGGCCCCACGGTCGCGCCGGCCCCGATGACGGCGAGCACGGCGACGGCCCGCTGCACCTGGGCGCCGTCGCCGACCTCGGTGTCGGTCAGGGTGACCTCCGGTCCGATGACCGCCTCGGAGCCGACGCTCGTCGCCCCGAGCAGCTGGGTGCCGGGCAGCAGCGTCGTGTCCGTGCCGACCGAGACGTCGACGTCCACCCAGGTCGTCGCCGGGTCGACGATGGTCACCCCGGAGCGCATGAGCCGCTCGCACACCCGCTGGTTGAGCACCCGCCCCAGCGTCGCGAGCTGGACGCGGTCGTTGACCCCCTCGGTCTGCCAGGCGTCGTCGACGACGTGTGCGCGCACCGCCCGGCCCGCCCCACGGGCGATCGCGACGACGTCGGTGAGGTACTTCTCCCCCTGGGCGTTCTCGCGGCGCACCTGCCCGAGCGCCTCGCGCAGCACGGAGACGTCGAAGGCGTAGATGCCGGAGTTGACCTCGGTCAGCTGCCGCTCCTCGTCGCTGGCGTCGCGGTGCTCGACGATCCGGGAGACCTGGCCGTCGGCGTCGCGGACGACGCGCCCGTAGCCGCTGGGGTCGGCGAGGTGGGCGGTGACGACGGAGACGGCGCTGCCGGTGGCGACGTGCTCCTGCGTCAGGGCGAGGAGCGTCTCGCCGGTGAGCAGCGGGACGTCGCCGTAGGTGACGAGCACGGTGCCGTCGAGGTCCGTCGGCAGCGCCTCGAGACCGCACTCGACGGCCCGCCCGGTGCCCTTGACCTCGTCCTGGTCGGCGATGAGCAGACCGGCGTCGAAGGCCGAGCAGAACTCCACGACGCGCTCGCGACCGTGCCGCACGACGACCGCCACGTGCTCGGCCCCCGTCGCTCGGGCCGCCCGGACCGCGTGCCCGAGCAGGGGCGCGCCGCCGATGCGGTGGAGGACCTTGGGGGTCGAGGACTTCATCCGCGTCCCCTCGCCGGCGGCGAGGACGATGACGGCGGCCGGTCGGGTCGCGTTCACGCGCTGTGCTCCAGGTGGGGTCGGTGCCACGGGCCGGCGTCAGCCTACCGTCGTCGGCCGGGCCGGGCTCAGTCCCCGTGCGGCGTCCCGAGCCCCGGGCGCCCGGCGCGTCCCGCGGCCCGCACGGTGGCCCACCCCGCGGCGCGGGCGGCCCGGTGGAAGCGGGACTCCGGCTCGCCCGAGATGTGCGGGGGCATGACGACGACCGGGCACTCGGCGGCGTAGACGAGCCGGTGGGCGAACAGCGGCGCGGAGGCCAGCGAGCGGGGCGCGTCGATGACGAGCAGGTCGGCGTCGCGCGCCGCCTCGAGCAGGGCCCGGTGCCGGTCGCCCCGGGTGACCCGCAGGTCGACCCCGTGGTCCGGACCGAGGACCTCGAGGACGTCGGCCGCGAGCCGGCTGACCGCCTCGTGCTCGGCCTCGGTGCTCGAGGGGACCCGGGCCGCGGTCGTCCCCGACGGCGTGGCCTGGGGTGCCCCGGTGTGCCAGGCGCGCAGGGCGATCACCCGCCCGCCGTGGACCCGGGCCTGCTCGTGCGCCCAGCGCAGGGCGGTGGGGGAGCTCGAGCGCGGGCTCACCCCGACGACGACGGTGTACTGGTGCTCGGACATCGTCTTCCTCCTCGCTCAGACCGGAAGGTGGACCGTCTCGTTGCCATCCTCGTCGTAGCTCGTGAGCGGCGGGGCGACCTCCTCGAGCGACTTGTTCTCCGCGTCGACGCCCCAGACGTGGGCGACGAGGGCGCCGACGAGCATGATGACCGTCGCGATGATGTACCCCCAGAACATCGGCGTGCGGTCCTTCCCGTCGCCGATGAGCCAGCCGTAGAACACCGGGCCGATCGACCCGAAGATCTGGGCGATCGCGAAGAAGTACGAGATGGCCTGCCCGCGCACCTCGAGGGGGAAGATCTCCGAGACGGTGAGGTAGCCGGCCGAGGCCCCCGCAGAGGCGAAGAAGAACGCGACGCACCAGAACACGGTGTGGATGCCCGCCGAGATGGCGTCCTGCTGGAAGAGCCAGGCGGAGACGGCCAGGACGATGCCGGCGAACGCGTAGCAGCCGGTGATCATCCGCCGGCGCCCGACGGTGTCGAACAGCGGCCCGAGCAGCAGCGGGCCGAGGAGGTTGCCGATCGCGAACGGGAAGAAGTAGAGCGCGGCCTCCGAGGCGGACTTGTCGTAGAAGTTCTGCAGGACGAGCGCGTAGGTGAAGAAGATCGCGTTGTACAGGAAGCTCTGGGTGATCATCAGGGTCGCCCCGAGCACCGTGCGCGTCGGGTAGAGCTGGAAGAAGACGTAGCGCAGCTGCTTGGGCGTGAGCCCCTCGCGGCCCTTGATCCACATCGCGTCGTCGTCGGAGTGCTCGGGCAGCTCCCGGCCGGCGGCACGCACCTCGTCCTCGAGGGCGGAGACCACCCGCTCGGCCTCCTCGCGGTGGCCGTGGGTGACCATCCACCGCGGGCTCTCGGGGATGTGCCGGCGCAGGTAGATGATGCCGAGGCCGAGGATCGGGCCGATGAAGAAGGCGATCCGCCAGCCGACGTTCTGCGCGAACCGGTCGGTGTCGAGCAGGATCGTCGAGGCGAAGGCGCCGATCGCCGCACCCGCCCAGTACGTGCCGTTGATCGCGAGGTCGACCCGCCCGCGGAACCGGCCCGGGATGAGCTCGTCGACCGCCGAGTTGACCGCGGAGTACTCGCCGCCGATCCCCATCCCGGAGATGAACCGGCAGATGAGGAAGATGAGCATGTTCGGCGCGAGGCCCGCCGCGGCCGCCGCGACCAGGTAGAGGGCCAGGGTGAGCGTGAAGAGCCGCTTGCGCCCCCACGAGTCGGTCAGCCGGCCGAAGAGGATGGCGCCGAACACCTGCCCGACGAGGTAGACGGTGCCGGCCAGGCCGACGTCGGCGGCGGTCATCTCGAGGCTCTTCTCGAAGCCGCCCGCGGCGACGATCTGCGCCTCGAGGCCGTCGAGGATCCAGGCCGTCCCGAGCCCGAAGATCACGAGCCAGTGGAACTTCACCCACGGCATGTCGTGCATCCGGGCCGGGATGAGGCTCTTGACCGGCTGCTCCTCGGTCTGTGTCGACTCCGTTGTCGTCACGGCACGTCCCCTCTCGCGTAGCCCGCCCGGGCTCGGGGGCGGGTGCCCGCTCCGACCCGGCCGGCGGAGCCGGCCGCGGACCGTCGGGCGGGCGACTGGTTGCTGGGCCGCTCGACACGGTATCCGTGCAGGTGAGGGCGTGGGGAGCGAGGCAGCGGCCGATCCGAAGACATGACATTCGTCATGGGTGAGGGCCGTGCGCGCACCACCCTCGCGCGCTCCCCGGGTAGGAATCGAACCTACGTCGCGAGTCCTGATTCAAAGTCAGGCGGGCCCTGCCAGCAGACCAACCGGGGACCGCCACCGGATCGGCGGCTGCGTCGAGGGTAGTCGAGGACGGCCACCCGCCCCCGAGGCGGCACAATGTCACGGTGACCGACGACACCGTGGCCAAGAAGTCCCGCGCTGCCCGGGCCCGGATGACCGGCCGCGAGCGACGCGAGCAGCTGATCGGCGTCGGCCGCAAGCACTTCGCCGACCACGGGTTCGAGGGCACGACGATCGAGGAGGTCGCCGCGTCCGCGGGGGTCTCCAAGCCGGTCGTCTACGAGCACTTCGGCGGCAAGGAGGGCCTCTACGCCGTCGTCGTCGACCGCGAGATCGAGGCCCTGCTCGCCGGGGTCACCTCCGCCCTGGACTCGGGCGGCTCCTCGCGCCAGCTCATCGAGCGGGCCGCGCTCGCCCTGCTCGAGTACGTCGACCACAACTCCGACGGCTTCCGGATCCTCGTGCGCGACAGCCCTCCCGGGCAGGCCACGGGCTCGTTCGCCAGCCTGATGAGCGACATCTCCTCCCAGGTCGACCACATCCTCGCGGCGCAGTTCAAGCGGCACAAGCTCGACCCGAAGGCCGCGCCCATGTACGCCCAGATGCTCGTCGGGATGATCGCGCTGACCGGGCAGTGGTGGCTGGACAACCGCAAGTTCAAGAAGCACGAGGTCGCCGCGCACGTCGTCAACCTCGCGTGGAACGGGCTGACCGGGCTGGAGGCCAAGCCGACCCTGACCCCGGAGACCCTCGAGGAGGGCTAGCGACACCGCTGTCCCCGTCCCGCAGGGCCCCGCCCGGGCGCGGTCAGCCCGCGGCGTGCGCCACGGCGAACAGCCTCCGGAAGGGGAAGAGGACGCCGGCGGAAGTGCGCGGGTAGGCCTCGAGCAGGGCCGCCGCGTAGGGCTCGAGGAAGGCCGCCCGCTCCTCCTCACCGCGCAGCAGGTCGAGCACCGGCCGCAGCCCGGTGGCCTCGACCCACGAGAGCACGGGGTTGGGCTCACGCGCCTGCGGGTCGAGCAGGTGCAGGTAGGTCGTCTCCCACGCGTCGACGGTCGCACCGAGGCGCGCGAGCAGCCGCAGGTAGGTGGCCGGCTCGGCGACCGCCGGCACGTCGAGGGCCGCGAGCAGCTCACCGGCGCGCGGGTGCCGCTCGGCCGTCTCGCGCATCAGCCGGTGGCTCGGCGCGTCGAAGCTGCCGGGCACCTGGAGGGCGAACCAGCCCCCCGGGGCCAGGGCCCGGGCCCAGGCCGGCACGAGGTCGAGGTGGCCGGGCACCCACTGCAGCGTCGAGCTGGTGACGACGACGTCGGGCGCCTCGCCGAGGGAGGCGGGGTCCCAGGAGCGCAGGTCGGCCGACACCCACTCGACCCGGCCCTGCCGGTCGAGCGCCCGGGCGGCGTCGAGCATCGGCTCGGCGGCGTCGACACCGACGACGCGGGCCCGCGGCCAGCGCTCCGCGAGCGCGAGCGTGGCCGGCCCGTGGCCGCACCCGAGGTCGACGACGAGCCGGGGCTCGGCGGCGTCGACCCGCGCCAGGAGGTCGGCGAGGGGCCGCGCGCGTTCGGTGGCGTAGCGCCCGTAGGCGGTGGGGTCCCAGCTCGCAGTGCTGCTCATGCGTCCTCCTCGACGAGCGGCCCGGCTCGGGACCAGTCGTCTCGACGTCAAGAAACTTGACGGGAGTAGCATCCCGGCATGGCCGTTGACGACGTCGACCGTATCGTCTCCGCGTGGCGGCGCGAGCGACCCGACCTCGACGTCACCCCGCTCGCGGTCCTCTCACGCATCTCCCGGCTGGCCCGCCGCCTGGACCTCGCGCGCGGCCGCGCCTTCGCCGGCACCGGGCTCGAGGGCTGGGAGTTCGACGTGCTCTCGGCGCTGCGCCGCCGCGGCGAGCCGCACGAGCTGAGCCCCGGCCAGCTCGTGAGCGAGACCCTCGTGACGAGCGGCACGATGACCAACCGGGTCGACCGGCTCGCCGCGCGCGGCTTCGTCGAGCGCCACCCCGACCCCGGCGACCGTCGGGGCGTCCTGGTCCGGCTCACCCCGCAGGGCCGGGCCGTCGTGGACGCCGCGATGGCCCAGCTGCTCGCCGACGAGCACGAGCTGCTCGCCGAGCTCGCCCCGGACGAGCGTGAGCTGCTCGCCGGGCTGCTGCGCCGGCTGCTGCGCCCCTTCGAGTCCGCCTCCTCCTGAGCCCGCCGCGGCGGCGCCGGGGGCCGGCGGCTAGGCGGTGGCTCCCTCCTCGGCAGGCGCCGGGGTGAAGACGTTGACGAGGTTGCCGTCGGGGCACGCAGGAGCAGGGAGCGGTTCCCCCACGGCATCGTCCTCGGCTCCGCGACGGGCTCGACCACCTCCCGCAGCGCGGGGTAGCGCGCGTCGACGTCCTCGACCCGCAGGTCGAGCACGACGCTGCGGTTGGCCCCGGCCTCGGCCACCCCCCCGCCAAGGAAGGGGACCGTGGCCGAGCTGGCGATCGCCAGTGTGCCCGAGGGCGTGCGCAGCTCGGCGAACATCGGGTGCAGGCGATGCGCGTCGACCCCGGTGAGGCGCTCGTAGAAGGCGACGAGGCGCTCGACGTCGTCGGTGATGATGCGGGTTGCGGCCAGGTCCATGGCGGTCTCCTCGGTGTCGGGGCCCCGCGGACGCCGGGCCGGTCCCGACCCTAGGAGGGATACCGGGCACCATCAGCCCGGTATCGGAGGATGATGTCGGCATGTCCTCCCCCGCCGCCCGGGTGCTCCGGCTCCTCGAGCTGTTGCAGTCCGCACAGCTGCGCACCGTGCCCGAGCTCGCGGACCACCTCGAGGTCGACGAGCGGACCGTCCGGCGGTGGGTGCAGCAGCTCAAGGAGCTCGACATCCCCGTCGAGACGGTGCGCGGCCGGTACGGCGGCTACCGGGTCGGCTCCGGTCGGCGGATGCCCCCGCTCGTCCTCAGCGACGAGGAGGCGGTCGCCGTGGTCGGCGGTCTCCTGCGCGCGCAGGCCGCGGCGGACGCCCCGGACGTCGCCGTGCAGACGGCCCTGGCGAAGATCGGGCGCCTGTTGCCGGCCGAGTCCGGCCGCCGGGTCGCCGCCCTCCTGGCCACCTTCCCCGAGGCAGCGAACCCCTCGGCGGCACAGCCCGACGCACTCGACGCCGGCATCCTGCTCACCCTCGCGGACGCCGTCGCGAGCCGCTCTCCGCTCGAGCTGCGCTACCGGGACGCCGAGGGCGTGCCCTCGCGGCGCACGGTGCACCCCTACCGCCTGCTCCCCCACACCCACCGGTGGTACCTCGTCGCCCGGGACGTCGGGCCGGGCGAGGAGCGCATCTTCCGGGTCGACCGGGTCCGGACCGCCCGTCGGCTTCCGGGCGTCGTCCACGGCGGCGTCCCCGAGCGCACGGTCGCGCAGCTGCTCGCCCGCTTCGCCGAGGCCGACTACGCCTGGCGCGTCGTCCTGCGGGTCCGCGCCTCGCCCGCACGGGTGCGCGCCCACCTGCCGCGCAGTGTCGCCACGGTGACGCCCGCGGGCCCGGGCTGGCAGCGGGCCGAGATCCGTGCCCGCCGGCTGGACTGGCTGCCGGCGCTCGTCGTTCGGCTCGACGCCGAGGTCGTCGTCGACGAGCCGTCCGAGCTGCGCGAGCTCCTCGCCGCCGCGGCGGACCGGCTGGCGGCCGCGTCCACGCCTCCGGTCGCGCCCTCGGGCTGAGCCGGCCCCGAGGCTGCGGAGCCGGGTCAGCCCACGCGCTCGGACAGCTCCAGCCAGCGGTCCTCGACCTCGGCCTGCTCCGTCTCCAGGGTGCGCAGCTGCGCGCTCAGACCGGCGAGGCCCTCGTAGTCGCTGTGGTCGTGCTCGGCCATCCGGGTGTGGACCTCGGCGACGCGCTCGGCCAGGCGCTGCAGCCGGCGCTCCGCGGCGGCCAGCTCCTTGCGCACCGCCCGCTCCTCGGCACCGGAGGGGCGGGCCGCCGCGGAAGGAGCGGTGCTCCCCCCGGCGGCCGGCGCGGCTGCGGCCTCGGCGGCCCGCAGCCGCAGGTACTCCTCGACCCCACCGGGCAGGTGCCGGAGGCGTCCGTCGATGACCGCGTACTGCTGGTCGGTCACCCGCTCGACGAGGTAGCGGTCGTGCGAGACCACGATGAGGGTCCCGGGCCAGGAGTCCAAGAGGTCCTCCATCGCCGCGAGCATGTCGGTGTCGACGTCGTTCGAGGGCTCGTCCAGGACCATGAGGTTGGGCTCGGAGAGCAGCACGAGGAGCAGCTGCAGGCGTCGTTTCTGCCCGCCCGAGAGCTCCCCGACCCGGGCGGAGAGGTGTTCGCGGGAGAAGCCGAGCCGTTCGAGCAGCTGGGCGGAGGTCATCTCCCGGCCGTCGACGACGTAGCTCGTCCTGGAGCGGGCGAGCACGTCACGCACCCGCTCGCCGGCGATGCTCGCCAGGTCGCTGAACTGCTGGTCGAGCACGCCGAGCCGGACGGTCGTGCCGCGCTTGACCCGTCCCGAGGTGGGCTGCACCGTCCCCGCGACGAGCCCGAGCAGGGTGGACTTGCCCGCGCCGTTGGCGCCGAGGACGGCGGTGCGCTCGCCCGGGGCGATCCGCCACTCGACGTCGCGGAGCACCTCGCGCCCGTCGAAGGCCACACCGGCACCGAGGAGGTCCACGACGTCCTTGCCGAGGCGCGCGACCGCGAGCCGGTTCAGCTCGACCCGGTCCCGCGGCGGCGGGACGTCCTCGATGAGCCGGTTGGCCGCCTCGATCCGGAAGCGCGGCTTCGAGGTGCGCGCGGGCGCGCCGCGGCGCAGCCACGCCAGCTCCTTGCGCATGAGGTTCTGCCGCTTCGCCTCGGCCGCCGCGGCCTGCCGGTCGCGCTCGACCCGCTGGAGCACGTACGCCGCGTACCCACCCTCGAAGGGCTCCACGAGGCGGTCGTGGACCTCCCAGGTCGCGGTCGCGACCTCGTCGAGAAGCCAGCGGTCGTGCGTGACGAGCAGCAGACCACCGGCGTTCCTCGGCCACCGGGTCCTCAGGTGCTCGGCGAGCCACGAGATGCCCTCGACGTCGAGATGGTTGGTCGGCTCGTCCAGCGCCACGACGTCCCAGTCGCCGACGAGCAGCGCGGCCAGGGCCACCCGGCGGCGCTGGCCACCGGAGAGCGTGCCGACCGGCGCCTGCCAGTCCAGGTCGGGCACGAGCCCGGCGATGACGTCGCGCACCCGCGGGTCACCGGCCCACTCGTGCTCGACCCGGTCACCGACGACCGCATGCCCCACGGTCTCGTCGTCGGCCAGCGTGTCGGACTGGTCGAGGACCCCCATGCGCACGCCGCCCCGTCGAGTCACC
Organism: Phycicoccus endophyticus; assembly: GCF_011326735.1. Classification (GTDB taxonomy): domain Bacteria; phylum Actinomycetota; class Actinomycetes; order Actinomycetales; family Dermatophilaceae; genus Phycicoccus; species Phycicoccus endophyticus. Next base: position 48,489 of record NZ_JAANCN010000018.1, read on the forward strand.
CGGCCGGCGTCCGGCGCGAGGCGCCCGGCGAGCATCGCGAGCAGGGAGGACTTCCCGTCGCCGTTGCGGCCGACGATGCCGATCCGGTCGCCCTCGTCCACGCCGAGGGTCACGGCGTCGAAGACCACGCGGGTCGGGAACTCCAGGTGCAGGGCCTCGGCCCCGAGCAGATGTGCCATCGCCCCTCAGGGTAGGTGGGCAGGGAGAGCGCGCGGGCGGCAGGCCGCGCCCGGCCGCCCCGCCCTAGTCGACCCGCTGGTGGATGACGTGGGCGCCGTGGACCGGGCCGCTGGCGCGCCGGACGTCGCGGACGACGCCGCTCGCGGTGAGCGCGACGGCGAGGTCGATGCCCGCCTCGTTGTTCTCGACGAGGAAGGCGACCGTCGGCCCCGAACCGGAGACCACCCCCCCGAGCGCGCCGTACTCCATGCCCGAGGAGAGCACGTCGCCGAGGTCGGGCCGCAGGCTCACGGCGGCGTCCTGGAGGTCGTTGACCAGCTGGGGCGCGAGCTCGTGGGGGTCGCCGGTCCGCAGCGCCGCCATGAGCGCGGGCGTGGCCACCGGTTCGGGCACCGGCACCCCGTGGCGCAGCCGGTCGCACTCGGCGTACACGGCGGGCGTCGAGAGACCACCCTCGGCGAGGGCGAGGACCCAGTGGTAGGTGCCACGGGCCAGGACGGGCGCGAGCAGCTCGCCACGGCCGCTGCCCATCGCGGTGCCGCCCGCGACGAGGAAGGGCACGTCGCTCCCCAGCTCGGCGGCGGCCGTCTCGAGCTCCTCGCGGTCGAGCCCGAGGTTCCACAGCTGGTCGAGCGCGACGAGGGTGGCCGCGGCGTCGGCCGAGCCCCCGGCCATGCCGCCCGCGACGGGGATCCCCTTGCGGATCGAGACGTGCACCGGGGTGCCGTCGAAGCGCTCCGCGGCGAGGCGGGCCGCGCGCAGGGCGAGGTTGTCCTCGCCGGTGGGCACGCCGCCCGCGAGGGCACCGGAGACGCTGACCCCCCACTGCTCGTCCTCGGCCACGGTCACGTCGTCGTAGAGGCTCACGGCCTGGTACACCGTCGAGAGCGCGTGGTAGCCGTCGGGCCGCAGCGGCCCGACGAGCAGCTCGAGGTTCACCTTGGCCGGGACGCGCGCGGTGACCGGGCCGGGCACGAGCGGGGCCGAGGTCATGCGCTCACCCTAGCCAGAGCCGGGCTGTGGTCCGCGCCGAGCGCGCGGCGGGGCCGAGCACGGTCCGGCACACCGGGGCTCAGCCCGGGTGGCGGGCCTGCGCGATCCGGGCGAAGTCCGCGACGTCGAGGCGCTCCCCGCGCAGGACCGGGTCGACGCCGGCCGCACGCAACGCCTCCTCGGCAGCGCCCGCCGAGCCGGCCCATCCGGCGAGGGCGGCGCGCAGGGTCTTGCGGCGCTGGGCGAACGCCGCGTCGACCACGCGGAAGACCTCCTCGCGGGAGGCGCTCGTCGGCGGCGGCTCCCGCCGGGTGAGCGCGACGAGCCCGCTGTCGACGTTCGGCACGGGCCAGAAGACACCGCGCGGGACGGTCCCGGCGAGCCGGACCTCCCCGAACCAGGCCGCCTTGACGCTGGGCACCCCGTAGGTGCGCGAGCCGGGAGGGGCAGCCAGGCGTTCGGCGACCTCGAGCTGGACCATGACGAGGACGCGCCGCAGCGACGGCAGCCGCTCGAGCAGGCGCAGCACGACGGGGACGGCGACGTTGTACGGGAGGTTGGCGACGAGGGCGGTCGGCGGTGGGCCCGGGACCTGCTCGACGACCAGGGCGTCACCGTGCACCACGTCGAGCCGGGAGGCCCGGGAGGGCGCGTGCACCCGGACCGTGTCCGGGAGGGCGGCCGCGAGCACGGGGTCGACCTCGAGGGCGAGGACCCGCTGCACGACGGGCAGCAGTGCCAGCGTCAGGCTGCCGAGACCCGGCCCGACCTCGAGGACGACGTCCTCGCCGCCCACCCCGGACGCGCGCACGATGCGGCGGACGGTGTTGCCGTCGACGACGAAGTTCTGACCCCACTGCTTGGTCGGGCGCACCCCCAGCCGCTCGGCGAGCGCGCGGATCTCGCGGCCCCCGAGCAGGGAGGCTCCGGAGGGCTCGGGGGCGTCGGTCACGCGGTCACCCTAGCCAGGCACGACGACGCCCACGGCGCCCCGCCACCGACGCCCGTGACCCCGGTCCGGGGACCGGGGTCACGGGGCGTCGTGCGAGGGCGTCAGGCCGCGTGTGCGCAGCCCCACGGGGAGAGGCCGGCGACGGCGTAGTACCGGTTCGCCACGGTGATCTGCTCGGCCCGCGAGGCGAGGTCGGCCCGGGGGGCGAAGTCGGCGCCACCGTAGGCGAGCCACGACGACGTGGCGAACTGCAGCCCGCCGTAGTAGCCGTTGCCGGTGTTGATCGACCAGTTGCCGCCGGACTCGCACACCGCGATCCGGTCCCACATCGCCGCGTTGGCGAGGTTGATCCCGGCGCCGGAGACGTTGCCCGCGCTCGAGGACGAGGAGGACGTGCTCGGCTCCGAGGTGGTCGGCGCGGGAGCCACCGGCCGCTCCTTGGTACCGACCTTGACCACGGCGGGGGTCGGACGGCTGACGACGCGGGTGCGCACGACGGTGGAGGAGTCCAGCTTGCCGTCGACGTAGCGCAGCTCCCGGGTGACCTTCTTGGCGCCCTCGACCCCGGCGGTGACGGTGGAGGTCTCGCCCTCGTAGAGCGAGGAGTCCTCCTGCCGCGTCGTCGAGAAGTCGATCGCCTCGGTCGAGGTCTTCGTCCGGGTCACGACCCGCTTGAGGCGGATCGTCATCCCGTTGCGGACGGCGTGGTCCAGCCCCGGCTCGACGATGTCGACGGCGTTGCGGTTGACGCCGAGCTCGCCGAAGACGCCGGCGACCTTCGGGGCGGCGCTGCGTACGGTGCGCGCGTGGCCGCCGACGACGACGGTCAGCTTCTTCGGGGTGGTCACGCCCAGCTCGAGCCCGTCGCGGCCGAGCGGCATCGAGCGGGAGGCGGTGAGCACTGCGCCCTCGGAGCGCACGCCGACGTCACGCAGCGCGGCGTCGACGGTCCGCGCGGTGGTCCAGTACTGCGAGGTCTTGCCGTCGACGGTCACGGTGAGCTTGCGGCCGTAGCGCACGAAGACGTGGTCACCGTCCTCGAGCGGCGCGTCGAGCGAGGGGACGACGACGTCGTGGGCGCCGAGCTCGATGCCCTGCTTGTCGAGGGCGTCCTCGACGGTGCCACCGAAGACGTGGACCGTGCTCGGGGAGCCGTCGACGCTCAGGGCGACGGCCTTGTCGAAGTGGGCGACGCCGACCGAACCGACGGCGACGGCGAGAGCGGCCGCGCCCTGGGCGGCGTGGCGGATGGAGCGGGAAGGCAAGAGTTCTCCAGGGGTGGTACCTCCCGGGCACCGGCGCCGGGCACCAGCCACGAGGGCCACGACCGCACGTGCCGTGCGCGGGGGCGGTCCCGACCGGCGGCGGTGCCGACGGGGCTGCTCACGCGTGACGCCCGGACCGTCCGGCCCCGGCTTTCTGGGCACCACCGTGCAGGAGACCCCACCGAAAGGTCAAGTTTAGGTAACGGGACGTTCACAGGAAGCCCTTGGACCAGGGGGTCACCAGGGCCCGTAGAGGCGCTCCGCGTTCGCCGAGAGGGCCTCGCACAGCGTCGGCACGGCAACCCCGAGCACCGAGGCCATGACCCGCACGGTGAGCGGCACGAGCATCGGGCTGTTGGCCGCTCCGCGCCACGGGTGCGGGGTGAGGTACGGGGCGTCGGTCTCGACGAGAACCAGCTCGAGCGGGGTGACGGCGAGCGAGTCGCGCAGCTCCTTGGCGTTCTTGAAGGTCACGGTCCCGCTGAAGGAGAGGTGGTAGCCGCGCCGGACGCACTCACGGGCCATCGCCGGACCGCCGGAGAAGCAGTGCATGACCGTCCGCGGCGGCGCGCCCTCCTCGGCGAGGACACGCAGGACGTCCTCGTGGGCGTCCCGGTCGTGGATCTGCAGGGCACGCCCGGCCCGCTCGGCGATCTCGATGTGGCGCCGGAAGGACTCCTCCTGCACCGCGTGCCCCTGCGGCCCGGTGCGGAAGTGGTCCAGCCCGGTCTCCCCGACCACCCGCACCCGCGGGTGGGCCGCCAAGCGCTCGACCTGGGCGAGGGCGTCCTCGAGCTCGCCGCGCGCGGCGAGCGGCGGGGCCTCGTTGGGGTGCACCGCGACACCCGCGAGCACCGAGGGGTAGCGGGCGGCCGCGGCGACCGCGAAGTCGTTGCCGACCGGGTCGCAGCCGACCTGGACGACCCGGTCGACCCCGACCGCCGCGGCGGCGCGCAGGACGGGCTCGAGGTCGTCGAGGTTGACCGGCGCGCCCTCACGGCTGATGTCGAGGTGGGTGTGGTTGTCGACGACCCCGATCGGCAGCGGGTCAGGGGGCTCCGGCTCGCCACGCCGGCTCGGCTGCGAGGTCATCCGCTCAGGCACCCGCCCGGGCGAGCTCGTCGTCGACGACCGACTCGTCGAGCTTGGTGAAGACCGGCGCCGGCTTGGCGATCGGGGTGCCGACGACCACCGGTCGTGACTCCCACCTCGGGGTGGCGCTGTACTCGCCGGTGATGACCGGCCAGCTGCGGCCCTCGTCCTCCGGGTCGAGCCCGGTGACCGTCTCGAGCCGGGGCATCGGCACGAGCTCGCCCTCACCCCCGAGGACGAGGTGGACGCGGTTGGCGGCGTGCGGCAGGAACGGCGAGAGAACGAGGTTGAGGTCCGCGACGCACTGGACCAGCGTGTGCAGCACCGTCGCGAGACGCTCGCGCTCGTCCTCGCCCTTGAGCTTGAAGGGCTCCGTGCGCGAGACGTACGCGTTGACCTCGCCGACGACGCGCATCGCCTCGGCGATCGCGGCCTTCTGGCGGTGCCGGGAGATCAGCTCCCCGACGGTGTCGAACGCGGCGAGCACGCTCGCGCGGACCTCCTCGTCGACCGGCTCGAGCGGCCCCGGCTGCGGGATCTCGCCGAAGTTGCGCGCGACCATGGCCGCCGTGCGCGAGACGAGGTTGCCCCAGCCGGCGACGAGCTCGGAGTTGTTGCGCTGGACGAACTCCTTCCACGTGAAGTTGGCGTCCTGGTTCTCGGGGCCGGCGGCGCAGATGAAGTAGCGGATGCCGTCGGGGCCGTACCGGTCGAGCACGTCGCGCACGAGGACGGTGTAGCCGCGGGAGGTCGAGAACTGCCGGCCCTCCATCGTGAGGAACTCGCTCGAGACGACCTCGGTCGGCAGGTTGAGCGGCCCGAAGACGCCCGGTTCGCCACCCCGCTCGCCCTTGCCGGCGTAGCCGAGGAGCTCGGCCGGCCAGATCTGGGAGTGGAAGGTGATGTTGTCCTTGCCCATGAAGTAGTACGACAGGGCCTCGGGGTCGTTCCACCACTCACGCCACCGGTCGGGCTCGCCGAGGCGCCGGGCCCACTCCACCGAGGCCGAGAGGTAGCCGACGACCGCGTCGAACCACACGTAGAGCCGCTTCGCGGGGTTGTCGCGCCAGCCGTCGAGCGGCACCGGGATGCCCCAGTCGATGTCGCGAGTCATCGCGCGGGGCTTGATCTCGTCGAGGATGTTGCGGCTGAAGCGGATGACGTTGGGCCGCCATGTCCCGGACGCCTCGCGGCCGGCGAGCCACTCGCGCAGGGCGTCGGCGAGGGCCGGCAGGTCGAGGAAGAAGTGCTGGGTCTCGACGAACCGGGGGGTCTCCCCGTTGATCTTGCTGCGCGGGTTGAGCAGCTCCTCGGGCTCGAGCTGGTTGCCGCAGTTGTCGCACTGGTCGCCGCGGGCGTCCGGGTAGTGGCAGATCGGGCACTCGCCCTCGATGAACCGGTCCGGCAGGGTGCGTCCCGTCGAGGGCGAGATCGCGCCCTGCTGGGTGCGCTCGACCATGTAGCCGTTGAGCCAGTTCTGGTGGAAGAGCTCCTGGGCCACGGCGTAGTGGTTGGCCGTCGTCGTGCGCGTGTAGAGGTCGTAGGTGCAGCCGAGGTCGGCGAGCTCGCCGGCGATCACCGCGTGGTTGCGGTCGACGAACTCCCGGGGGCTCACCCCGGCCTGGTCGGCGAGCACGAGGATGGGCGTCCCGTGCTCGTCCGAGCCGCTCACCATGAGCACGTCGTGGCCCGCCATCCGCATGTACCGGCTGAAGACGTCGGAGGGCACGCCGAACCCGGCGACGTGCCCGAGGTGACGTGGGCCGTTGGCGTACGGCCAGGCGACGGCGGAGAGGACCTTCATGGTGCGAATCCTAGGCGGCGGTCGTGGGCGCCCGACGCGGGCCGGGCGCGGCCGCGGCCGTCCGGTACGAGCGGGTGGCCGGCACGCTCACCGGTGCCACTCGTACGGCGTCGTCGTCGTGACCTCGACGAGCCCGCACCGCTGCAGGATCGGGCGGGAGTACGGGGTGGAGTCGCTGTGCAGGTAGCGGTAGCCCCGACGGAGCGCGGAGCGGGCCCGGGCGGCGGTCACGGCCCGGTAGATGCCGCGGCCGCGCCACTGCGGGAGCGTGGCCCCGCCCCAGAGACCCGCGACCCCGGTGCCGGGCACCGGCTCGAGCCGCCCCGAGCAGACGACCGTGCCGTCGGCCTCCGCGACCCACAGCTCGACCTGCGGGTCGCGCGCGACCCGCAGGACGAGGTCGTCGGCCCGACGGGTGGACTCGGGGTCACCGAAGGCACGGTCCGCGGCGGCGCTCATCGCCCGGACGTCGTCCTCACCCTGCACCCGGCGCAGGGTCACGCCGGGGGGCAGCGGGACGTCGGCGGCCGGCCCGTCGGCGGGGCCGATCATCACCGACTCCCGCTCCCCCGGCTCGAAGCCGTGGCCGAGGAGCGCCTCGTGCAGGCCGGGGGCGAGGTCGTGGCCACGCGTCTTCCACTCGACCTCGACGACGCCGGCGTCGGCGCGGAAGTGCTCGAGCACCTCGCCGACCCAGCGGTACGCCGTCGCGGCGTCGGCTCCCCCGAGGTCGCGGTAGCTGACGAAGCCACGGCCGCCGGGAAAGGTCGCGAGGCGCAGGGGGCCGAGCCGCGTGAGCGACAGCGCGCCGGGCGTCTCTGCGTCGGTGCGCAGCCCGTCGTCGTAGATCCGCAGCAACGCGGAGGGGTCGATGCTCATCGCCCCGATGCTGGCGCAACGCCGCCGGTGGGCGCGAGCGGGTTTCGTGGCCGACCGCACGCGGGGACGCGCTCGCCCGCGGTGGCCGCCCGACAGGGAACCGACGGGACTACGCTGGCGTCTACGCAGTGTTGCTCTCCTCGACCGGCCGCGAGGGGCGGTCGTCGCAGTGAAGGAGGACGCCGTGCTGGCTGCCCTCACAGGTCTGGGCCTGTCCGCCGCGGCGGGCCTGAACGCCTACATCCCCTTCCTCGTCGTCGCCCTCGTCGCCCGGTTCACCGACCTGGTGACGCTGCCGTCGGGCTACGAGTGGATCACGAGCGACTGGGCCATCGGGGTCGGCGCGGTGCTGCTGCTCGCCGAGGTGGTCCTCGACAAGGTGCCCGCCGTCGACACGGTCAACGACACCATCCAGACCTTCATCCGGCCGAGCATGGGCGGGCTGGTCTTCGCGGCGACGAGCGCGGCCTCCGAGCTCGACAGCTCCACGTGGATGGGCGAGCACCCCTGGGTCTCGGTCGTCCTCGGCGTCCTCGTCTCCGGGCTGGTGCACACCGGGAAGATGGCGGCGCGGCCGGTGGTCAACGGGGCCACGGTCGGGGTCGGCGGGCCGGTCGTCTCGACGGTCGAGGACGGCGCGTCCATCGGGCTGTCCGTGCTGGCCGTCCTCGCCCCGGTGTTCGTGGTCGTCGCGCTGGCCCTGCTGGCGTGGCTGCTCGTGTGGATGTACCTGCGGGTGCGTCAGTGGCGCCGCTCGCGGCGGCCCACGTCCTACGCGGGTCCCTGACCGCCGCCGGGCGACGGCTCCCAGCAGACCTCCAGGGTGGCCGACCTACGCTGGCCCCCATGCGGCGCCGGTACCTCACCGAGACCTGGCTGGTCCTCGGGGTCTCCCTCGGCTCGTCGGCGGTCTACGCCCTGCTGCGCATCGTCGAGCGGCTGACCCGGCCCGAGTCCCTCGCGCAGCAGACGGCGACGATGAACTCCTCGGTCACGCCGGACCGTCCGTGGCTCGACGTCACCTACCAGCTCGTGGGGATCGGGCTGGCCCTCGTCCCGGTGCTGCTCGCGCTCCACCTGCTGCGGCGCGAGGACCCGGACGAGCCGCACACCATGGGCCTGGACCTGCGCCGCCCCTGGCAGGACGTGGCGCGCGGGGCCGGGCTGGCCGCCGTCGTCGGGATCCCGGGCCTCGGGCTGTACCTCGCGGCGAAGGCCGCCGGGCTCAACGCGACGGTCGCCGCGGCCAACCTCGCCGGGGCCGCCTGGTTCACCGTGCCGGTCCTCGTGCTCTCGGCCGCGCAGAACGCGGTGCTCGAGGAGGTCGTCATGGTCGGCTACCTCTTCCGCCGGTGGTCGCAGGCCGGCTGGCAGCCGTGGCGGGTCATCGTCACCAGTGCGCTCATCCGCGGCACCTACCACCTCTACCAGGGCTTCGGTGGGTTCGTCGGCAACGCCGTCATGGGCCTGCTCTTCGGCTGGCTCTACACCCGCACCCGCCGGGTCATGCCGCTCGTCGTCGCGCACACGATCCTCGACGTCGTCGCCTTCGTCGGCTACGCCCTGCTCGCGCCGCACGTCACCTGGCTCTGACCCCTGGCTCCCGGCTCCGCCCCCTCCCCGCCGTGCTCCGATCGACCAATAGGTCGATCCCGACACGGCGCCAGACGTACCTGAGGTGACCTATTGGTCGATCCAGACACGGCGACACCACACCAGACGTACCTGAGGTGACCTATTGGTCGATCCAGACACGGCGACACCACACCAGACGTACCTGACGTGACCTATTGGTCGATCCAGACACGGCGGCGCGGCGCCAGACGTACCTGAGGTGACCTATTGGTCGAATCGGGCACGCTGGGGCTAGGGCTGGCGGCCGCCGGGTCGGGGCGTGCGGCCGCGTTCGGGTCAGGCGCGCAGGGCCGCGCGCAGATCCTTGTTGAGCGTCGAGATGACGTCCTGCGGGATGCCCTTGGGGCAGGCCGCCGAGCAGGCGCCGACGTTCGTGCAGCCGCCGAAGCCCTCGGCGTCGTGCTGCTCGACCATGGACACGACCCGGGCCATCCGCTCGGGCTGGCCCTGGGGCAGCTCGGAGAGATGAGTGACCTTCGCCCCCGTGAAGAGCATCGCCGAGGCGTTCGGGCAGGCCGCCACGCACGCCCCGCAGCCGATGCACTCGGCGGCGACGAAGGCCCGGTCGGCGTGCGGCTTGGGCACCGGTGTGGCGTGCGCGTCCGGCGCGGCGCCGGTGTTGACCGAGACGTACCCGCCGGCCTGGATGATCCGGTCGAAGGCACCGCGGTCGACGACGAGGTCCTTGATGACCGGGAAGGCGTTGGCCCGCCACGGCTCGATGGTGATGACCTCGCCGTCGTGGAAGCTGCGCATGTGCAGCTGGCAGGTCGTCGTGCGCTCGGGGCCGTGCGCCTCGCCGGAGATCATCAGCCCGCACATGCCGCAGATGCCCTCGCGGCAGTCGGAGTCGAACGCGATGGGCTCCTCGCCGCGCGCGTTGAGCTGCTCGTTGAGGACGTCGAGCATCTCGAGGAAGCTCATGTCCTCGCTGATGTCCTCGACCTTGTAGGTCACGAGCTCGCCCTGGTGTCGCGGCCCGGCCTGGCGCCAGATCTTGAGGGTGAGGTTCATGGGCGGGGTCCTCGCGAGGTGTCGGAGTCGGTTCCCACGGGCTGCGTGGGCGGGACGGGCGCGGATGCTCGGGGCATGCTCACTTGTAGCTCCGCTGCTTCAGCTCGATGGCCTCGTAGGCGAGGTCCTCCTTGTGCAGCACCGGCTGCCCGGTGTCGCCGAGCCCCTCGCCACCGCCGAACTCCCAGGCCGCGACGTAGAGGAACTGGTCGTCGTGACGCATCGCCTCACCGTCCTCGGTCTGGCTCTCGGCCCGGAAGTGGCCGCCGCACGACTCGCGGCGGTGCAGCGCGTCGATGCACATCAGCTCGCCGAGCTCGAGGAAGTCGGCGACCCGGCCGGCCTTCTCGAGGCTCTGGTTGAGGGTGTCGGCGGCGCCGAGGACGCGCACGTTGCGCCAGAACTCCTCGCGCAGCCCGCGGATGAGGTCGATCGCCTTGAGCAGCCCCTCCTCGGTGCGCTCCATGCCGCAGTACTCCCACATGACGGCCCCGAGCTCCTTGTGGAAGGAGTCGACGCTGCGCTCGCCGTTGATCTCGAGCAGCCGGGCCGTGCGCTCCTCGACCGAGCGCTGCGCCTCGGCCACGGCCGGCGAGTCCGGCGCGAGCGGCTCGAAGGGGCCCTTGGCGAGGTAGTCGCGGATGGTGTTCGGCAGGACGAAGTACCCGTCGGCCAGGCCCTGCATCAGAGCCGAGGCACCGAGCCGGTTCGCCCCGTGGTCGGAGAAGTTGGCCTCCCCGATGACGAACAGACCGGGGATCGTCGACTGCAGGTCGTAGTCGACCCACAGCCCGCCCATGACGTAGTGGACCGCCGGGTAGATGCGCATCGGCACCTCGTAGGGGTTCTCCCCGGTGATCCGCTGGTACATGTCGAAGAGGTTGCCGTACTTGGCCTCCACCGCGGCCTTGCCGAGGCGCCCGATGGCGTCGGCGAAGTCGAGGTAGACGCCCCGGCGGAAGTCGCCGACCATGGGCCCGACGCCCCGCCCCTCGTCGCAGACGTTCTTGGCCTGGCGGGAGGCGATGTCGCGCGGGACGAGGTTGCCGAACGAGGGGTAGATCCGCTCGAGGTAGTAGTCGCGGTCCTCCTCGGGGATCTGGCGCGGGTCCTTGTCGCAGTCCTCGCGGCTCTTGGGCACCCAGATGCGCCCGTCGTTGCGCAGCGACTCCGACATCAGGGTCAGCTTGCTCTGGTGCTCACCGGAGACCGGGATGCACGTCGGGTGGATCTGCGTGTAGCAGGGGTTGGCCATGTAGGCGCCCTTGCGGTGCGCCCGCCAGGTGGCCGTGACGTTGCTGCCCATGGCGTTGGTCGAGAGGAAGAAGACGTTGCCGTAGCCACCGGAGCCGAGGACGACGGCGTCGGCCAGGTGGGTCTCGATCTCGCCGGTGACCAGGTCGCGCACGACGATGCCGCGCGCCCGGCCGTCGGCGACGACGAGCTCGAGCATCTCGTGGCGGGTGTACTGGGTGACCGTGCCCGCCGCCACCTGCCGCTCGAGGGCCTGGTAGGCGCCGATGAGCAGCTGCTGGCCGGTCTGGCCGCGGGCGTAGAAGGTGCGCGAGACCTGCACCCCGCCGAAGGACCGGTTGTCGAGCAGGCCGCCGTACTCGCGGGCGAAGGGCACACCCTGGGCGACGCACTGGTCGATGATGTTCGCGCTCACCTCGGCGAGGCGGTAGACGTTGGTCTCCCGGGAGCGGTAGTCGCCGCCCTTGACCGTGTCGTAGAAGAGCCGGTAGACGGAGTCGCCGTCCTCCTTGTAGTTCTTCGCCGCGTTGATCCCGCCCTGCGCGGCGATGGAGTGCGCCCGGCGTGGGGAGTCCTGGAAGCAGAAGACCTTGACGTTGTAGCCGGCCTCGCCGAGGGTTGCGGCCGCGGACCCGCCGGCCAGCCCGGTGCCGACGATGATGACGTCGAGCTTGCGGCGGTTGGCCGGGTTGACCAGGGCCGCGTCGAACTGGCGCTGGGTCCACTTCTGCGAGATCGGCCCCGCGGGTGCCTTGGTGTCGGCGACCGGCTCGCCCTCGGCGTAGAGGCCGTGGGCGATGCCGGCGTTGACGGTGGTGTCTGTCATCTGTGACCGCCTCAGGGGATCAGGCCGAAGAGGATGGCGAGCGGGGGGATGAGGAAGCCGCCGACGATGACGGCGGCCAGGCTGTGGCCGATGATCTTCGCGCGCCGGTAGGCCGACGCCGTCATCGTCCAGCCAAGGGTCTGCTGGGCGCTGAACGCACCGTGCGAGAGGTGGAAGGCGAGGGCCACCATGGCGAGCACGTAGATGAGCGTGTTCCACGGGACCTGGAAGCTCGCCACGACGAGCTCGTAGGGGTTCTGCGTGACCGCCGCGCCCTGCTCGTCGGGGTTGACCGAGAACTTCACGACGGTGAACTGCAGCAGGTGCCAGACGAGGAAGAGCAGGAGGAAGACCCCACCCCACCGCATCCACGCGGTGCGCATCGCCGTCTTCACCGCGGCGTACTTGGTCCGCCGGGCGCTCCCCGCGCGGGACCAGAGCGCGAACGCGGAGTACGCGTGCCCGACGAGGCTGAGGACGAGGACGATGCGGACGACCCAGAGCAGCCCGCCGTAGGGGAGCATGGGCTCGCCGAAGGTCCGCAGGTGCTCGGCGTAGCCGTTGAACGCCTCCTCCCCCGCGAGCGCTCGGAGGTTGCCGTACATGTGGAGCAGCAGGTACCCGACGAACAGCAGCCCGGTCACCGCCATGAGCAGCTTCAGGCCGACCGTGGTGCGCCGGGCCACCGCGGGTCGCGAGGAAGTCGTTGTGGCCACGACCCAAGACCCTAGCCCCCGCCTCCGACGGGATCGAGTGGTGTCGAGGGGTGCGGCGGTGTGACATTTCCCCCGCTCGCTCGGCGCGACCACCCCGGCGGGGGCGGCGGGCCCCGGCGGCGGGTCTCAGCCGCGCCGCGCCGCCACCGCCGCGTCGTAGAGGACCTTCTTCGACAGCCCGGTCGCCGAGGCCACCTCGGCACAGACGTCCTTGAGCCGCTCCCCCGCGGCGACCCGCCCGACCACCTCGGGCAGGACGTCCTCGACGCGGGTGGCGGGCCCGCTGGCGCCGGCGACGACGAGGGTAACCTCACCCCGCGCGTGCTCGGTGGCCCACCCGGCGAGCTCGGCCAGGCCGCCGCGCCGTACCTCCTCGTAGGTCTTGGTCAGCTCGCGGCAGACAGCCGCCGGGCGCTCGGCCCCGAACGCCGCGGCCATCGCCTCGAGCGCCCGGGCCAGACGGTGCGGGGCCTCGAAGAACACCATCGTGCGGGGCTCGCTCGCGAGCGCCGCGAGCGCCCGCTCACGCTCGCCCTCCTTGCGGGGAAGGAACCCCTCGAAACAGAAGCGGTCGACGGGCAGCCCGGAGACGGCGAGGGCCGTGAGCACCGCGGACGGGCCGGGGACCGCGGTGACCCGGATGCCGGCCGCGACCGCGGCGGCGACGAGGCGGTACCCGGGGTCGGAGACCGACGGCATCCCGGCGTCGGTGACGACGAGCACCCGGGCGCCGGCGCGCAGGTCGCCGACAAGGTCCTCGGCACGGGCGGACTCGTTGTGCTCGTGGAAGGACACCACGCGCCCCCTCGGGGTCACCCCGAGCTCCGCGCAGAGCCGCCGCAGCCGCCGGGTGTCCTCGGCGGCGAGGACGTCCGCCCCGGCGAGCTCCTCGCGCAGGCGCGGCGCGGCGTCGCGCGGGTCGCCGATGGGGGTGGCCGCGAGGACGAGGAGGCCGGCGCTCATGGCGCGATCCTCGCACGGCGCGGCGGCCCTCCCGGCGGGCCGCGGGGCGCGCAGCCGGCCCACCTACCATGTCCCGGTGACCCGGACCGAGGAGCTGCGCGAGCGCCTGCTCGGGTTCCGGCCCACCGACACGCTGTGGGGCTGGCTCGGCCCGGGCCTGGTCGCCCTCGTCGGCGGCGTCCTGCGGTTCTGGTCCCTCGACCGCCCGCGGGCCCTCGTCTTCGACGAGACGTACTACGTCAAACAGGGCTGGTCACTGGTCCACTACGGCGTCGAGATGCGGGTGCTCTCCTCGCTCAACGAGCCGGACACGGCGTTCGTCGACGGCCACCCCGACGTCTTCTCCTCGACCGACGGCGACTTCGTCGTCCACCCCCCGGTCGGCAAGTGGGTCATCGGTGCCGGCGAGTGGCTCGTCGGCGACCAGTCCGGCTGGGGCTGGCGCTTCTCGGTGGCCCTGCTCGGGACGGTGTCGATCCTCGTCGTCGGACGGGTCGCGCGGCGGCTGTTCGGGTCGACGGCGCTCGGCTGCGTCGCCTCGTTCCTCCTGGCGTTCGAGGGCCTGCACTTCGTGATGTCTCGGACCGGGATCCTCGACGTCATCGTCATGTTCTTCGCGCTCACCGCGTTCGCGGCGCTGCTCGTGGACCGCGACCGTACCCGGGAGCTGCTCGCCGAGAAGGTCGGTGCCCTGCCGCGCGGGGTGTGGCCCGAGGGTGGCGGCCCGTGGCTCGGGTGGCGGCCGTGGCGCTGGGCGGCGGGGGTCTCGCTCGGGCTGTGCACCGGGACGAAGATCTCGGGGCTGTTCTTCCTCGCGGCCTTCGGCCTGATGACCGTGTGGTGGGACATGGGGGCTCGCCGGGCGGCCGGCGTGCGGCACTGGGCCCGCGGCGCGCTCGTCGCGGACGCGCCGTTCGCGGTGGTCCAGACGGTCCTCACCGCGGCGGTCGTCTACACCGTCTCGTGGACCGGCTGGTTCGTCACCGACACCGGCTACCACCGGCACTGGGACCGGTACAACCCGGGGCAGGGCATCCAGTGGCTGCCCCCGGTGCTGCGCAACTGGGTGAAGTACCACCAGGACGCGATGGCGTTCAACACCTCCCTCTCCGACCCGCACCCCTACCAGTCCAACCCGTGGTCGTGGATGGTGCAGACCCGGCCGACGTCCTTCTACTACGAGAGCCCCACCCAGGGCGTCGACGGCTGCGGTGTCGCGCAGTGCTCGCAGGCGATCAACCCCGTGGGGACGGTCTCGGTGTGGTGGCTCGGCATCCTCGCGCTCGTCGTCGTCCTGTGGTGGTGGCTCGTGCGCCGCGACTGGCGGGCGGGGGCCGTCGCGGCCGGGATGATCGGCGGCTACCTGCCGTGGTTCTTCTTCCAGGGCCGCACGATCTTCACCTTCTACGCGGTCGCCTTCGAGCCGTGGGTCGTGCTCGCGGTGACCTTCCTCGTCGGCCTGTGGGTGGGCCGGCGGGACCCCGACCCACGACGGTGGCGGGTGCGCGTCCTCGTCGTCGGCGGGTACCTGCTGCTCACCCTGGCCCTCTTCGCGTTCTTCCACCCGATCTACGTCGCGCAGACGATCCCCTACGAGCACTGGCACTGGCGGATGTGGTTCCCGAGCTGGATCTGAGGGACACCGCTCCCGCGGGGGTGTCGGGGCCCCGGCGTACGTTGCAGACATGAGGCTCCTCCCGGACGGGCGCGCGGTCGTCAGCGCCAGCGACCTGCGCACGGCGTCCTCGTGCGAGTTCGCGCTCGTGGCCGGGCTCGACGTGCTCCTCGGCCGCCGGGCCCCGGCCGCGGCCGAGCACGACCCGATGCAGGAACGGGTCGCCGCCCTCGGGGACGAGCACGAGCAGGCCGAGCTGCGGCGGCTCTCCCAGGCCCACCCCGGGCGGGTCCGGACGATGGCGGTGCCGTCCGCGGAGCCGGCGGCGCTCGCCGCGGCGATGGCCGAGACCCTCGCCGCGCTCACCGGTGACGTCGACGTCCTCGCCCAGGCGACGCTCTTCGACGGCACGTTCGTCGGGCGGGCCGACTTCCTCGAGCGCACCCCCGCGGGCTGGGTCGTCAGCGACACCAAGCTCGCCCGTCACGAGACGGTGCCGGCCCTGCTGCAGGTGGGTGCCTACGCGGCCCTGCTGGCCGAGGCCGGGGTCCCCCTGGCCCCGTACGGGCGGCTGGTCCTCGGCGGCGGCGAGGTGAGCGACCTGCCCCTGGCCGAGGTGATGCCGGTCTACCGTGCGCGGCGCGCCCGGCTGGAGGCGCTGGTCGCCGACCACCTCGCCGACCCGGCGCCCGCGGCGTGGGGCGACGATCGGTGGCTGGCCTGCGGTGCCTGCCCGGTGTGCGAGGCCGAGGTCACCGCCCACCGCGACCTGCTGCTCGTCGCGGGCGTGCGGCGGCCGACCCGTCGGCGCCTCCTCGAGGCCGGGGTACGCACCGTCGAGGACCTCGCGGCGCGCACCGACCCCGTGCCCGACGTGCGGGCCACCACGCTGGAGCGGCTGCGGGAGCAGGCCCGCCTCCAGCTCGAGCAGGAGAGCGACCCCACCGGCAGGGTCCGGTACGAGGTCGTCGACCCCGACGCGCTGCGCCGGATGCCCCCACCCAGCCCGGGGGACGTCTTCTTCGACTTCGAGGGCGACCCGCTGTGGCGCGAGCGGGGCTCGAGCACGTGGGGGCTGGAGTACCTCTTCGGTCTCGTCGAGGTCGACTCCGGCACTCCCCGCTTCCGCGCGTTCTGGGCGCACGAGCGGTCCGAGGAGCGCCGGGCCCTCGTCGAGTTCGTCGCGTACCTGAGCGAGCGGCGCCGCCGCTGGCCCGACCTGCACGTCTACCACTACGCGCCGTACGAGCCCGCCGCGCTGCTGCGCCTGGCCGCCCGGCACGGTGTGTGCGAGGACGACGTCGACCAGCTGTTGCGTGAGGGCGTCTTCGTCGACCTCTACGCGGTCGTGCGCGCCGGCATCCGGGTCTCGCAGCGCTCCTACTCCATCAAGAAGCTCGAGCCGCTCTACATGGACGCCCGCGAGGGCCCCGTGCAGGGCGGTGCGGAGAGCATCGTCGCCTACCACCAGTACCTCCAGGCGCGCGTCGAGGGCCGCACGGACGAGGCCGACGCGCTGCTCGCCGAGATCGCCGACTACAACGAGGACGACTGCGTCTCGACCCACCTGCTGCGGGAGTGGCTGCTCGAGCGCCGCCGGGAGACGGCGGGCGAGGCACCCGCGGGCCCGCAGGCCGAGCCGGTGGCCGAGGTCGAGGTCAGCGAGACCAGGCGCCGCGCCCTCGAGCTCGAGGCGGCGCTGCGGGCCCTCGTCGAGGACGTCCCTCCCGCCGAGCGCACGCCGGAGCAGCAGGCCGTGGCCCTCGTCGGCTCGGCCGTGCTCTACCACGCCCGCGAGGACAAGCCGCGCTGGCAGGAGCACTTCGAGCGGCTCCGGCTGCCGACCGCGGACTGGCGCCCCGCCGAGGGGGTCTTCCTCGTCGAGCGGGTCGAGGTGGTCCAGGGCTGGCACCGTCCGCCCCGGGCCCGCAAGGACCGGCGCACCCTGGCGCTGCACGGTGAGCCGATGCGCGGGGTCGCCGTGGCCGCCGGGACCCGGGTCTCGGCGGTCTACGCCGTGCCCGGCCCGGACGGGGTCGACGCCGAGCCGCTGCACGCCCACGCCAAGAGCCCGGCGGGGGTCGAGGTGCTCGAGGCCAAGGAGCGGGTCGCGCCCAACGGACGCCTCGAGCAGACCCTGGTCGTCGACGAGCTCCAGCCCGGTCCGCTGGGGCACGAGGTCGGGCCGGTCGCCCTCGTCCCGAACGACACGGTCAGCTCGGCGCCGCTCGACCGCGCGATCGCCGAGGTCGCGCAGGCGGTGCGCGCCACCGGCGCCCTCCCGGTCGGGGCCGGCACCGACCTGCTGCTGCGCCGGCCCCCGCGGCTGCGCGGCGGCGCCCCACTGCCTCGTGTCGCTCCCGGGCCCGACGGCGACACCGACGCCATCACCGCGGCCCTGCAGGGCATGGACGACTCCTACGTCGCGGTCCAGGGCCCACCCGGCACCGGGAAGACCTACGTCGGGGCACGGGTGGTCGCGCGGCTCGTCGCGCAGGGCTGGGCCGTCGGGGTGTGCGCGCAGGGGCACGCAGCGGTCGAGAACGTCCTCGACGCCGTCGTGCGGGCGGGGGTCGACCCGGCGCAGGTCGCCAAGGCCCCCAAGCACACCGTGGACCCGGCCTGGACGGCGCTGCGACGGGCGGACGACCTCGCCGCGTTCGCCGCCGGGCACCGCGGCGCCGGGCGGGGCTACGTGATCGGCGGCAGCGCCTGGGACATGACGACCGAGGCCCGGGTCGGGCGCGGGCAGCTCGACCTGCTCGTCGTCGACGAGGCCGGCCAGCTCTCGCTCGCCAAGACCCTCGCCGTCTCGCTCGCCACCCGGCGGCTCCTGCTGCTCGGTGACCCACAGCAGCTCCCGCAGGTCACCACCGGCACCCACGCCGAGCCGGTCGACCGCTCGGCCCTGGCCTGGCTGGCCGGCGACGAGGCCGTGCTGCCCCCGCAGCTGGGGTACTTCCTCGCGACCACCTGGCGGATGCATCCCGCGCTCACCGCCCCCGTCTCCGCGCTCGCCTACGACGGGCGGCTGCGTTCGCAGGAGACGGTGACCGCCCGGCGCCGGCTCGAGGGCGTCGAGCCCGGCCTGCACGTGCGGCTCGTCGACCACCGCGACAGCTCGACGTGGTCGGTGGAGGAGGCGATCGCCGTCCGCGACCTCGTCGAGGACCTCGTCGGCCGCGCCTGGAGCGACCCCGGGCCACCGGGCAGCGAGGACCCACTGCGGGCGGCGCGGCCGCTCACGTCGCGCGACATCGTCGTCATCACCCCGTACAACCACCAGGTGGGGACGATCCGTGCGGTCCTCGACGCCGCCGGCCACGACGAGGTCGCCGTGGGCACGGTCGACCGGTTCCAGGGCCAGGAGGCTCCGGTGGCCATCGTGTCGATGGCCGCCTCCTCCCCGACGGACGTCTCCCGAGGGATCGGCTTCCTCCTCGACCGGCACCGGCTCAACGTCGCGATCTCCCGAGGGCAGCACTCCGCCTTCCTCGTGCGCTCGCCGCTGCTCACCGACCTCGCCCCGAGGACCCCGCAGGAGCTGGTCGCCCTCGGCGCCTTCCTCCGCCTGGGTGAGGAGGCGGTGACCACCGCGCAGGTCGCCCCGGTGCTCACCGCCGTCCCCTGAGCACCGCGGGCGTCGACGGCAGGACGCACACGGGGCGGCCCCGGCGTCACGACGCCGGGGCCGCCCGTGGGGCAGCGGTGCCCGTCAGTGGTGGCCCTTCCCCGGTCGGCCCGAGGAGGCGTACATGCCGTCCCGCATGATGGTGAACAGGTCGGTCTGGTCGATCAGCCCGACGACGTTGCCGGCGCCCGGGCCGTACCCGGCGACCCGCAGCTGGGTGCCGGTGTGCTGCTGGCTGCTGCCGGGGGCGGCGGTGTTGTAGGAGACGATCATGTCGGCCCCGTCGGCCGTCCGGAGCTTGATGTTCTGCCCCGGGGTGGCGGCGTCGACGATCTGGCTGGTGTGGGCGTGGTCGGCGGTGAGGACCACGAGGGTGTCGGTGCGCCGCGAGGCGAACTGCAGGGCCTCCTGGACGGCCTCGTCCATCTGCTTGGTCTCACCGATCTGGCCGCACGCGTCCGCGGCGTGGTCCCGCTTGTCGATCGAGGCGCTCTCGACCTGGAGGAAGAACCCGTTGCGGCTGCCTGCCCGGCTCGAGGAGAGCAGCGAGATCGCCCTGCTCGTCATCGTCCGCAGCGAGGGGACCGAGTCGAACTCGGGGTTGGTCGGGCAGGTGACGGCGGCGCCCACGGTGCCGACGGTCGTCGGCTGCGCCGCGAGCTCGACCGGCATGTTGCCCGGGGCGAAGAGCCCGAGGAGGGGGCGCGACTGGTCGGCGGCGCGGACGGACTGCAGCCCCCTCTCGTCGGTGACGACGCGGAACCCGCGCGCCTGCGCCTGCTGGAGCACCGTCCGCCCGGCGTACCGACCGCCGGTCACCGTCTCCTCGAAGTACGACGAGCCACCACCGAGGGAGACGTCGGGGCGGGTGCCCAGGAGCTGCTCGGAGATCGACCCCGCTCCCCCGTTGGCCGGGTCGGCCTCCGGGCAGGAGGCCGCCGTCGCGACCGGTCCCTTGCATCCGCGCGCGGAGATGCTCGCGACCTGCACCGCCGGGGTGGCGTCCTGGATCTCCGCCGTGGAGACGTCGCCGGTCGCCCGGCCGGTGGCCTTGGCCAGGTCGAGCAGGGAGTCGTGTGCCCGGCCGTGCCGGTCGACCCCGATCGCGCCGTCGTAGGACTTCACTCCGGTGGCCCAGGCCGTGCCGGTCGCCGCGGAGTCGGGCGTGTAGTCGGGCTTGCCCGTCTCCCGGTCCACGCTGTAGTGGGTCATCTGTCCGGTGAGCGGGAGCGCGTCGATGCCGGCGAACGCCCCGCCGGCGCCCTCGAGGTAGTTGCGGGCGACCGTGATCTCCGAGTCGCCCATGCCGTCACCGATGAGGAGGATGACGTTCTTGACCTTGCCGGCCGCGAGCGAACGAGCGATCGTGCTCGTCTGGTCGCCGTCGAGGCGGGTGGCGCCCTGGAAGACGTCGACGGGCCCGTCGGCGGCCCGCTCGACCAGCGGCAGCCGGTGCGACGAGGGACCGTGGCCGGGCGTGGCCCAACCGGCGGCGGCGGTCAGCGTGAGCGGGATCGCGGCGACGGCCGCGGCCGCCAGGGTGGTGCGAGGTGTCGGCATGAGCAGTGCCCTTCTGGACGATGCGAACGAGGAGGCCGCGGGTCGCGGCCGCGTCCTAGTCATCCGTTCGCACGTGAACTCCACCGGGCGGCCATCCGTCGCGTCGATGAAGAAGTCCTCTGCGTCCTCCCCCTGGACCTCCCGCGCCCGCCCCGCCTGAACTTTCCCTCCGGATGCCGGAACCTTCAGCGACCTGCCGCTTGTAAGGGGCAGGTCGGCGAAGGTTCCGCCAGGACGGGTGAGGAAGCCGGACGGGGGGCCGCGAGCGGGCCGCTGGGCCGGTCGACCTCCCGCGGGATGCGCCGGAGGTGCACGGAGCGAGACGACGTCGGGCTCGCGCACGAGAGAACCCCGCCCGGGCCAGGGCAGCTGCGCTGGTCGGACGGGGTTCACATCGGGTGGAGCTGAGGGGATTCGAACCCCTGACCTTCTCATTGCGAACGAGACGCGCTACCAACTGCGCCACAGCCCCGAGTGCGGGAGACACGATAACACCGGGCGCGGCAGCGCCCCGAATCCGTCGGTCGAGGACCACCCGAGGCACCCTCGACACCCGAGTCCGCGCAGGTCAGGAGGTCCTCGCGGACGCGCTCGAGGGGCGGGGCGTCGGCACCAGCACCTAGAGTCGGCGCATGCGACTGCGACGTCCGGGCTCCCGCCCCTCACCCAGCGGGCCGAGCGACCTCCCGCGGAGCCTGCCGGCCACGGGCGTCCAGCCGATGACGCCGGCAGGAGCCCCCGCCACGGCGGAGTGGTCCGTCCCGCCCGGTGTCCGCACCGCCAGCGAGTGGGCCTGGCGGGGCATCCTCGTCGGTGCCGCCGTCGTGGCTGTCCTCTACCTCGTGAGCATCCTGTCCGAGGTCGTCATCCCGATCGTCGTCGCCCTCCTGCTCAGTGCCCTGCTCCACCCCGTGTACGACCTCCTGGCCAAGGTCCTCCCCCGCGCCCTCGCCTCGTTCCTGACCGTCCTCGGCACGATGGCCGTGGTCGCCGGCCTGCTCTCGTTCGTCGGCTCGCAGCTGACCAGCCAGCTCGGCGACATCACGAGCAAGGTGACCGACGGCATCGACCAGATCCGGCAGTGGGCCCAGGACGCCTTCGGGATCACCGACACCCAGCTCGCGGACTACCTCGACCGGGCGCGCGAGGCCGTCAGCTCGGGCAACATCACCGACACCGCCACCTCGGCCGGGCTGACGATCGGGCACCTGCTCACCGGGTTCTTCCTCGCCCTGTTCACCCTGTTCTTCTTCCTCTACGACGGGCGCGGGATCTGGGGCTGGGTCGTGCGCCTCTTCCCCCGGGCCACCCGCGAGCACGTCCACTCCTCGGGACTCATCGCGTGGGGTCAGCTGGCGGCGTTCACCCGCGCGACGATCCTCGTCGCCGCCGCCGACGCGACCGGCATCGGGCTCGGTGCCGCGGTCCTCGGCGTGCCGTTCGCCTCGGGCATCGCCCTGCTCGTCTTCTTCGGTGCGTTCATCCCGATCGTCGGCGCCGCGCTCTCCGGCGCGGTCGCCGTGCTCCTCGCCCTCGTCGCCCTCGGGCCGGTGCAGGCACTGGTCATGCTCGGCATCGTCGTCGGCGTCCAGCAGCTGGAGAGCCACCTGCTCCAGCCCCTGCTCATCGGGCGCGCCATGCGGCTGCACCCGCTGGCCGTCATCCTCGCGATCGCCGCCGGCATCGTCCTCGCCGGCATCATCGGCGGGCTCATCGCGGTCCCGACGGTGGCCGTCCTCAACGCCGTCGGGCACCACCTGCTCGACTCCCCCGCCCCACCGGCACCCGGCGTCGACCCCGACGAGGACCCGATCGCCGGCGAGGTGCTCGGCCCCGACGCGGCCGACCGTGCCGAGAGCGACGCCGCGCAGACCTACGCGCGGCACGAGGACGACTGAGCCGGCGGACGGGCGCCGGAACCGGCCGAGGCCGAGCGGGCGGCTCAGGCTCCGGCGGCGCGCCGCTCCTCGACGTCCCCGTGCACCGGGAGCGCCGTCTCGACCGGTGCCGGGGTCGGGGTGACGGCCGCGGGCGCCACCTCGGGCCGGTCGGCGCGTTCCTTCATCGTGTACGTGGGACGCGGAACCGGCACGGGCTCCCAGGTGAGCGGGATGTCGTCCTCGTCGACGAGATGGACGTACTCGACGACCGGCTCCGGCTCCTCGCGCACCGGCTCCGGCTCCTCGGCCAGCAGCGCGCTCTCGGCCACCGGCGCGCTCTCGGCGGTCGCGACCGACACATCCTCCGGCGAGACGGCCTGCTCGGGCACCGCGGACGCCGCCCGCTCGGGCACCGCGGATGTCACCCGCTCCGGCGCGCTTTCGCTCACCCCGACCGGCGCGGACCCACGCGCGGACGGACGCTGGCGCGAACGCGCGCCCGGGGCCGCCGCAGCCCGGCGGCGAGCCACCTCCCGCGCGCGGCGGCGGCGGGCGA
>NZ_JAANCN010000019.1 GCF_011326735.1 Phycicoccus endophyticus
GGCGACCCCGGCGGTGCCTGCCGGAGTGCCCACGCGGCGCGCCGGGGGCTGCCTCCGGACGCGGCGGCCGGCCCGCGGCGGCCCGGAGCCGGTAGGTGACCGCGGTGGCCTCGTCACCCCCGACGACGAGGCGCAGCGCCTCCGGCCGGGCGGCGGCGAAGAGCCGCCCGGCGAGCTCGTCGGCCCCGGGCCGCTGCGAGGCCTCCGGGCAGAGAGCCTCCTCGAGGACGGCGACCAGCTGCTCGGAGCCGGCACCGGCGCGGGAGACCTCGGCGAGCGCCGGGCGCAGCCCCGGAGCGTCGGGGACCTCGCCGGCGAGGGCGAGCCAGCCGAGGGCCCCGAGCGCGTAGACGTCCGTGGCCGGCGCCGGGTCGGCCCCGAGGAGCAGCTCCGGCGCGAGGTGGCCGGGCGTCCCCCACACCGCGCCGGGGGCCTCCCCGACGAGGCGCCCGAGCCCGAGGTCGGCCAGGACGGGCCGGCCCTGGAGGTCGAGCAGCACGTTCCCCGGCGAGACGTCGCCGTGGACGACCCCCGCCCCGTGCAGCCGCCCCAGCGCCCCGGCCAGCGGGGCGAGGACGGTGACGACCTCGCCGGGCGAGAGGTGCCCCCGGGCGCGCACGAGCGCGGCGAGGCTGCCCCCGCGCATCAGGGGCATGACGAGGGCGACCCGTCCGCCGGGCAGCGGCAGGCACGCCTGCACGGCCAGGACGTGCTCGAGGGCGACCCGGGCGGAGACCTCCGCCTCGCGGACCGCCGCCTCCGCGGCCTCCGGGTCGCCCCCGGTGACCTTGACGGCGACGCGGCGCCCGTCGGCGAGCGCGACGCCCTCCCAGACCTCGCTGTTCGCGCCGCGGCCGAGCAGCGGGCCGAGCTCGATGCCCGGCACCGTGGGCACGCCCGTGGTCTCCATCCGTCCACGGTGCCGGACCGGCGGGAGACGGCCGCGCGGTTTTCCACAGGGCTCCCTAGGGTGGCGGCATGCCCGCAGACGCCCCGACCGTCCTCGCCACCTCGGGGGGCTACCGCCCCGGACGACGCACCCGGATGGAGTTCGACGCGCTCGTCCACCACGCCGTCGAGCTCTCCGGCGTGCACGGGCGCCGCCCCCGCGTCACGTTCGTGGGCACCGCCTCCGGCGACCCGCGCTGGTTCTCGCACGAGGCGACCGAGGCGGGCCGGGTGGCGGGCTTCGACGTCACCGTCCTCGACCTCTTCCCGATGCCCAACCTCGAGGACGTCCCCGCCCACCTGCTCGACGCCGACGTCGTGTGGGTGAACGGCGGCTCGGTGGCGAACCTGCTCGCCGTCTGGGACGTGCACGACCTGCGCCCGGCGATGCGGGCGGCGTGGCAGGCCGGCGTCGTGCTCTCCGGCGTCTCGGCCGGCTCGATCTGCTGGTACCTCGGGGGGACGACCGACTCCTTCGGCCCGCAGCTGCGCGCGGTGACCAACGGCCTCGGTCTGCTCCCCTACGGCAACGGCGTCCACTACGACTCCGAGGAGCGCCGCCGCCCGCTCGTCCACGCGCTCGTCGCCGACGGCACCCTGCCCGAGACCCACTGCACCGACGACGGCGTCGGGCTGGTCTACCGCGGAAGCGAGCTCGTCGAGGCCGTGGCCGAGCGCGACGGCGCCGGGGCCTACGTCGTGACCCGCCGCGGCGAGCGGGCCGGCGAGGAGCGCCTCGAGCCGCGGAGGCTGCCCTCCCCCTGACGCGTCACGGGGCCGGCGGCGGGTCGGCCGGCGGGTGGGGCCCGTCGGCGTGCCGGCCGGGCCCGGAGCGGCCGCCGTCGGCGACGAGCCGGGCCGGCCACCAGACTCGCGGACCGAGGTCGTGGGCCACCGCCGGCACGAGGAGGGAGCGCACGACGAAGGTGTCCAGGAGCACCCCGAACCCGACGATGAACGCGATCTGGACGAGGAACTGGATCGGCAGCACCGCCAGCGCCGAGAAGGTGGCCGCGAGCACGATGCCCGCGCTCGTGATCACCCCGCCGGTCACCGCGAGGCCGACGAGCACGCCGGTCCTCGTCCCGCGCGCGAGGGACTCCTCGCGCACGCGCGTCATGAGGAAGATCGAGTAGTCGATCCCGAGCGCGACGAGGAAGACGAACCCGTACAGCGGGATGGCCGGGTCGCCGCCGGTGAAGCCGAGCACGTGGTCGAAGACGAGGGCGGAGACCCCGATCGTCGCCGCGAAGGAGACGACGTTGCCGACGACGAGCACGAGGGGGGCGAGCAGCGAACGCAGGAGCAGGGCCAGGACGACGAAGATCACCCCGAGGATCGTCGGGACGAGCACGCGCAGGTCGCGCGAGCTGGCGTCGAGCACGTCGAGGTTGGCCGCGGCGTTGCCCCCGACGAGCGCGTCGGTGCTCACGGCGTCCAGGCTCTCGCGCAGCCGCTCCACCGTGTCCTCGGCGCCCTCGCTGTCGGCCGAGTCGGTGGTCGTCGCCTGGACCAGGACGTCGCCGTCGACGACCGTGGGGGGCTGCTGCTCCTGGCCCGGCTGGGGTGGGGTGAGGCCGAGGTAGGCGGTCTCGATGCCGGGGTCGCCGGTGACGACGCCCAGCGCCGCGTCGGCGTCGCCCTCGGGGACGACCACCTGGAGGGGCTGGGCTGCTCCGGCGGCGAAGTGCTCGCCGAGGACCTCCTGGGCGGTGATCGAGTCGACGTCGGTGAGGAAGGTCTCCTCGATGGTCGCGCCGCTCGCGCGGAACTGCGGGACGAAGGCCGCGGCGGCGAGCAGCACGACGAGGGTCGTCCCCCAGGTCCGCCGCGGGTGGCTGCCGACCATCCGGGCGACCCGCCCCCACAGGCCGGTCGCGCTGCCGACGACGTCCTCGGCGTGCTCGTGGTCCACCCGCGGCGCGAACGGCCAGAAGATCTTGCGACCGAAGAGAAGGAGCACCGCGGGAAGGAAGGTCAGCGAGGCGAGCAGGGCTCCGGCGATCCCGAGGGCACCCACGGGGCCCAGCCCCGAGGTGCTGCGCAGCTGCGCGAACAGCAGGCAGAGCAGACCGAGGATGACGGTGGCGGCCGACGCGCCGATCGGCTCGACCGCCCCCCGCCAGGCCCGCACGAGGGCCGTCCACGCGCTCGGCTCGTCGTGCAGGGCCTCCTTGAACCGGCTGACGAGCAGCAGGGCGTAGTCGGTGGCCGCGCCGACGACGAGGATGAAGAGGATCCCCTGGGACTGCCCGGAGAGGGTGATGACGTCGCTCTTGGCGAGCTGGTAGACCACGAGCGAGGCCGCCGAGAGCCCGAGCACGGCGCTCACGAGCACGGCGAGCGGCAGGACGGGGCTGCGGTAGACGACCAGGAGGATGACGAGGACGACGACGAGGGCGACGAGCAGGAGGATCCCGTCGATCCCCGCGAACGCCTCGGAGAAGTCCGCGATCAGGCCGCCCGGGCCGCCGACGTAGCCCTGCAGGCCGGCGGGCTCCAGGGTCTCGCCGATGGCCTCGCGCAGGGCCGTGGCCCCCTCGGCGAGGGCCGTGGTCTCCCCCGCCGCCTCGGTGCCCTGCTCGCCGTCGAGCGGCACCGAGATGAGCACCGCCTCGCCGTCCTCGGACGGCACGGGCGTCACCGCGGTGTCCTCGAGGTAGTCCCCGAGGGTGGCGTCCTCACCGATCCCCGGCAGGGCCAGGTCCGGCACCTGCTCGGCGAACTGCTGCACGGCCGCGAGGTCGGCCTGCCCCAGGCTCCCGCCGCCCTGCTTGTCGACGACGACGAGGTAGGGCAGCTCGGTGCTGTCGCTGAAGCCCTCGACGGCGTGGGAGACGAGCGTGGACTCGGCGTTCTCGGGCAGGAAGGTCGCGTTGTCGTTGGACTGCACCCCCGACAGCCGCCCCTGGGCCTGCCCGCCGAGGCCCCCGACCACCAGCCACCCGAGGATGACGAGCGCCGCACCGAGCAGCGCCCACCGGGGCCGGCGGGCCGCCGCGCGCGCGTTCGTGCGGGCATCCGAGCTCTGCGTGCGACCCTCCGCCATGCCCCCAGCCTAGGCAGGTCGGGCGGGTGCTCCCGCACACCTTCGACACCGCCGGCGGCGTACCGTTGTCCCATGCGGTTCGTCCACCTCGGCTTCGCCCCCGACCTCGTCGACTACGAGCAGGCGTGGGCGACCCAGCGCGAGGTCCACGCGCAGGTCGTCGACGGCTCGCTCGGCGACACCACCCTCCTGCTCGAGCACGTCCCGGTCTACACCGCGGGCAAGCGCACCGAGCCCCACGAACGGCCGAGCGACGGCACGCCGGTCATCGACGTCGACCGCGGGGGCAAGATCACCTGGCACGGTCCCGGGCAGCTCGTCGGCTACCCCATCGTGCGCCTGCCCGAGGTCCCGATCGACGTCGTCGCGCACGTCCGGCGGCTCGAGGAGGTCATGATCCGCGTCTGCGCCGACTTCGGCGTCGAGACCGTCCGGGTCGAGGGGCGCAGCGGCGTGTGGGTGCTCGCCGACGAGGCCGGACCCGACCGCAAGCTCGGGGCCATCGGGGTCCGGGTGAGCAAGCGGGTGACGATGCACGGGTTCGCCCTCAACTGCGACGCCGACCTGTCCTGGGCCGACGCGATCATCCCGTGCGGCATCGCCGACGCCGGCGTCTCCTCGCTGAGCCGGGAGGCCGGGCGCACCGTCACCGTCCAGGACGTCCTGCCGTACGCCGAGAAGCACCTCGCCGACGTCCTCGGCCGCGCCTGAGGCCGCCCCCGGACGCTGCCGGTGGCGGCGCGTACGCTGGAGCGCGTGACTGTCGCACCCGAGGGACGCCGTCTGCTGCGGGTCGAGGCGCGCAACGCCGAGACGCCGATCGAGCGCAAGCCGGAGTGGATCCGCACGACCGCGCGGATCGGTCCGGAGTACTCCCAGATCCACGCCATGGTCAAGGGCCAGGGTCTGCACACCGTGTGCCAGGAGGCCGGCTGCCCGAACATCTTCGAGTGCTGGGAGGACCGCGAGGCGACCTTCCTCATCGGCGGGGACACCTGCACCCGCCGCTGCGACTTCTGCGACATCGCCAGCGGCCGTCCCCAGCCGCTGGACCCCGAGGAGCCCCGCAAGGTCGCCGAGTCGGTCGCCGCGATGGGCCTGCGCTACGCCACGGTCACCGGCGTCGCCCGGGACGACCGCCCCGACGGAGCCGCCGGGCTCTACGCCGAGACGATCCGCCAGATCCACGCGCTCAACCCGAACACCGGCGTCGAGATCCTCCCGCCCGACTTCGGTGCCCGGCCCGAGCTCGTCGGCCAGGTCTTCGACGCCCGTCCCGAGGTCTTCGCCCACAACCTCGAGACGGTGCCGCGCATCTTCCGCCGGATCCGTCCCGCGTTCACCTACGAGAAGTCCCTGCGCGTGCTCACCATGGCGCGCGACGCGGGCCTGGTCACCAAGTCCAACCTCATCCTCGGGATGGGCGAGGAGGACCACGAGGTCGAGGAGGCCATCCGCGACCTGCACGACGCGGGCTGCGACATCCTGACCATCACGCAGTACCTGCGCCCCTCCCCGACCCACCACCCGATCGACCGGTGGGTCAAGCCCGAGGAGTTCGTCCACTGGAGTGAGGTGGCCCAGGAGACCGGCTTCAAGGGCGTCATGGCGGGGCCGCTCGTGCGCTCCTCCTACCGGGCCGGCCGGCTGTGGGCGACGGCCATGACCCGCTGGGGACGGCCGATCCCGGCACACCTGGCCCACCTGGCGCAGGCCGCCTCGGACCCGGCCCGGCAGGAGGCGGCGTCGTTGGTGGCCCGGGGGGCGCGCACCGTATCCTGAGGGCTGCGCCCGCGCGACCGTGGGCGCACCCCCGACCAGGAGCAGCTCCCCCGTGTCCGACGCACCCGAGAAGAAGCAGGGCCGCATCGCCGAGATCCGGCAGGCCTACCGCGCGATCAAGTCGCTCGACCCGCGTCTCGGGTGGTGGATGCTCGGCGTCGCGCTGGCGACCGCGGCGGTCATCATCGCCGTCGGCGCCGTCATCGGTGGTGGCTGGCTGTGGTACGGCGTCATCGTCGCCGTCCCGTCGGCGCTGCTCGCCGCGACGGTGGTCATGAACCGGCGGGGGAACACCGCGATGTACAACGCCCTCGAGGGGCAGGTCGGCGCGGCCGGCGCGGCCTTGACCGGCATGGGCAAGCGGGGCTGGTACGCCGCCCAGGAGCCGGTCGCCATGGACGGCGCACGGGGCACCCGGCCCCAGGACATGGTCGGGGCGGCGATGGTCTTCCGGGCGCTCGGCCGTCCCGGCATCGTCCTCATCGGGGAGGGCCCCGCGGGCCGGGTGGCAAGGCTGCTCAAGCAGGAGGAGAAGAAGGTCGCCCGGGTCGCCCCGGGGGTCCCGGTCCACCTGTGGACCGTCGGTGACGGCGCGGACCAGGTCCCGGTGCGCAAGCTGTCCGGCAAGCTGACCAAGATGCGCCCGGTGCTCACCAAGGCCGAGGTGGCCGTCGTCAACAAGCGCCTCACCTCGCTCGGGGGGCTGCGCCCGCCGATCCCCAAGGGTGTGGACCCGACGAAGGTGCGCATGGACCGCAAGGCGATGCGGGGGCGCTGACCCGCACGCTGCCCGCCGCGGCGGATCAGCCCGAGCGGCGCACCCGCACGGTCCGGGTGCCGGCGGCGAGGTCGTGCAGCCCGCGCCCGCCGACGGTCACCACGGCCGGCACGACGAGCCCGGCGAGCACGGAGCGGACGAGGACCTGGACCGGGAAGGGCCACCGCCGCACCTGCCACACCTGTAGCCCGAGCAGCCGGTGCCCGAGCGTGGAGCCGGTGAGCGAGACGAGCACGACGTTGAGGACGACGAAGATCCCGAGGACCGCCCAGGAGCTCTCCGGCACGCCGAGGACGACGGGCGGCTGCTCGCCCGGCTCGAGGACCAGGTCGTAGGGGAGCAGGAGGAAGGTCACCAGGGCGGCGAGCACCCAGTCGAGGACGAAGCCGGCGAAGCGCCGCGAGAGGGTCGCCCGCTCCGCGGTCGGCGAGGACCGGGGTGCGGGGTCGGCGGACGGCACGGGGACAGCCTAGGGGTCGGCCACCGAAGCGGGCTCGCCCAGGCGGTGCGCGAGCGGACCGGCCGGCGACGCCGGGGACCGTCCACCCTGCGTCCGGGCATCGGGCAGCACGTCCACGTCTTGATACGGTGCCGTGCGTTACCCCGGCGAAACATCCGGGTGACGGCCGGGAAACCGCTGCGCCCTAGCGTCGCCGGCAACGCCCCCGGGCTGGCCCAAGCCCCGGAACCGAACCAGGAGGTTCAACACAGTGTTCAGCTCCGCTGACGAGGTCCTCGCCTTCATCTCGGCCGAGGACGTCAAGTTCGTCGACATCCGGTTCTGCGACCTGCCAGGCGTCATGCAGCACTTCAACGTGCCGGCGGCGACGGTCGACAAGGACTTCTTCACCAACGGCCAGATGTTCGACGGGTCCTCGATCCGCGGCTTCCAGGCCATCCACGAGTCCGACATGAAGCTCATCCCCGACCCCACGACCGCCTACCTCGACCCCTTCCGGGACGAGAAGACCCTCGTGATGAACTTCAGCATCGTCGACCCCTTCACCGGGGAGCCGTACGGCCGCGACCCGCGCAACATCGCCGCCAAGGCCGAGGCCTACCTGAAGTCGACCGGCATCGCCGACACCGCGTTCATGGGCGCCGAGGCCGAGTTCTACATCTTCGACGACGTCCGCTTCGAGACCAAGCAGAGCGCCGGCTACTACTTCATCGACTCCGTCGAGGCGGCCTGGAACACCGGCCGCGCCGAGGAGGGCGGCAACCGCGGGTACAAGACGCGCTACAAGGGCGGCTACTTCCCCGTCCCCCCGGTGGACCACTTCGCCGACACCCGCGACAAGATCTGCCTCAACCTCGCCGAGGTCGGGATCGAGGTCGAGCGCAGCCACCACGAGGTCGGCACCGCGGGCCAGCAGGAGATCAACTTCCGGTTCAACACCCTGCTCTCGGCCGGCGACGACATCATGAAGTTCAAGTACGTCGTGAAGAACACCGTCTGGGGCCTGGGCAAGACCGCGACCTTCATGCCCAAGCCGATCTTCGGTGACAACGGCTCGGGCATGCACACCCACCAGTCGCTGTGGAAGGACGGCGAGCCGCTGTTCTACGACGAGCGCGGCTACGGCGGCCTCTCGGACCTCGCCCGCTGGTACATCGGTGGCCTGCTCAAGCACGCCCCCGCCGTGCTCGCCTTCACCAACCCGACGGTCAACAGCTACCACCGGCTGGTCCCCGGCTACGAGGCCCCCGTCAACCTCGTGTACTCGGCCCGCAACCGCTCGGCGTGCGTCCGCATCCCGATCACCGGCGACAGCCCGAAGGCCAAGCGCATCGAGTTCCGCGTCCCGGACCCCTCGAGCAACCCCTACCTGGCGTTCGCCGCGATGCTCATGGCCGGTCTCGACGGGATCAAGAACCGGATCGAGCCCCCGGAGCCGGTCGATAAGGACCTCTACGAGCTGCCGCCGGAGGAGCACGAGTCGATCGAGCAGGTCCCGGGCTCGCTGCCGGCCGTCCTCGACGCGCTCGAGGCCGACCACGAGTTCCTCCTCGAGGGCGACGTCTTCACCGAGGACCTGATCAACGCCTGGGTCGACTGGAAGCGCACCAACGAGGTCGACCCGATCCGCTTCCGCCCGCACCCGCACGAGTTCGAGATGTACTTCGACATCTGATCGACTCGACGCCCTGACCTGCGGAACGTGGGTCAGGGCGTCGATGTTTCCGCGGAAGTGTCCGCGCGACGAGCCGCGAATGCCGCACCTACGGCGTCGCGGCTCTTGTCGTCGGTATCGGGGAACATGTGGCCGTAGGTGTTCAGCGTGGTGACCGCCGACGCGTGCCGCATCCGGGTCTGGACGGTCTTCACGTCGAGCCCAGCCGCGATGAGCAGAGACGCGAACGTGTGGCGCAGGTCGTGGAATCGGAGGCCGGCCGGCAGGCCCGGCACGCTGTCGCGAGCATCGCGCACGGCGCGCTCGACCACCCAGGGGCCGAGCACCTGGCCGGCCTCATCGACGAGGAACGTCTCACCCCTATCGGCGTAGGCGGCAAGCACCAGCGCGAGGTCCCGCTGCACTCAACTGGGAGCGTTGAGAAGCTGGTCAACTTCGGCATCCGCGCACTCTGACCCTTTGATGCTGCGGCAGGCATCCTTCATCTCGAGCCACCGCTCCTCGCGCAGGTCCCCCTGGGGATCAGGGGGCCGCCAGGACGGCACGTTGGGGTAGGCGCACCGAAGCCACTCGTCGTACGCCGTCTGCGTGGCGGTATCGGTTGCATACGCGTCGGGCTGGTCCCCGCACCCGGTCGCGGGTTCCATGCGCCCGGTCCCGGCAGAGTCAGCGGTAGACGCAAACCAATTGAACGCGCCGACCACGACCGCCAGCATCGCCACGCCCACCAGACCTACCCACAGACGCTCCCGCAGTTCGGCCCAGCTCACCTCGCCATGGTGCCTCACCGAACGACGCAATGCGCCCGGTTGAACAGACCCCCCGAGGGCGACGACTAGCCAAGGTCGGTGTGCGCAGTCCCCGCGCTGGAGCAGCAGCGCGGCGCGACGTCAGCCCAGCTCGAGGTCTCCAATGGGCAGACGCTGACCCGTGTTTCCGTGAAGTGTCCGTGCCACGTTCCAGTCACAACCAACGCCGGCCATTGCCCGCAATGGTGTTTCCGCAGTTCAGGGCGCTACGGCCATCGACGACCAACGCCCACAATCAGGCACGGGCAGTTCGAGATGTACTTCGACATCTGATCGACGCCGTACCCGGCGCCGGGGCGCCTCCGCTGCGAGCGGAGGCGCCCCGCGCTCGTGTGGCCGGTCAGCGTGGGCGGACCGTGAGGCACTGGGCCAGCGTGCCCAGCGGGCCTTGCGCGTCGTGCAGGCGGCTGCTCGTCAGGCCGACCCCGGTGGCGCCGAACGAGACCGAGGTGTCGACCCCGAGCCACTCCCCGACCGGCTCGCGCAGCAGGTGGGCGGTGAGGTCGACGTTCGGGAAGTGCACGCGCTCGGGGTCGGCGCGCACGGTCATCCCGTTGGCGATGTCGAGCAGCCCGGCGAGGCGTGCCGTGGCACCCACCGGCTCCCCCGCCACGAGCGGCAGCGGCGTGCGCACCCAGAACCACCCCCGGCCCGGCTCCTCGAGGTGCCGGCGCACCTCGACCGAGCGGATGAACCCGCCCGGCCAGGTCTCGGCGGGGACCCACGCCGAGAGCTCCTCGGGGCGCGGGATCGAGGGCAGGGCACTTCCGGCCACGGCGGCGGCGTCGCGCTCGGCGAGCAGCCAGGCGCGCAGCGTCGCGACCGTCCGCCCGGCGTGCGCCAGCGACGCCTCGACGAGCTCGATGGTCCGGCCCGGCCGGAGCACCCGGACCGCGGTGTCGACGACGTCGACCGGCACGGTGCCGAGGATGTCGTAGGAGAGCCGGGCGAGGACGAGGCGGTCCTCCCGGCGGGCGGCGTGGTCGCGCTCCACGAGGTGCGCGAGCAGGCCGAGGGCCGGCGCGATGTGCTGCTCGTCCTCCCGCCACGCGCCACCGGTGTGCTCGGTGGCGCGCAGGCGCGTCTCGTCGAGCCGTTCGAAGTACGCCGTGCTGGTCTCACCCACGCAGCGACCCTACGCACCGTCGCGCCCGTCCACGGCGCCGGTGTGCTGGAGTGAGACCCGACACCCCCGACCACGAGGAGACCCCATGCGCGGCGCGATCATCCACGGCCCCCGGGACGTGCGGTACGAGGAGCGGCCGGACCCGACGGTGGTCGACCCCACCGACGCCGTGGTGAGGACGCTCGCCACCTGCGTCTGCGGCTCCGACCTCTGGCGCTACCGCGGCGTCACCGAGGTCCGCCGGCCCACCCCGATCGGTCACGAGTACGTCGGCGTCGTCGAGGCCGTCGGCGAGGACGTCAGCACCGTCCGCCCCGGCCAGGTCGTCGTCGGGGGCTTCCTCACGAGCGACGGCACCTGCCCGGTCTGCCGGCACGGCGCACACGCCAACTGCGTCAACGGCACCGGCTACGACGGCTGCCAGGCCGAGCTGATCCGGGTGCGCAACGCGGACGGGACCCTCGTGGCCACCCCGGGGACGCCCGAGGAGGCTCTGGTCCCGAGCCTGCTCGCGCTCTCGGACGTCATGGCCACCGGCTGGCACGCCGCGGTGTGCGCCGAGGTGGGTCCGGGCTCGACCGCCGTGGTCGTCGGCGACGGCGCGGTCGGGCTGTGCGGCGTGCTCGCGGCCGTCGAGCTCGGTGCCGAGCGCGTCGTCGCGATGAGCCGGCACCCCGACCGGCAGGCCATCGCCCGCGGCTTCGGCGCCACGGACGTCGTCGCCCAGCGGGGCGAGGAGGGCGTGCAGGAGGTCCTGGAGCTCACCGACGGCGTGGGTGCCGACGCCGTCCTGGAGTGCGTCGGCACCGCCGAGTCGGTGACCCAGGCCCTGCGCTGTGCCCGGCCCGGCACGACGGTCGGCTGGGTCGGGCTCCCGCACGTCGGCGAGCTGCCCCAGGAGCACATGTTCTGGCGCAACGTCGGGCTGCGCGGCGGGCCCGCCCCGGTGCGGGCCTACCTGCCCGACCTCCTGGAGCGGGTGTGGTCCGGCCGGATCGACCCCGGCCGGGTCTTCGACTCCACGCTGCCGCTCGCGCAGGTCGCGAAGGGGTACGCGGCGATGGACGAGCGGCGGGCGACCAAGGTCCTGCTGCGCCCCTGAGATTCTTGCCCTGAGCCGGGAACACGATTTAAAGTTGAGTCGTTGACACTCATGTCACGTTCCCGTGGGCGGGTGGACCGCCCCGAGCTCATGGAGGTATCAACGATGGCCACGACCTTCGACCCGTTCCGCGACCTCGACCGCATGCTCACCGGCACCTTCCGCCCGGCGACCGCGGCGATGCCGATGGACCTCTTCCGCACCGGCGAGAGCTTCGTCGCCAAGGTGGACCTGCCCGGCGTGGACCCCTCCTCGATCGACGTCGACGTCGAGGACCGCACCCTGACCATCCGCGCCGAGCGCCGTGAGGCGACCGACGAGGACGTCCAGTGGCTCTCCCACGAGCGCCCCTCGGGCACCTTCGCCCGGCAGCTGACCCTCGGCTACGGCGTCGCCTCGGACCGCATCGAGGCGGAGTACGCCGACGGTGTGCTCACCCTGAGCATCCCGGTCGCCGAGGAGGCCAAGCCGCGCAAGATCTCGGTGAGCCACACCGGCGGTCAGCGCGTCATCTCCGGCGAGACCGCCGAGTCCGCCGAGCCGGCGCACGCCTGAGCGCTCCCCGGTCGCCGCGACGCCGCACCCTGGAGGGTGCGGCGTCGCGCGCATGCGCCATGATCGGGTCGTGAGCATGGGTCGTGCCGAGGTCCTCGAGCAGCTCCTCGACGCCGGGCGACACGTCGTCGCGCGGGGTCTGGTGCAGGCCAGCGGCGGCAACCTCTCGGCCCGTCTGCCCGGGACCGACCGGTTCGCCGTCACCGCCACGGGCACCTGGCTGGACCGCCTCGAGCCGGCCGACTTCGCCGAGCTGACCCTGGGGGGCGAGCACGTCGGCGGCGCCGCGCGCCCCTCGGTGGAGTGGCAGCTGCACCAGCGCACCTACGCGGTGCGCCCGGACGTGACCGCCATCGTCCACCTGCACCCCCAGCACGTGCTGCTCGTCGACCTCCTCGGGGCCCCGATCCGGTTCACGACCCTGGACCACCAGTACTACCTCGGCTCGGCCGGGCGGGTGCCGTTCCTGCCCTCCGGCTCGGCGGAGCTCGCCGACGCCGCCGCCGAGGCCGCCCGCGAGCACGACGCCGTCGTGCTCGCCCACCACGGCTGCTCCGCCCTCGGCGACTCGGTGCCGATGGCGCTGCGCCGCGCACTCAACCTCGAGGAGGCCGCGGCGATGACCTACCGGCTCCTGCTTGCGGGGAACACGAGCGCCGACTTCCCCGACGAGTGGCGCGGGCGGATCATCGAGGCGTGAGCACGCTCAGCGGCTGAGCGCCAGGCTGGCCAGGGCGACCAGCCACGAGACGAACGAGCCGACGAGGAAGTACTCGGTGACCGCGTCGATCCCGAGGCCGTCGACCGACTCGCGCTCGCTGCGGGTGGCCTGCAGCTCGGGGAAGCGGATCAGCCCCTTGGCGGCGATGACGAGCCCGGCCGCGGTCAGCTGGCCGGCGAGGCCGAGCCCGAGGACGAGCACGCGCTCCATGGGGCCGAGCAGCCGGCCCCCGCGCAGCTGCTCGGCGGGCTCGGGCCCACCCACCGGGAGGGTGGGGCGGGCGGGGCGCAGGGCCCCGATGCTCACGAGGACGAGGCGGACGATGACGTTGCCCGTGGCGAGGTTGGCCAGGACCAGGCCGGTGACGAGCAGCACCCGCCCCGGGTCGGCGCCCGCAGCGGCCGCCGGCAGCTGCGCCCACGCCAGCCAGCGCCCGAGCACCCCACCGGGCGCCGAGGCCCAGCCGGAGAGGGCGACCAGCCACGCGGCGCCTGCGGCGAGCGAGCACAGGGCGGCCGCGTGCCCGCGACCGGACCCCAGCGCCTCCTGCGACCAGCGCACCCAGAGCACGAGCGCGAGGGCGGCCCCCACGGCGACGACGAGGTCGACCGCACCGAGGAGGCCGGCCGCCGCACCGGTGACGAGCATCGCCGCCACGCCGAGCGCCGGAGCCCAGCGGCCGGCCGCCGGCCGCGGGCTCGCCCGCACCAGGTCGGCGAGCCCGACCCCGACGAGCCAGACACCGAGCCAGGTCACGGCAGCTCCCGCAGGAGCGCCTGGGCCGCGAGGACCGCACCGATGCCGTCGGCACGGACCCGCTGGGAGACCGCGGACGCGCTGACCCCCTCGCGCGCGGCGAGCTCGGCCTGGGTGGTGTCGGGGTCCATCAGCCCTCTCAGCAGTCGCAGTGACCGGTCCGAGAGAGAGCCAACCAGATGGTCCCGACACAGCAGGGCGGCGTTGACCGCCTCGACGTGGCCGGGTGCCGCCGCGGGGTCCCGGTGGGCGGTGCGCAGCAGTCGGGTGGCGGCATGCCCGGCGCGCTCCTCGACCGCCTCCAGGGCCTCGCGGGCCGCCCACCATCCCGGCCCGTCCTCGACCCCGCGGCCGGCGTCGAGCACGCTCGCTCCCCCCCGGCCGATGCCGAGCCGGACGTCGACGTCCGGCAGGAGGAGCAGGCGGACCCGCAGGGCGACCTCGAGCGCGTCACCGAGGGCGGCGTACGCCCCCTGGAACTCGTCGCCGACGGTCACCGCGAGGCCCCGCCGGGAGGGCAGGGCACGCTCCACCGCGGCCAGCGCCTCGGTGAGCGCCGCGTGCACCTGCCGGCGGTCCGGGGCGCTGCGCGAGCCGACGATGTCACCGAGCAGGAGGCAGTCGGCGCTCTCGGGGTCGCTCATGTGAAGATCATACCTTCATACCTACGAAGTGAAGGACATCCCTTCATGTTCGGCGGTCCCTGGGGTGCGCCCGGCCGCCGGCTCGAGCACTCCCCGCTCGGTCGCGAGGGCCGTGACGAGACGCGCCGGGGTGACGTCGAAGGCGGGGTTGAACGCGGGGCTGCCCTCCGGGGC
Source organism: Phycicoccus endophyticus (assembly GCF_011326735.1). Taxonomy (GTDB): domain Bacteria; phylum Actinomycetota; class Actinomycetes; order Actinomycetales; family Dermatophilaceae; genus Phycicoccus; species Phycicoccus endophyticus. The sequence continues at coordinate 14,580 of NZ_JAANCN010000019.1, forward strand.
GACCCGCACCCCGCCGACGGTCGTCACCTCATGGTCGGGGCGCTGCTCGATCTCGATGCCGTCACCGTCGGCGACGTCGAGGTCGACGGTCGACCAGGGCGCGGCGACGAGCAGCGGCACCCCGGCCTCCCGGCAGGCCAGGCCCACGGCCAGGGTGCCGATCTTGTTCGCCACGTCCCCGTTGGCCGCGACCCGGTCGGCGCCGACGACGGCACAGTCGACGAGGCCCCGCAGGACCGTCGAGGCGGCCGCTCCGTCGACCTGGACCGTGTGCGGGATCCCCTCCGCGCGCAGCTCCCATGCCGTCAGCCGAGCTCCCTGCAGCAGCGGGCGCGTCTCGTCGACGTAGACGAGCTCGAGCCGACCGCGCGCGTGCAGCTCGCGGACCACGCCGAGGGCGGTCCCCCACGCCGAGGTGGCCAGGGCCCCCGCGTTGCAGTGCGTCAGCACCCGCAGGCGCGGGCGCTGCGTGCGCTCCAGGAGCCAGTCGGCCGCCCGGGCGGACAGCTCCCGGTTGGCCGCCTCGTCGGCCGCGGCGAGGGCGTGGGCCGCCGCGAGCACCGCCTCCCGCCCCTGCGGGATGAGCGGCCGCACCTGGTCGACCCCCCAGGCGAGGTTGACGGCGGTGGGCCGTGCGCTGCGCAGCCGGTCGACCTCGGCGTCCAGCCGCGCGGCGTCCCAGCCCTCCCGCTCGGCCTCGTCGAGGGCGAGCACGACGCCGAAGGCGCCGGCGACCCCGAGCGCGGGCGCACCGCGCACCGCGAGCTCGACGATGGCCTCGACCAGGGCGTCGACGGTGGTGACGACCCGGTAGCCGGTCCGCGCCGGCAGCAGCGTCTGGTCCAGCAGCCGCAGGGCGCCGCGGCCACCCGCGGCCTCGATGTCCCAGTCCAGGGCGAGAACGCTCATGCCCGCACCCTAGGGGTCGCACGCCACCGGCCGGACGTGACGTCCGTCCTTGTCGCGGTGGCCTCGGGGTGGGACGGTCGAGGGGACACCGGAGTCAGGAAGGACGGGTGAGTTCGATGAGCCAGTCTCGTGTCGTCGTGGGCGTCGACGGGTCGCCACTGTCCAAGGCGGCGGTCGTCCAGGCCGCCCACTTCGCGAGCACCCGAGGGATGACCCTCCACGTGCTGCACGCCTTCGCGCCGGACCTGCCGATGCTCGGTTTCGGCGTGCTCTCCGACCGGGAGGCCGTCACCACGCACGGCCGTCAGCTGCTCGAGAACGCGGTGGCCCGCGCGCACGCCGCCCACCCCGGGCTGACGGTGACCACGGCCCTGCACGACGGGTACGCGAGCCAGTCGCTCATCGCGTCCTCGCACACGGCCGCCCTCGTCGTCCTCGGCTCGACCGGGCACGGCGTCCTCAGCCTGACGAGCATGGGCGCGGTCGCCATGCAGGTGCTCACCCACGCGCACTGCCCCGTGCTCGTCGTCGGGCACCCCCGCACGAGCGCACCCGAGCCCGGCAGCCGGGTCGTCGCCGGGGTCGACGGCTCACCGTCCTCCCTCGAGGCGCTGCGGACCGCCGTGCGCGAGGCGAGCATCCTGCGGGGGTCGGTCGAGGTCGTCCACGCCTGGCAGGCACGCGGTGCGTCCGACCCGACGCTCGCGAACGCCTCGAGCTGGGAGGAGTACGTCGCCGGGGTCGAGTCCCTCGTCGAGGAGGCCGTCGCCGAGCTGCGCCCGGAGCACGCGGACACCGCCGTCGAGGTGCGGGTCGTGCGCGACGAGCCGGTGCACGCCCTCGCCGCGAGCAGCGCCGACGCGAGCCTCGTGGTCGTCGGTGCCCGTGGCAGCGGGGGCTTCGACGGGCTGCACGTGGGATCGACGGCGCTGCGGCTCGTCGGGCGCAGCGAGTGCCCGGTGCTCGTCAGCCGCTGACCGGCGGGTCGTCGGCGTCGACGCGCTCGCTCGCGCCGAGCTGGTCGAGCACGAAGGCCCACTCCCAGGCCACCTGCTCCCACGCCGCGTACCGCCCGCTGCGGCCACCGTGCCCGGCCGACATCTGGGTGCGCAGCAGCACCGGGCGGGTGTCCGGGTCGTTGGTCACGGTCTCGCGCAGCCGGGCGACCCACTTGGCCGGCTCGGTGACGTAGACCCGGGTGTCGTGCAGGCTGCTCGTCGCGAGGATCGCGGGGTACTCCACCGGGCGGACGTTCTCGTAGGGCGTGTAGCCGCGCATGACGGCGTAGACGTCGGGGTCGGCCAGGGGGTTGCCCCACTCCTCCCACTCCCCCACGGTGAGCGGCAGCTCGGGCTGGAGGATCGTCGTCAGGGCGTCGACGAACGGGACGGCGGCGTGGGCGACCCGGAAGCGCTCCGGCGCGAGGTTGAGGACGGCACCGACGAGCAGCCCACCGGCCGATCCTCCCTCGAGGCCGAGCCCGTCGGGCGCGACCCACCCGGCGTCGACGAGGTGGTCGGCCACCGCGACGGTGTCCGAGAAGGTGTTCGGCTTGGCGAGCAGCTTGCCGTCGTCGTACCAGCGACGCCCGAGCTCGCCCCCACCGCGCACGTGGGCCACCGCGTAGACCACACCACGGTCCAGGAGGCCGAGGCGGGCCACGGAGAAGTACGGGTCCGAGGAGATCTCGTAGGAGCCGTAGGCCGTGAGCAGCCCGGGGTGGCTGCCGTCGGGGAGGACGCCGCGGCGACGTACCACCGAGACGGGCACGGCCGTGCCGTCGGCCGCCTCGACCCACTCGCGCGACTCCTCGTAGTCGTCGGGGTCGAAGCCGCCGAGCACCGGCTGGCGCTTCAGCTCGGTCCGGGCCCCGGTGGCCAGCTCGACCTCGAGGACGGTCCGGGGGGTCGTCCAGGACTCGAGGACGACCTGGACCGCCCGCTGGTCGGGTTCGGGGTTGTCGCCGAGGGCGATGGTGTGCACCGGCTGCTCGACGGTGACGTCCCACGGCGTCCCGTGGCCGGAGAGGGAGGTGACGTCGCGCGGCAGGACCCGCAGGGCGCTCAGCCCGCCCGTGCGCACCGTGAGGACGCTCGCGGTGTCGAAGGCGTCCACCCCGACGAACCGCTCCCCCTCGCCCGAGGCCAGCAACGGCACCCACTGCTCGTGGCTGCGCGCCTCGAGTGGTGCCCACGCCAGGTCCGAGTCGGGGCTGTCGGCGTTGTGGACGACGAGCAGCCGGTCGCCGGCGGGCTCCACGTCGTACTCGACGCCCTCGCGACGGGGGGCGACGACGCGCCACTCCCCCTGCGGGTCGTCCGACGGCAGCATCCACACCTCCGAGGTCGTCTTCGACCCCAGCCCGAGCAGCAGCCAGCGCTCGTCACGGCTGCCGCTGACGCCCATCCAGAAGCGCTCGTCCTCCTCCTCGTGGACGAGGACGTCCTCGCCGGGGTCCCCGCCGACCCGGTGGCGCCACAGCTGGTGGGGTCGCCAGGCGTCGTCGAGCCGGGTGTAGAAGACGAAGGACCCGTCGCGGCTGAGCTCGCACCCGTAGCCGATCCCGGTGAGCGAGGTGTCCAGGACCCGCCCGGTGGCGATCTCGCGGACGGTGAGGTCGAAGCGCTCGTCGCCGGCGGTGTCGACGGCGAAGGCGAGCAGCCGGTGGTCGGCGCTGACCGTCAGGGCGCCCAGGGCGAAGAACTCCGCCTCACCCGCCTCCGCGTTGCCGTCGAGCACGACCTGCTCGCCGGGGACGGCGCGGGCCTCGGGGTCGGGACGTTCGTCACCGTCGCGCCGGGGCGCGCGGACGTGGACCGCGTACTGGCTCCCCTGCGCCGTGCGGCTGAAGTACCACCAGGGCCCGCTCGCGACGGGGACTGAGAGGTCGTCCTCCTGCACGCGGGCCCGGATCTCCTCGAAGAGGGTCGAGCGCAGGGGCTCGAGGTGCGCGGTGCGCTCCTCGGCGTAGCGGTTCTCGGCCTCGAGGTGGGCGAGCAGCTGCGGGTCGTCCAGGTCGCGCATCCAGGCGTAGGGGTCCTCGACGCGCTCGCCGTGGTGCTCGCGCACGAAGGGTCGGCGGGGCGCACGTGGAGGGGTGGGGCTCGGCATGGCGCCACCCTACGCACCGGTCACGCGAGGGCCGCCCCCGAGCAGGATGCGGCCCTCGCGTGCTCGTGCCCCTACAGACCGGAGACGCGGTCCTCGGGCGCGGTGAGGCCGGGGTTGGCCTTGAGGTAGTCCACGAGGTTCGCGAGGTCCTCCGCGCCACCGAGCACGTTCGTGCCGGCCGAGAACCCGGTGAACAGGTCACCGCCGTTGGCGAGGAAGTTCAGCGTCGAGACCCGGTAGGTGGCGTCCGGGTCGATCGGCGTGCCGTTCAGGCTCATCGACCCCGGGACGACGCGTGAGCCCTGCGGCTGCGAGGCGTCCCACGTGTAGGAGAACCCCTCGGAGACCCCGAGAGCGAGCATCGGACGGCTGCCGCGGTCGGCCACCGGCTGGTACTGCTGCTCGAGGATCTCCTCGATCTGGGAGCCGGTGAGGTCCATCGAGACCAGCAGGTTGCCGAACGGTGCCACGTCGTAGGCCTCGGCGTAGGTGATCTCACCGGTGCCCTCGGCGTACTTCGGTGCGCGCAGCAGGCTGGCCCGCACACCGCCGATGTTCATGAAGGAGATCTGCGCCCCGCCGTTCTCGGGCGCCTGCGTGCCCCAGAGGATCGCGTCGGCGACGAGGTCGCCCATCGGCGTCTCGATGCCGCGGTCGCCGCTGGAGTCACCGGTGATGTCCTCGGCGTTCGTGCCGACGACCTGGGCCGCGAGCGGACCGGCGATCGACTGCCACTTGTCGATGATCTGGGTCTGGGTCTTGTCCGCGGGGTACTTCTCGCGGTCGACGAGGTGGTTGGTCGCGCTCGAGGCTCGACGGACGACGTCACCGGTGCGCCGGTCGATGGTCAGCGTCGTCTCGGTGACCACCTGACCGTAGGACGCGGCGCTCGTCACGAGCCGGGGCTTGCCCGCCGGGTCGGGGATGGAGCAGACGTACGGCTGGTGCGTGTGCCCCGTGATCAGTGCGTCGATCTCCGGGCTCATCTGCTCGGCGATGGTCGCGATCGGGCCGGAGATGCCCTCGCACTCGTCGTACGTCCCGCTCTGGTAGCCGCCCTCGTGCAGGAGCACGACGATCGAGCGCACACCCTGGCGGCGCAGCTGGCGGGCGGCGCGGTTGGCGGTGACGACCTCGTCCTTGAAGTCCACGCTCGCGACGCCGGCCGGGTCGACGAGCGTCGGGGTGGCCTCGAGGGTCATCCCGATGAACCCGATCTTGACCCCCCCGACCTTCTTGACCGAGGTGCCCGGCAGCAGGGTGCGCCCGGTGGACTCCTTGACGACGTTGGCGGCGAGCCACTGGAAGTCGGCCCCCCGGTAGGGCTGGGTCGGGAAGTAGCAGCCGTCCACCGGGTGGCAGCCACCGCGCTGCATCCGCAGCAGCTCCTCGGTCCCCTCGTCGAACTCGTGGTTGCCGACGCTGCTCACGGCGAGGTCCATGGCGTCGAGGGTCTCCACCGAGGGCTCGTCGTGGAAGAGGCCCGACAGGAAGGTCGAGCCACCGATGAGGTCGCCGGCGGCGACCGTGAGGGAGCGACCCTGGGGAGCCGTGCGTCGCAGGGCCTTCAGGGCGGTGGCGAGGTGCTCCGCCCCGCCGACCGGGGTCTGGCTCGGGTCGAGGCTGGCGTCCAGCGGCCCGTCGGTGGCCTCGAGGTGGCCGTGGTAGTCGTTGAAGGACAGCAGCTGGACGCTCGTGGTCCGGCTGTGGTGGTGTCCCGGCCAGTGCCCGTGGCCCGGGTGGTGGCCGTGGCCGTGGCCACCGGCGGTCGCGGCGGGCGTCGCGGCGACGAAGGCGGCGACGGTGGCGGCGGCCACCCCGGCGCCGAGCGTGCGTCGTCGGGTCGGTCTCATCGTGGGGTTCTCCTGCGTCTCGAAGGCGACCGCCCCCTGTCCGGGCGCTCGCGTGAGCACGACCCTAGGAGAGTCGGCGGCTTCCGGCACCTCGAGGCGGCCGCACACCGCGCGCGGTCGGCGAGCGTTCACCTGGACGACGCCGCGGCGTCGGTCTCAGGCGAGGCAGCGCGGCCCGAGCAGCACCTTGAGGTCGCCGAAGAGACTCTCGTCGGCGCTCACCCGGTAGGCCGGGTCCAGCCGCAGCTCGACCGTGCGCCCCGGCGAGAGGAGGCGCAGGTGGACCTCGGTCGTGCCCGGGTGGCTGCTGAGCACGCCCTTGAGCTCCTCGACCCGCTGGGCCGTGGCCCGCGCGGTCTCCATGGTCACGACGACCGGCCCGCGCGGCCCCTCGGAGACGTCCGGCAGGGTGAGCTCCTGGGCGTAGAGCGAGACGGTGTCGTCACGCCGGTTGACCTTGCCCCGCACGACGGCGATCTGGTCCTGCTGGAGCATGCCGGCGACGGTCATGTACGTGCTCGGGAAGAAGAGGCACTCGATGGACCCGGCGAGGTCCTCCACCGTGGCGATCGCCCACAGGTCGCCCTTCTTGGTGCGCTTGACCGCCAGCCCGGTGATCAGCCCGGCGATGGTGACCATCGACCCCTCGGGGCGGCCGCCCTCGTCGGCGGTGAGCGTCGCGATCTGGGTGTCGGCCTGGGCGGCGAGGACGTGCTCCACGCCGAACAGCGGGTGGTCGGAGACGTAGAGGCCGAGCATCTCGCGCTCGAAGGAGAGCAGGGTCTGCTTGTCCCACTCGACACCGGGGACCGGCGCCAGCCCCATGAGGTCCTCGCCGCTCCCGGCAGCGCCGTCGTCGCCGAAGGCACCGAAGAGGCTGTCCTGGCCGATCGCCTCCTGCCGCTTGACGGCGACGAAGGCGTCGACGTACTCCTCGTGGACGCGCACGAGACCCATCCGGGTCTCGGCCAGGCCGTCGAAGGCGCCGCCCTTGATCAACGACTCGATGGTGCGCTTGTTGCAGACCACGGCCGGCACCTTGGACATGAAGTCCCGGAAGGAGGTGAACCGGCCCTTCTCCTCGCGGGCCCGGATGACCGCGTCGACCACGTTGTGCCCGACGTTGCGCACGGCGTGCAGTCCGAAGCGGATGTCGGTGCCGACCGCGGCGAACTGGCCGACCGAGTCGTTGACGTCCGGGGGCAGGACCTTGATGCCCATCCGGCGGCACTCCCCGAGGTAGAGGGCCGACTTGTCCTTGTCGTCCCCGACGCTGGTGAGGAGGGCGGCCATGTACTCCGCCGGGTAGTTGGCCTTGAGGTAGGCCGTCCAGTACGAGACGAGGCCGTAGGCGGCGGTGTGCGCCTTGTTGAACGCGTAGTCGGAGAACGGGACGAGCACGTTCCACAGCGCGGCGACCGAGGCCTCGTTGAAGCCCTGCGCCTTCATCCCCTCCGAGAAGGGGACGTACTCGGCGTCGAGGACCTCCTTCTTCTTCTTGCCCATCGCCCGCCGGAGCAGGTCGGCGTTGCCGAGGGTGTAGCCGGCGAGCTTCTGGGCGATCTCCATGACCTGCTCCTGGTAGATCACCAGGCCGTAGGTCGTGCCGAGGATCGGCTCGAGCGCGGCGACCATCTCCGGCTGGAGCCTGCCCTTCAGCTGCGGGTCGAGCGGGGTCAGCTCCTGCTTGCCGTTCTTGCGCAGCGCGAAGTTGGTGTGGGCGTTGACGCCCATCGGGCCCGGTCGGTACAGCGCGAGGGCGGCGGAGATGTCCTCGAAGTTGTCCGGCTGCATGAGCTTGAGCAGCGTGCGCATGCCGCCGCCGTCGAGCTGGAAGACCCCGAGGGTGTCCCCGCGCTGGAGGAGCTCGTAGGTCGGCTTGTCGTCGAGGGTGCGGGTCAGGGCGTCCAGGTCGATGTCCTCGCCGCGGTTGGCCCGGACGTTGGCGATGGCGTCGTCGAGGATCGTCAGGTTGCGCAGCCCGAGGAAGTCCATCTTGACCAGCCCGAGGGACTCACAGCTCGGGTAGTCGAACTGGGTGATCACCTGGCCGTCCTGGAGGCGGCGCATGACCGGGATGACGTCGGTGAGCGGCTCCGAGGACATGATGACCCCGGCCGCGTGGACGCCCCACTGACGCTTGAGGCCCTCCAGGCCCTTGGCCGTCTCGACGACCTCCTGGAGATGGCTCTCGCCGGCCACGAGGTCGCGGAACTCCTTGCCCTCGCCGTAGCGGGGGTGCTCGGGGTCGTAGATGCCCGAGAGGGGCACGCCCTTGCCCATGACGTCGGCCGGCATCGCCTTGGTCAGCTGCTCGCCGACGGCGAAGGGGTGGCCCATGACGCGCGCGGAGTCCTTGACGGCCTGCTTGGCCTTGATCGTGCCGTAGGTGACGATCTGGGCGACCCGGTCGTCGCCGTACTTGTCGGTGACGTAGCGGATGACCTCGCCGCGGCGGCGCTCGTCGAAGTCGACGTCGAAGTCGGGCATCGACTGGCGCTCGGGGTTGAGGAAGCGCTCGAAGATCAGGCCGTGCGGCACGGGGTCGAGGTCGGTGATCTTCATCGCGTACGCGCACATCGACCCGGCGCCGGAGCCACGACCCGGCCCGACCCGGATGCCGTTGTCCTTGGCCCAGATGATGAAGTCGGCGACGACGAGGAAGTAGCCCGGGTAGCCCTTGCCGACGATGACCTCGGTCTCGAACTCGGCCTGCCGGCGGGCGTAGTCGGGGACCCCGCCGGGAAAGCGCTCGCGCAGCCCCCTCTCGACCTCCTTGACGAACCAGGACTCCTCGTTCTCCCCCGGCGGGCAGGGGAAGCGCGGCATGTAGCGACCCTCGCCCTCGGTGAACGAGATGTTGCACATCTCGGCGATCCGCAGGGTGTTGTCGCAGGCCTCGGGCAGCTCACGCCAGGTGTGGCGCATCTCGGCCGGGCTCTTGAGGTAGAAGTCGTCGGAGTCGAACTTGAACCGGCCCGGGTCCATCATCGTCGAGCCGGACTGGACGCACAGCAGGGCACCGTGGGCCTTGGCGTCCTCGGGGCTGGTGTAGTGCAGGTCGTTCGTCGCGACGAGCGGCAGGTCGAGCTCGCGGGCCAGGCGCAGCAGGTCGCGCTGGACCCGCCGCTCGATGTCGAGCCCGTGGTCCATGAGCTCGCAGAAGAAGCTGTCCCGCCCGAAGATGTCGCGGAAGTCCGAGGCGGCCTGCTTGGCGAGGTCGTACTGCCCGAGGCGCAGCCGCGTCTGGATCTCGCCGGAGGGGCAGCCGGTCGTGCCGACCAGGCCCCGGCCGTACCGGTCGAGCAGCTCGCGGTCGACCCGGGGCCACTTGGCGTACACCTGGTCCAGGGAGGCCTGGCTGTCCATCCGGAAGAGGTTGCGCAGCCCGTCGTTGTCCTTGGCGAGCAGTGTCATGTGGGTGTACGCGCCGTTGCCCGAGACGTCGTCACCCGGGCGAGTGCGCTCGTCGCCCCACTTGACCCGGGTCTTGTCGGTGCGGTGGGTGCCGGGCGTCACGTAGGCCTCGACGCCGATGATCGGCTTGACCCCGGTGCCCTGGGCCTTCTTCCAGAACTCGTAGGCCCCGAAGACGTACCCGTGGTCGGTGGTCGCGAGGGCGGGCATGCCCATCTGTGCCGCGCGCTCGAAGAGGTCGCCGATCCGGGCCGCGCCGTCGAGCATCGAGTACTCGGTGTGGACGTGGAGGTGGACGAACGGGTCCCCGCCGCTCGCAGGGGCGTTCGGGGCGGGGGGCGGGGCGGACGGGGTCGACATCGCCGCCCATCCTAGGTCGCGCCGGGGACAGCTCCCGGCGTGTCGCCACCCGTGTCGCGTGCTCCCCCGCCGGGCGGGCTCAGAGCCGCTCGAGGGCGGTCTGCAGGTCCTGCGGGTAGCCGCTGTGGAAGGTGACCCACTCCCCGCTCCCGGGGTGGGTGAGGCCGAGACCGACGGCGTGCAGCCACTGCCGCTGCAGCCCGAGCCGCCGGGCCAGGGCGGGGTCGGCGCCGTAGAGGGGGTCCCCGACGCACGGGTGACGGACGGCGGCCATGTGGACGCGGATCTGGTGGGTGCGGCCGGTCTCGAGGCGCACCTGGAGCAGGCTGGCGTGCCGGAACGCCTCGAGGAGCTCGTAGTGGGTGACGGCCGGCTTGCCGGAGTCCATGACGGCGAACTTGTACTCGTGCCCGGGGTGGCGCCCGACGGGGGCGTCGATGGTCCCCGAGAGCGGGTCGGGCAGGCCCTGGACGAGCGTGTGGTAGGTCTTCTCGACCTGGCGTTCCTTGAAGGCGCGCTTGAGGAGGGTGTAGGCGCGCTCGCTCTTGCAGACGACCATGAGCCCGGAGGTCCCGACGTCGAGGCGCGAGACGATGCCGCGCCGCTCGCTCGGCCCGCTCGTCGAGATGCGGTAGCCGGCGGCCTTGAGCCCGGCGAGCACGTTGGGCCCGCTCCAGCCGACGCTCGGGTGGGCCGCGACGCCGACCGGCTTGTCGACCACGACGATGTCCGCGTCGTCGTGGACGACCCGCATCCCGGGAACGGGCTCGGCGACCACCTCGAGGCTCGGGCTGCTCGGGGCGCTCGGGATGGCGACCTCGAGGGTGTCACCGGCGCTGACCCGGTGGCTCTTCCCGACGGTGGTGGAGTTGACCTCGACCTCGCCGGCGCTCGCGAGCTCGGCGGCCCGGGTGCGCGAGAGCCCGAAGAGCCGTGCGATCGCGGCGTCGACGCGTTCGCCCTCGAGCCCGTCCGGGACCAGGACGGTGCGCTGGTCACCCATCGCCGCGCGCCGGCCTCGTGCGGTGGCCACCGAGCGGGACGCCGCGGTAGGCGAGCACCATGATGATGCCGGCCGCCGTGACGATCGCGATGTCGGCGACGTTGCCGACGAAGAGGCCGGCGTAGTCGATGAAGTCGACGACGTGGCCGCGCCCGGGCCCCGGCTCGCGCACGAGCCGGTCGAGCAGGTTGCCGAGAGCCCCGCCGAGAAGCAGGCCCAGGGCGATTGACCAGGGCAGGCCGGCGACCCTGCGGACCCCGAGCAGCACCCAGCCGAGGATGGCCAGCGAGACCAGGGTGAGCACCCAGGTCGCGCCGTCGCCGAGGGAGAAGGCCGCACCGGGGTTGCGGATGAGCGAGAGCCGGAGCACCCGGCCGAGGACGTCGACGGGCTGCCCCGGGGTCAGGGCGGCCAGGGCCCACGCCTTGCTCGCCTGGTCGAGGACGAGGACGAGGACGGCGAGGAGACCCAGGACGGCCCGCGACCTCCCTCGCGGCGGGTGCGGTCGGGCGGGCGGGCGGTCGGGCTCGGCCGCGCTCAGCGGCGTTCCTGGGAGGTCTTGCATGGTATGCACAGGGTCGCACGAGGCGCGGCCTGCAGCCGCATCTTGCCGATGGGGTTGCCGCACGACTCGCAGGTGCCGTAGGAGCCGTCCGCGATCCGCTCCAGGGCGCGCTCGGTCTGGTCGAGCATCTCCCGGGCGTTGTTGGCGAGCGAGATCTCCTGCTCGCGCTCGTAGGTCTTGGCCCCGGCGTCGGCCTGGTCGTCACCCGCGCCGTCCCCCGAGTCGCGCAGGAGGTCGACCAGGTCGGAGGCGGCGTGCGCGAGCTCCTCGCGCAGCTGGACGACGTCGCGCTCGAGCTCGGTGCGCACGGAGCGCAGCTCTGCCGCGGTCCACGGCGACTCGTCCTGGCGCACGACGAGGGATGACGCCGGCACCGACGCCCGCCCGGGCTTCCTCGCCGAAGCCTTCGTCGTCGACGCCTTCGTGGCCGCGGTCTTCTTCGCCGTGGACTTCGTCGCCGCGGCCTTCGTGGCCGTGGACTTCGTCGTGCCAGTCTTCTTGGTCGCGCTCTTCGTCGTCGCGGACTTCTTGGCCGCGCTCTTCGTCGCCGCGGACTTCTTGGCCGCGCTCTTCGTCGCTGTGGACTTCGTCGCCGCGCTCTTCGTGGCCGCGCTCTTCGTCGCTGTGGATTTCGTCGCCGCGCTCTTCGTGGCCGCGCTCTTCTTGGCCGTGGACTTCTTCGCCGTGGACTTCGGGGCCGCGGCCTTCGGCGTCGTCGTCTTCGCCGCCGACGGCGTCGTCGACGTCTCCCCCCGACCGGTGGCTCGCCGCGCCGTCGCGGCCGCCCTGGCTGTCGTCTTCTTCGCGGCGGACAGGGCCCGCTTCACCACCATGCTGGACACCCTTTCAGGGGGCGAGCGGGCCCTCGCGGCCCGCCCGGTGCGCTGAGGATACGTGGCAGGAGGGGGCCGCTCAACGTGCGCAACGCCACGGCTGCACACCGGAGCAGGGCCGGGCCCTCGACGGCCGGAGCCGCCCGGGTGACCGGGCGGCTCCGCGGACCGACGTCAGGCCTGTGGCTCGTGCTCCGGCTGGGCCGCCTGCTCGGCCGGCTCCTCCTCGTCGACCGCCACGTTCTTGAGGTCGGCGAGCTGGCCCTGGATGTACTCGTGCAGGCGCGAGCGGTAGTCGCGCTCGAAGCCGCGCAGCGACTCGATCTTGCGCTCGAGGAGGTTGCGCTCGCGGCCGAGCTCCTCGAGGATCGCGGCCTTCTTCTGCTGCGCCTCGGCGACCATGCCGGTGGACCGCTCGCGGGCCTCGGTGAGCATCTGGTCGCGCTGGGTGGTCGCCGTGCCGATCATCTCGTCGCGCTGACCGGTCGCGGTCGCGATGAGCTCGTCGTGCTGGGCCTGCCCCGTCGAGATGAGCTCGTCGTGGCGGCGCTGGGCGGTCCCGAGCAGCTCGTCGTGCCGACGCTGTCCCTCCGAGACCAGCTCGTCGCGCTTGCTCTCGCCGGCCGCGACGTGCTCGTCGTGGAGGCGCTGGGCCAGGGCGATGACTCCCGCCGCGCTGGCCCCGCCACCCGCACCCGCCAGGGCTGCGGCACCGACACCGGAGTCCGCACCCTCGGCCCGGCGCTCGGCCTCCTGGGCCCGCGCCTCGGCCTCCTGGGCTCGCGCCTCCGCGGCCGCCACCCGCTCCTCGGCGTCCTGGCGTGCCTCCTCCAGGCGGGCCTGGAGAACCGACACCTGCTCGTCGGCCGCGGCACCCGCGTCCTCGCGGGCCGCGGCGAGGGAGGCGGCGTGGTCGTCACGCTCGGTGGTGACGCGCGTCAGCTCCCCCTCGAGGTCGCGGACGCGCTCCTCGAGCGTGCTCGCGGTCTGCTCGGCCTGCGTGGCACGGGTCTCGAGCTCACCGGCACGGCGCTCGGCGTCGGCCACCTGGGCGTCGACGTCTCCGCTGGCGCCTCGCAGCGCCTCGATCTCGGCGTCGCGCTGGGCCACGAGCTGCTCGAGCTCGGCCACCCGGGCCTCGAGCTGCTCGGCGCGCTGCTCCAGCTCGCCGACGCGGGCCTGACCGTCCCCACCCTGGTTGCGGGCCTCGTCGAGCTTGGCGAGCAGGTCGCTACGGGCCCCCTCGAGCTCGGAGACACGCGCCGCGAGCGTGGCGTTCTTGCTGCGCAGCTCCTCGACCTCGCGCCCGTCGGCGCCCGCCGGGGCCGCCGCGGCACCACTCGCGCCCCCCGAGGAGAGCTCGCCGCGCAGGTCCTCGCTCTCCTTGGTCATCCGACGCATCTCGGCGACGATGTCGTCGAGGAAGTCGTCGACCTCGCGCTCGTCGTAGCCACGACGGAACTGGGTCTGGGTGAACGTCTTGTTGAGGACGTCCTCGGGGGTGAGAGCCATGGTCAACTCCTGTGGCCGATGGGGCACGGTCGGGGTACCCGGGGCGCCGCACGGGTGCCGGGTCCGGGGGTCCCGGCCCAGCGTACGCGATCGGCGGTGCCCCCGTGACGTATGTCGAGCGGCGTGACACGAGTGACCGCGACGAGCGCCCCGGCAGCCGCGGTCCTCAGGAGCCGAGCGACCCGAGGACCGAGTAGAGGATCAGGACGCCGAAGAAGAGGACCATGAAGGACAGGTCGACCGATACCGCACCCAGCCGCAGCGGCGGGATGACCCGGCGCAGCGCCCGCAGCGGTGGGTCGGTGAGGGTGTAGACCGGCTCCGCGACGAGCAGCACGACACCCCGGGGGCGCCAGTCGCGGGCGAAGATCCGGATCCAGTCGAAGACCACCCGGCCGACGAGCACGACGAGGTACAGGAACACCACGAACGCGAGGACGGCGAAGACAGCCATACCAGGAGTGTGCCGGACGGCCCAGCGCGCGCGGTCCGGGGGTCAGCTCTGGTTGAACACGCCCCGCCCCGCCGTGGCGGCGACCGGACCCTCCTCGGCGGTGACCTCGACGGTCTCGGGCGAGAGGAGGAAGACCTTGGAGGTCACCCGCTCGATCGAGCCGTGCAGCCCGAAGACCAGGCCCGCGGCGAAGTCGACGAGCCGCTTGGCGTCCGCGTCGCTCATGTCGGTGAGGTTCATGATGACCGGGACCCCGTCGCGGAAGCTCTCCCCGATGGTCTTGGCCTCGTTGTACGTGCGCGGGTGGATCGTCGTGATCCGCGAGACGCTGCCGGCCTCCGGCGTGCGGACCACCTCGGCGACCGGCCGACGGGCGGTGGGCAGCGGCGTGACCTCCGCCCCCCGGTGCTCGGTGCGGTCCTCGACCTCGGGCTCGTCGTAGCCGTCGTAGTACTCGTCGTCGTAGTGGCCCTGGTCCTCGGCGAGGCCCAGGTAGACCATCGTCTTGCGCAGTGCGCCAGCCATCACGTGCTCCTCGGTCGTCGGCCCCACCTGTCGGTGCCGTGCGTCGTGACCGAAGTTACCCGTGTGACGGGCGGGATCCGAGGATTGCCGAGCCGACACGCAGGTGTGTCGCCCCGTGCTCGATGGCGGCCTCGAGGTCGCCGCTCATCCCGGCCGAGACCCAGCCGGCGTCCGGATGCTCCGCGCGCACCCGCCCGGCGAGCTCGTGCAGGCGGGCGAACGCCGGGTGCGGGTCCTGCCCGAGGGGGGCGACCGCCATGAGCCCGCGCAGCCGGAGGTTCGCGCTCGCGGCGACGAGGTCAGCGAGCTGCGGGACCCGCTCGGGGGGTGCACCGCCGCGCCCCTCGGCGCCGTCGAGGGCGACCTGGACGAGGGCGTCGAGCACCCGCCCCTCGCGCCCGGCGGCCCGGTCGAGGGCACCGACGAGCTTGGGGCGGTCGAGGGAGTGGACGACGTCGGCGTAGCGCGCGACCGACCCGGCCTTGTTCGTCTGCAGCTGGCCGATGAAGTGCACCCGGAGGCGCTCGCGGTGGGCGAGCCGCGTGACCTTCTCGGCGGCCTCCTGGTCGCGGTTCTCCCCCACGTCGGTGACGCCGAGCTCGGCGAGCAGGTCGACGTCGCTCGCGGGGAAGAACTTCGTGACGACGACGAGGGACACCGGGTCGCTGCGACCGGCGGCCTCGCTCGCGACCTCGATCCGGCGACGGACCGCGGCGAGGCGCTGCGCCAGCTCGGCCCGGCGGTCGGTCACGACACCCTCGTCACGACGCCGGCGAAGCGGCCAGTCGTCCGGGAGGCGCGGTAGGAGTAGAGGTCCTCGCGCTCCCGGGTGCAGCCCGCCACCCAGGTCACCGGGACGCCCAGCCGGTCCAGCTGGGCGACCACGCCGGCGGCGACGTCGATCGCCGGGGTCCCCGTCCAGGAGACGGTGGCGCTCACCGGCTCCACCCGCGCGGCGTCGGCGCGCATCGACGCCGGGACCTCGTAGCACCGCCCGCAGACCGAGGGCCCGACGACGGCGTCGACCGCGCCGGCACCGAGATCGCGCATCGCCTCGAGCGCCCGGGGGACGACGCCGGCGAGCATTCCCGGCCGGCCCGCGTGCACCGCGGCCACGACGCCCTCGGGGCTGGCGAGCAGCACCGGGACGCAGTCGGCGACGAGCACGGCCAGGGCCACCTCGTCGGAGGCGGTGACGACGGCGTCGCACCGCGGCGCCTCGGCGGGGAGGCCGTCGACGGTCGCCACCTCGGCGCCGTGGCACTGGGCCATCCACACGACCGGCCGCCCCACCGCGGCCCGCAGCCGCCGCCGGTTGTCGTGGACCGCGGCCGGGTCGTCCTCGACGTGCAGGCCGAGGTTGAGACCGCTCCAGGGGCCCCGGCTCACGCCCCCCGGCCGGCCGGTGAAGGCCCGGCGGGCACCACCTCGGGTCTGCTCCCAGATGAACACGGGTCCACCGTAGACGCGCCGGGTGCCGGCCCGTCGTGGGGCCGGCACCCGGTGTCGCCTGCTCGCGCTCCCCCAGGGGGCGCGGTGCTACTTGAGGAAGTCCGGGACGTCGAGGTCGTCGTTCTCCTCGAAGGTCACGGTGCGCGGCGGCTGGGCACGCACCGGTTCGGCCGGCGTGGTGTCGCGCTCGGTGCGCACCGGCGGCTCGTCGGCCTCGGGCGCCGCCGGCTCGGCGGGCTCGGCGCTGCCGGTGCCGCTCGGCACCGGGTCCGGCGTGCGCGGCGCGACGGTGGCCGGGGTGAGCGGCGGGGCGGCGCCGGGGCTCGGCGGAGCGCCCGGGGAGGAGGGCACCGTCGGGCTCTCGGCGGGCGGGACGGCCGGCGAGGCCGGCGGGACGGGGCGGCCCTGGATCGTGCCGAGCGCGCGGTCGTCCTGCCGGCGCACCGGCGCGCCACCGTCGAAGCCCGCCGCGATGACGGTGACCCGCACCTCGTCGCCGAGCGCGTCGTCGATGACGGCGCCGAAGATGATGTTCGCCTCGGGGTGGGCGGCCTCCTGGACCAGCCGGGCGGCCTCGTTGATCTCGAACAGCCCGAGGTCGCTGCCACCCTGGATCGACAGCAGCACCCCGTGCGCCCCGTCGATGCTCGCCTCGAGCAGCGGGCTGGAGATCGCGAGCTCGGCGGCCTGGACCGCGCGGTCCTCGCCACGGGCCGAGCCGATGCCCATCAGGGCCGAGCCGGCGCCCTGCATGACCGACTTGACGTCGGCGAAGTCGAGGTTGATCAGGCCGGGGGTGGTGATCAGGTCGGTGATGCCCTGGACACCGGAGAGCAGGACCTGGTCGGCGCTGCGGAAGGCGTCGAGCATCGAGACGCCACGGTCGCTGATCGAGAGCAGACGGTCGTTGGGGATGACGATGAGGGTGTCGACCTCGTCGCGCAGCCCGGCGATACCGGACTCGGCCTGGTTGGCCCGCCGGCGGCCCTCGAAGGTGAAGGGGCGGGTGACGACGCCGATGGTCAGCGCACCGAGGCCCTTGGCGATCCGGGCGACGACCGGCGCTCCGCCCGTACCGGTGCCCCCACCCTCACCCGCGGTGACGAAGACCATGTCGGCCCCCTTGAGGACCTCCTCGATCTCCTCGGCGTGGTCCTCGGCGGCCTTCTTCCCCACGTCCGGGTCGGCGCCGGCCCCGAGACCGCGGGTCAGCTCGCGGCCGACGTCGAGCTTGACGTCGGCGTCGCTCATGAGCAGCGCCTGGGCGTCGGTGTTGACCGCGATGAACTCGACGCCCTTGAGGCCGACCTCGATCATCCGGTTGATGGCGTTGACGCCACCTCCGCCGATGCCGACGACCTTGATCACGGCGAGGTAGTTCTGGGGTGATGCCACGGGCTTGGCCTTCCACTTCGGTCAGGGTGGTCGTGCGTCCGGCTCGACCCTCGACCTCTTGTTGAGGGTTACAGTTCGGTCACGGTGGGTGATGGGACGACGCTACGTCGCCCCTGCTGGTCCTGCACAGCTGCGGCGGGCGTGTCGCGACATCCCGTGGGGCAAATCCTGGCACGGCCGGCGTGCCGGGTCACATCCGCCCCAGCAGCCTCACAGGTCACAGGAGCCTCAGCGGGTCACGGGCGTGTCCGGCGCGCTGACGTCGATGACCTTGGCCTTGGTCGTGAGCAGGGCTCGTAGCACCCGGGTCTTGCGCTCCGGCTCGGCCTCCCCGCCCCAGATCACGGTGTGCCCGCGCAGGGTGAAGGTCACCAGGTCGGCGCTGCTCACCCGCAGGGCGGAGACCTCGCCGGCGAGGTCCTCGGGCAGGTCCCGCAGGAGCGCCAGCGCGGCCTGGAGGGCCTCCGGGCGCATCGAGCGGCTCCCGGTCGCGGTGACCACCGGCACCCCCTTCGGGGCCTTCTTCACCGTGCCGAACGCGACCCCCGTGGCGTCGACCACCTGGAGCCGGCCCGCGGGGTTCTTCACGACGATGGCCGCGACCCGCGGGACGACGTCGACGACGAGCGTGCCCGGCCAGGACCGGTGGACCGAGACCTCGGCGACCGTGACGCGCTGCCGCACGGCGGCCTCGACCGCCGAGGTGTCGACCCGCACGAGCGGCGTCCCCGGCGCCACGTCGACGAGCTGCTCGACCCGGCGGGCCTCGCGCCCGCCGACGCCGACGACCTCGACGTCGCGCAGACCGAGCACCTGGGTCCAGCCGAGCACCCACCCCGCACCGGCGAGCACCGCGAGCACGAGCACGGTGGCCAGTGCCCGCCGCCACGGCCGGCGGCGTCGGGCGAGGGCCCGCTCCCGGAAGCGCGAGGCCGAGGAGTCCAGCCCACGGGGGCTGCGCGTGGCGGTGTGGCTCATCCCCCGGCCTCCCGCGCGGCGAGCCGCTGAAGCAGCAGCGGCCCGAGCGCCGTGACGTCGCCGGCACCGACGGTGAGCACGAGGTCGCCCGGTGCGGCCTCCTCGGTGACGAGGGAGACCGCCCTCTCCCGGCTCACGCCGACCTCGACCCGGCGCTGTCCGGGAGCACGGACGAGCGGGTCGGCGACGAGGGCCGAGGTGACCCCCGGCTCGGGCGCCTCCCGGGCCCCGTAGACGTCGAGGAGGACGACGTGGTCGGCGGGCTCGAGGGCGGCGGCGAACTGCTCGGCGAAGTCGCGGGTGCGGCTGTACAGGTGGGGCTGGAAGACGACGAGCAGCCGGCCGCGGCCGGCACGCTCGAGGACCCCGGCCGCGGTCGAGACCACCGCGGCGACCTTGGCCGGGTTGTGCGCGTAGTCGTCGACCACGGTGACGTCGCCGACCACCCCCCGGACCTCGAAGCGGCGGCGGGCGCCGGTGAAGCCCGCGAGCCCCCGCAGGACGGCCCCGCGCTCGGCCCCGAGCCCGTCGACCGCCGCGAGCAGCGCCGCCGACGCGTTCGCCACATTGTGCGCGCCGGGCACCGCGAGGACGAGCTCGACCCGGCTGCCGTGGTGCACGACGGTGGTGCGGGTCCCGAGCCCCTCCGCCGTGGTGGCGAGCAGGCGCAGGTCGGCCCCGGCGCTCGCGCCGAACGTCAGCACCCGACGGCCACGGGCCCGCTCGGAGCGCGCGAGTGCCGCGGCCCCGGGGTCGTCGGCGCTGACGACGAGCAGGTCGGCCACGGTCGCCGCGAAGTCGCCGAAGGCGGCGGTCACCGCCTGCGGGGTGCCGTAGAAGTCGAGGTGGTCCGGCTGCACCGTCGTCACTACGCCGACGGCCGGACGGTAGACGACGAAGCTGCCGTCGCTCTCGTCGGCCTCGACGACGAACGCGTCGCCGGTGCCGAGCGCCGCGTTCGTCCCGAGCTGGGCGACCTCTCCCCCACAGGCGAAGGAGGGGTCGGCCCCGGCCTCGGCCAGCGCCACGACGAGCATCGCGGTCGTCGTCGTCTTGCCGTTGGTGCCGGCGACGGCGACCGCACGCGAGCGCCCGAGCAGCGCGGCCAATGCCTGGGAGCGGTGCAGCACCCGCAGGCCGGCGGAGCGCGCGGCGGCCAGCTCGGGGTTGTCCTCACGCACGGCCGAGGACACCACGACGGTGTCGACGCCCGCGAGGTGGGCCGGGTCGTGGCCGACGGCGACCCGCGCTCCGGCCGCCCGCAGGGCCTCCAGCGCCGGGGAGTCGGCAGCGTCCGAGCCGCTGACGACCACGCCGCGGGCCAGCAGCAGGCGGGCCACCGCCGACATCCCGGCGCCACCGATGGCCACGAGGTGCACGGCACCGAGCGACTCCCACGCCGGCACCGGTGCGGCGAGGTCGAAGCGGGGGTTGGTGACGGGCACGGCCGTTCAGCGCCCTCCGGCCGCACGGGCCACGAGGTCGGCGAGCCGCTCGTCGCCGTCGCGCTGGCCCACCGAGGACGCGGCCCGGCCCATCGCCGCCACCCGCTCCTCGTCCTGCGCCAGGGGCAGGACGACGTCACCGACCCACCGTGCGTCGACGAGCGCGTCGTCGACGACGAGGCCACCCCCGGCGTCCAGGACGTGGGAGACGTTCAGACGCTGCTCGCCGTTGCCGATGGGCAGCGGCACGTAGACGGCCGGCAGGCCGACGGCGGTCAGCTCGCACACGGTGTTCGCCCCGGACCGGGCGACGACGAGGTCGGCGGCCGCGTAGGCCAGGTCCATCCGGTCGCAGTAGGGCAGGACGACGTACCGGGCACCGGGCAGCGGGCCGGGGTCGACCTCCTTGCCGGCTCCGGTGACGTGCAGCACCTGGACCCCGGCCGCGGAGAGCTCGGCGGCGGCGGCGGCGAAGGCGCCGTTGAGCCGGGCCGCCCCGAGCGAGCCACCGGTGACGAGCAGGGTCGGGCCCTCCGCCAGGCCGAAGTGCTCGCGCGCCTCGGCCCGCAGCGCCGCGCGGTCCAGGGTGGCGATCTCGTGGCGCAGCGGCATGCCGGTGACCGTGGCCCCGCGCAGCGGCGTCCCCGGGAAGGTGACGGCGACCTCGGCGGCGACCCGGGCGCCGAGCCGGTTGGCCAGCCCGGGGCGGGCGTTCTGCTCGTGGACGACGACGGGCACGCGGCGGCGACGGGCCGCGAGGTAGGCCGGAGAGGCGACGAAGCCGCCGAAGCCGACGACCACCTCGGCGGCGCTCTGCTCCAGGGCCCGCTCCGCGGCGGCGACCGCACGACGCAGGTCGCCCGGCAGCCGCAGCGCGGCGGCGTCGGGCCGTCGCGGGAACGGTACCCGGGGCACCTCGTGCAGCGGGTAGCCACGGGCGGGCACGAGCCGGGCCTCGAGCCCCTCGGCCGTGCCGAGCGCGGCGACCCGCACCTGCGGGTCACGCCGCCGGAGGCAGTCGGCGAGGGCCAGCAGGGGCGAGACGTGCCCGGCGGTCCCACCACCGGCGAGGAGGACCGACCCGGGCGCGGCGGCGCTCACGACCCGCTCCGGCGCGAGCGGACCGCCCCGGACACGACCGCGAGCGAGCGCCGCAGCGAGGAGGGGCGGGCGGCCAGCACCTCGCGGCAGCCGGGTTCGTTGCGGGCGAAGGAGAGCAGGATGCCCAGGGCACCCATCGTCGTGATGAGCGAGGAGCCGCCGGAGGAGACGAGCGGCAGCGGCACCCCGATGACGGGCAGCAGGCCGATGACGGTACCGATGTTGATCACGGCCTGGATGATGACCCACATCATCACGCCCGCCGTGACCACCCGGACGAAGAAGTCCTCCGAGCGCACGACGAGCCGGTAGCACGTGACGGCCAGCGCGGCGAAGAGCAGGAGGATCGCGAGGGTGCCGGGCAGGCCGAGCTCCTCACCGATGATCGCGAAGATGAAGTCGTTGTGCGGCTCGGACAGCAGACCCCACTTCTCCCGGCTCTGCCCGAGGCCGAGGCCGAGCCACCCGCCGTCGGCCAGGGCGTACCGGCCGTGGATGGGCTGGCGCGCGTTGCCGTACGGGTCGGTGTCGCGCCCGAGCCAGACGTCGAAGCGCCCGAGCCGGTTGGGGCTGGTGACGACGAACGCGACGGCCATCCCGACGAACGGCACGCCGGCGATGACGAACCAGCGCACCGGCACCCCGGCCGCGAAGAGGACCCCCGCCACGATCGCGCCGAGGATCATCACCGTCCCGAGGTCGTGGCCGAGGACGACCGAGGCGACCGACACGGCCGCGATGGGCACGAGGTAGGGGACGAGCACGTGGCCGAGGGAGCGCAGGTGGCGGCGCTTGCGGGCGAGGACGAGCCCCCCGGCGAGGACGAGGCCGACCTTGACCAGCTCGGAGGGCTGGATGGTCACCGGCCCGAGACGCAGCCAGTTGCGGTTGCCGTTGACGGCGAACCCGAGGGGGGTGAGCACGAGCAGCTGGAGGGCGACCGCGACGACGAGCACCGGCACCGCCAGCCGCTTCCAGCCCGTGACCGGGATACGCGAGGCGAGCAGCAGCGCGACGCCCCCGATCCCGGCGTAGACCGCCTGGGTGGTGAAGATCGTGTAGGCCGAGCGGCTCTCCTCGAGGGAGGTGATGGCGCTCGCGGAGAGCACCATGATCAGCCCGAAGACGACGAGCGCGGCGGTGAGCGACAGGAGCAGGTAGTACGTGGCGACCGGGGAGTCGAACCGGGCGGCCCAGGCGCGCACGCGGGTGGTGCCGCGTCCGGACTCTCGGGCCGGGGCGGTGGCGGAGGTCACGGGCTACCCCCCGCCGGTGAGCCGCCGCACCGCCGCAGTGAAGGCGTCGCCGCGCGCACCGTAGTCCGTGAACATGTCCATCGACGCGGCGGCGGGGGCGAGGAGGACGACGTCCCCCTCCCGGCCCAGGGCGAGGGCATGCTCCACCACGGCGTCCATGGCCCCAGTGTCGGTACGGGCCACCTCCCGCACGGGGACATCCGGCGCGTGTCGGGCCAACGCCTCGGAAATGGCCGAACGGTCGCGGCCGAGGAGGACGACGCCGCGCAGCCGCGGCGCGGCGGCCGCGACGAGCTCGTCGACCTCGGCCCCCTTGAGCAGCCCGCCCGCCACCCAGACGACGCCCTCGAAGGCGGCCAGGCTGGCCCGCGCGGCGTGCGGGTTGGTCGCCTTGGAGTCGTCGACCCACCGCAGCCCGCGCACGACGCCGACCTCGGCGATGCGGTGGGGGTCGGGCACGAAGCCGCGCAGCCCCGCCCGCACCGCGGCCGCGGGCACGCCGTGCGCCCGGGCGAGCGCGGCGGCCGCGAGGGCGTTGGCCACGAGGTGCGGGGGCGGGGCACCCGGCCCCTGGCCCAGGTCCTCGAGCGAGGCCAGCTCGGCCGCGGTCGTGGCCCGCTCGGCGACGAAGGCCCGGTCGGCGAGGACGTCGTCGACGACGCCGAGCTCGGAGGGGCCGGGCACCCCGAGGGTGAAGCCGACCGCCCGGCAGCCCTCCTGGACCTCCGCCTGCTCCACGAGGCGCCGGGTGCGCTCGTCCTCGACGTTGTAGACGCACGCGACCTCGGTGTTCTCGTAGACCCGGCCCTTGGCCCGGGCGTACTCCTCGAACGAGCCGTGCCAGTCGACGTGGTCGGGTGCGACGTTGAGGCAGGCCGAGGCGCGCGGCGCGAGCGAGTGCGACCAGTGCAGCTGGAAGCTGGACAGCTCCACGGCGATGACGTCGTAGGGCTGCGGGTCCATGACCGCCTCGAGGACGGGCGTGCCCACGTTGCCCGCGCTGCACGCGCGCAGCCCGGCGGCCTGCAGCATCGCGGCGAGCATCCGCACGGTGGTCGTCTTCCCGTTGGTCCCGGTGACCGTGAGCCACGGGGCGGCGCCCTCGCGCGGGCGCATCCGCCACGCGAGCTCGACCTCGCCCCAGACCGGGACACCGGCGCGGGCGGCGGCGGCGAGCAGCGGCTGGTCCGGGCGCCACCCGGGTGAGGTGACGACGAGGTCGGGCGCCGCGGCGGGCAGCCCGGCGACCGCCTCGGGTCCGTGGTGCACCGACGCGCCGAGGAGGTCGAGCAGGTGGGCGCGCTCGGCCATCGGCGTCCCGGCGGCGGGGGCCACGGCGTCGACGATGGTGACGAGCGCGCCCCGCTCCAGGAGGGCGTCGGCCGCGGCGAAGCCGCTCAGCCCGAGACCGGCGACGAGGACGCGCAGACTCGCCCAGTCGGCGTCCCGGTGGGTCAGGGTCGTGGTGCGCGCGGGCTGCGCGCTCATGCCGCGCCCACCACCCACTCGGCGTAGAACAGCCCGAGACCGAGGGCGACGAAGAGGCCGGCGATGATCCAGAACCGGATGACGATCGTCACCTCCTGCCACCCCATGAGCTCGAAGTGGTGCTGCAGGGGCGCCATCTTCAGCACCCGTCTGCCCGTCGTCTTGAACGAGACGACCTGGACGATGACCGAGAGGGTCACCGTGACGAACAGGCCACCGAGGATGACCACGAGCAGCTCGGTGCGGGTGAGGATGGCCAGCCCGGCCAGCGCCCCGCCGAGGGCGAGCGAGCCGGTGTCGCCCATGAAGATCTTCGCCGGCGACGCGTTCCACCACAGGAAGCCGAAGCAGGCGCCCATCCCGGCGGCGGCGACGATGGCCAGGTCGTGCGGGTCGCGCACCTCGTAGCACTTGGTCCCGGGGTTCCACTGGCAGTTCTGGTTGAACTGCCAGATCCCGATGAGGACGTAGGACGCGAAGACCATGACCGAGGCGCCGGTCGCGAGGCCGTCGAGGCCGTCGGTGAGGTTCACGCCGTTGGACGTGCCCGCGACGATGAGGTTGGCCCACAGGACGAAGAGGATGACGCCGAGCACGGAGCCGGCGAAGGCGAGGTTGACCGGGGTGTCCCGGACGAAGGAGATCGCCGTCGAGGCGGGGGTGCGGAAGGAGCCGTTGGGGAACTCGAGCGCGAGGACCGCGAAGACGACCGCGACGAGCGTCTGGGCGGCGAGCTTCTGGCGCGAGCGCAGCCCGAGGCTGCGCTGCTTGCTGATCTTGATGTAGTCGTCGAGGAACCCGACCACGCCCATCCCGGCCATGAGGAAGAGGACGAGCAGCCCGCTCACCGTCGGCTTCTGCCCGGTGAGCAGGTGCGCCAGCGCGTAGGCGAGCAGCGAGGCCAGGACGATGACCGCCCCACCCATCGTCGGGGTGCCCCGCTTGGTGTGGTGCGAGGTCGGCCCGTCGTCGCGGATGAACTGCCCGTAGCCGCGCCGCACGAGGAAGCGGATGAAGGTCGGTGTGCCGAAGAGCGAGAGGACGAGGGAGACCACGGCGGCGATGAGCACGGCCTTCACGGGTGCTGCTCCTCGGGGGTCGTCGCGAGCGTGTCTCCGAGCAACCGTAGCCCGGCGTCGCGGCTGGACTTGAACAGGGCCACGTCGCCGGGGGCGAGCTCGGCACGCAGCAGCCGCTCGGCGGTCTCGGCGTCCGGGACGTGGCGCACGTTGGTGCCGCCCGCGGCCTCGATGGCCCCGGTGGCGAGCGGACGCGCCTCCTGCCCGACGACGAGCAGCTCCTCGACCCCCCGGGCCACGGCCTCGGCGCCGACCGCGGCATGCAGCGCCGCGGACTCCGTCCCGAGCTCGAGCATCGTGCCGAGGACGGCCCAGGTGCGCCGGCCCTCCCCCATCCGCTCGAGGGTGGCCAGGGCGGCCCGCATCGAGTCCGGGTTGGCGTTGTAGGCGTCGTTGACGACGGTGACGCCGTCGGGCCGCTCGGTGACCTCCATCCGCCAGCGGCTGCGCGGCCGGGCCGTGCTGAGCGCCCCGCCGACCTCGTCCAGCGACAGGCCCACCTCGAGGGCGACCGCGGCGACGGCCAGCGCGTTGCCCACGTGGTGGCGCCCGACGAGCCCGAGCGCGACGTCGGTGGCCCCGGAGGCGGTCTCCAGCCGGAAGGACGGCCGGCCGGCGGCGTCGAGGGCGACCTCGCGGGCGCGCACCTCGGCGTCCTCGGCCTCGCCGACGAGCGTCACCCGGGCGGGCGTCACGGCCGCCATCGCCCGCACCGCGGGGTCGTCGGCGTTGAGGACGGCCAGTCCACCCTCGGGCAGGGCCGCGGGCAGCTCGGACTTGGCGCGGGCGATGGCCTCCCGCGAGCCGAACTCCCCGAGGTGGGCCGTGCCCACGTTGAGCACGACCCCGATGCGCGGGGGCGCCATCCCGGTGAGGTAGGCGATGTGCCCGGGGCCGCGGGCCCCCATCTCGACGACGAGGAAGCGGGTGTCGGGCTCGACGCGGCACACCGTGAGCGGCACCCCGACCTCGGAGTTGTACGAGCCCACCGGCGCGACCGTGGGGCCGACGGTCGCGAGCACCTCCCCGAGCAGGTCCTTGGTGCTCGTCTTGCCCGAGGAGCCGGTGAGCCCGACCACGGTGAGGCCGGGCGAGGCGTCGACGACCGCCCGCGCCAGGGCCGCGAAGGCCGCCTGGGTGTCCTCGACGACGACGCACGCCAGGCCCTCGAGCGGGCGGGTCGTGAGCGCCGCGACGCAGCCGGCGGCGAGCGCCGCCGCCGCGAAGTCGTGCCCGTCGGCGTGCTCGCCGACCCGGGCGACGTAGAGCCCGCCGGACGCGGCCTCGCGGGAGTCGGTGACCACCGGCCCGTCGACGAGGAGCGCCTGCGCGTCCGGCTCGGCGACGCCGTGCACGGTGCCGCCGACGACCCGCGCCACCTGCGAGAGCGACATCGGGATCACGGCGCCTCCACCCCGGCGACGGCGCGCAGGGCCTCCCGCAGCACCTCGCGGTCGTCGAAGGGGTGCACGACCCCGTCGACCTCCTGCCCGCTCTCGTGGCCCTTGCCGAGCACGGCGACCGTCGCGGCGCCACGCTCGGCGGCGACCCGGGCGACGGCCTCGTGGACGGCCGGCCGGCGGCCCGCGACCTCGGCGAGCTGCACCGGACGCCCGGCGCGGCGGACCGCCTCGGCCCCCTCGAGCACGGCGGCGCGGATCGCGGCGGGGTCCTCCGAGCGGGGGTTGTCGTCGGTGACGACGACGACGTCGGCACCCTGCGCGGCGGCGGCGCCCATGGCGCGGCGCTTGTCCTGGTCGCGGTCACCGCCGGCACCCGTGACGCACACGAGGGTCCCGGGCGTGCTCGGGCGCAGGGCCTGCAGGGCGGCGGCGATCGCGTCGGGCGTGTGGGCGTAGTCGACGACCGCGCGCGGCAGCCCGTCGTGGCCCTGCAGGGCGACCCGCTCCATCCGGCCCGGCACGTGCGGGTCGGCGAGGACGGCCTCCCCGGCGCGCTCGGGAGGCTCCCCGAGCAGGACGAGGGCAGCGGCCGCCATCGCGGTGTTCGTCACGTTGAAGTCCCCGGGCAGGCTCGACCTCAGGTGCAGGTCGACCCCGTCCGGGCCGGTAAGCCGGAACGCTGCCGGGTCGGGGCCCTGCCGACGCACCGACCAGTCCGCCTCGGCCCCGGTCGCCAGCGCCTCGACGGGCACCGTGGCGCGTGCGAGCAGCTCGCGCCCCCAGGCGTCGTCGACGCACACGAGGGCCCGCCGGGAGCGGGCGGGGGTGAACAGCGAGGCCTTGGCGGCGAAGTAGGCCTCCATGGACCCGTGGAAGTCGAGGTGGTCCTGGCTGAGGTTGGTGAACAGCGCGACGTCGTAGACGACCCCGTCGACCCGGTGCTGCGCCAGGGCGTGGCTGCTCACCTCCATGACGCAGGTGTCCAGACCGCGCTCGGCCATCACCGCGAGCAGGGCGTGCAGGTCCGGAGCCTCGGGGGTGGTGCGCACGCTGCCCACCCGCTGCGGCCCGATCCGGGTCTCGACCGTCCCGATGAGGCCCACCGCGTGCCCGAGGGCGGTCAGGGCGGAGTGCACGAGGTAGGCGGTCGTCGTCTTGCCGTTGGTGCCGGTGATGCCGACGAGCCGCACGGGCAGCTCCTCGGTCCCGTAGACCCGGGCGGCGACCGCACCGAGCACCGAGCGCGGCCGCTCGACCACGAGCGCCGGCACCTCGACCCCGGCGGCCACGAGCCGGCTGCGGCCCGCGGCGTCGGTGAGCACGGCGGCGGCGCCGGCGGCCACGGCCTGGGCGGCGTAGTCGCCACCGTGGGCCCGGGCACCGGGCAGGGCCGCGTAGAGGTCCCCGGGACGGACCGCACGGGAGTCGAGGGTGACGCCGCTGACCTCGGCCGCGGCCGGCGGCGCGGGTACCCCGAGGAGGGCCGCGACCTCGCCGAGCGGGGTGCGCCGCGTCGTGGTCGGCCGGGGGGAGAGCATCCGGACGACCTTACCGCTTGACCTGCTTCTTGCCGTCGCGCAGGACGTGGGGGTCGGAGAGCGCCTTCTGCGGCGAGACCTCGATCTTCAGGTGCTTGGCCTTCTTGCCCGTCGGCGGGATCTTCAGCTCCTGCAGGGCGTAGGTCATGACGTCCTTGAAGACCGGGCCGGCGACGTACCCGCCGAAGAAGGGGTAGGTGGGCTTCTGGACGATGACGGCGACGACGACCTGCGGGTCGTCGGCCGGCGCGTACCCGACGAAGCTGGCGGTCTTGCCGTTGTAGCGCCCCACGCTGTCGTCGTAGTACTCCGCGGTGCCCGTCTTGCCCGCGACC
Source organism: Phycicoccus endophyticus (assembly GCF_011326735.1). Taxonomy (GTDB): domain Bacteria; phylum Actinomycetota; class Actinomycetes; order Actinomycetales; family Dermatophilaceae; genus Phycicoccus; species Phycicoccus endophyticus. The sequence continues at coordinate 42,592 of NZ_JAANCN010000019.1, forward strand.
CGGTAGCCGGGGATCTGCGCCTCCACGGCGGTGCCCTCGGGGCTGACGACGCCCTCGAGCATGGCGCTGACCTGGTTCGCGGTCTTCTGCGAGACCACGCGCGTCCCGGTGGAGGCCTTCTCCTCGTGGACGGTGCCGTCGGCGTCGGTGACGCTCTCGACGAGCCGGGGAGCCACCCGCACCCCACCGTTGGCGATGGTCTGGAAGACCGACGCGGCCTGGATGGCCGTCACCGAGATCCCCTGGCCGAAGGCGACCGTGGCGCGCTTGGTGCCGCTCCACGTCGAGGACTCGGGCAGGATCCCGGCCGACTCGCCCGGGTAGCCGGTCCCGGAGACCTGCCCGAGGCCGAACTTGTGGAAGTAGGACTCGATGGTCGAGGGCTTGAGCGTCTCGGAGACGAGCACGGTGCCGATGTTGCTCGACTCGGCGAGGGTGCCGGCCACCGTGCGGTACTCGGTCGGGTGCTCGTGGGAGTCCTTGAACGAGGTGTCGTAGCGCTGCAGCCGGTTCGGGATGACGACCGGTGTGCTCGGGGTGACCGTGCCCTTCTCCAGCGCCGCGGCCATCGTCATGATCTTGGCCGTCGAGCCGGGCTCGAAGACGTCCGAGAAGGCCTTGTTGTCCAGCTCGGCACCCGCCGTGCCGACGTCGGTGTTCGGGTCGAAGGTCGGGTAGGACGCGACGCTCAGCAGGTCGCCGGTCTTGGCGTTCATGATGACGACGGTCCCCGAGGTGGCCTTGGTCTCCTCGATCCGCTGGGCCAGGGCGTTCTGGGCGTACCACTGCAGCGAGGAGTCGACCGTCAGCCGGACGTCCTCGCCGTCGACGGCCTCCGTGGTGCTCGACTCCCCGGCGGGGATGGCGGTGCCGTCGCCGCCACGCTCGTAGGTCGTGCGCCCCGGCGTGCCCTTGAGGGCGTCCTCGGCCATGAGCTCGACCCCACCACCGGGCTGGCCGTCGTCGGTGACGTAGCCGACGAGGGCCGCGGTCGTCTGCCCCTGCGGGTAGATCCGCTCCGAGCGGGTCTCGCGGCGGTCGCGGGCGATGCCGGGGATCCCGAGGTCGGCGATCTTGTTCCACGTCAGGGGCGTGACGTCCTTGCTGAGGATGCGGTAGCGGCTGGTCCCGGTGAGCGCCGTCACCAGCTCGCTCACCGGGGTGTCGAGCAGCGGTGAGAGCTTCTCGGCGGCCTCCTGGACGGCCTGCTGCGAGGTCGCCGGGTCGCACGTCGTCGCCCCGGTCCGGTAGGTGCACACCGCCGTCTGGTCGGCGACGACCACCTCGCGCACGACGCTCGAGGCGAGCACCGTCCCGTCGGCGGAGAGGATCTTGCCGCGCATCGCGGGGATGATCTGCGCGGTGACCCGCTGGCTCTCGGCCTCGGCGGCCACGGCGTGCGCGTCGAGCCCCTGGATGCGGACCAGCTGGGCACCGAAGACGGACAGGACGAACATCGTCGCGACGACGAGCGTGCGCATCCGGCGCCGCGTGCTCGGTCCCGGCCCGGTCGCCGCACGCCGCCGGACGGGCCGCCGGGCGGTGGGCCGGCGCCCCCCCGCGCGCTGACGTGGGGTCGAGGCGGTCCGCGTGGGGGCACCCGTCCGCCCGCTCCCCGTCGCCCGCGCGGCGGCCGGCC
>NZ_JAANCN010000020.1 GCF_011326735.1 Phycicoccus endophyticus
CTCGTCCGCCTCGCCCGTCCGCTCGCCCCCGGCCTCCCGCTCCCCGGCGGCCTCCGTCAGTGCGCCCGCCGACCCGCGGGTCGGGGCGTCGGCACCCACCGAGCACCCGGCGCTGCTGCTCGGGGCGCTCGCCGAGGCCCGGGCGGCGGCCTTCCGCCGGGCCGACGCCGCCCGGCTCGAGGGAGCCGAGACGCCCGGCGGCCCCTTGCACGCCCGTGACGCCGCGGCGCTCGCCCAGCTGTCGTCGGCCGGGCTTCGCTACGCGGGGCTGCACTACCGCGTCCGGGACGTGACGGTGTTCGAGGCGGGGGCGCGTGCCGCGGTGCTGCGCGCCCGCATCGCGACCTCCGCCTACCGGGTCGCCGGCGCCGGCCGGAGCAGCCCGCGGGCGGCGGGCCGCGCCCAGCGGGTCCGCGTCGAGCTGCGGCGCACCGGTGCGGGCTGGCGGGTCCAGGCGATCCGCGCGGGGTGACTCAGGCGACCAGCCACCGGGCGGCGGCGTCGAGGTCGGCGTGCTCGTGGACGAAGCCACTGGCGAGGAGCGCCTCGCCGACGATCCGCTGGCTGCCGAGGATCTCCCCGGCGAACTCCCCGACGACCGCCCGCAGCGCGAGCGAGGGCGCGGGGAGGACGGCCGGGCGGTGCAGTGCCCGGCCGAGGGCCGCGGCGACCTCCCGCTGCCGGGCGGGCGCCGGCCCGGTGAGGTTGACCGCACCGGTGACGTCGGGGCGGTCCACGAGGTGGACGAGGGCGCGCACCTCGTCGACGAGGGTCACCCACGGCCAGAACTGGCGGCCGCTGCCGAGCGGGCCGCCGAGGCCGAGGCGGGCCAAACGCAGCAGCGGTGCCATGGCGCCCCCGCCCGCGGCCATGACGATCCCGGTCCGGGCGAAGGCCACCGGCGCACCGGCCTCGACCGCGGGTCCGGCGGCTGCCTCCCAGGCGAGGACGACCTCGGCGAGGAAGCCGGTACCGGCCGCGTCGGCCTCGGTCAGCGGCTGGTCACCGCGGTCGCCGTAGAACCCGACGGCCGAGCCGGAGACCAGGCGTACCGGCGCCCCCGTGGCGGCCACCGCCGTCGCCACCGCGGTCGTGGCGTCGGTGCGGGAGGCGAGGATCTCGCGCTTGTACGCCGGGCTCCACCGGTGGTCGCCGACCCCGGCGCCGGCGAGGTTGACGACCGCGTCGACCCCGTCGAGCACCGCCGGGTCGAGGCGGCGGGTGGCGGGGTCCCAGCGGACCTCGTCGGGAGCGGCGGGCTCGCGGCGCACGAGCCGCAGCACGTCGTCGCCGCGCGCGCGCAGCGCCGCCACGAGGGCGGTCCCGATGAGGCCGGAGGAGCCGGTGACGGCGACACGGGCCATGGGCGAGGCGTCAGAGGCCCAGGTCGGCCTCGAACGCGCCCTCCTCGAGGCGCTGCTTCATCGTCGAGAGGAAGCGCGCCGCGTCGGCCCCGTCGACGATCCGGTGGTCGTAGGAGAGGGCGAGGTAGACCATCGAGCGGATCGCGATGGTCTCACCGCCGTCCTCGCTGCGTACGACGACCGGACGGCGCACGACGGCACCCGTGCCGAGGATCCCGACCTGGGGCTGGTTGATGATCGGGGTGTCGAACAGCGCGCCGCGCGACCCGGTGTTGGTGATCGTGAACGTCCCGCCCGCGAGGTCGTCCGGGGCGATCTTGTTGCTGCGGGTGCGCTCGGCGAGGTCGGCGATGCCCCGGGCCAGCCCGGCGATGTTGAGGTCACCGGCGTTGCGGATGACCGGCACGATGAGCCCCTTGTCGGTGTCCACGGCGATCCCGAGGTGCTCGGCGCCGTGGTAGGTCACCTGGTCCTCCTCGATGCTCGCGTTGACCGTCGGGTGCGCCTTGAGCGCCTCGACCGCGGCGAGGGCGAAGAACGGCAGGAAGCTCAGCTTGGTGCCCTCGCGCGCGGCGAAGTCGCCCTTGGCCGCGTCGCGCAGGCGCGCGATGCGGGTGACGTCGACCTCGACGACGGTCGTCAGCTGGGCCGAGACCTGGAGGGACTCGACCATCCGGCGGGCGATCGTCTTGCGCAGCCGGCTCATCGGCTGGGTCGTGCCCCGCAGCGAGGTGTCGACCGGCGCCTTGGTGGGGCCGGCCGGTGCCGACGGTGCCGACGCCTGCGCGGACGGGGCGGGCGCCTGCGGCTGTGGCGCCTTCTTGGCCTCGGCGGCCGCCAGGACGTCCTGCTTGCGGATGCGGCCGCCGATCCCGCTGCCCTCGATGGTCGACAGGTCGATGTGGTGGTCCGCGGCGAGCTTGCGCACGAGCGGGGTGACGTAGGCGCTGGCGTCGGTGTCGCTCTCGCGCGGGGTGGGCGCGCTCGAGCCGCCGGTCGCCCCCGAGGGCGCCTCGTCCGCGGCAGCGGCCGCCTCGTCGGCCTTCTCCTGCGGCGGGGCCTCCTGGGCGGGCGCGGGCTCCTCCTGGGTGTCGGAGGCCGGCTCCTGCGGCTCGGGCTCGGCGGGCTCCTCCGGCGCGGCCTCGGGCTCCTCCTCGCGCTCGGGCGAGGCCTCGGCCGGCGCCTCCTCGGTGGCCTGCGAGCCACCACCGGAGCCGCCGACGACCGCGAGGTCGGCGCCGACCGGGACGGTCTCGTCCTCCTGGACGAGGATCGCGGTGACGGTGCCTGCGGCGGGCGAGGGGATCTCGGTGTCGACCTTGTCGGTGGAGACCTCGAGCAGCGGCTCGTCGACGGCGACCTCGTCACCCTCGGCCTTCAGCCACCGGGTGATCGTGCCCTCGGTGACGGACTCGCCGAGCGCCGGCATCGTCACCGTCGTGCCCTCGCCGCCGGAGCCACCGCTCGAGGGCTGCTCGGGCTCGTCGGGGGACTCGGGCTCGCCGGAGGACTCGGCCTGCGGCTCGGCCGGCTCCTGGCCGCCCTCGTCACCGGCCTCGGCGACCGCGCCCGTGTCGGCGGGGTCCTCGACCTCGTCGTCCGGGCCGGCGTCCGAGCCGCCCTGGTCCTGAGAGGAGGAGCCCTCGCCGTCGGAGTCGCCCGAGGAGGGCTCACCGTCGCCGACGACGGCGAGGTCGGCGCCGACCGGCACGGTGTCGTCCTCCTCGACGAGGATCTCCTGGAGCACCCCCGCGACGGGGGAGGGGATCTCGGTGTCGACCTTGTCGGTGGAGACCTCCAGGAGCGGCTCGTCGACCGCCACCTCGTCGCCGACACTCTTCAGCCAGCGCGTCACGGTCCCCTCGGTCACGGACTCGCCGAGTGCGGGCATCTGTACACGTTCCGACATCAGTGGTGCTCTCCTTCGTGGGCGCTGGCGGTCATCACTCTAGTTGTGTGCGTGCAGTGGCTTGCCGGCGAGCGCCAGGTGGGCTTCGCCGAGGGCCTCGTTCTGCGTGGGGTGGGCGTGGAGGAACGGCGTGACGTCCTCGGGGTGGGCCTCCCAGCCGACGACGAGCTGGGCCTCGCCGACCTGCTCGCCCATCCGGGCCCCGACCATGTGGACGCCGACGACGGGCCCGTGCGCGACCCGCACGAGCTTGACGAAGCCCTGCGTCCCGAGGATCTGGGAGCGGCCGTTGCCGCCGAGGGAGTACTTGGAGGTCTCGACCGCCTCCCCGTGCTCCGCGCGGGCCTGTTCCTCGGTGAGCCCGACCGAGGCGACCTCCGGGTCGCTGTAGGTGACCCGGGGCAGCAGCGCGTCGGCGACGGGGGCCGGCGAGAGCCCCGCGACGCGCTCGGCGACCGCGATGCCCTGGGCGAAGCCCCGGTGGGCCAGCTGCGGCCCCGGCACGATGTCGCCGACCGCCCACAGCCCCTCGACCCCGGTCCGCCCGTGGTCGTCGGTGACGACGAAGCCGCGCTCGAGGGTGACTCCGGCCTCCTCGTAGCCGAGGTCGTCGGTGACCGGCGCCCGCCCGACGGCGACGAGCAGCAGGTCCGTCTCGAGCTCGGTGCCGTCCTCGAGACGGACCGTCACCGCCCGTTCGTCCTCGCTCGCCGAGGCGAACCGGGCACCGGTGCGCACGGTGATGCCCCGCCGGCGGAACGCCCGTTCCAGCGCGGCCGAGGACGAGGCGTCCTCGGTGGCGACGAGCCGCGGCAGGGCCTCGACCACCGTGACCTCGGCCCCGAAGGAGCGCAGCAGGGAGGCGAACTCGACGCCGATGACGCCACCACCGAGGACGACGACCCGGCCGGGCACCTCCCGCAGCCGCAGGGCGCCGTCGCTCGTCACGACCCGGTCGCCGAGGTCGAGACCGGGCAGCGTGCGGGCGCGTGACCCGGTGGCCAGGACGACGTGCCGCCCCACGAGCCGGCGCTCCCCGACCACGACGCACGTGGGCCCCTCGAGACGGCCCGCGCCCTCGACGTAGTCGACCGCCCGGGCCCGCACGAGGCCCTGCAGCCCGCGGTGCAGGCGGGCGACGACACCCTCGCGGTAGCGGGTCACCGCGGGCAGGTCGACCCCCTCGAGCGTGGCCCGCACGCCGAACCGCTCGGCGTCGCGGGCGGCGTCGGCCACCTCCGCGGCGTGCAGCAGCGCCTTGGTGGGGATGCAGCCGCGGTGCAGGCAGGTGCCGCCGAGCAGGTCCTTCTCGACGAGCGCGACGGACAGGCCGAGCTCGGCCGCACGCAGCGCGCAGGCGTAGCCGCCGCTGCCCCCTCCGAGGACGACGACGTCGTGCGTGGGCTGGACGGCGGTGGCCGGCATGCGGGGCTGCTCCGTTCTCGCGGTGGCGCTCGGTCGTGCCGGCGCTGCGGGTGGGCGCCTGGGCACGGGGGCATCCTGTCACTGACCACGGTGCCGCACGAGACCACCGCACGCCATGGACCACGGGCCTGTGGGGCGGAGCGCCTATCGTGGGCCCATGGCGTGGTGGAGACGCGGGCGGCGCCGGTCGGCCCGCCAGGGTGGCAGCGACCTCGCGGGGGTGCGCACCCACCTGGCGGAGTTCGCCTCGACCCGCCGGGGGGTCGAGGCCTATGTGGAGCCGGCGACGAACGTCACGGCGACGACCGTCGTCCTCATCGCGCACGACGGGGAGTGGACCCGCCGGGCGCTGCCGTCGCGCCCGGTCGCCTTCGACGTGGCCGCCGGGCTCGGCGTGCCGGTCTACGACGTCAACCTCACCGGCTACCCGGCGAGGATGCGGGCGTGGACGGCCCGGCAGCGCCGCGAGGGCCGGGCCTGAGCCTCCCGGTAAACCGGTGGCCGGGACCGCCGCAGCGTGCCACGGTGGAGGCTCCCGCAGCACCGAACGAAGGAGCGTCCATGACGTCCAAGGACCACCAGCGGGCGCCGGTCGACGAGGAGGCCAAGGCGAAGTTCCGGGCGGCGCTGGAGGCCAAGGGCCCGCACGCGGGCACCGACGCCCCCCGTCACGGCGCACACGGCAAGGTCGAGGGCGCGCACGGCCCGGAGACCAGCGGCCGGGCCCAGATGTTCCGCCGCAAGAGCGGCTGACCCCGCCCGCCCGGCCTCAGCGGGCGGCGTGACCCTCGACGAGGCCGACCAGCGTCGAGACGCCGAAGCCGGTGCCGCCCTTGGGCGTACGTCCCTTGGGCCCACCGGAGTTGAACGCCGGACCGGCGATGTCGAGGTGCGCCCACGGGATCCCCTCGCCGACGAACTCCGAGAGGAAGATCCCCGCGGTGAGCATGCCCCCCTCCCGGTCGCCCTTGTGGGCGATGTCGGCGGTCGGGGTGTCGAGCTTGGTCCGCAGCGACGCGGGCAGCGGCATCGGCCAGGCGCCCTCACCCGCGGTCTCGGCCGCGTCGAGCACGGCGGAGCGGAAGCCGTCGTCGTTGCCCATGACGCCGCACAGGTCGCTGCCGAGAGCGATCATCTGGGCCCCGGTCAGCGTGGCGATGTCGACCACCCAGTCCGGCGACTTCTCGCTGGCGAGGCAGAGCCCGTCCGCGAGGACCATCCGGCCCTCGGCGTCGGTGTCGAGGATCTCGACGCTCGTGCCGTCGCGCATGACGACGACGTCGCTCGGGCGCTGGGCGCGCCCGCCGGGCATGTTCTCGGCGAGGCAGAGGTAGCCGGTGACCGCGACCGGGCCACCCAGCTCGGCGGCGGCGAGCACAGTGGCGGCGACCGCTGCGGCACCGGCCATGTCGCACTTCATCGTCACCATGCCCGTCGACGGCTTGATGTTCAGGCCCCCGGAGTCGAAGGTGATGCCCTTGCCGACGAGCGCCACCGAGCCCTTGGCACCGGAGGGGCTGTAGGACATCGTGACGATCCGCGGGGGGTTCGCCGAGCCCTGCCCGACGCCGAGGATGCCACCGAAGCCACCCTTGGCGAGGGCCTTCTCGTCGAGCACGGAGACGGTGACCTTGGCGGGAGAGTCGGCCACGCGCTTCTTGACCGCCTCGGCGAAGGACTGCGGGAAGAGCAGGTTCGGCGGGGTGTTGACGAGGTCGCGCGCCCAGTCGCGCGCGGCGCCGACGGTGGCCGCGCGCGCCACGGCGTCCTTGACCGCCCGGCCCTGGCCGGCGCCGGAGACCACGGTGACCTTGGGCCCGGCCGGCGCCGCCGAGGCGCGGCCCCGGCGGCCCGCCGCCCGCGAGGTGGACCTGTCGTAGGCGTAGGTGCCGGCCCAGGCGCCGTCGGCCACCGCGGCGACGCTCGTGACGTCGGGGGTCGGCAGCGCCACCGCGACGTGCCGCTTGGTGCGCACCGGCCGCAGGGCCGACGCGGCGGCCTCCCGCAGCACCCCGTGCTCGAAGGACGTGCTCCGGCTGCCGGCCTTGCCGAGGCCGGCGAGCAGCACCGACGTCGCCTTGACCCCGGGGACCGCGACCACCCGGTGCAGCTCGTCGGGGGCGCCGCAGGCCTCGAGGTCGGCGAGCACCGCCTGCAGGTGGACGACGGCCTTGCGCGGGAGCCCGTGCCCCGCGGCGAGGGCGGCGCCGTCGTCGGTGCCGACGATGCCGAGGACGAGGGCGTCGACGGCGAGGTCGGCGGCGGTCTTGGTCGTCACGGTCAGGGAGGTCATGGCCAGCAGACTATCCGGGCTCCGGGCCCGCCCCGACCGGCGCGGTAACGTGCCCGGCATGACCGACCTGCTGCACTCGCCGCTGCACGAGCGGCACGTCGCCCTCGGGGCCAAGATGGCCGACTTCGGGGGCTGGTCGATGCCCATCGAGTACCCCGGTGGCGGCGTCGTCGCCGAGCACACGGCGGTGCGCGAGCGCGTCGGCCTCTTCGACGTCTCCCACCTCGGCAAGGCCCGGGTGAGCGGGCCCGGGGCCGCCGACTTCGTCAACGCCTGCCTGACCAACGACCTGCGCCGGATCGGGCCGGGCCAGGCGCAGTACACGATGTGCTGTGCCGAGGACGGCGGCGTCGTCGACGACCTCATCCAGTACCTGCGCTCGGGCGAGGACGTCTTCCTCGTCCCGAACGCCGCGAACACCTCCCGGGTCGTCCGGCTGCTCGAGGATGCGGCGCCGGAGGGGGTCCTCGTGGAGAACCTCCACGAACGCTACGGCGTGCTCGCCGTCCAGGGCCCCCGCTCGGACCAGGTCCTGGCCCGCCTCGGCCTGCCCGTCGGGCACGACTACATGAGCTTCGTCGAGACCCGGTGGGAGGGCCTGCCGGTCATCGTGTGCCGCACCGGCTACACCGGCGAGCGCGGCTACGAGATCGTCCCCCCGTGGGACGTCACCGGGTCGGTCTGGGACGCGCTCGCCGAGGCGGTCGCCGCCGAGGGCGGCCTGCCCGCCGGCCTCGGGGCCCGCGACACGCTGCGCACCGAGATGGGCTACCCGCTGCACGGCAACGACCTCTCGCCGCAGATCACCCCGGTCATGGCGGGCGCCGCATGGGCCGTCGGCTGGGACAAGGAGACCTTCTGGGGCAAGGAGGCGCTCACCGCCGAGCGGGCGGCCAAGGACGGCCGCCTCATGCGGGGCCTGGTCGTCACCGGGCGGGGGATACCCCGCCCGCACTGCACGGTGGTGGACGCCGCGGGCCGGGTCGTCGGCGAGGTGACCTCGGGGACGTTCTCGCCCACCCGCCGCCAGGGCATCGCCCTGGCCCTGCTCGAGCGGTCGGTGACCCTCGGCGACGAGGTCAGCATCGAGGTCCGTGGCCGGGCTCTGCCGGCGACGGTGACCAAGCCGCCGTTCGTCGAGGCGGGGGTGCGGGGGTCGTGAGCGAGCGGTGGTCGTGGAGCTTCACCGGCGCCGACGGCGGCGAGGTCACCGGCCCGCCGACGACGACGGCGGCCTTCCCCTCCCAGTCCGATGCCGAGAGCTGGCTCGGTGAGACCTGGCGCGAGCTGGCCACGGCCGGGGTCGCCAGCGTCACCCTGTGGCACGACCAGCAGGTCGTCTACGGGCCGATGAGCCTGGAGCCGTAGCCCTCCGGCAGACCGCCCCGGCGTCGGCCCGGCCGCCGGCGGGTCAGTCCGGGAACTCGCCGCGCTTGACCATGACGACCGGCCGGCGGGCACGGCGCATCTGGAAGACCCGCATGACCGCGTAGCTCATGCTGCCGCGGGGCAGCGCGTCGGCGCCGAAGCGGGCAACGAGCCGCCGCTTGAGCCCGCGCCACATGAGCACGGTGTCGACGACGACGGCGATCACGGCCAGCCACGTGAGGTAGACGCTCGTGGTGAACACGGCCGTCGTCGGGACGAGGCTCAGGGCGAGGACGATGAGCATGACCGGCAGGAGGAACTCGCCGAGGTTGCGGCGGGCGTCGACGTAGTCGCGGATGTAGCGCCGCACCGGTCCGCGGTCGCGCGCGGGGTAGTGCGCCTCGTCCCCGGTCTCGAGGGCCCGGCGCAGCTGGGTGGCCTGGGCCCGGCGCTCGTCCCGGTCACGCGTGCGCGCCGCCTTGCGGTCGGTGACGACGAGCGGACGGCGGCGGGCCGCCTCCTGGTCGCGCCGCCGCGGGGTCGGCCGGTTCTTGGCACCCTCCCGCTCGGCGTGCGTCGCCGGGGCCGGGGCCTGCTCACTCTTGCTGCGTCCGAACACGGACCCCACTGTAGGTGCTGTCCCGGGCTCCCCCTGCCGCCGTGGGCCGGGGCCCCACGGCGCCCGCCGCTCGGTAGGGTCGGTCGTCGTGAGCGAGCTGTCGAGCGAGAAGCGGACGACCGACCTGCGTGAGCGGATCCGCGGCCTGATGCCGCAGGTGCGCGCCGACCTCTACGCCCTGACGCGCATCCCGTCGGTCTCCCTCGACGCGTTCGACCCGGCGCACGTCGAGGCCAGCGCCGAGGCCACCGCGGCGCTGCTGCGTGCCGAGGGGCTCGAGGTCGAGATCGTCCGGGAGGGCGGGCGCCCCGCCGTCATCGGCCGGCGGCCCGGCCCGCCCGGGTCACGCACCGTCATGCTCTACGCCCACCACGACGTCCAGCCCCCGGGCGACGAGGCGCTGTGGGACAGCCCGCCGTTCGAGCCCACCGAGCGTGCCGGGCGGCTCTACGGGCGCGGAGCCGCCGACGACAAGGCCGGCGTCATGGCGCACGTCGCCGCCCTGCGGGCCCACGGCGACGCCCTGCCCGTCGGGGTGACCGTCTTCGTCGAGGGGGAGGAGGAGGTCGGCTCGGACTCGCTGCCGACCATCCTCGAGCGGCACGGCGAGAAGCTGCGCGCCGACGCCATCGTGCTCGCCGACTCCGGCAACTGGGACGTCGGGGAGCCGGCCCTGACGACGACGCTGCGCGGCAACGTCCGGGCCGTCATCACCGCCTCGACGCTCGACCACGGCGTCCACTCCGGGATGTTCGGGGGCGTCGTCCCGGACGCGCTCATGGTCCTCGTGCGCCTGCTCGCCGCCCTCCACGACGACGAGGGCAACCTCGCGGTCCCCGGGCTGCGCGAGGGCGTGGCCGCCGACCTCGACTACGACGAGGCCCGGCTGCGGCGCGAGTCGGGGCTGCTCGACGGCGTCGAGCCGGTCGGCTCCGGCAGCCTGCTCACCCGGATGTGGACCAAGCCGTCGCTGACGACCATCGGCATCGACGCCCCGAGCGTCGCGACCTCCTCCAACACCCTCCTGCCCACGGCCGCCGCCAAGGTCTCGATGCGGATCGCGCCCGACGAGGACGACCTCGCGGCCTTCGAGCGGCTGCGGGAGCACGTGCTGGCCCACGTCCCCTGGGGGGCCCGGGTCGAGGTCGAGCTCGACGAGCGGGGCGCCGGGTTCGCCGCGGACGCCGAGGGGCCGGTCTACGACGAGGCGCGCGCCGCGTTCCACGACGCCTGGGGGGTGGCCCCGGTCGACATCGGCGTCGGCGGGTCCATCCCGTTCGTCGCCGCCTTCGCCGAGCGCTTCCCCGACGCGGCGATCCTCGTCACCGGTGTCGAGGACCCCGACACCCGGGCGCACGGCGCGAACGAGTCCCTGCACCTGGCGGAGTTCGAGCGGGTCTGCCTCGCCGAGGCCCTGCTCCTCGCGCGCCTGGGAGCGCTCCCCGCCTGAGAGGATGGCCCGATGGCCCAGGGCAGCTACGTCGAGGACGACTACCAGCGCGACACCACCTACGTCGAGGACCGCGTGACGCGCGAGGCCTCCGGCGAGCACGAGTGGCCGGTCGAGCCCGGGCGCTACCGGCTCGTCGTGGCCCGCGCCTGCCCGTGGGCCAACCGGGCGATCATCGTCCGCCGGCTGCTCGGGCTCGAGGACGCCATCTCCATGGGCGTCTGCGGCCCGACCCACGACGAGGACAGCTGGACCTTCGACCTCGACGAGGACGGGCTCGACCCGGTCCTGCGCATCCCACGGCTGAAGGACGCCTACGAGCGCCGATTCCCGGGCTACCCGCGCGGCATCACCGTGCCGGCGCTCGTCGAGGTCGCGACCGGGCGGCTCGTGACCAACGACTTCGCCCCGATGACCCTCGACTTGTCCACCCAGTGGCGCGAGCACCACCGCCCCGGCGCGCCGGACCTCTACCCCCGGCCGCTGCGCGCCGAGATGGACGAGGTGATGCAGCGGGTCTACACCGAGGTGAACAACGGCGTCTACCGGTGTGGCTTCGCCGGCACCCAGACCGCCTACGAGGAGGCCTACGGCCGGCTGTGGGCGACCCTGGACTGGTTGGAGGAACGGCTCGCGGACCGCCGCTACCTCATGGGCGAGACGGTGACCGAGGCCGACGTGCGGCTCTTCACGACCCTCGCGCGCTTCGACGCCGTCTACCACGGCCACTTCAAGTGCAACCGGCACAAGCTGTCCGAGATGCCGGTGCTGTGGGCCTACGCGCGCGACCTGTTCCAGACCCCCGGGTTCGGTGACACGATCGACTTCGCGCACGTCAAGCGGCACTACTACGAGGTCCACCGCGACATCAACCCGACCGGCATCGTCCCCGTGGGGCCCGACCTCGCCGGCTGGGGTACCCCGCACGGGCGCGAGTCCCTCGGCGGCTCGGCCTTCGGCGACGGCACGCCCCCAGGTCCGCCGCCCCCGGGGGAGCGGGTCGACCCGGCGCACAACCCGCTCCTGGGTCCCGACGGGCTCGTCCGCCCCCCGGCCGCAGCACCCACGGACGGTTCGGCGAGCGCGCAGCCTCGCCGCTAGGGTGGGTGGCCGCGCCGTGCCCCGGCCGGCGCCCCCTGACCTGTTCCGTCCTGCCCGGTGTCGTGCGGGGCCCGCCCCGGCCTGCCCGGGGCGTCCACCGCCGACCCCGGAGCCCCGCCCGTGTCCCGTCCTGCCCCCACCGCCGCCACCACCGAGCTGGCCCGCTTCCCGCACGAGGAGGCGACGACCTCCGTCCTGGCGGCCCTGCGCTCCCCGCGCCGGCTGCGCACCGAGGTGCTCGCCGGTCTCGTCGTCGCCCTGGCCCTGATCCCCGAGGCGATCTCGTTCTCGGTCATCGCCGGGGTCGACCCCCGCGTCGGGCTGTTCGCGTCGTTCACGATGGCGGTCTCGATCGCGGTCCTCGGCGGCCGGCCGGCGATGATCTCGGCCGCCACCGGCGCGGTCGCCCTCGTCGTCGCCCCCGTGGTGCGCGAGCACGGGCTGGACTACCTGCTCGCCACGGTGGTCCTCGGGGGCCTCATCCAGGTCCTCCTCGCCCTGCTCGGCGTCGCCCGGCTCATGCGCTTCGTCCCGCGATCGGTCATGGTCGGCTTCGTCAACTCCCTGGCCGTCCTCATCTTCCTCGCCCAGCTGCCGCACCTGACCGGCGTGCCGTGGGCGGTGTACCCGCTCGTGGCCGCCGCGCTCGCCGTCATCGTGCTCCTGCCCCGGGTGACGACCGCCGTCCCGGCGCCGCTCGTCGCGATCGTCGGGCTGACCGCGCTCACCGTCGCGGCGGTACTGGCCGTGCCGACCGTCGGCGACGAGGGCGCGCTGCCGCACACCCTGCCGGGCCTGGCGCTGCCCGACGTGCCGCCGACCCTGGAGACCCTGCGCACCATCGCCCCCTACGCCCTGGGCATGGCCCTCGTCGGGCTCATGGAGTCGCTCATGACGGCGACCCTCGTCGACGAGATCACCGACACCCACTCGAGCAAGACCCGCGAGTCGTGGGGGCAGGGCGTCGCGAACGTCGTCACCGGGCTCTTCGGCGGGATGGGCGGCTGCGCCATGATCGGCCAGACGATGATCAACGTGCGCTCCTCGGGGGCGCGCACCCGCATCTCGACCTTCCTCGCCGGGGTCTTCCTCCTCGTCCTCGTCGTCGTGCTCGGCGACGTCGTCGCGCTCATCCCGATGGCCGCGCTCGTGGCCGTCATGGTCATGGTCTCGGTCGGCACGTTCGACTGGCACAGCATCCGGCCCGCGACGCTGCGGCGGATGCCGCGCAGCGAGACCGGCGTCATGCTCGTCACCGTCGCGGTCGTCGTGGCCACCCGCAACCTCGCGATCGGCGTCGTCGTCGGGGTGCTCGCCGCGAGCGTGCTCTTCGCCCGCCGGGTCGCCCACCTCACGCGGGTGCGCGAGGTGCCGACCGACGCGGAGGGCACGAAGGTGTACGCCGTCGAGGGCGAGCTGTTCTTCGCCTCGAGCAACGACCTCGTGACCCAGTTCGACTACGTCGGCGACCCCGAGCGCGTCGTCGTCGACCTCACCGCCGCGCGGGTCTGGGACGCCTCGAGCGTCGCCGCGCTCGACGCGGTGACGCACCGGTACGCGACCAAGGGCAAGCGGGTCGAGGTCGTCGGCCTCGAGGGGCACAGCCGCGAGCGGCACGAGCGCCTCGCGGGCCACCTCACCGGCGCCTCCTGACGCCTCGAGTGCGCAGGCGGTCGCCCCGGCGACCGCCTGCGCACTCGAGGCGGGTCGGTCAGTCCTTGGCGGTGCGGCCCGGGAGGGCGAGCATCCGGTCCAGCGCCACCCGGGCCGAGAGGGCGGTGTCCGGGTCGACCCGGACCGGGTTGACCACCCGGCCCTCGAGAAGGGACTCCAGGGCCCAGACGAGATGGGGCAGGTCGATGCGGTTCATCGTCGAGCAGTAGCACACGTTCTTCTCGAGGAAGACGATGCGCTGCTGCGGGAACTGCGCGGCCAGCCGGCGGACGAGGTTGAGCTCGGTGCCGACGGCCCACGCCGTCCCGGGGGGAGCTGCCGCGATGGTCGCGATGATCCGCTCGGTCGACCCGACCTCGTCGGCCTGCTCGACGACCTCGTGGCGGCACTCGGGGTGGACGATGACCCGCACGTCCGGGATCTCGCGCCGGGCGGCCTGGACCGCCTCGAGCGAGAAGCGCCCGTGGACCGAGCAGTGCCCGCGCCAGAGGATCATCGTCGCCGCGCGCAGCTGCTCGGGGGTCAGCCCGCCCATCGGCCGGTGCGGGTCCCACACGACGCAGTCGCCGAGCGCGCCCCCGAGGTCGCGCACGTACGTGTTGCGGCCGAGGTGCTGGTCGGGCAGGAAGAGCACCTTGCCTCCCGCGCCGGCCTGCTCGAGCGCCCAGGTGAGCGCCGTGCTCGCGTTCGAGGAGGTGCACACGGTGCCGCCGTGCCGGCCGGTGAAGGCCTTGATGGCGGCCGAGGAGTTCATGTACGTCACCGGGACGGTGCTCCCGGCGACCCCCGCCGCGGCGAGGTCCTCCCAGCAGTCCTCGACCTGGTCGATGGCGGCCATGTCGGCCATCGAGCACCCCGCGGCGAGGTCGGGCAGGACGACCGTCTGGTCCGGCCCGGTGAGGATGTCGGCCGACTCGGCCATGAAGTGCACGCCGCAGAAGACGACGTACTCGGCCTGCGGGCGTGCGGCGGCGTCCCGGGCGAGCTTGAAGGAGTCGCCGGTGACGTCGGCGAACTCGATGACCTCGTCGCGCTGGTAGTGGTGGCCGAGGACGAAGACCCGCTCGCCGAGCGCCTCCTTGGCCGCCCGGGCGCGCTGCACGAGCCGCGGGTCGGAGGGGGCGGGCAGCTCACCGGGACACTCCACCCCCCGCTCGCTCGCCAGCTCGCGCCCGTGGCCGAGCAGCAGCAGCGGGACGGGGGCGGGCCGTGGCGTGTCCGTCGAGGTCGTCACCCTCCGATCGTAGGGCCGGCGCGCCCGCGGGGCCCGGACCGTCCGAGCAGCGACCCCCGCCCCGCGCCCCGATACGCTCACTGCCGTGCGTGTGCTCATCGCCCCCGACGCCTTCGGCGACACCCTGGGCCCGGTCCAGACGGCGTCGGCGCTCGCCGAGGGCTGGGGCGAGGGGGCGCCGCACGACCAGCTGCGCCTGCTCCCGCTCTCCGACGGTGGGCCGGGCTTCCTCGACGTGCTCGAGCGCGCCCTCGGGGGCACGGTCGTCGCGACGACCGTGAGCGACCCGCTGGGGAGGGAGGTGCCCGCGGCGGTGCTCGTCGTCGAGGAGGAGGGCCGCCGCACCGCGTACGTCGAGGCCGCCCAGGCCGCCGGCCTGCACCTGCTCTCCGCCGACGAGCGCGACCCCGGGCTGACGAGCACCTGGGGGGTCGGCCAGCTGCTCGAGGCCGCCCTCGCCGAGGGCGCGGAGCGGGTCGTCGTCGGGCTCGGTGGCGGCTCGACCAACGACGCGGGAGCGGGCCTGCTCGCCGCCCTCGGTGCCGGGCCGCCGGCAGCCCTCGCCCGGGGCGGGCTGGCGCTGCGGGACGCGGCCCCGGACGCGCTCGCCGGTGCCGGGGCCGTCCTGGACCGGCTCGCCGGGGTCGAGCTCGTCATCGCCACCGACGACACGACGCCGCTGCTCGGCCTCTCCGGCACGAGCGCGGCGAGCGCGCCGGGCAAGGGGGCCTCGGCCGAGCAGGCCCAGGAGCTGGAGTCCGCCCTGGGGCACTTCACCGAGATCCTCCACCGCGTCCTGCCTACGCGGCCGCTCGACCTGGCCACCGGTGCGCCGCGGCGCCTGGACCGCGAGCCCGGCGCGGGGGCCTGCGGCGGGCTCGGCTACGCCCTCCTGCTCCTCGGGGCCCGCCAGGTGGGCGGTGTGGCGGAGGTGCTGCGGGTCACCGGCTTCGACGTGCTCGCTGCCGGCAGCGACCTCGTGGTCACCGCCACCGGGCGGCTGGACTGGGCCACGCTGCGCGGCTCGGTGGTCTCCGGGGTCGCCGAGTCGACCCTCGCCACCGGGCGGCCGTGCGTCGCGGTCGCCGGGGAGGTCCTCGTCGGCCGGCGCGAGACGATGTCGCTGGGCCTGGCGGGCTGCTACGCGGTCGCGGACCATCCGCGGGAGGTCGAGGCGCTGGTCGCCGACCCCGTGGGGACGCTGGCCGGCCGGGTCGCGCGGGTCGCCCGGACCTGGTCGCCGGCGCGCTGAGCGGTCCGGACGGGGCGCGGGCCCCGGCGGAGGGTGGCGGCACGTACAGTGGACGGCGTCCGGGAACACGCGGGCGGCGCCACGGGTTCACCCCCGTGACGGGCCGACCGGCCACCGCCACCGACAGCGACGAGGAGTCCTGCCCATGAGCGACCAGCTCCAGACCACCGAGGCCGCCCCCGAGGCCGCGACGCACGGCGTCGTCCTCACCGACGTGGCCGCCTCGAAGGTGTCCTCCCTGCTCGAGCAGGAGGGTCGCGACGACCTGCGGCTGCGCGTCGGGGTCCAGCCCGGCGGCTGCTCCGGCCTGATCTACCAGCTCTACTTCGACGAGCGCACCCTCGACGGTGACCTCGTGCGCGACTTCTCCGGCGTCGAGGTCGTCGTCGACCGGATGAGCGCGCCGTACCTCGACGGGGCGACCATCGACTTCTCGGACACCATCGAGAAGCAGGGCTTCACCATCGACAACCCCAACGCGGGCAGCTCGTGCGCCTGCGGCGACAGCTTCAGCTGAGCACCCCCGGGCGGGCCCGGACCACACGACGTGGGTCCGGGCCCGTCGGCATGTCCACGGACGGGTAGGTTCGGGGCGTGCAGATCGCCGTCGCCGGGTCCATCGCCACCGACCACCTGATGACCTTCCGGGGCCGCTTCGCCGACTCCCTCGTCGTCGAGCAGCTGGACAAGATCTCGGTGAGCTTCCTCGCCGACCGGCTCGAGATCCGCCGGGGCGGCGTCGCCGGCAACATCTGCTTCGGGATGGCCGTCCTCGGTGCCCGCCCGGTGCTCGTGGGGGCGGCCGGTGAGGACTTCGCCGACTACCGCTCGTGGCTGAGCCGCCACGGCGTGGTCACCGACCACGTCCACGTCTCCGAGACCCAGCACACCGCGCGGTTCGTCTGCACGACCGACGACGACATGGCCCAGATCGCCACGTTCTACGCCGGGGCGATGTCCGAGGCGCGGATGATCGAGCTCGGTCCGATCCACGACCAGTGGGGCCTCGACCTCGTGCTCATCGGGGCCGACGACCCGGACGCCATGCTGCGCCACACCCAGGAGTGCCGCTCCCGGGGGATCCCGTTCGTGGCCGACCCCTCCCAGCAGCTCGCCTTCGCCGACGGGCCGTTCATCCGGCGGCTCGTCGACGGCGCGGACATCCTCATCACCAACGAGTACGAGTCCCACCTGACCTCGACCAAGACCGGGTGGAGCCAGGAGGAGATCGACGAGCGGGTGACGACCCGGGTGATCACCCTCGGCAAGGACGGTGCGCTCATCCGCACCCGGGGCGGGCAGAGCGTCCACGTGCCGGTCGCGGGCGAGGTCGAGCGGGTCGACCCGACGGGCGTCGGCGACGCCTTCCGCGCCGGGTTCCTCGTCGGGCTGGCGGGCGGCCTCGGCCACGAGCGCTGCGCGCAGATCGGCTCGGTGCTCGCCGCCCACGTCCTGGAGACCGTCGGCACCCAGGAGTACACGGTGCGCCGCGGGCGCTTCCTGGAGCGGGTCGGCGAGGCCTACGGCGACGCGGCGGTCGAGGAGATCGCGCCGCTGGTCCGGTGCACCCGGGACTGACCCGCCGTGGTCTTCCCCCCGGTCGAGCCGCCGCCGACGGCGTGGCTGCTCGGCAGTGCCCGCGCCACTCCCGGCGACGACCTCGTCGCCGCCGGTGCCGACCTCGAGCCGGGCACGCTGCTGGCCGCCTACCGGATGGGGCTGTTCCCGATGGGCCTCGGCCGCGACGGGCACGGCACCCTCGGGTGGTGGTCGCCCGACCCGCGGGGCGTCATCCCCGCCGGGGGGCTGCGGGTGCGGCCCTCGCTGCGCAAGGTCCTCGGCCGCTTCGAGGTGAGCGTCGACCGGGCGTTCGCCGAGGTCGTCGCCGGCTGCGGCGACCCCTCACGGGAGGGCCGGTGGATCACCGAGGAGGTCGCGCAGGCCTACCTGCGCCTGCACGAGCTCGGCTGGGCGCACAGCGTCGAGGTGTGGCAGGCGGGTGAGCTCGTCGGGGGTCTGTACGGCGTCGCCGTCGGGGGGCTGTTCGCGGGGGAGTCGATGTTCCACCGGGTCCGGGACGCCTCGAAGGTGGCGCTCGTCGGGCTCGTGGCCCGCTTCCACGCCGACGGCGACCCGCGTCGGCTGGTCGACGTCCAGTGGGCCACCGAGCACCTGCGCCGGCTCGGGGCGCAGGAGTGGCCCCGGGAGGAGTACCTGCGCCGGCTCCGGGCCGCCCTGCAGGCCCCTCAGGTCGACCTGGCCTCGGCGACACCGACGACCACGGTGTAGCGGGTCCAGCCCTCCTCCTCCCGCGCGGTGACGGTGTGCCCGCGCAGCCAGGCCCAGGCGGGGACGTCGGTCACGGCCACCGGGTCGTCGGCGAGGAGGACGAGGACCTCGCCGGGGGAGAGGGGCGCGGCCGCGCGCGCGGCGAGGACCACCGGGACCGGGCAGCGGGTGCCTCGGGCGTCGACGACGTGCTCGGCGCTCACAGCTCGGCCGTGCCCATCCGCCGGCGCACCGTGTGCACCGCGTCCGGCAGCTCGGCGCACAGCCGCGCCACGCTCGCCGCCCGGTCGGGGGCGACCGAGAGCAGGGGCAGGACGACCCGGACGTTGCCGTGCGAGAGAACCCCCATCGCCGTGAGGACGTGGCTCGCCCGCAGGACGCTCGAGGCGCAGGCCGACCCGGAGGCCACGACGAGGCCGCGGCGGGCGAGCTCCTCGACGAGGGCCTCGCCGTCGGTGAACAGGGCGCTGAAGGTCACGACGTGCGGGAGCCGGTCGAGCGGGTCGCCGGCGACCTGCACGTCCGGGACGCGCGCGGCGGCCTCGCGCAGGTCGTCGACGAGGGCCCGGGCCTGCGCGGCGTCGGCCGGTGCGGCGGCCTCGGTCTGCCGCCACGCCTCGGCGGCGGCGAGCACGAGGGGGACCCACGGCGGGGCGAGCGCGCGTCCGTGCTCCGCCTCCCGGCGCGGGCCGGGCAGGGACCACCGGGCGCCGGGCCGGACCGCGAGCAGGCCGAGGGGTGGCCCGCCGAAGGAGGCCGCGTCGGCCACGAGGACCTCGCCCTCCGGGCCGAGCGGGTCGCGCCCGAGAGAGGCGCTCGCGTCCACGAGGAGCGGGACGCCGGCGTCGCGGGCGGCGGTCGCCAGGGCCGGCACGGGCTGGCGGGTGCCCACCTCGCCGTTGGCGGTCTGCACCGCGGCGGCGGCGAGCCCGGGGCGCTGCAGACCCGCGCGCCAGGCGTCCCGGTCGACCCGACCGACCCGGTCGACGGGGACCGGATCCTCGCCCGCCTCCAGCAGCAGCACCGAGCGCTCGACCGCCCCGAGGAGGACGCCGCCGCCGACCCGGCGGCGGGCGTGCCGCAGCCCGGCGAGGCCGAGGGCGAGGGCCTCCTCGGCGCTGGCGTGCACCGACAGCTGCGCGGGCGCCACCCCGAGCGCCCCGGCGAGGACGCCGCGGGCGGTGTCGAGGTGCGCCCGGGCCGCCCGACCCGGTGCGTGCCGGCGCGTCGGGTCGGCCCAGGCCGCCTCGACGGCCGCCTGGAGGGTCGCGCGGGCGAGTGGGTGCAGGGGGCCCCGGGAGGCGTCGAGGACGCCGTCGGGCGCGGGGGTCGTGGACGGGTCAACCGGGGTGTGCGCCACGCCTCGACGGTAGCCCCCCTGCATGCCCGGTGAGGTACCTGTGCAGTAGGGTTTGCTCCATTCGTCCACGGTCCCCGACACGAAGGGTGCAGCGGTGCGCCAGCACGCCCTCCCCACGTCCCGTCGCCCCCGGCGACGAGGCCGGTACGCCCGCCTGGGTCTGCTCGGAGCCCTCGGCTCGCTGACCCTCGCCGGCTGCGCCAGCGGCGACCTGCGCGGCGACGCCTCGACCGGCTGGCTGCCGCACGCGGTCACCGAGGGTGGCGAGCGCGTCACGAACCTGTGGATCGGTGCGTGGATCGCCGCGATCGGCGTGGGACTGCTCGTCATCGGCCTCATCGTCTGGTGCGTCGTGGCCTACCGGCGCCGCCAGGGCGACACCGAGCTGCCGGTGCAGCTGCGCTACAACATCCCGATCGAGATCCTCTACACGGTCGTCCCGCTGCTCATGGTCGTCGTGCTCTTCTACTACACGGCGCGCGACGAGAACGCCCTCGTCGACACCTCCACGCCGCCGGACGTCACGATCAACGTCGTCGGCAAGCAGTGGAGCTGGGACTTCAACTACCTCGACGACAACGTCCACGAGGTGGGGACGCAGGCGATCCTCACCGGCGAGCCCGGCGCCGAGAAGACCATCCCCACCCTCTACCTGCCGGTGGGGGAGCGGGTGGAGTTCGCGCTCACCTCGCGCGACGTCAACCACTCCTTCTGGGTCCCGGCGTTCCTCCAGAAGATGGACACCATCCCCGGCCGGGTCAACCACTTCCAGGTCGTCCCCACCCAGGAGGGCACGTTCAAGGGCAAGTGCGCCGAGCTGTGCGGCGCCTACCACTCGCAGATGCTCTTCAACGTCAAGGTGGTCCCGCGGGCCGAGTACGACCAGCACATGGCCGACCTGCGGGCGGCCGGCCAGACCGGCCTGCTGGGCAACACCCTGAACCGTGAGCAGCTGATGGACGGCCAGGACGTCACGACCGGCGGAGGGAACTGATGAGCGCCGCGACCGACACGACGATGCTGCGGGAGGCCTCGGCGCCCGCGGCGACCCGCCGGCTGGCGCCGGGCTCGACGGTCGTGAGGTGGGTGACGACGACCGACCACAAGGTCATCGGCAACCTCTACCTCATCACCTCGTTCATCTGGTTCCTCCTCGGCGGCATCATGGCCCTGCTGATCCGGATGGAGCTGTTCGAGCCGGGTCTGCAGGTCGTCGACAACCCCGACCAGTACAACCAGCTGTTCACGATGCACGGCACGATCATGCTGCTGCTGTTCGCGACGCCGCTGTTCGCCGGGTTCGCCAACGCCCTGATGCCGCTGCAGATCGGGGCCCCGGATGTCTCCTTCCCCCGGCTGAACATGTTCGCCTACTGGCTCTACCTCTTCGGTGGGCTCATCGCCGCGGCCGGCTTCCTCACCCCGAACGGCGCGGCCGCCTTCGGCTGGTTCGCCTACGCGCCGCTCTCGGACGGCACCTACAGCCCGGGCGTCGGCGGCGACCTGTGGGTCTTCGGCCTGGCCCTGGGTGGCTTCGGGACGATCCTCGGCGCGGTCAACTTCATCACGACGATCCTCACGATGCGCGCGCCCGGGATGACGATGTTCCGGATGCCGATCTTCTCCTGGACCGTGCTCGTCACCTCGATCCTCGTGCTCATCGCCTTCCCGGCGCTGGCCGCGGCCCTGTTCGCGCTCGGTGCCGACCGGCGCTTCGGCGCGCAGATCTTCGTGCCCGACAGCGGCGGCCCGCTGCTGTGGCAGCACCTGTTCTGGTTCTTCGGCCACCCCGAGGTGTACATCATCGCGCTGCCGTTCTTCGGCATCATCAGCGAGATCCTGCCGGTCTTCTCGCGCAAGCCGATCTTCGGCTACAAGACCCTCGTCTACGCGACGATCGCCATCGCCGCCCTGTCGGTCAGCGTGTGGGCCCACCACATGTACGTCACCGGCCAGGTGCTGCTGCCGTTCTTCGCGATCATGACGATGCTCATCGCCGTGCCCACCGGGGTGAAGTTCTTCAACTGGATCGGCACGATGTGGGGCGGGAAGCTGGTCTTCTCCACCCCGCTGCTGTGGGCGCTGGGGTTCCTCGTGACCTTCCTCTTCGGCGGGCTGACCGGGATCATCCTCTCCAGCCCCGCGCTGGACTTCCAGCTCTCCGACAGCTACTTCGTCGTCGCCCACTTCCACTACGTCGTCTTCGGCACCGTGGTGTTCGCGATGTTCGCCGGCTTCTACTTCTGGTGGCCCAAGCTCACCGGGCGGATGCTCGACGAGCGCCTGGGCAAGATCCACTTCTGGCTGCTGTTCGTCGGCTTCCACACCACCTTCTTCGTCCAGCACGTCCTCGGCGCCCAGGGCATGCCGCGGCGCTACGCCGACTACCTGCCCGAGGACGGCTTCACGGTGATGAACCAGATCTCGACCATCGGGGCGTTCGTCCTGGCGGTCTCGATGCTGCCGTTCTTCTACAACGTGTGGACGACGTGGAAGAGCGCGCCGCTGGTGGAGACCGACGACCCGTGGGGGTACGGCGCCTCCCTGGAGTGGGCCACCTCGTGCCCGCCGCCGCGGCACAACTTCGACCGGATCCCGCGGATCCGCTCCGAGCGGCCGGCCTTCGACCTGCACCACCCCGAGGCGGCCCCGGCCGGGGCGCATGTCGCGGGGCACCCGGACGCGGCGGCCAGCAAGGACAGCGGGCTGGTCTCGGCCCTCGGGCCGGCCGACATCGAGGACGCCGGCCTCGTCGACGAGCCGGGCTCGACCGGCGAGGAGGCCTGAGCCATGCGGGCAGTGGAACGGATCGGGCTCGTCGTCGGCGTCTTCGCCGCGGTCGTGTGCGCCATCTACTGGGGGTGGACCGGGAGCACCGAGCTCGGCGTCGAGTGGGTCGGGGTGATGACCCTGCTGCTCGCGTCGCTGCTCGGGTTCATGCTCGCGTGGTACACGTGGATGACCCGCCGGCGGCTCGAGACCGACCCCTCGGACGACCCGCTCGGCGAGGTCGACGAGATCCAGGGGGAGTACGGCTTCTTCAGCCCGCACAGCTGGCAGCCGCTCTTCCTCGCCGGCGCGGCGTCGGTGTGCTTCCTCGGGCTCGCGGTCGGCTGGTGGCTGTTCATCATCGGCGCCGTCCTCGGTGTGCCGGCGCTCATCGGCTGGACCTTCGAGTACTGGAAGGGCCAGCACGCGCTGTAGCCCCCGCCGGGCGCGGCAGGCGGGCTCACCGCTCGCCGGCGCCCCGGGTCAGTCCCAGCCCAGCCGGTGCAGGGCCGCGTCGTCGATGCCGAAGTGGTGCGCCACCTCGTGCACGACCGTGACGGCCACCTCGTCGGTCAGCTCCTCCAGGTCGGCGCACATCCGGGTCAGTGGGCCGCGGTACAGGACGATCCGGTCGGGCAGGCCGCCTGCGGCCCAGGCCTGGTCCCGCTCGGTGAGCGGCACCCCGTCGTAGACCCCGAGCAGGTCGGGGTCCTCGGCCGGCGGTTCGTCCTCGACGAGGAAGACGACGTTGTCGAGCATCGCCATGAGCTCCTCGGGCACCTCGTCGAGGGCGTCGCGGACGATCGCGTCGAACTCGGTCTCGGTCAGCGGCCGCACGGCTCGCCCCCGCCGGTCACCGTGGAGCGCGCTGCCGGGCGAGGAGGCCGCCGGTCAGCGGGACGCCGTTCCACTGCGCCTCGACGCTGCCGCCCGCGCACCGCAGCCGCAGGACGTGTGGGGTCTGGACGGCGGCCACCGCGGCCTCGAAGGTGTCGGGCCCGGTCCACCCGCCGCACGCCGTCCACGGGCCGTGCGGGTCGCTCGGCCACCTCCCCTCGCCACACGGCACGACGAGGCGCTGCCCGTCCTCGAGCAGGGTCAGGGCCCAGCCGCCCGCGGCCGGGGTGACCTCGACCCGCTCCAGGTGGGGCACCTCCTCGGTCGGCGTGTGCACGTAGACCCCCGGCGAGCCGGTGGGCGCCGCCTCGACCGGGTCCGGAGCGGGCACCCGCGCAGCCGCCAGCCGACGCTCCAGGGACTCCTGGGCCTGTGGGTCCTGCGGGAGCGGCCCGTCGGCCAGCGCAGGCAGCAGCTCCTCCCACACGGCGTCGAGGGTCTCCTGGGTGCGCTCGGTGCACGAGGTGAGCGCGAGGACCAGCCCGGCGTGTGGCACGACGACGGAGAACTGGCCGAAGGCGCCGTCGGCGCGCCACGCGTCGTGGCGGCATCGCCACATCTGGTAGCCGTAGCCCTGCTGCCAGTCGGCCGTCTCCGGGTGGTGGCTCGTGTCGGTGTGCACGCTCGTCATCGCCTCGGCCCAGCCGTGGGGGAGCAGCTGGCGGCCCTGCCAGCGTCCGCCGCAGCGCACGAGCTCGCCGAGGCGGGCCAGGGCGTCGGTGGGTACGTGCAGGCCCGAATAGCCGAGCTCGAGGCCGTCCTGGGCGCTCCAGCGCGCCTCGGGCACCCCCAGCGGGTCGAGCAGCCGCGCTCGCAGGTAGTGGGTGAGCCGCTCGCCGCTGCGTCGCTGCACGGCCAGCCCGGCGAGCAGGCTCGCGCCGTTGTGGTAGACGAACCAGCCGGGCTCCTCCTCGGGCTCGGCGGCGAGGAAGGTCGCCGGGAACGTCGCGGGGGTCGACTCGCGCCAGATCAGGGTGTCGGCACGGTGCCCGGTGCGCATCGCGAGCAGGTCGTGCAGGGTGAGTGCCGCGGCCCGTGGCCCGGCCACGCCGGCCGCCTCGGGGAAGAGGTCGACGACGCGGTCGGTGAGCCGCAGGAGGCCCTCCTGGACGGCGAAGCCGACGGCGCACGCGGTGAAGGTCTTGCTCACCGAGTAGACCAGCTGGACGCCGTCGGGGGGGTAGGGCGCCCACGACCCCTCGGCGACCAGGTGACCGTGCCGCAGGAGGGCCAGGGAGTGTGGCTCGAGGCCGCGCCGCTCCCAGCGCTCGACGAGGGCCAGGACGGCCCCGGAGGGCACGCCCTGTGCCTCGGGTGTGCTGCGGGGCAGCGCGGTGCCGTCGACGGTGGCGGTGCTGGGGTCGCTCGTGGTCACCGCTTCAGCCTAGGACGCACCGGGGCGGCATCATGAGGGGGTGCGCCTCACCGTCCGGGTCCGCCCCGGGTCCTCACGCGCCCGGGTGGGTGGTCGCTGGGGTCAGGAGGGGCAGGTGCTGCTCGTCGCGGTGGGGGAGCGGGCCGTGGACGGTGCGGCCACCACCGCCGCGTGCCGGGCGGTCGCCGAGGCCTTCGGGCTGCGGCCCCGGCAGGTCACCCTGGTGTCCGGGGCCCGCTCGCGCACGAAGGTGCTCGAGGTGGCCGTCGACGACGCCGAGGGCCGGGCCCGGCTCGCCGCGCTGCTCGCGGGCTGAGCCGGCCCCGCGGTCAGCTCCGGTCGGTGGCCTGTGAGGACTCGAGCTCGGGGCTCGGCTGCGCCCCCTCGATGGCCTCGGTCTCGTGGCCGTGGTGGTGGGCCGCTGCCAGCTCGGCGGGGGTCACCGGGTTGACGGCGTCGGCGAAGTAGAACCGCGACAGCGCGGCCCGCACCCGCTCCGAGCGGGCGGCCGGCCGGGCCACGCCGTGCTCGTCGACCTCCGGCTCGAGCTCGAGCGGCGCGACGGCCTCGTGCTGCACGAGGACCCACTGCTCCTCGGGGAGCTGGGCCTCGTGCCGCTCGAAGTAGCGCCCGTCGGGCGTGCGGATGATCGTGCCGGACTCCCGGCCGTGCAGGACGGTCTCGCGGTCCCGGCGCTGCAGGGAGAGGCAGATCCGCTTGGTCACCCAGAAGACGACCGGCGGGGCGACGAAGAGCGCGATCCGGAAGAACCAGGTGATGTCGTTGATCGACATGCCCAGCTTGATGGCCATGATGTCGTTGCCGGCGGCGAACATGAACACCGTGTAGGCGGTGATCCCCGCCATCCCGATGCCGGTCCGCACCGGGGCGTTGCGCGGGCGCTGGAGCAGGTGGTGCTCGCGCTCGTCCTTGGTCACCCACCGCTCGAGGAACGGGTAGACCCCGAGCACGGTGTAGACCAGGGGGAGGAGCACGAGGGCGCCGAGGGCGATGTTCAGCGACAGCGTGAAGCCCCAGAAGTGGAACTCCAGCCAGCCGGGCAGCAGCCGCAGGGCGCCGTCGGCGAAGCCCATGTACCAGTCCGGCTGTGAGCCGGCGGTGACCGGCGAGGGGTCGTAGGGTCCGTAGCCCCAGATCGGGTTGATCTGCACCAGCGCCGAGATCAGCGCGATGACGCCGAAGACGATGAAGAAGAACCCGCCCGCCTTGGCCGCGTAGACCGGCATCACCGGGTAGCCGACGACGTTGTCGTTCGTGCGGCCGGGCCCGGGGAACTGGGTGTGCTTCTGGAGGGCGACGAGCCCGATGTGCGCGGTGAACAGCCCGATGAGGATGGCCGGGATGAGCAGCACGTGGGCCGAGTACAGCCGCGGGATGATCATGTCGCCGGGGAAGGGGCCCCCGAAGATGCCGTAGACCAGGTAGGAGCCGATGACCGGTGCGGTCTGGACGAAGCCGGCCATGGCCCGGATGCCGGTGCCGGAGAGCAGGTCGTCCGGCAGCGAGTACCCGGCGAAGCCCTCGACGATCGCGAGCAGGGCCAAGACCGAGCCGATGACCCAGTTGATCTCCCGCGGCTTGCGGAACGCGCCGGTGAAGAACACCCGGAACATGTGCACCACGATGGCGACGGTGAACATCAGGGCCGCCCAGTGGTGGATCTGGCGGATGATCAGCCCGCCCTTGATGTCGAAGGAGATGTGCAGCGTCGAGGCGTACGCCTGCGACATCTCCACGCCGCGCAGCGGCACGTACGAGCCGTCGTAGACGGTGTGGCCGGCGCTCGGGACGAACCAGAAGGTGAGGAAGGAGCCGGTGACCAGGCAGATGATCATCGAGTACATCGCGATCTCGCCGAGCATGAAGGACCAGTGGTCCGGGAAGACCTTCTTCATCAGGTAGCCGACCGGCTTGGCCGCGCCGGTGCGGTCGTCGACCCAGCCGGCGATGCCGCCGATCCTGCGGGCCGCCCCGCTGGGTGGGGCCTGGTATCCGGGGTCGCCGGCGCGCAGCGCGTCGGCCGGGCGTGCGGATGAGGTGCTCATGACGAGTTTCGCTCCCAGAAGCTCGGGCCGACCGCTTCCTCGAACGGCTGGGCGGAGACGAGGTAGCCCTCGTCGTCGACGGTGATCTTCAGCTGCGGCAGTGGACGCTTGGCCGGGCCGAAGATGACCTTGCAGTCCTGCGTGACGTCGAAGGTCGACTGGTGGCAGGGGCAGAGCAGGTGGTGGGTCTGCTGCTCGTAGAGCCCGACGGGGCAGCCGACGTGGGTGCAGATCTTCGAGTAGGCGACGATGCCGTCGTGGCCCCAGTCGAGCTCCTTCTGGGAGCGGATCTGCGCCGGGTCCAGACGCATGAGCAGGACGGCGGCCTTGGCCTTCTCCTCCAGGAGGTCCTCGGCACCGCCCTCGTGCGTCTCCGGGTCGGGCAGGAGCCCCTCCGGCATGACGTGGAAGACCGAGCCGATGGTGACGTCGGAGGCCTTGATCGGCTGGTTCTCGGGGTCCTTCATGAGGCGCAGCGGTCGGAAGGTGGGCTCCTCGCCGGGGCCGCTCGGGCCGCCGTTCCACCAGGTGAGCGAGAGGCTCTTGCGGGGCAGCTCGCCGAGCGAGCCACCGACCTGGAGGGCGAGAGGCAGGGCGAACAGGCCGAGGGCGCCGCCGAGGGTGTACTTGACCAGCGGGCGACGGGAGATCTGCGAGCGCCCGCCCTCCTCGGTGATCACCCGGACCGCCTCGGCCCGGTCGGCGTCGCTGGCGCGCATCGGGTGGCGCTCCTCGACGACCTCCGCGTCGGGCATCAGGGTCTTGGCCCAGTGGACGGCGCCGAGGCCGATGCCGAGCAGGCTGAGCGCGAGGGTGACCCCGAGGCCGACGTTGCTCGCGCTGGTGCGCCCGATGCCGGGGACGAAGACCGTCTGGTCCACGTCGAGCACGAAGTACAGGACGATGAACAGGACGGTGCCGAGGATGGAGATGCCGAAGAGGGTCGCCACCTGCTTCTCCGCGCGCCGGGCGGCCGCCTCGTCGAGGTCGGCCATCCGCGGCACGTGGTGCGGCAGCCCGGGGTTGGTGAACCGCTCGGGCAGACCGCCGGTCCCGACGACGTGACCCTCCTCGAGGCGCACGGCGCCGTGCTCCGGCGCCGGGGTCACCTCGGTACCGGGGGTGTGCGGGTCCTGCTCGTTCATCGGGCTACCGATCTGTCGTCGACGAAGGGGGGGACGGTGGACGAGGGGCTAGGCGGCCTTGGCGCCGAGCCAGACGGCGCAGCCGACGAGGATGCCGAGGCCGAAGACCCAGGCGAAGAGCCCCTCGCTCACCGGGCCGAGCGAGCCCAGGGTCATCCCGCCGGGGTTCTCCTGCTCGTTGATGGTCGTGAGGAACGCGATGATGTCGCGCTTGCTCTCCGGGGTCATGTTCGCGTCGTTGAACACCGGCATGCTCTGCGGGCCGGTGGCCATCGCCTCGTAGATGTGCTTGCCCGAGACGTCCTTGAGGGAGGGGGCGTACTTGCCCCGCGTCAGGGCGCCGCCGGAGCCGGCGAAGTTGTGGCACATCGCGCAGTTGACGCGGAAGAGCTCGCCGCCGGTCGCGGGGTCACCCTGGGTGGGGTCGACGGCCTCCTCGCTCGGCACCTCCGGGCCCGGGGCGAGGGAGGCGATGTAGGCGCCCAGGGCGGCGATCTGCTCGTCGGTGAACTTCACGTCGTCGGAGCGGGCGGCCTGCGTGCCGGGCTGGGTCATCGGCATCCGGCCGGTGCCGACCTGGAAGTCGACCGCCGCCGCGCCGACGCCGGCGAGCGCCGGGCCCGCGATCTGGTCGTCCGTGCCGGTGGAGCGGCCCTCGGCGTTGACGCCGTGGCACGAGGCACAGTTGGCCCGGAAGAGGGCCTTGCCCTCCTCGACCGACTGCGAGGCCAGCGCCTGGGTGGTGGCCTCGGCGGGCTCGGGGGCGAACGCCGAGTACAGGGCACCGGTGAGGAAGAGCCCCAGCATGAGGAGGACGGCGATCGCCGCGGGGTGCCGGCGGCGGGCTGCCAGTGCGTTCACGAGTGCTTCCTGTTCTCTGCTGGGGAGTCGGTCGGCGCGCGGGAGAACTTACTTCAGGACGTAGATCATGAGGAACAGGGCGATCCACACGACGTCGACGAAGTGCCAGTAGTACGACGTGACGACGGCGCCCGTGGCCTGGGCGTGGCTGTAGCGCCGAGTGGTGAAGGTCCGGCCGAGGATGAGCAGGAAGGCGATGAGACCCCCGGTGACGTGCAGGCCGTGGAAGCCGGTGGCGAGGTAGAAGATCGACCCGTAGGAGTCGGAGGAGAGGGTGACGCCCTCGGTGACGAGCGTGGCGTACTCGAAGACCTGGCCGGCGATGAAGACCGCGCCGAAGACGTACGTCAGGACGTACCACTCCCGCATGCCCCAGGAGCTGACGCGCAGCAGCCGCACCCCCTCGGGGCGGGCGACGACACCGCGCTCGGCCTGGAGCACCCCGAGCTGGCACCACACCGAGGAGATCACGAGGATCAGGGTGTTCAGGGTGGCGTAGGGCACGTTGAGCAGCTCGGTGTGGGTGTCCCACAGGTCCGGCCGGTGGCCCCGCAGCGTGAAGTACATCGCGAAGAGCGCGGCGAAGAACATCAGCTCGCTGGAGAGCCAGACCATGGTCCCGACGGCGACCATGTTCGGTCGCGTCGCGGGCCCCTGGCCCGGGATGGACGGGACCGGGCCCGCGTGCTTGACCGAAGCTGCAGTAGTCGCCACGCACGGCATTATGCCGACACCGGAGGGGGTGTGACGAGGCGACCCCCCGAAAGGCTCGACACGATGGCGGACCGGCGCGCTGTTCGCGGCGAGCGGGCCCGTGGGGGGCCGACCGGCTCCCTCGCTACGATGCCACCATGACCGAAGCGCACGCCCCAGCGGGCCCGTCCACGTCGGCCACCGACGGCATCCACCGGGTGCGGGTGCTGCTCTACAGCGACGACATCACCACGCGGGACGCCGTCCGGGCGGCTGCGGGGCGGCGGCCGGCGCGGGACGTCGAGGTCACCGCGTGGCACGAGTGCGCGACCGCGGAGGCCGTCATCGAGGCGATGGACGCCGGGGGAGTCGACGTCGCCGTGCTCGACGGCGAGGCGACGCCCGTCGGCGGGCTCGGCCTGTGCCGGCAGCTGAAGAGCGAGATCTTCCGGTGCCCGCCGGTGCTCGTGCTCACCGGGCGGCCGCAGGACGCGTGGCTGGCCGGCTGGTCGCTCGCCGACGACGCCGTCCCCCACCCGCTCGACCCCATCGCCCTCGCCGAGGGGCTCGCCCGCCTGGCGCGCGAGCGGGTCGCCGCCGGCTGAGCGCGATGGCCCCCACGGCGGCCGGCGACCTCACCTGGCCGGACCTGCTCGCGGCGCTGCTGCGCGGGGAGGACCTCTCCACCGATGCCGCCCGCTGGGCGATGGACCGGGTCATGAGCGGGGAGGCCCAGCCGGTGCAGCTGGCCGGCTTCCTCGTGGCCCTGCGCGCCAAGGGCGAGACCGTGGCCGAGCTGCGCGGGCTGGCCGACATGATGCTCGAGCACGCCCGCCGCATCCACGTGCCCGGGCCGAGCGTCGACATCGTCGGGACCGGTGGGGACCGGATGCACTCGGTGAACATCTCGACGATGGCCTCGGTCGTCGTCGCCGCCTCCGGGCTGCGCGTCCTCAAGCACGGCAACCGGGCGGCCTCCTCCTCCTCGGGGTCGGCCGACGTGCTCGAGGAGCTCGGTGTCGACCTGACGCTGCCGCCGGAGGGGGTGGAGCGGGTCGCCGAGCGGGTGGGCATCACCTTCTGCTTCGCCGCCGCCTTCCACCCCTCGATGCGGCACGCCGCGGCCGCCCGGTCCGGTCTCGGGGTCGGCACGACCTTCAACGCCCTCGGTCCGCTGACCAACCCCGGTCAGCCCACCTACGCCGCCGTCGGAGTGGCCGACCCGCGGCTCGCGCCGCTCATGGCCGGCGTCTTCGCCGGGCGCGGCCGCCCCGCCGCGGTGTTCCGCGGGGACGACGGCCTCGACGAGCTGACGCTCGCGACGACCTCGAGGGTGTGGTGGGTGCGCGACGGCGCGGTCACCGAGCTGAGCCTGGACCCCACGCAGGTCGGGCTCGCCAACCGCCCGGTGGAGGCGCTGCGGGGCGGGGACGCGGCCTTCAACGCCGAGGTCGCCCGGCGGGTGTTCGCCGGCGAGGAGGGGCCGGTACGCGACGCCGTCGCCCTCAACGCCGGGATGGCCCTGGCCGTGGCCGCGGGCCTGTCCGGGCCGCCGTCGGAGGAGTCGCTGGCCGCGGCGGTGGCCGCCGGGCTGCGCACCGCGCAGGAGACGCTGGACTCCGGCGCGGCGGCGACGCTCCTGGAGCGCTGGGTCGCGACGACCCGCGAGCTCGCCCGCTGACCCGAGGTCCCGTGCCCTCAGTCCTCGAGGCCGAGGCTGAAGGCGGCATCGAGGTCGTGGCTGGAGTAGGTGCGGAAGGCGATGTGGGTGTTGGTGCCGGTGACGCCCTCGACCTTGTTGAGCCGGTCGGCGATGACGTCGGCGAGCGACTCGTGGCGGCGGACCCGGACCATCGCGACGAGGTCGGCGTCGCCGGCGACGGAGTAGACCTCGGTGACGCCGTCGAGGTCGGCGATCTCCTGGGCGACCTCCGGGATGCGGTCGACGTCGGCGCTGATGAGGACGATGGCGGTGATCACGCCGTCAGCCTAGCCACCGGCGCGGCGCGGGCGCCCGGGTGGAGTCAGCCGCGCACGAGGCAGAACGGGTGCCCGGCGGGGTCGAGGTAGACCCGGAAGCTGCCACTCTCGGAGGGCTGGTGGTTGTGCACGCTCGCCCCGGCCGCGAGCACGGCCGGCTCGGCGTCCTCGATCGAGGGCACGCTGAGGTCGAGGTGGAACTGCTGGGGGTGCTCACCCCCGGGCCACGTCGGCGCGACCCAGTCCTCGATCCGCTGGAAGGACAGGCTCACGCGGCCGTCCCGGTTCTCCGGCGAGACCCCACCCCCGGGTGGGACGAGGTCGACCCACCCGGGGTCCTCGCCCTCGGCGACCTCCCAGCCGAGGACCTCCCCGTAGAACCTGGCGAGGGCGAGCGGGTCGGGGCAGTCGAGGACGACGAGGTCGAGCACGGGCTTGGTGGTCATGAGCCCACCGTAGGAGAGGTTGCGGACGGATTCCGTCCGTCCGCCGCGGTCGCCTCGAGTGCGCACGTGGTCGCCGGGCAGCCGCGTGCGCACTCGCCGCGGGTGGGTCAGCGGACGCCGGCGAACCCGGCGGTCGCCCGGCGCGAGGCCTCGAGCGGCTCGAGCTCGGCGCGCACGGCGGCCGCCCCGGCGACCGGGCAGGTCCACGGGCCGTCGACGTCGACGATGCGGACCCCGGGCGCCTCGAGCCAGCGCAGCACCTTCTCGCTCTCCTCGGGGGTCGCGGCGGTGGCCGGGGGGACGGGGGCGGGCACGACCTCGGCACTGGCACGTAGGGCCTCGACGTAGGGCATGGGGTCGGCCCCGCGGGGCGAGGTGGTGCTGCCGGCGAGCCGGCCGAACCGGACGCAGACGACCTCCCAGCCGCCGGTGGGCACCCGGCGGGCGGCGACGAGCTCGGGGATGCGCGCCAGGGGACCGAGCCGCTGGGAGCGGGCCGTGCCGCGGACGAGGGCCACGAGGCGGTCCCGGACGACCTGGGCGTCCTCGAAGCGCTCGGCGCCCGACAGCGCCACCATGCGCTCCTGGAGCGCCACGAGCAGGTCGCGGGCGTCGCCGTCGAGCAGGCGGGCGGCACGCTCGACGAGCCCGGCGTACTCGTCGACGCCCTGGGCGCCGGTGCACGGCGCACCGCACCGCCCCATCTCGGCGAGGGCACAGGCGGTGCGGGTGCGCCGGGGGGAGAGCCGTTCGGTGCACTGGCGCAGGGGGAGGACCTCGTGGACCGCGGCGACCGCCGCCTCCGCGGCCTGGCGGGAGCCGAACGGCCCGGCGTACCGGGCGCCGTCGCCGGCCACGGTGCGCACGATGGACAGCCGGGGGAACGGCTCGACGGTGAGCTTGACCCACAGGGCCTTCTCCGGGTGGCGTGAGCGGCGGTTGTAGCGCGGCGCGTGCTCGGCGATGAGCCGCAGCTCGCGGACCTCGGCCTCGAGGGTGGTGGCGCAGACGACCGGGCTCACCGACTCCGCGAGCCGGACCATCTCGCCCATCCGGTGCCGGTGCTCGGAGGCGGTGAAGTACGAGCGCACCCGGGTGCGGATGGAGACCGACGTGCCGACGTAGAGGACCCGCCCCTGGCCGTCCTTGAACAGGTAGACACCCGGTGCGTCGGGCAGCCCGTCGGCGAGGTGACGCTTGCGCCGGCGGGCGGGCGAGACCCGGGCGGTGTAGTCGAGCAGCTCCTCGAGGGAGTGCACCCCGAGGTTGCCGACCCGGCCGACCAGGCCGTGGAGCACGTCGACGGTGGCCCGGGCGTCGTGCAGGGCCCGGTGGTCGGGCGTCGTGCTGGCCGCGAAGAGCCGCGCGAGCGAGCCGAGGCGGTGGTTGGGCACCTCGTCGCGGCGGACCACCTGGCGGGCGAGGTGGACGGTGTCGAGGACGGGGAAGCCGGGCCAGGCGTGCTCGGTGCGGGCGGCCGCGGCCTTGAGGAAGGAGACGTCGAAGCGGGCGTTGTGCGCGACGAGCACCGACCCGGCCGCGAACTCGAGGAAGGCCGGCAGCGCGGACTCGATGCGCGGCGCGTCGGCGACCATCGCGTCGGTGATCCCGGTGAGGACGGAGATGAAGGCGGGGATCGGCGTGCCGGGGTGGACCAGGGTCTGGAACTCGCCGACGACCTCACCGCCGCGGACCCGGACCGCGCCGATCTCGGTGATGCCGCACTCGGCCGGGCTGCCGCCCGTGGTCTCGAGGTCGACGACGACGAAGGTGACCCCCGACAGGGGGGTGCCCAGGTCGTCGAACGTGCCCTGGACCATCGCCATGTCCCCGACCGTAGGTGGCGCTCCCGACATC
This sequence comes from Phycicoccus endophyticus, assembly GCF_011326735.1. Taxonomy (GTDB): domain Bacteria; phylum Actinomycetota; class Actinomycetes; order Actinomycetales; family Dermatophilaceae; genus Phycicoccus; species Phycicoccus endophyticus. The sequence continues at coordinate 33,428 of NZ_JAANCN010000020.1, forward strand.
CGGCGGCAGGCGCGCTGGCGGTGGCCGGGGGCTCGGGGGCCACTGTCGGTGCCCGCCCCTACCGTCGGGACGACACCTGGAAAGGGGTGAGACGCATGACCCGACCCGACGTGACGACGATCGACTGCCGCACCTGCCCGGTGCGCGAGCTGCACTGCGACGACTGCATGGTGCCGGTCCTGCTGAGCATCACCGCCGGGCCCTCCCGCTCGCAGGCCGGGCTCGACGTGCAGGAGCGAGCCGCGGTGACCCGGCTCGTGCGCGCGGGGCTCGTCGACCCCGAGGAGGCCGCCCGGGCCCGTGCCCGTCTCGACCCGGCGGTCCTGCCGGCGCCGGGAGCCCGTGCCGTGGGGTGAGAGCGGCTCCTACGATGAGCCGGTGCCCGTCCGCGACGTCCGAGCCCGCCGCGCCGGGTGGGCGCGCGCGGGCCTGGCCGTCCTTCTCGCCGGAGCGGCCCTGCTCACCGGGTGCACCGGGCCCGGGGAGCGGCCGCCGCGGTCCGTGGGCGGCGCCGGCACCGCGGCGGTGCCGGCCGCCACGTCGAGCGCTGCG